>DAIUFE010000025.1:0-22850 GCA_036844765.1 Caproicibacter sp. | reverse complement strand
CGTCCCCCCTGCACCCCCGGGGAGCCGTCCGCACCCTTTCTTTCGGAACGAACGGCAGGGCGCTCCCGTGGCAGAACAAACGAAGGGCCGGGTCATGGGCAGGTGCTTCATAAAGCGGCTCTCCCCTTTGCGGGGGCTTTTGGCAGGGAGGGGGGCGGCAGCCCCCCTCCCGATCTATAGATAACCCCCCTTCCGCGCCCAGCGGGCCTATGATTTCGATAAGCTAACCGCGCGGGAGGGGGCAGGGGGTAAGTGTTCCGCGCGTGAAAGCGGAACGGAAAAGCGGGAGCGGCTTTCGACTGTCCCGCCTAACGAAACTTTCGGTTCGCTCCCGGTTCAACGGCGGGCCGAAACCGGCTTTGCCGGGGCGGACCGAAACCGGCCGCTGCCGGGGCAGGCTCAGCCCGCCGGGGAGAGCATCAGGACGAGGGCGGTGATGTCGTCGTCGTGGCCGTCGCTGCGGCGGGCGATGGCTTGGGAGACGATGGTCTCGGCGAGCTCCTGGGGAAGGACGCCGTTCCATTTCTCGACCTCGGCGCAGACCCATTCGGAACCGGAGCTGAGCGCGCCGTCGGAGAGCAGGACCAGCAGGTCGCCGGGGCCGATGGAATCGGTCGTGCGGGCGAAGCGCGTGTCGTTCAGGATGCCGACGGGAAGGCCGGGCATATCCACCGGCACGGCGCGGCCGCCATGGCGGAGGATGCTCAGGGGCGCGCCCGCCTTCATCAGCTCCACGGCGCCGCTGTAAAGGTCGAGCGCCGCGATGTCCATGGTGGAGAGGGACTCGTCCCCCGATTTGGCCAGGAGGGCGGAGTTGACGACGCGAAGCGCGGCGTCGAACCCGATGCCCGCGCGGACGAGGCGCTCCATGATGCCGGAGGCCATGGCGCCGTCCACCGCGGCGCGGCCGCCGTGGCCCATGCCGTCGCAGACGACGGCGATCTGGCGGCCGCAGCCGTCCGAAAAGCACTTCCAGCTGTCGCCGCAGAGGCGGCCGTTGCCGCAGACGTGCTGCGCGCAGCCGGTCTTCACGCGGTAGAGCGGCTGCTCGTCCATGCGGATGCGGCACCGGCCGCCCGCCGCGCTGAGACAGGGCAGCTCGAACGTGCGGCCGCAGACGCCGGAGATCTCGCGCGCGAGCTGGGCGCGGTTCAGGCGCACGCACTCGCCCGGGGAGGCCACGGCCTCCACCGACATGTGCCCGAAGCGGTCGGTCCGGCAGCTCACGTCGATCGGCCGGATGCCCGCGAGGCGGAGGACCTCCCCCACCTTCCGCGCCGCGTCGGGGTCGAACTTCTCGCACAGCTCCAGTTCCGAGGCCATATCCTTCAGCATGTCCGACGCGGTGGCGAACTGGGTCGCCACCACGTCGCGCACCTGCTGGGCGCGGCGCTCGGCGGCGTCGCGCACGGCGAACCGGGCATAGTGCCGGCTCACGGCCTCCGCCAGGCGGTCCAGCCGGCCGCAGTGCGCCGCGAACTGCGGGCTGAAATCGCCGCGCTCCACCTTTCCGGCGGCGCGCAGCTTCTCGGTCAGGTTGTTGAAGGCGTCCATGCTGGAGCTGAAGCCGCCGCCCCAGCAGTACCCCTTCAGCCCGCAGGTGGCGCAGACCTCCTCCGCGGCGCGGCGGTACACGCCGTTGATATCCGGCGCGCTGGTCTTTGAGAGCTTTTTCGAGACCTCCTCGACGGTCTCGGAAACACCGCCGAGCGCCCCGGCGGCGTAGTTCAGCTTCATCACGACCGTGCGGCGCAGGCCCTCCGCCCGGCCGGAATCCTCGCCGCGGGAGAACAGGCCCATCAGCCGCGCGCCCGTCCGCGCCGGCACCGCCAGATAGATCACCGTCGCCGCCGCGACCTCGTACATCCCGCTGACCACCTCCTGCCGGGCGCCGACCTGCAGCGAGGCCACGCCGTTGGAGACCACGAACGCCGCCGCCGAGGCGAGGCGCCCCAGCGGCGAGAACAGGCCCGCCGTCAGCCCGCCGAGCGCGTAGGCCCCCGAAAGATAGCTGAGGCCGGAGGTCGAAAGGCTGAACGCGAGCCCCGCCGCGATGCCCGCCACGCTGCCGCCGCTCACGCCGCCGTAGCGCGCCGCGAACAGCACCGCCACCACCGCCGCCACCCGGCCGGCCGAAACCCCGCCGACCGAGAGCCCGGAAAGCGAAAGCAGCAGGATCCCGCCCGAGAACGCCCCGCACGCGATCTCCTGCGAACCCCATTCACCCGGGCTGCGCCCCGACTGCACCGCCGAAACCGTGCGGGCGAAAAAATACGCCGCCGCCCCGGCCAGCAGGGCCTCCGCCATATAAAGGGCGGTGGTGGCCGCGTCCGACCCGCTGACCAGCACGATCGAAAGCGCCGTGACCAGCATCGGGAAAAACGCCGCGCACGGCGCGAACATCGGGTGCATCCGCAGCCGCACCAGGTCGTTCAGCGCCCAGCGGATCGCCGCGACCGCCAGCAGCGCCGCCAGGCAGTGCACCGGCACCGACACCGACGACGGCAGCAGATACCCCAGCGCCCCGCCGATCACCGCGCTCCACAGCACGGGATACGGCGCCGCCGCCGCCGCCGCGACCGCGAACGGCGCGTAGTGCCCGAACACCACCGCCCGCGCCGCCAGCAGCCCCAGCGCAAACGCCGCCGCCTGCCGCGCCGCCGCCTTCGCCGACCCGGCCGCCGCCTGCGAGAACCGGACCCGCTTCGTCTCCGCTTTGATCATTTCATTTCACATCCATATTTTTATTGCATGTCCATATTTTTCCTGTTTTCATTATACTATTGGTATATAGTCTTAATTGTCATAACCTGGCGGAATATTTGAACGGCTTTGATCGAATTTTGCGGGAACCGCTCCCCCGCGGCGGACGGAGCGGATTTTCTGGCCTTCGGCGCGGATTTGTGCTACAATGGGGGAAAACGCGGGCCGGGCGGCTGCCCGGCCCCGCAAGCAGGGAGGCGCAGCCCATGGAGTATCGGTTTTCAGACCGCGTGAAGGAGCTGAAACCCTCGGCCATCCGCGAGATCTTCAAATACGCTTCCGACCCGGAGTTCCTCCCGCTTTCGGCGGGCAACCCCGCGCCGGAGGCCTTCCCCGCCCGCGAGATCGCGGAGATTTCCGCAAAGATCTTCGCGGAGCGGCCGATCGAGGCCCTCCAGTACAATATTACGGAAGGTTATCTTCCGCTTCGGGAATACCTGACGGATTATCTGAAAAAGCGACACGGCGTCGGCCGGGAGTTCGACGGGGTGCTGATCACGAGCGGGGCGCAGCAGGTGATGGACCTCGCGGCGAAATCGCTGCTCAACGAGGGGGACGCCGTGCTGTGCGAGGAGCCGAGCTTCATCGGCTCGCTGAACACGTTCCGCTCCTACCGGGCGCGGCTGCGCGGCGTGCCGATGGAGCCGGACGGCATGGACATGGACGCCCTGGAACGGGCGCTGCGGGAAGAAAAAAACGTGAAGCTGATCTACACCATCCCGAACTTCCAGAACCCGACGGGCGTCACCATGAGCGCGGAGAAGCGCCGCCGGATGATCGCGCTGGCCGAGCGGTACGGGGTGATGATCCTCGAGGACAACCCCTACGGCGACCTGCGCTTCGCCGGGAGGGACGAGGCGGACGTCAAGTCCCTCGACGAAACGGGCGCCGTGCTCTACGCGGGGACGTTCTCGAAGGTGATCGCGCCCGGCCTGCGCGTCGGCTGGGCCGCGGGGCCGAAGGAGCTGCTGCAGAAGATGGTCGTCTGCAAGCAGGGCGAGGACGTGCACACCAACATCTGGGCGCAGATGGTCTGCTATGAGCTGGCCGCGCATACCGACTTCGACGCGCACCTGGGGCGCCTGCGCGCGATCTACCGCAGGAAGGCGAAGGCGGCGGAAGAGGCGCTCGGCCGGTTCCTGCCGCCCGAGGTGACGCACCGGCCCATCGAGGGCGGGCTGTTCTTCTGGTGCACGCTGCCGGAGCGGATCGGCATGCCGGAATTCTGCCGGCGGGCGATCGAACGCAAGGTCGGCGTGGTGCCGGGCAGCGCCTTCCTGACGGACGATTCGGCGCCCTGCCGGTCGTTCCGCATCAATTACACGACGCCCAGCGACGACAAGTTCGCGCAGGGCGCGAAGATTCTGGGCGATCTCGCGCGGGAGATGCTCGCCTGAGCGCGGGAGACCGAAAGACGGAGGAAAACGCATGGAACCCGAAAGGAACGAACCTGAAAAAGCGAAAAAGATCATCTTCAGCGCGATCCAGCCGAGCGGGACCATCACGCTGGGGAACTACCTCGGCGCGCTGAAGAACTGGATCGGCCTGCAGGACGAATACGACTGCATCTACGCGCTGGCGGACCTGCACACCATCACCGTGCGGCAGGACCCGGCCGCGTTCCGCCGCCGCACGCTGGAGGCCTACGCCCTGCTGCTGGCCTGCGGGATCGACCCCAAGAAGAGCCTGTTCTTCATCCAGAGCCACGTGCCGACGCACGCGCAGCTCGCGTGGATTCTGGACTGCTACACCCAGTTCGGGGAGCTGCAGCGCATGACGCAGTTCAAGGACAAATCCGCCAAGCACGCCGACAACGTGAACGCCGGGCTGTTCACCTACCCCGCGCTGATGGCGGCGGATATCCTGCTGTACCAGACGGACCTGGTGCCGGTCGGCGCGGACCAGAAGCAGCACGTCGAGCTGACCCGCGACATCGCGGAGCGGTTCAACGGCCTCTACGGCCCGGTCTTCAAGATGCCGGACGCCTATATCCCGAAGCACGGCGCGAAGATCATGTCGCTGCAGGACCCGGCCAAAAAGATGAGCAAATCCGACGAAAACGCGAACGCCTTCGTCGCCGTGCTCGACAAGCCGGAGGATATCCAGCGCAAATTCCGCCGCGCCGTGACCGACAGCGAGGCCAGCGTGCGCCGGGCCGAGGGCAAGGACGGCGTGAACAACCTGATGGGCATCTACTCCTGCGTGACGGGCGAGACGATGGAGCAGATCGAATCGGACTTCGCGGGCAAGGGCTACGGCGAGTTCAAGGCCGCCGTGGGCGAGGCCGTCGCCGAGCACCTGCGCCCGATCCGCGAGCAATACGCCGACTATATCAAGAACCGCGATTATCTGGAGCAGTGCTGGAACGACGGCGCGCAGAGAGCCTATGCGCTTTCAGTCCGCATGCTGCGGAAGGTCATGAAAAAAGTCGGCTTCCTGCCGCCGAAGGGGCATTAAAATTCCTCTTTCGATAAAAATTTCCCGCGGCCGCCGTTTTGGCAATACGCGGGGTATTTTTATGACGAAAAATACATAATTTTAACGTTCCGGCTGTTCCGCAAAACGGCCGCCCCCCTACATCATTTCCAGTTAAGTTGCGGAATTTTTGCTTCTCCCCCCGCCTCCGGCGGGGGGAGAAGCAATTTTCGCCGCTCGCTCAAGGCTGGAATTGCTACAGCAGCAGAACTTTTTCAAAAAAGATTGACATTTCGGGCCGGAAGGCTATACTATAATAATACGGTTGAATAATTGTTCAATCGTTGTGCCGGAAAGGAGGGTCTTCCGTGAATCCGTGCATCCCGGATATCGACAAGTGCGACTGTACCGTAATCCACGAGGGCGCGGTGCGCAAGGTCCGCTCGCTTCTGCCGGACGAGGAGAACCTGCTGGACCTCGCGGACCTGTTCAAGGTGTTCGGGGATTCGACGCGGGTCAAGATCCTCTGCGCGCTGTTCGAGTCGGAGCTGTGCGTCTGCGACATTGCGGCGGTGCTCGGCATGACGAAGTCGGCCATCTCGCACCAGCTGCGCATCCTCAAGCAGGCGAAGCTGATCCGGAACCGCCGCGACGGCAAGGTCGTTTATTATTCGCTTGACGACGACCATGTAAAAAATATTTTCGACCAGGGTCTGTCGCACGTGGAGGAACGGTAAATTTTTTTGCCGTTATAGTTGAAGTAATGTTCAATTGTTCATGTAATTCAATATTTGGCAAGGCGATTCCCCAATAAAAACGATACGGAGGAAGATCCATGGAGGCAACGCTTAAGAAAACCTACAGCTTCCGCAGCCTGTGCTGCAGAAACTGCGCCAAAATCATCGAGCGGGAGGTCAGCGATCTGCCGGGCGTGGCATCTTCAAAGGTTGACTTTGCCCTGAAAGCCCTGACGCTCGAACTTTCGGGCGCGGAAATTCCGGCATCCCTGCCCGCCAGGATCGAAAGCATCGCCGAAAAGTACGACTCCGAAATCGTCCTGAAAAAGCGGGAGCCGGAATCCGACGAACGGAAAGAAAGGTTCTCCCACATCGGGCTGGCGGCCGGAGCCGCCCTCTTCGCCGCGGGCCTGATTTTCACCTTCCCGCGGCCGGCCGAATTCGCGGTATTCTTCGCCGCTTACCTTTCGGCGGGCTGGAAGGTGCTGTTCCAAGCCGTCCGGAACATCACAAAAGGCCGGATCTTCGACGAAAATTTTCTGATGGGCGCGGCGACGATCGGCGCCTTCGTCCTCGGTGAATACCCGGAAGGCGCCGCCGTGATGCTGTTCTATCAGGTGGGCGAGCTGCTTCAGGACGCCGCCGTGAGCCGCTCCCGCCGGTCGATCGCCGCGCTGACGGAGATCCGCCCCGATTACGCCAATCTGAAAATCGGCGGCGAGGTGCGGCGGGTGACGCCGGAAGAAGTCGGCGTCGGGGATCTCATCGTCGTGAAGCCGGGCGAAAGGGTTCCGCTCGACGGGACGGTGACGGAGGGGAGGTCCTCCCTCGACACGTCCGCGCTGACGGGAGAATCCCTTCCGCGCGATGCGGAACCTGGGAGCGGGGTGCTCTCGGGCTCGGTCAATCAAGGCGGCCTGCTGACCGTCGAGGTCACAAAAGGATTCCGCGAATCCACCGCCTCAAAGATTCTGGACCTGGTACAGAACGCCGGCAGCCGCAAAGCGCCCACCGAGAACTTTATTACAAAATTCGCCCGTTACTACACCCCCGCCGTCGTGCTCGCGGCGCTCGCGCTGGCGGTCGTCCCGCCCCTTGCGGTGCCGGGGGCCGCATTTGCGGACTGGGCCCGCCGCGGCCTGATCTTCCTGGTCGTTTCCTGCCCGTGCGCCCTTGTCGTCTCGGTCCCGCTGGGATTTTTCGGAGGGATCGGCAGGGCCTCGAGGGCCGGGATCCTCGTCAAGGGCAGCAACTACCTCGAAGCCCTCAACAAGGTGGACACGGTCGTCTTCGACAAGACCGGGACGCTGACGAAAGGCTGCTTCAAAGTCACGGAGACCAAGGCGGCAAACGGATTTTCAAACGACGAGGTCCTCGCGCTCGCCGCGCACGCGGAAGGCTTCTCCTGCCACCCGATCGCCGCCTCGATCCGGGACGCCTACGGCAAAGAGATCGACACCCGGCGCATCGCCGATCATGAAGAGCTTCCCGGCCGCGGGATCCGCGTGAAGATCGACGGAAAGCCGGTCCTCGCCGGAAATGCGAAGTGGATGGATTCCAACCGGATTGCCCGGGGAAAAGCGGCGGCGCCCGGGACCGCCGTCTACCTCGCGGTCGGAGGGACGTTCGCGGGGTATCTCGTGATCTCCGACGAAGTCAAGCCGGACAGCCGGGAGGCCGTCCGGGAACTGAAGGCGGAGGGGGTCCGCAAAGCCGTGATGCTGACCGGCGACGGCAGGGCGGCCGGAGAAAAGGTCGGCAGAGAGCTGGGGCTCGACGCGGTCTACGCGGAGCTGCTGCCGCAGCAAAAGGTGGAGAAAACGGAGGAGCTCCTCCGGGAAGTCCCCGCGGGCGGGAAGCTGGTGTTCGTCGGGGACGGCATCAACGACGCGCCCGCTCTGGCGCGGGCCGACGTCGGCGTGGCGATGGGCGGCCTCGGCTCCGACGCGGCGATCGAGGCGGCCGACGTGGTGCTGATGACCGACGAGCCTTCCAAGCTCGCCGGCGCCATCGGCATCGCCAAAAAGACCCGCCGGATCGTGATGCAGAACATCGTTTTTGCGCTGGGCGTCAAGGCCGTCTTCCTGACGCTCGGCGCCCTCGGTCTCGCAAGCCTGTGGGAAGCCGTGTTCGCAGACGTGGGCGTCACGGTCCTCGCGGTCCTGAACTCCGGCAGGCAAAGCCTGCTTCGGCCCGGCATGGGGCAGAGCGAAAAACGGAAGTGAAGGCAGCCGGGACTGAAACGGGAATCTCCCGAAGCGTCGAATTCTGCTTCGGGAGATTTTTCGTTTCGGTAAGGAAAACGCCGCCCGCAGGACATACGGTGAAGTTTTCGCCCGCCTTTTTCAAAAGGCGGAGGAACCTTCTCTTTTATTTGATCCGTCAAAAAGATGATGTGTTTTCCTCCGCCTCCGGCGGAGGAAAACACAAACCCACTTGCATAATCAACTGGAAATGCTGTAACCTCCGCACGAGAGGGGCCCTAATCCGTCCCCCCTGCACTCCCGGAGAGCCAAAACCGGGGCAGGTACCGCACAGACGGCATTCATCTTTCCGGGAGATTTCGTAAACTGTCCCGCCAAACAAAGCTTACGGTTCACTTCCAGCAAAACGGCGGGCCGAGCCGGGCTTTGCCCGCGGGCCGAAAGTGCAGGCCGTGCCTGCCCGTATGTGAAAGAAAGACACATTTTCGACATTTTTCTCAGGGAAATACTACCATAAGGGTGCTATGGTGGTGAAAAGGATGGAAAAGCGGGAAAAAGGCTTCCTCCTGGCCGCGATGCTGCTGACGCTGCTGTTCCTCGCGGCGGCGCCGGCCGTCTCGCGCGGGTCGGAAGCGTCCGGCTCCGGGAAAGAAGCGGTGGTTCGCGTGTTCCCCGCGGGCAGCACCGTCGTGTCCCTGAGGAAAGCCCTCGTCCCGGCGGGGTTGGGATATACGCTCGCCGTCCTCGGCCCGGACGGGGAGACGCGCGCCCGGGAGGTCCATTCCGGCGACCGGGCACAGATCAGGGACGGAAGCGGCCGGACCGTCGCCGAGTTCACCATCGAAATCCAAGGGGAACCGATGCCGCCGGAATCCTCCGCGGCTCCCCCTTCTTCTTCGGCGGCTCCCTCCTCCCCATCCGCCAATTCTTCTTCCTCCCCGCCCGCCGATCCCTCTTCCTCCCCGCCGTCCGATTCTTCTTCCTCCGCGTCGTCCGGGTTTCCGCCGCCCGCGTCCTCCGCGGTTTCACAGCCGGAGCAATCCGGGACGCCGTCTTCCGGCGGCGAAGAACCGCCGGCGGACCGCTTCGTGTTTTTCCGCGCGCCCGTCACCGTCGAGGATCTGAAGAAAGAGCTTTACGCGCCGGGGCAGTATAAGCCGGAGGAACGCGCGGTCTCGGTCCTGACCGCCGCGGGCGCGGCGCGGAAAAGCGGGAGCGTCTGCACCGGCGACGTGATCCGCGTGCTGGACGACACCGGCCGGGTGCTGAGCGCGAGCACCGCGGCCGTGGCCGGCGATCTGACGCGGTGCGGCGCGCCCACCCCGCAGGCGTGCGGCCTGCTGTACGACTACCTCTCCCGAATCGCCGGGCTGCGGGAGGACCAGGCGGCGGCCGCCGACCTGGACCGCGACGGGCACATCGGCACCGCGGACCTTCTGAATCTGAAAAAGAGCCTTGCGGACGACGCGGGGCATTGACGGCGGGGACGAAAAACAATATAATAGGTCGGATCAGATTTTGAGAGGGAGCGTTCTGCTATGGAATTTGAACCGGCGAAGATCCGGAATCTGTTCGACCTGACGCATACGGCCGCGGCCCCGCTGCTCGGCGGCCTGGCCTACCCGTGGGAGGCCCTGCCGAGGATCGGGGAGTTCATCCTGCGGCTGGGCGCGGCGCTCCCGCCGGAGGAGTACGAGCGGCGCGGGGAAAACGTGTGGGTCGCGAAGTCCGCGCGGGTCTTTGATTCCGCCTATCTGCACGGGCCGTGCATCATCGGGCCGGAGACCGAGGTCCGCCAGTGCGCCTTCGTGCGCGGCAACGCGCTGGTCGGCGCCGGCTGCGTCGTCGGCAACTCGACCGAGCTCAAAAATGTGATCCTGTTCGACCGCGTGGAGGTGCCGCACTTCAACTACGTCGGCGATTCGATCCTGGGGTTCCGCGCGCATATGGGCGCGGGGTCCATCACCTCGAACATCAAGTCCGACCGGACCCCCGTGACCATCCGCACGCCGGAGGGGCGCATCGAGACGGGTCTGCGGAAAATGGGCGCGATGCTGGGCGACCGCGTGGAGGTGGGGTGCAACTCGGTCCTGAACCCCGGCACGGTCGTCGGCAGGGACACGAACATCTACCCGCTTTCGATGGTGCGCGGATTCGTCGCGCCGAACAGCATCTTCAAACGCGCGGGCGAAGCGGTGAAAAAGAACTGACCGCAAGCTCGGACGCCGAAAACAGGGCATACTAACCGGGGACGCCGCAAAACGGCCCCCGGTTTACTTTATGGGCCGGATTCTGTATAATTGAGAAGGTCCCGCTTCAGATCGCCGAAAAGCTTAGGAAGGAGGACGCCGCTTGACTTTACCCGCCGAATGGATCTCCGCCGCGCTGTACGCCCTCCGCGTCGCGGTGCCGCTGCTGTGCATCGCCACCGCGCACCGCTGCTTCCGCTCGCTCCGCCTCGGCAAGCGCCGGGAAGAGCCCGTGGTGGTGCTCGAGGATACGGCCGCCCGCACGGTGATCCCCGTGCTGTACTGGGAAAATTCCATCGGCCGCAGCCGCAGCTGCGACATCGTGCTGCGCGACCAGACCGCGAGCCGCGCGCACGCCGTGCTGATGCGCCGCGAGAGCGGGTGGCTGGTGACGGACACGAACTCCAAGGCCGGCACGTTTGTGAACGGGAAAAAAGTGAAGCGGAGCGCACCCGTCTTTCCGGGCGACGTGATCACGATGGGCTCGACGGCGCTGACCCTCAAGCGCACGGCCGACGTGGCGGGCCTGAAGCCGCCCAAGCCGGTGCGCGGCCGCGCGGCCAGCCCGTTCCGCCTGCTGCAGGCGACGGCGCTGGTCCAGCTGCTGCTGTGCGCGCAGGCCTGCTTCGCGCAGGGCAGGCCGGACCCGGCGCCGCTGATCCCGTTCGGCGCGCTGCTGGTCCTCGAATGGTCCCTCTATTTCTATTCGATGAAGATCCTCGGGCGCGTGAGCTTCGAGCTCGAGACGCTGGCCTTCCTGCTGAGCGGCGTCGGCGTGATGCTGCTGAGCGGCGTCGGCGTGAAGATCACCTACACGCAGCTGCTGGGCGTGGCGATCGGCGTGGTGCTGTACTGCTTCCTGGTCTGGTTCCTCGGTGACCCGGAGCGCGTGATGCGCTGGCGCGTGGCCGCCGGCGCGCTGGCGATGCTGCTGTTCGCGGCCAACCTGCTGCTCGCGCGGGAGCGCAACGGCGCCCGCAACTGGATCGTGCTGGGGCCGTTCAGCCTGCAGCCCTCCGAGCTGATCAAGATCGCGTTCATCCTGGTGGGCGCCTCCACGCTGGACAGGCTCCAGACCTACCAGAACCTGACGGGCTTCATCGCGTTCTCCGCCGCGTGCGTCGGCGCGCTGTTCCTGATGAAGGACTTCGGCACCGCCTGCATCTTCTTCGTCACGTTCCTCCTCATCGCGTTCATGCGCTCCGGCAGCCTGCGGACCGTCGCGCTGGCCTGCTCGGCCGCGGGGATCGGCGCGTTCCTGATTCTGAAGTTCAGACCCTACGTGGCGCAGCGGTTCGCCGCGTGGCGGCACGTGTGGGAGCACGTGAACGACTCCGGCGGATACCAGCAGGTGCGCGTGCTCAGCTACTCCGCGACGGGCGGGCTGTTCGGCGCGGGCCTGGGGAAAGGGGCCCTGAAAGGCGTGTTCGCCGGCGACAGCGACCTGGTGTTCGGCATGCTGTGCGAGGAGCTGGGGCTGGTCCTCGCCCTCACGGTGGTGCTGATCCTCGCGGGCCTCGCGTTCTACGCGCGCTCCGACGTGACGCGCAGCCGCTCGACGCTCTACTCGATCTCGGCGTGCGCGGCGGCGGGGATGCTGCTGTTCCAGACCGGCCTGAACGTGTTCGGCGCGACCGACGTGCTGCCCATGACGGGCGTCACGCTGCCGTTCATCAGCCTGGGCGGCTCCAGCATGGTCTCGGTCTGGGGGCTGCTCGCGTTTCTGAAGGCCAACGACGAGCGCACCTACGCGGCGAGGAGGCGGAAACGATGAAGACGACCGGGTTCCGCTCGCTGGCGCTCTACCTTCTGGCGGGGGCGTTCCTATTCGGCCTGGGGGTGTTCCTCTGGGGCCTCGCGCTGCACGGCGGGGACTGGGCCGTGCAGCCGTTCAACCGCCACATCACCGGCGAAAGCCAGACCGCCGCCGAGGGCCGCGTGCTCGACCGGAACGGCGCCGTGCTGGCGGAAACGAAGAACGGCAAACGGGTCTACGGCGGCGACGCGACGGCGCGGCGGGCGATGCTGCACGCCGTGGGCGACACGCGCGGGTATATCTCCGCGGGCGTACAGCACAGCTTCCGCTCGGATCTGGTCGGCTACAACCTCATCACCGGCCTCGCCTCGCCCACCGGCAAAAGCAACGGCGGCGACATCCGCCTCACGCTCGACAGCGGGCTGTGCCGGCTCGCGCGGCAGAAGCTGGGCTCCCGCAGCGGGGCGGCGGCCGTCTACAACTACCGGACCGGCGAGCTGCTGTGCATGGTCAGCACGCCGGACTACGACCCGCAGAACCCGCCGAAGGACCTGAACACCGACAAGACCGGCAAATACGAGGGCGTCTACGTGAACAAGGTGCTCTCCTCCTCGCTGACGCCCGGCTCCATCTTCAAGCTGGTCACCTCGGCCTGCGCGATCGAGAACATCCCGAACCTGGACGGCCGCACGTGGAACTGCAGCGGCAGCGTCGTGATCAACGGCAACAGGATCACCGACCTGCGCGCCTACGGGAAATTGAGTTTCAAGAACGCGCTGGCCAAATCCTCGAACGTGGCGTTCGCGCAGATCGCCGTGGAGCTTGGCCGGGAAAAAATGGGCGCGCAGGCGGACGAAATGGGCTTCAACCGCAGCTTCAGCCTGGACGGCATCCCCTCGGCCAAAAGCTCCTACAGCGTCGCCTCCGCGCAGCCGGACGAGCTGGCGTGGTCCGGCGTGGGGCAGTACACCGACCTTGCGAACCCCTACCACATGCTGGTGCTGATGGGCGCCGCCGCGAACGGCGGCACGCCCGTGATGCCCTATTTCATCCAAAGCGTGACGGGGCCGTTCGGCGTGGAGACCCGGCGCGGCGAAGCGAAGGCCGGCCCGGCGCTCCTGAAAACCGAGACCGCCCGGCGTCTTGCGGAATACATGCGCTACAACGTCTCGCACGCCTACGGCGACGGGCTGTTCCCGGGCCTGGCTGTGTGCGCCAAGACCGGCACCGCACAGGTGAGCGGCCGGGGCGACAACTGCTGGATGGTCGGATTTTCCTCCCGGGCGGAGACGCCGCTCGCGTTCGCCGTGGTGGTGGAAAACTCCGACGAGGGCAGCATCGCCTCGGCGGGGCGGCTGGCCTCGGCCCTGATGGTCCAGGCCGCGAAGCTGACGTGAGAAAATAGGCCGCGGCCCTTTCATCCGGCCGCCGGCTGTGATAAAATAAACATTATTCGATCCACTGAGCGGAAAACGCGGAACGGGGGAGCCATGTCTGAAGTCATCCGGGTATTTGTCGAAAAAAAGCCGGGGTTCGATATCGAGGCGCGGAATCTGAAGGCCGACCTGAGGGAAAACCTCGGGCTTGCGGCCGTCGAGGACGTCCGCCTCGCCAACCGGTACGATCTTGCCGGCCTTTCGCGGGAAGAGTTCGAGGCGGCGCGGGACACGATCCTCTCGGAGCCGAACCTGGACCGCGTCTACGAGGAAACCTATCCGCTGCCGGAGGGGTACCGCGCCTTCGCGGTCGAGTACCTGCCCGGGCAGTTCGACCAGCGGGCGGATTCCGCCGCGCAGTGCGTGCAGCTTCTGACGCAGGGCGAGCGCCCGCAGGTCGCCACCGCGAAGCTGATCGCCGTGAAGGGCGATCTGAGCGACGCGGAGTTCCGGAAGATCGAGTCGTACTGCATCAATCCGGTCGAGAGCCGCCCCGCGTCCCCCGATAAGCCGGAGACGCTCGGCGCGAAGGCGAAAATCCCGCCCGACGTCGCGCGCGTCGCGGGCTTTGCGGAATGGGACGACGCGGCCCTGCGGGAGTATCACGCCCGCAGGGGCTTCGCGATGAGCTTCGGGGATCTCGCGTTCTGCCGGGACTATTTCCGGAACACGGAAAAACGCGACCCGACCGTCACGGAGCTGCGGGTGATCGACACCTACTGGAGCGACCACTGCCGCCACACGACCTTTCTGACGGAGCTGGACAAAATCGAGGCGGAGCCCTCCGCCCTGCGCCCCGCGTTTGAGGACGCCCTGCGCGCGTATTTCAGGGCGCGGGAGGAAGCCTACGGCAAAGAGGGCGCGAAGCGCCCCGTCTGCCTGATGGACCTGGCGACGGTCGGGGCCAAGGCGCTGAGAAAGCGCGGGAAGCTCCCCGATCTGGACGCGAGCGACGAGATCAACGCCTGCTCGGTCGAGGTCCCCGTCACGGTGGACGGGAAGCCGCAGAAATGGCTGGTGCAGTTCAAGAACGAGACCCACAACCACCCGACGGAGATCGAGCCGTTCGGCGGCGCGGCCACCTGCCTGGGCGGCGCGATCCGCGACCCGCTCTCCGGCCGGGCGTACGTCTACCAGGCGATGCGGGTCACCGGCTCCGGCGACCCGCGCGTGCCGTTTGAAAAGACGCTGCGCGGCAAGCTGCCCACGCGCAAGATCACGACGGGCGCGGCGCAGGGGTACAGCTCCTACGGCAACCAGGTGGGCCTTGCGACCGGGCAGGTCACGGAGCTTTACGACCCCGGCTACGTCGCCAAGCGCATGGAGATCGGTGCGGTGATCGGCGCCGCGCCGAAGGAGAACGTGGTGCGCACGGCCCCGCGCCCGGGCGACGTCGTCGTCCTGCTGGGCGGCGCGACCGGCCGCGACGGCTGCGGCGGCGCGACCGGCTCCTCCAAGGCGCACACGGAAAAATCCATTGAGGACTGCGGCGCCGAGGTGCAGAAGGGCAACCCGCCCACCGAGCGGAAGATCCAGCGCCTGTTCCGCCGGCCGGAGATCGCCCGCCTGATCCGCCGCTGCAACGATTTCGGCGCGGGCGGCGTGAGCGTCGCCGTCGGCGAGCTGGCCGACGGCCTGCGGATCGACCTTGACAAGGTCCCGAAAAAATACGAGGGTCTCGACGGCACCGAGCTGGCGATCTCGGAATCGCAGGAGCGGATGGCCGTGGTCCTCGCGCCCGAAGACACGGACCGGTTCGTCGCCGCCGCGCACGAGGAAAACCTCGACGCGACGCCGGTCGCCGTGGTGACGGAGGAGCCGCGCCTCATCATGGAGTGGCGCGGGGACCGGATCGTCGACCTTGCCCGCTCGTTCCTCGCCACGAACGGCGTGCCCCAGCACGCGCGGGTCCTGCTTCCCGCGGCCGACCCGAAGGACGACTACCGCACCCGGGTGCCGGAATGCCTGCGCGGCCTGCCGCTCCCCGAGGCGTTCCGCAAAAACCTCACGCGCCTGAACGTGTGCAGCCAGCAGGGGCTGGCGGAGCGGTTCGACTCGAGCATCGGCGCGGCGACCGTGCTGATGCCCTTCGCGGGGAAATACCAGCGGACGCCCGAAGAGGCGATGGCGGCGAAGCTGCCCGTCCCGAACGGCGAGACGGACGACGCGACGGCGATGGCCTACGGGTTCATCCCCGGCATCGCGCGGTTCTCGCCGTTCCACGGGGCGGCGTGGGCCGTGGCGGAGAGCCTCTCGAAGCTGGCCGCCGCCGGGGCCGACCCGCTGGCAAGCCGGCTGACCTTCCAGGAATATTTTGGCCGCATGACCGGCGACCCCAGGCGGTGGGGCCTGCCCGCGGCGGCGCTGCTCGGCGCGCTCTCGGCCCAGATGGGGCTGGGCGTGCCTGCGATCGGCGGCAAGGACAGCATGAGCGGCACGTTCGAGGACCTCGACGTGCCCCCCACGCTGGTGAGCTTCGCCGTCGCGATGACGAAGGCGAGCCGGACGGTCTCCGCGGCTTTCCGGGAGGCCGGGAACGAGGTCGTGCTGTTCCCGGTCCCGGAGGACCCGAAGACCCTGCTGCCGGACTGGGCCGCGCTGCGGCGGTACTACGCCTGCCTGTTCCGGATGGCAAAAAGCGGGCGCATCCTCGCGGCCTCCGTCGTGAGGGAGGGCGGCGCGGCCGCCGCCGTCGCGCGCATGGCCTTCGGCAACCGGATCGGCTTCCGGTTCCGGCCCGCGGCGCTGGAGCCGCGGCTTCTGTTCTCGCCGCTGGCCGGCACCGTGATCGCGGAGCTGAAGAACGGCGAAGCGCCCGAGGGCCTCGCCTATCTGCCGCTCGGGGAGACCCTCCCCGAGCCGGAAATCAACCTGGGCGGCGACGCGCTGCCGCTCGGAGAGCTCGACGCCGCGTGGGGCGGCACGCTGGAAAGCGTGTTCCCGACGCAGGCGCCCCCCCAGCCGGTGCGCGAGGTCCCGCTCTACATCTCGCGCAACACGGCCCCGCCCGCCGTGGCGGCCGCGAAGCCGCGCGTGTTCATCCCCGTGTTCCCCGGCACCAACTGCGAATACGACAGCGCCCGGGCGTTTGAGCGCGCGGGCGCGCGGCCGGAGATCCTCGTGGTCCGCAACCGGACGCCCGCCGAGATCGAGGAGACCATCGCCCGCATGGCCGAAGAAATCGACCGGGCGCAGATCGTGATGCTGCCGGGCGGCTTTTCCGGCGGCGACGAGCCGGACGGGTCCGGCAAGTTCATTGCCACAACGTTCCGCAGCCCGAGGATCGCGGAGGCGGTCGCCCGCCTGCTCGAGGTCCGCGGCGGCTTGATGCTCGGCGTCTGCAACGGGTTCCAGGCCCTGGTCAAGCTCGGCCTCGTCCCGTACGGGCGCATCGTGCCGCCCTCACCGGACGCCCCGACCCTCACGTTCAACACGCTGGGCCGGCACGTCTCCCGCATGGCCTACACGCGCGTGACGTCTGTAAAGTCCCCGTGGTTCACGGGCGTGAACGCGGGCGAGGTGTTCGCTTTGCCCGTCTCCCACGGCGAGGGGCGCTTTACGGCGGACGAGGACACGCTGCTCCGGCTGGCGGAAAATGGGCAGATCGCGGCGCAGTACTGCACGCCGGAAGGCAAGCCGAGCGGCCGCGTCGAGTGGAACCCGAACGGCTCCGTCTGGGCGGCGGAGGCCGTGACCAGCCCGGACGGGCGCGTCCTCGGCAAGATGGGCCATTCCGAGCGGCAGGGCAGAGACCTTTACAAGAACGTCCCCGGCGAAAAGGATCAGAGGATCTTCGAGTCCGGCGTCCGATATTTTCAATAAGGCTGGCGAAGAAATGGATTTGTGTCTGAAGCGTACCTGGGCCGAGATCGACCTGGACGCGATTGCGAACAACTACCGGGAGATCCGGGCGCGGCTGAAGCCGGGGACCAAGATGTGCTGCGTCGTGAAGGCGGATGCCTACGGCCACGGGGCCGAGCGCCTCGCACAGGAATACGAGGCCCTCGGCGCGGACTGGTTCGCGGTCTCCAACCTGGAGGAGGCGCTGCAGATCCGCCGCGCGGGCGCGCTCAAGCCGATTTTGATCCTCGGCTACACGCCGCCCTGCATGGCCGCGCAGCTGGCCCAAAACAACGTGGCGCAGGCGATCGTCGGCCCGGAATACGGCGGGCAGCTCTCGGCCGAGGCCGTGAAGGCGGGCGTGACCGTGCGCACCCACCTGCAGGTGGACACGGGCATGAGCCGCGTGGGCTTCTTTTACCAGGACCCGCTGCGGGACGGCGATTCCATCGACGCGATGGAGCGCGCCTGCCGGCTGCCGGGGCTGGAGCCGGAGGGCATCTTCACGCATTTCGCCGCCGCGGACGAGGGCGAGGCCGGGCGCGGCTTCACCCGGCGGCAGTTCCGCGCGCTGACCGGGGCGGTTTCCCGCCTGGAAAAACGCGGCCTGCGTTTCAGGCTCCGGCACTGCGCGAACTCCGCCGCCGTTTTCGATTTCCCGGAGACCCAGCTCGACATGGTGCGCCCCGGCATCATCCTGTACGGGCTGATGCCCTCGGCGGAGATGATCCACCGCGCGCCGCTCGAGCCGGCGCTCTCGCTCAAAAGCACCGTGGCGCTGGTCAAGACGATCCCGGAGGGCTCGTGCGTGAGCTACGGCCGCCGGTTCCGCGCGGAAAAACCCACCGTCGTGGCGACCGTGCCGATCGGCTATGCGGACGGGTATCTGCGCAGACTCTCTGAAAACGCCTGCATGCTGGTGCGCGGCCGGCGCGCGAAGATCATCGGCCGCGTTTGCATGGACCAGACGATGCTGGACGTGACGGAGATCCCGGGCGTCCGGGCCGGCGACACGGTCACCGTGATCGGCCGGGACGGGGAAGAGTGCGTCTCCGCCGACGAGCTCGCGGGCCTTGCCGGCACCATCAGCTACGAGATCGTCTGCGGCGTGGCGAAGCGCGTCCCGCGCCTTTATAAAAAGGACGGGCGCGACGCCGGCCTCCTCGATTATCTGAACCGCTCCTGAAATCCGGAAATTTTTTTGCCTTGAGGGATTGACTTGAAGGGGACTCCAAGGTTTATAGTGAAAAGGGAGGACTTTCCCCTATTTTTGGAACAAGGAGTGTGCGAAAGATGAGAACGATGAAGCTCGGGAGTTCGGGCTTGGAAGTGCCCGTGATCGCGGTCGGATGCATGCGCATCAATTCCGTGGACAAAGCCGGCGCGGAAAAGCTGGTCCGCACCGCCCTGGAAGCGGGACTCAATTTCTTCGACCACGCGGACATCTACGGGGGCGGGACCTGCGAATCGATCTTCGCGGACGCGATCCATATGAACGACAGCATCCGCGAAAAGATCATCCTCCAGTCCAAATGCGGCATCCGGAAGGAACGGTACGACTTTTCCAAACAGCATATTCTGGAAGCCGTCGACGGCAGCCTGAAGCGCCTGAAGACCGATTATCTGGACGTCCTTCTGCTGCACCGCCCGGACCCGCTGATGGAGCCGGACGAGGTGGCCGAGGCGCTGGACATCCTGAAGAATTCCGGGAAAGTGCGGAATTTCGGCGTCTCCAACCAGAAGCCGATGCAGATTGAGCTGCTGAAAAAATCGGTGAAGCAGCCGATCGTCGCCAATCAGCTCCAGTTAAGCATCGCCCACGCCGGCATGATCTCGAACGGCGTGAACGTGAACATGGAGACCCCCGCCGCCGTGGACCGGGACGGCAGCGTGCTGGACTACTGCCGGCTGAACGACATCACCATCCAGGCGTGGTCGCCGTTCCAGTACGGCTTCTTCGAGGGCGTGTTCCTCAACCGCGACAAATTTCCGGAGCTGAACCGGGCGATCGACAAAGTCGCGGCGAACTACGGCGTATCGAACACCGCCATCGCCCTCGCGTGGATTTTGAGGCATCCGGCGCGGATCCAGCCGGTCACCGGCACCATGAATCCGGACCGGCTGAAGGAATGCGCGAAGGCCGCGGACATCCGCCTGACCCGCGAAGAATGGTACGAAATCTACCGCGCGGCCGGGAACGATATCCCGTAACACCGAGCAGGCATCGAAAAGCGGCCGGCGGCACGATCCTCCCGCGAGGGGATCGCATGCCGCCGGTTTGTTCTGCGTGTTTCCGGCGGGCTGCTTACAGCAATTCCATTTCAATTTGCGAAAGATGATGTGTTTTCCCCCGCCTTCGGGGGGGGAAAAACACAAACCCACTTGCATAATCAACTGGAAATGCTGTAAGAGGTCGACAGCCCGTCCGATTCCGCTTCCGCAAGACCGAAACATCAGGACGCCGAAGCAATGATTCTTCACGATGGTCCCCATAGTAAAGCCCTGTGCGTAAAATAACCGCACCAACCAGTAAAAAACGTTTCTTTCATACCTTTTCCCTCCATTTCAATAAAAATGCCGAGTCGATCACGACCGCGACGGAGCCCGCGTTATGGACCAGGGCCCCCACGACGGGATTTAAGATTCCCGTGACTGCCAAAGCGAGGGCGACAAAATTCAGCGCCATGGAGAAAGAGATGTTGCATTGAATTGTGACCATCATCCGCCTCGCCAGGCGGAGCAAATGGGGAAGCTCCCCGATATTGTCGTTGACAAGGGCGATATCGGCGGCATCCACCGCGATATCGCTGCCGATTCCTCCCATCGCGATCCCGACGGAAGCTTTTTTCAGCGCGGGAGCGTCGTTGATTCCGTCCCCAATCATGCAGACCTGCCTCCGCTCTTTCTGGCAGGCGTCGATCCAATTCAATTTATCCTCGGGCAGGCAGTCCGAATGCACCTCATCCACATGCAGCTGTTCCGAAATATGCCTCGCGGCGTTCTGATGGTCGCCGGTCAGGAGGACCGGCGTGACTCCCGCCGCCTTGATCTCCGAAATCGTCTCGGCGGCATTCTCGCGCACGGTATCTGCCAGCGCGATAAAACCGGCCAGCTTTTTCTCGACTGCAAGAAACGTAACGGTGCAGCCGTCGTTCCGAAAGCTTTCGGCCTCTTCCAGCACCCGATCCGGGACCGCGATCCGTCGTTCCTTAAAAAGTTCGAGATTCCCCGCGAGAATCTCTTTGTGATGAACGCCGGCCTGCACGCCGCGGCCGGGGATCGTTTGAAACCCTTCCGCCTCCGCAAGCCCGCCCAGCCGGGTATTCCGATAACAGCGGACGATCGCCTTGCCGAGCGGGTGCTCCGAACGCGACTCAGCGCAGGCGGCGTATGTATAAACTTCACTCTCCGAAAGATCTGCCTGAGAGCTGCGGACGGCGACGACCCGGGGAGTTCCGTAAGTCAGCGTCCCCGTCTTGTCAAAAGCGATATCGGACACCGACGCCAGACGTTCCAGCGCATCCCCTTCCTTGACGAGGAATCCGCGCTTGGCGGCGTTTCCGATCGCGGCCATAATGGCCGTCGGGGTGGCCAGAACAAGGGCACACGGGCAAAACACGACCAGGACCGTAACCGCCCGGATCATCCGGCCGCTGATCAGCCAAGTCAGCCCCGCTGCCGTCAGAGCGACGACGACAATCCAGGTGGCCCAGCGGTCCGCAAGGCCGACGGTTTTTGCTTTTCCGGCGTCGGCGGACTGGACGAGCCGTATCATGCGCTGGATGGAGCTGTCTTCCCCCACCCTTGTCGCCCGCATGTCAAAACAGCCGAACTGATTGACGGTGCCGCTGGAGACCTCGTCGCCGACTCCCTTATCGACGGGTAAAGATTCGCCGGTCATCGCGGCCTGATTGACGGAAGTTTGGCCGGAACGAATGATCCCGTCGACGGGAACCGTTTCCCCGGGAAGCACGCGCAGCACGTCGCCGACCTGCACCTGCTCCGCCGGGACGATCATTTCATCGGAATCGATTATTTTTCTGGCGGTGCGCGGAGTCAAGCGAACCAGTTTTTCGATGCCCGCCCGTGCCTTCGCAACCGTGAGGTCCTCAAGCAAAGCACCGAGCTGCATAATAAAAGCCACTTCGCCGGCTGCGAAATCTTCGCGGATCATGACGGAGGCAATTAAGGCGATGGAAACCAGAACGTCGGCCGTGATATCGAAAGACGTTGCCAGACCGATCACCGCTTCCAAAACGATAGGGACGCCGCATAAAATGATGGCAGCCCATGCCGCATCAAAGGGCAAGGGAAAACGGAAGATGCTTGCCAAGATTGCGATGCCGGAGATTATTAAAATGGTGACATCTTTTTTCATCCCTCCCCATTTCAAAATTTTTTCTAATTGCCGCAAGACACGCCCTCCTTTATATACCAATGGGGGTATAGGCTTATTATACCTATACCCCTATTGGTTGTCAAGAAAAAGCAATAACCCGGACCATGAAGCAACGGTCTGGGTCCGCGACGATTTAGGACTATACCATATTTGCAAAACGCTCGACGGCTTTGGTAAACTTCGCGATGGTTTGATCGGCATCCCCATGTTCAATGCCGTCTCTCACACAGTGTTGGATATGACCTTCCAGCACGATCTGCCCCACTTTATGCAGAGCGGATTTAGCGGCGTTAATCTGAGAGAGAATGTCTTCGCAAGGAATATCTTCGTCAATCATTCTGTCGATCGCCTGCACCTGCCCAATAATTTTTTTTAACCGGCGGTGCAGATTATCGGAATCCATGCATTGCCTCATCGTTCCACCTCCAAATACCATAAGGGGTACCCCTATCATTATCCATGGTCCTAAGCGCCTTGTCAAGAACGATAAACCGATAATTCAAGTCAGAAACATCGTCGCGTCCCGCTCCTTGTTTCTTCCTGCCCGGGCGCTGCCTTTTTCCGCCGCTGGCGGCGGCAGCGTCCGGGCCAGTGAACAGCCGCCGATACGCCTGCCGAAACACAGGGCCGTCGGCTGAAGTCCCGCGGAAAGGCCAAGAGATAGGGTCGGTGCTTGCGCGCCGGCCCTCTCTCTTGGCTCCCCGTGTTGGGCTCGAACCAACGACCCTTCCGGTCAGAAACATAGTCGCGGCCCGCCCTCGTGGCGGGCGTCCCGCTCCTTGTTTCTTCCTGCCCGGGCGCTGCCTTTTTCCGCCGCTGGCGGCGGCAGCGTCCGGGCCAGTGAACAGCCGCGATGCGCCTGCCGAAACACAGGGCCGTCGGCTGAAGTCCCGCGGAAAGGCCAAGAGAGAGGGTCGGTGCTTGCGCGCCGGCCCTCTCTCCTGGCTCCCCGTGTTGGGCTCGAACCAATGACCCCTCCGGTCAGAAACATAGTCGCTGACCTGCCCCCAAAAGTCGTCCATATAGAAAGTTAGTAATCACCTGAGATTTT
>DAIUFE010000024.1:0-22907 GCA_036844765.1 Caproicibacter sp. | reverse complement strand
CGGCGTCGCCCTTGACAAACTTGCTGGCGCCGTCCATGGAGCCGTAGAACTCGGCCTCGCGCTGGATGTCGTCGCGCCGTTTGCGGGCCTGCTCCTCGTTGATCAGGCCGGAGTTGAGGTCGGCGTCGATGGCCATCTGCTTGCCGGGCATGGCGTCCAGCTTGAACCGCGCGGCGACTTCCGCCACGCGCTCGGCGCCCTTGGTGATCACGAGGAAGTTGACCAGCACGATCACCAGGAACACGATGAAGCCGACCACCACGTTGCCCTGCAGCACGAACGTGCCGAACGTCTTGATGACCTGCCCGGCCGAGCCGGAGTTCGTGAGGATCCGTCGCGTGGAAGAGATGTTCAGCGCGAGCCGGAACAGCGTGCAGATCAGCAGCACGGAGGGAAAGACCGAGAAATCCAGCGCCGTGCGGATATACATGGTCATCAGCAGGATCATCAGCGAAAGCGCGATGTTGAGGATGAACATCACGTCCAGCAGAAAGGGGGGCAGCGGGATGATGATCAGCGCGACGATCACGATCACGAACAGGGAGACGATGTTGTTGAAGAGCTTCATCTCGCCGCTTCCTCTCCTTTCCTGCGCCGGTAGACCCACGCCATGATCTCCGCCAGCGCCGTGTAGAATTCGGGCGGGATCTCCGTGCCGACCTCGACCGCGGCGTAGAGCGCGCGGGCGAGGGGCTTATCCTCCTTCATCGGGATGCCGCAGCCCTCCGCGATGATGACGATGCGCTGCGCCAGATAGCCCTGCCCTTTCGCCACGACGACGGGGGCGCGGTCCTTTTCGATGTCGTACCGGAGCGCCACGGCGATATGGGTCGGGTTGCGGACCACCACGTCCGCCGTGGGAACCTGCTGCATCATGCGCCTGCGGGAAATCTTCCGCTGCTCCTGCCGCTGCCGGCCCTTGGTCTCGGGGTTGCCCTCCAGCTCCTTGTACTCCTCCTTAACCTCCTGCTTCGTCATGCGGATGTTGCGCTCGTACTCCCACCACTGGTAGAAATAATCCAGCGCGGCCATGCCGATGAACACGAGGGACATCTGCAGGACAAAATCGAAGATATCCTCCAGGATGGCGACCGAGGACTGAAAGACGTCGCCGTCCATCATCAGCACGCACCGGCCGGAGATATCCCGTATCTTCCCATACAGCAGGTAGCCGATCGCGGTCATCTTGACGGCGGCCTTGAGCACCTCCACCACGGAACGCAGCGAGAACAGCCGCTTGAAGCCCTGCAGCGGGCTGATGTTGGAAAAGCGGAACTTGATCTTCTCGTGCGAGAACTTGAACCGCGTCTGCGCACCCGTCGACAGCACCGCCGCCAGCACCGAAACCAGCATCGCCGGCCCGGCGATCAGCAGCAGGGCCTCCCACCCGGCGTTCAGGGAATCCAGCGAGAGCGCCGCGTCCAGGGTGCTCTGCGCGCCGGCCCGCGAAAAGCAGCGGATGAAGAAATTCCCGAAATACCGGTACGCGTAGGGCAGGGCCGCGCGCATCGCGGCGAACACCGCGAGGATGGAGAGCGCGCTGACCACGTCGGAGCTTTGAAACAGGTTGCCCTTTTTCCGCTCGTCCTCCCGCCGTTTCGGCGTCGCCTTTTCAGTTTTGCCCTCCATCTCAGCCATGGGCTTTCCCCTCCGTGCGCGTCACGTGAGCAGGGCGTAGACCCCGCTGATGCAGTCGAACATCAGGCCGATCAGCTTTTCGATGAAATCGGCGAACGGCGGCGCCAGCGCCACGATGGCCGCGAAGCCGATCAGGATCTTGAGCTGGATCTCGACGGTGAAGATGTCGATCTGCGGCACGGCCTTCGTCACGAGGCCGATGCCGATCTGGCTGACCATCTCGACCGCGATGATCGGCAGCGAGAGCTTCGCGGCGTAGACGAGCATCTGGGCGAACGCGCCCGCCAGGTCCCGGCCCACCTCCGGCGGGATCAGCCCGTCGCCGTAGGGGACCGCCGCGCCCAGCCTCACGAACACGCGGATCAGGGTCAGATGCGCGTTCGTCGCGAAGAAGAGCAGCAGGAACAGCGCGTTGACGGCCGAGGCCGAAAGCGGCATGGAGACGTTGCTCTGCGGGTCGTAGACGCGCGACATCGAAATGCCGATCTGCATATCCATCTGCTCGCCGCCCATCACGATGACCGACATGAACAGCTGGATCACGAACCCCACGGCGAAGCCGATCAGCAGCTCCCGGATCACGCACAGGCCGAGGACCAGCGGCGAAGGGGCGGCGAAGCTCTGGCGCGGCACCAGCGGGTAGGTGAAGAAGCTGAGCATCAGCGCGAGGCCGCCCTTCACGGCGAAGGGGATGTTCCTGCGCCCCAGGATGGGGTTGAACAGGATGCAGCCCGACATGCGCGCGAAGATCAGAAGCAGCAGCGTCACGTCGTAATCGAAATTCACGCTTCCAGCCCGCCCTTCGGTTTCAGTTCAGATGGACGATCATATCGAAGATATAGCCGGTGAAATCCTTCATGCTGTCGATCATCCAGGAGCCCATCGCCATGATGATCACGGCGATGGCGACCAGCTTCGGCACGAAAACCACCGTCTGCTCGTGGATCTGGGTCGCCGCCTGCAGGATCGAGATCAGCAGGCCGACGGCCATGCTGACCAGAAGGATGGGCGCCGAGACCTTGAGGACCGCCATCATCGCGGCCTGCACGACCTGCATCATCTGTGATACGGACAAAACTCCGGCCCCTCCTTTCCACGCCCCCGGGCGCCTACACGTTGAAGGCGGAGACCAGCGTCTTGAACAGCAGGTTCCACCCGTCCATCAGGATGAACAGCAGCAGCTTGAACGGCAGCGAGACCATCGCCGGCGGCAGCATCACCATGCCCATCGACATCAGCGTGCTCGAGACGATCATGTCGATCACCAGGAACGGGATGTAGAGCAGGAACCCGATGATGAACGCCCGCTTGAGCTCGCTCGTCATGAACGCGGGGGTAACCACCGTGATGGAAAGCTGCTGCACCGGCACGTCGCTCTTGACCTTCGCGAGGTTCCGGAACAGGTTCAGATCCTCTTTCTTGGTGTTCTTCAGCATGAACTCCTTGAGCGGCGCGGCCGCCTTGTGGAGGAACTCCTCCTGCGTGATCCTCTCCTCTTTATAAGGGACGTACGCCTCCGTGTTGATCTTTGAAAGGACCGGCGACATGACGAACAGCGACAGGAACAGCGCGATGCCGATCAGGACCTGGTTCGGCGGGGTGCTCTGCAGACCCAGGGCGTTCCTCAGGAACGAAAGCACGATCACGATCCGCGTGAAGCAGCTCGTCATCATCAGGATGGACGGGATCAGCGCCAGGATGGTCATGGTCTCGATGATCTCGAGCGTGTCGACGTTCCTGCCGTTGACGCTGACGCCGCTTCCCCCGGGCTGGGCCGCGCCGGTCTGCGCCGCAGAGGCCTGCACCGGCAGAAACAGCAGCACGGCCAGCAGCACGGCCAGGAACACGGCCGCCTTTCGGACCGCCCCGCGCTTTTTGCCGGCCTGTTTTTCAGGGCCTTCCGTTTTTTTGATTTCTTTCATTCCCCGTCAGACCCCATTTCCCCCGCAGGGCGGAATTCAGCGCGCCCAGAAAATTCTGCGGAACCTGGCTCCCCGCCGGGCGCAGCTTCGAGGGGTCCAGCTCCTTCAAAATTTCGACGCGCTCGGCGGAAAAGCCGATCAGGTAGCAGTCCCCGCAGATCTCCGCGATCACGAGCCCCTTGTCCGGCCCGAGGGCGACCCGCTCGACGATGCGGATGTTCCCGCCGCCGCCCGAAAAGCGGCCCGCCCCCTTCGCCAGGAACCGGCTGAGCCGGTAGCACAGGTACAGGATCGCCGCGACCGCCGCGAGGGTGAAAACCAGCGGGAGGATATCCGTCCCGAAGCTGAGCGGGACCCACCGCAGCCCCATCGGCGTCATCCCAGCAGGCTCTTGACGGTCTTCATGATGCGGTCCGCCTTAAAGGGCTTGACGATGAAATCCTTCGCCCCCTGTTTGAGCGCGTCGACGACCATCGCTTCCTGCCCCATGGCGGAGCACATGATGATGTTGGCGTCCGGGTATTTGCCGCGGATCTGCTTGAGGGCCTCGAGCCCGTCCATCACCGGCATGGTGATGTCCATGATCACGAGGTCGGGCTTTTCGACCGGATAATTGGTCACGGCGACCTGCCCGTTGTTCGCCTCCACCACGTTGGTATAGCCGTTTTTCGCGAGCGTGTCCTTGATCATCATCCGCATGAACGCCGCGTCGTCCACCAGCATGATTTTTTTCTCCATGGTTGAACCTCCTAAAATACTGAAATAGGCCTTCTGCGTCTATGTCAGAGCAGCTTCATGATCTCGTTGTTGTTGAGGATCTCCGTGATCCGGACGCCGTAATTGTCGTCCACCACGACCACGTCGCCCTTCGCGATGGCCTTGCCGTTCACATAGACGTCCACCTGGGACCCGGCCGGGCGGTTCAGCTCCACGATCGTGCCGGAAGTGAAATCGAGGATCTCCTTGATTTTCTTGGAAGTCCGCCCGATCTCGACCGTGATCTGCAGCGGCACGGACATGATCATGCCCAGGTTGTTCGACTCGCCCTGATTCAGCTTTGTTCTGCGGGCGTCGAAGCTTGGATACACGGCGCCGTTCACGCGGTAGCCGCCGTCCGGAGCGCCGGAAACCGGCGCATACGGCAGCGTCGCGGCGGCAGGGGCCGCCGGGGCCGTGGGAACAGGCGCGGCCGGGGCGGGAGCCGAAACCGCCGGCGCGGCCGGGGCCGTAGGAACAGGCGCCGCCGGGGCGGGAGCGGAAACCGCCGGCGCGGCCGGGGCCGTGGGAACAGGCGCGGCCGGGGCGGGAGCGGAAACCGCCGGCGCGGCCGGAGCCGCGGGAACAGGCGCGGCCTGGGCGGGAGCGGAAACCGCCGGCGCAACCGGGGCCGTGGGAACAGGCGCGGCCGGGGCCGCGGGAGCAGGCGCCGCCGGGGCTGTTGACCAGCTTGCCGATCATCAGGTTGAAGTAGACCGCGACGATGTCCTCTTCTTTGCCGAAATACTTGGTTTTGAATTGCTCGGAGTTGCCGATGGAGAAGGAATTCGGGGGGGAAATGCTGATGGAGCGGCTCAAAAACTGCGAGAGGGCCGTGGCCGAGGCGCCCATCATCTGGTTCATAACCTCACAGATCGCGCCGATGTTCATTTCGTCCATCACGAATTCCCGGTCCGAAAAATCCGTCTGCAGGAGCAGCCCGACGATGATCTTCACGTCGGATTCCTTCAGAATCAGGATATTCTGCCCGTCGAGACCTTTCACATAGTTGATCTCGACGCCGATGGCCGGCTCGTAGGTCTTGATGTCGAAGTCGTCCGTCTTCATCACGCGGACTTTCGGCGTCGTGATCTTGACCGGCTGGCCCAGCAGCTCGGACACGGACGTGGCCGAAGAGCCGAGGCTGATATTGAGGATCTCCCCGATCGCGTCGATCTCCATGCCGGAAAGGGTCTCCGCATCATTTGATCCCAACGAAATCACCTTTTTTCAAATAAAATTTTACTGAAGGACTTTCTCGATCTTTACCGCGTAGTTTTTCCGCCGGACCCCGACCGTCCCCGTGAACCACCGCAGCTTCTCGACCTTCAGCACGACCGAATCCTCGCAGGCTTTGGAGTCGAGCGGGATCACGTCGCCCCGGTGCAGGTCCAGAAGGTCGCTGAGCGCGATCTGCGTCTCGCCCAGAACGGCGGAGACCGTGAGGGGCGTATCCGCCAGAAGGGCGAGGTTGCTCTTCCTGCGGCGCTGCTCGACCTCCGGGTCGTCGCGTCTGGAAGGCTTGATATATTTGGAATCGAACCCCTTGAAAATCTCTTCCAGGGAGGTCGCCGGAAGACAGATGTTGATGTTGCCTTTCAGAAGGTCGCTCATCTCGACCTGGAGGACCACGATGGCGACCGCCTCGTCCGGCTGGATGAGCTGCACCGTCTGCGCGTTGGTCTCCAGGGCGTCCAGGCTGAACGTGACGTCGGTATAGTTGCTCCAGGCGCTGCCCATCAGCTCCGTCACCTGCCCGAACAGATAGTTCAGCAGCGAAAGCTCGATCTCGGTATAATCCCGGTCGATTTTATAGCCGGAACCGTTGCCGCCGAGCATCCGGTCGATGGCGCAGAAGGAAACGGGCCGCGACATCTCGAGAAGGATCTGCTTGTCCTCAATGCCGTACTTTCTGCTGTGCAGGCCCATCAGGCAGACCAGCACGGAATCGCTCAGCGCGTTTCCGAACTCGCGGTACTCCTCTTCCTCCACCTGCACGACCTCGGCCTGGCAGGCCATCCGCAGCAGCCCGGAAAGGTGCAGCGAGAAAAGCCGCGCGAAGCTCTCGAAAATATTCTGCAGGAAGCGGATCTGCTCCCGCGTGAAGCGTTTGGGGGACAAAAAGTCGTATTCCTTGACCTTCCGGGCGGTGCTCTGCTCCTCGATCTGCTGCAGGTCCGTGGTCCCTTTCTGCAGGCTGCCCAGAAGCTCGTCGATCTGCTGCTGCGACAAAACCTCCGCCATAATTACCACCATTCTCGGCACAAAGTAAAAGGGAAAAGCTTTCTATTGCAAGCGCCCGGCCCGTGCCTGGGCGGGGCGCGGAATTTTCAAAGGAAGCCCGGGCGGGGCGCGCCCCGCCCGGGAAGGCCTTATTTTCCCTTAGGGCTCGCCGGCCTTGCGGCGACGGTGATCAGGTTCCTCAGGATCCGCCTGCGGTAGGCGACCACCTTGCGCGTGATCTCCTCGCGGTTTTCCGAGACGAAAAAGTGGTTGCCGTCGGTCAGGGTGACCTTGGTCTCCGGGATATTGTCGATGGTCTCGATCAGATCGCTGTTCAGGGTGAATTTCGTGCCGTTCAGCCGTGTCAGTTCAATCATAACAAACCGCTCCTCCAGGTTTTCCCCTTGGCGGGAAAGACGTCCGCCTACTTCATGTTGACCAGCGTCTGAAGCATCTCGTCCGCGACGGAGATGATCTTGGTGTTGGCCTGGTAGCCTCTTTCGTACACGATCATGTTGGAAAATTCCGTCGCGAGGTCCACGTTGGAGCTTTCGAGCGAGCCGGTCACGAGGCTCCCCGTCTCGCCCGAGCCCGGCGCGAAATATTTCGCGTCGCCGGAGTTGGGCGTATCTTTATAATAGGAATTCCCGACGTCCTGCAGGCCGGCCGCGTTGCCGAAATAGGCGAGCGCCGCCTTGCCGAGCGTGACCGCCGAGCCGTTCACGGTCGCCGTGATGGTGCCGTCCGGCCCGAACGCGACGTTTTTCAGGGTGTTACTGGCCGGATCATAGCAGATATATTCGGGCTGAACCGCAGTTCCGTCCGCAAGCTCCAGATGGCCGTCCTTCAGCTTTGCGTCCATCGCGTCCGTAGTGGTCGGAATTGCGCCGGTGGGTTTCCCATCCGTACCGATCGCGCTGTTGTTCACGCCGAGGATATAGTTCCCGTTGCCGTCCGTGAGGTAGCCGTTGCTGTCGAACGTCAGCGAGCCGACCCGCGTGTATTTCATCCCGGCCGGGTAATCGAGCGTATTCCCGCTCTCATCTTTAGCCGCCCCGCCGTCCGCGACCACGAAATACCCCTGGCCGTCGATATAGCAGTCGTTCGGCTTGCCGGTCTGGTCCTTGCCGCCGTTGCTCATGTCGACGCCGACGGACGCGGTGGCCGAGCCGTAGCCGATCTGGGAGGGGTTGGTGCCCGCCATGCCGGTCGCGGTGCTACCCTCCGCGGCCGAGGCGATGTTCTGGTACATCACGTCGCGGAACGAGACGCTGCCGCTCTTAAAAGAATGGGTGTTGACGTTGGCGATGTTGTTGCCGACCACGTCGATCGCGTCCTGGTGCGCCTTGAGGCCCGCGATCGCCGACGACATAGCTCTCATCATGATGGATCTCTTCCTTTCTTTCACGGAAGGAACCGCCCGGGCTTTTCCGTCATTCCAAGCCCGATGACCCCCTTGAAAAGGTCCGGTCACAGAAGCACGGCTCCGTCGATGTTCGTAAAGATGTTTTCCTTCATTTCCCCGCCGCTCAGGGTGGTGACGACCGTCCGGTTCGGGACGTTCACAATGAACGCCGCGTCTCCGCTCAGCAGCAGGGCTTCCTTCACGCCCTTGCCGCGGGCCTTTTCGACCGCGCCGTCCATCTTCTCCATCAGCTGGGGGGTCACCTCGATCCTCCGCTCGTCGATGCGCCGCAGCGCGTGTTTGGAAAAGGTGATCTCCGCGCCGCTTTTCCGGATGCTCTCGCCGAGGATCTGCGCGAAGCTCCCGGTCTCCCCCCCGGCCCTTGAAGCCCCGGGGACGCCCGCCTGCCGCTGCGCCGGATAGGCCGGCCCGACGAAGGCGGAATAGTTCTTTCGGAACTGGATGTTTTCCATAGGCACTTCACTTTCCGTCCGGATTCAGGCCTTTTCCGGAGTTTCGCCGGCCGGCTGCGTCTCTTCCGCCGATTCGCCGCCGCCGGGCGTCTGCTCCGACGCCGGGTCGATGACCTGGATCACGTCGGAAAGCGCGTATTCCCCGTCTCCCACGACGACCCAGCTGCTGCCGTCCGAATAATAGTTCACGCCCTCCGCCCTGCCGGTCACGGCCCCGCCGGTTGTCTGGACGGCCACGGTCTTGCCGACCAGCGAGGCCGCGTACTGCCGGTCGAGGTTCTGGGTCATCGCGGTCATGGCCTGGATCGCGGAAAACTGGGCCAGCTGCGTGATGTACTGGGTGCTGTCCACCTGGCTGTCCATGCTCTGGTTCTGGAACTGCGCGATCATCAGTTTGAGGAAATCGCCCATCTCAAGCCCCGTTTTCGCGCTGCCGGAAGTCCTTCCGGCGGAGCTTTCGGCACCGGCCCGGTAAAGGCTGCCGGCGCCGCTCACACTTTCCACTCCCAAAGTTCAAAGCCTTCTTTCGCTGGATTCTACGTTCCCGTAAGCCGGATGAGGGAAAGGAAATCCCCCGTCCCCACGCCCGCGGGGTTCAGCGCAGCGTACCTTGCGGCGCGCTCGCTCTGCTGCCGCCCGTCGTCGTCCCGCGGCTGCTGCCGCGCGCCGCCGTTCTGCCGGCCCTGCTCGTACCACGGGACCTCCGGCTGCCGGATCTGAACGGCCCGGCCCTCGTCCCCGCGGCCCGCGGTCTGCTGAAGGATCGCCTTGATCTCGTCCGCCCCGGAGAGCAGAAGGCTCTGCGTCCTGGGGTCGGAAGCCGAAATCTCCACGGTCAGCACACCGCTTTCGGCGGTCATCCGGACCGAGACCTTGCCGAGCGAGCGGGGGTAAAGGTCCATGCTGAACTCCTTCTTCCCCGCTTTCAGCCCGGCCGCGGCGGCCTGCGCCACCTGGTCCGGCGCGGCGGGAACGGCCGGGGCCGCCTCGTCCGAAACCCGGACGACGACCTTGCCGCCGGTGTAAAGGCCCGCGGCCTGCGCCGCCGGATGCTCCGGCGGAACGGCCCCGCCGTTCCGGGACGTCTTTTCACGCTCCGCCCCGGCCGGATCGGGGAGCTTCGGGGTTCCGTCCGCCGGGCCGTTCGTCCGGTCCGACACCGGGATGCGGGCTTCCGCCCGCAGGCCCGGACCCTTTCCGGGCGACCGCGCCGCCGGAGAACCGGCGGCTTCTTCTTCCTGCGGCCCGGAACCGGGACGGACGGCCTGCGGGAACGCGGCGGGCGCTTCCGCGCCTGCCGGCGCCGCCGGGGCGGAAAGATCCTCCGCCGGGACGCCGGCCGCCGGAATTTCCCGCCGCGCGGTATCCTGCTCCCGTGTCCCCGGCTTCGCGGCGCCCTGCGGCAGCGCGTCAGCCTGCGGCCCGGGCGGCGTCTGCGCCGCGGAGAGCGCCGGTTCCGTCTCAGCTTCTTCCGCCGGGAGAACGCCGTTTTTTGCCGGAACGCTCTGCGCCGGCCGCTCCGCCTGCGCCGCGCTCTGCGGCAATGCGCCCTGCAGCCCGGGCAGCGTCGCGGCGGAGAGATCCCCGGCCTGTAAAACCGGGCCGGTCCCCTGCGCCGCAGGCACGCCGGGAGCGGAAGTCTCCACGGCGGCCGCCGCCGCGCCGACCGCGGCCAACGCTGCGGCCGGCTGGCGGGACGGGTCCTGCTTGCGCTCTTCGTCTTCCGGCGGCGCGGTTTTCCCCTCCGTTTCCGTGGGAGAGGCCCGCCCCGCCGCCGCGCGGAGGACGGAGCCGAAACTGCCGGCCCCTTCGCTCTTCCGCTCGTCCGTGCGGAGCGTTTCCCGCAGACCGGACGGCTGCGCCTGTTGGTTTGCGTCGATCTTTTGAATCATGGTTTCACCTCCTTTCGCGGCGATCTCTAACTAAAACACTAAAACTCGGAAAAGGACGGAGGGCGGCGGATCCGTTCCCGGCCTCTTTCAGCCCGCGCGGACCCCCGCCCGGCCGATGAATTCCTCGATGAGGACCTCCTGCTGCTTTCTGCCCAGAGCGAGATACTGGGCGAACTGCCGGTCGCGCAGGCGCTCCAGGCCGGAGATATCGCCGTTCATGCGGACGATCTCCTCCCGCTTGGCCTCGGCCCGCTCGAGCACCGCCCTGCGCCGCTCGAGCAGGAGGTTGGCGCACCGGTTCAGCTCCTCGAGGTACCCCTGGTACGCGGCGATGCGGTGGGGCTGAAGGCCCCGGCTCATCTTTTCGGCCAGAGCGCGGCCGGTCACGCCGAACTCGCGGTTCTTTTCCTCGATCTGCAGCTCCAGGCCCATCTGCTCCTCCTCAAGCCGCAGAAGCTCGTTTTCGAGCATCTCGAGCATCTGCCGTTTGTAGTCCAGCACCCTTTCGAGCGAAAAAGCAAACTTTTTCATCGCGTCAGATCTCTTTCATCAGCTTTTCGGTCTCTGCGTACGAAAATCTTTCATCCACCTTCTGCTCGAGAAAGCGGTTGATCGGGTCGATCTTCCCGACCGCCTCGTCCAGCTTCCGGTTCATGCCGGGCTTGTAGGCCCCGATCGAGATCAGGTCGTAGTTGCGGTAATAAAGGGCGAGCAGGTTGCGGATCTTCGCCGCCAGCTCCTGATGCTCCGGCGCGGCGATGTCCGTCATCAGGCGGGAGACGCTGGCGTTGATGTCGATGGCGGGGTAATGGTTCTGCGTGGCGAGCTGGCGGGAAAGGACGATGTGCCCGTCCAGGATGCCGCGCACGGTGTCGGAGATCGGCTCGTTGGTGTCGTCCCCCTCGACCAGGACGGTGTAGATCCCCGTGATGGAGCCCGTGCCGAAGTTGCCGCTCCGCTCGAGGAGCTTCGGCAGCTCGGCGTAGAGAGAGGGCGTGTACCCGCGCGCGATGGGCGGTTCCCCGGCGGCGAGGCCGATCTCCCGCTGCGCCATGGCGAACCGCGTGAGCGAATCCATCATCAGCAGCACGTCCTTGCCGCGGTCGCGGAAATACTCCGCGATGGCGGTGGCGACGAACGGGCACTTGGCGCGGAACATGGCGGGCTGGTCCGAGGTGGCGACCACCAGCACCGAGCGGGCCAGCCCTTCCTTCCCCAGGTCTTTCTCGATGAACTCCTTGACCTCGCGGCCGCGCTCGCCGACCAGCGCGATCACGTTGATGTCGGACTCGACGTTTTTCGCGATCATCCCCATCAGCGTGCTCTTGCCGACGCCGCTGCCGGAGAAGATGCCGATCCTCTGCCCTTTCCCGATGGTCAGCATCCCGTCGATGGCCTTGACGCCGAAGCACAGGGGCTCGGTGATGCGGGGGCGGGCCAGCGGGTTGGTGCCGGGGGCGTCGATGCCGTACCAGCATTCCGGGGAGAAGGGGCCGAGGCCGTCGATCGGGCGGCCCGCGGCGTCCACCGTGCGGCCCTTCAGGCATTCGCCCACGGGGACGCGCAGCTTGTGCCCCGTGTTCTCCACCAGGCTGCCGAGGCCCACGCCCTTGATGTCGCCGTAGGCCGTCAGCAGAACGTTCCCCCCGCGGAAGCCGACCACCTCGGCGGTCACGCAGGGCTCCGCGCCGCCGCCGATCTCGCAGATGTCGCCCACCTTGGCCTCGAGGCCGGCCGCCTCGATCATCATGCCGGTGATGTTCCTGACTTTTCCTTTATAGTCCAGCGGATCGATCTGGGAGACGATCTCGCGGGCGGCCCGCAGGTTCAGCATGGGCTTTCCCTCCTTTCCTCCGTTATCCTTCGCGGCTCCGCGCGGGCTCCGGTTCGGTCTCGGCGGTCCCGGCGGTCTCGATCGCGTCCTTCATCCGTTTGAGCTGGGTTCCGATCCCCGCGTCGATCACCTGGTCCGGCAGCTCGATGATGCAGGCGCCGTCGTCCATCCCTTTGGAGGAGACCACCTTCACGTTGTCCGAAATCTCCTTGAGCGCCTTCACGATGCCGCCGTCCGCCTTGAGGAGGACGCTCGCCGTATGGTCGGAAACATAGATCCGCACCCATTCCTGATTCCGGTAGGTATCCATCGCGCCGACGATGATGGAGCGCATGGCTTTTTGGTCGATCTCAAGCTCTTTCTTCAGAATGGAGCGCGCCATGGTGACCGCCAGCTCCTGAAGGTCGCCCTCAAAATTCTGGAGAATCTGCGTCTTGGCCTTCTCGACCGCCTCGATCATCCTGCCGAGCTCCGCGACGGTGCGGCGGTTTTCGGCCGCGGCCTGCTTTCTGCCCTCGTCCTGTCCCTGCCGCACGCCCTCGGCCAGGCCGTCCTTTTTCCCTTTTTCCCTGCCTTCGGCATAGCCTTCGCTGTAGCCGCGCCGCTTCTCTTCGGCGGCCTCCGCCGCGATCTTGCGCTCCGCTTCGGCCAGCTGCTCCGCGCGGTAATTCTGGGCGGAATCCACGATCTGCTTCGCCTTGCGGAACGCTTCCCGTATCACCGCCTGGTACCGCTGCTCCGTCTCCCGCAGGGCCGGGCCGGCCTCCGGTTTCGCGGCTTCCGGACCGGCCTCCGGTTTCGCGGCTTCCGGACCGGCCCCGCCGGCGGGAACCTCTTCCGCCTGCACCGGGGGCGCGGCCTCTTCCGCCGGCTGCTCCGGCCCCGGGGTCCCGGCGGGGGGATTCTCCACGGACGCTTTTTCCGCGCCGTCCGTTTCCGGTGCGGCTTCCGCCGCAGGCTGTTCCGGCTCCGGGCCTTTGTCCGGGGTTTTCGCTCCGGGCGTTTTCTCCGGGCCGCCCGCCTCGGGTTCCGCTTCGGCCGCAGGCTGTTCCGATTCGGAGCTCTTCTCGGGAATCTTTTCCTCAGGCGCCTCTTCCGCGCCGTTCGATTTGGGTTCCGCTTCCGCCGCAGGCTGTTCCGGTTCGGGGGCTTTGCCGGAAGCTTTTTCTTTGTCCGGCTTTTCCGGCCCGTCCGCCCCGGGCCCGGCTTCCTCCGCCGGTTCCTCCGGTTCAAGGTCCCCGCCGGGGGAAGGCTCCGGGGCGGGGGACGCCGCCTCTTCCGCCGAATCGTCCCCGTCGCCGGTCCAGTCCGGCACGATCGTGATAAACCGGGCGCCGGCCGGGTCGTATTCGTACGATTTGATCACCCTACTCAATGATCTCTTCTCCGCCCTTCGCAATGACCAGCTCGCCCTCGCTCTCCAGGCGGCGGATCACGCCGACAATGCGCTGCTGCGCCTCCTCCACGTCCCGGAGGCGCACGTTGTGCGTGTATTCGAGATCCGACTTGACGTTTTCGCCCGCGCGGGTGGACATGTTGTTGAAGATGGCGTCCGCCACCTCCTTGTTGGCGCCCTTGAGCGCGTAGACCAGGTCCTTGCTGTCCACCTCGCGCAGGAACCGCTGGATCGACATGTTGTCCAGCGTGGTGATGTCCTCGAACACGAACATCTTCTTGCGGATCTCCTCGGAAAGCTCCGCGTTCTTGCGGTTCAGTTCGTCGAAGATCGCCTTTTCGTTCGTGCGGTCCATGTTGTTCATCACGTCGGCCACATAGTCGACGCCGCCGAACGGGGTGAACTCCACGTCGAGCACGTTGCTGAACTTGTCGGCAAGGTTGTCCTCGACGACCTTGATCACGTCCGGCGAGGTCCGGTCCATATTCGCGATGCGCTGGACGACGTCGACCCGCTTGTCCGGCGGCAGCTCGGAGATGACCGTGGCGGCCTGGTCCGGCCGGGCGTAGGAAAGCACCAGCGCGATGGTCTGCGGGTGTTCGTTCTGGATGGCGGTGAGCAGGTTCTTGTAATCCGCCTTGCGGAGGAACTCGAACGCCCGGGTCTTGAGCGTCTTCGTCACGCGGTCCAGCAGCGAGGCGGCCTCCTGCGCGCCGTAGGCCTTTTCGAGGACGTTGCGGGCGTAGCCCACGCCGCCGTCGGTGATGACTTTCTGCGTCAGGCAGAGCTGGTAAAAATCCCCGAGGACGGCGTTCACTTCGTCGGAGGTCAGGTGGGACATCCGCGCGATCTCGTAGGTGAGCTGCTCGACCTCGTCCTCCTTGAGGTATTTGTAGATCTTGGAGGCGGTGTCTGCCCCGAGGGCGATGATGACGGCCGCGGCCTTCTGGGCACCGTTGATCTCCCGCTTACTTTCTGCCACGGCCGTCATCCCCCTTCAGCCAGCTCCGGATGAGCTGAGCGGCGATCTCGGGATTGGTGGAGGAAAACTCCTGCAGATCGTTTTTCAGCTCCTCTTCTTTTCCGTTCTGGGCGTTCCGGATCTCTTCGATGGTTTCCTTCGGTTCCTGGGGCGTCTGCTTCACGTTCTCCTCTTCCCCTTCTTCCGCCGCCGCTTCGGGTTCCTCCGGGCCCTCCGGCCCGGCGTTTTCCTCTGCCGGCTCTTCCGGTTCTTCCGCCTGTTCTTCCTCCCCGCCTTCGGCCTCTTCTTCCGGTTCCTCTTCCTCGTATTCTTCTTCGGGTTCTTCCTCTTCTTCTTCGGGCTCCGCTTCTTCCTCCGGCTCTTCTTCCTCTTCTTCCGGTTCCTGCGGCTCTTCCGCGGCCGGTTCTTCCTCGGGCGGCGCCTGTTCGGCGGGCTCTTCCGTCCCAGCGGTCCGCGGCGGTTCCACCGCGGGGACGACCAGGGGCTGGAAGGCGGCCTCTCCGCCTTCCGGGCCGCCCTCCGGGGCCAGCCGCTCCAGAATCTGCTTCTCGCGCTCGCGTTTTCTGCGCGCGACGAACAGCACGATGAGCAGCGCCAGAAGGACGAGCAGCAGGCCCCCCGCGATGAACAGGAACGGGCTGCCCTGCAGCACCTGCGGGAACAGCTGCGCAAGGGTGGGCACGGCCTGCGATTCCGGCGCGCTTTCCGCCGTGGGCACGGCCATCACGGCCACCTTGCTCGGGTCCACGGCCGCCGCGTTCGCCACAAGGTTCGTCAGCTCCTGCCGGCGCGCCTCGGTGATGCCGTCGGCCGTGATCAGCACGGAGACCGTCAGGTCGTCCAGCGCGGCGGCGTCGCTCTGGATCTGCTCCTCCACCTGGCTGACCAGGTAGGTATAGGTCTTTTTATCCTTGGTGGTGATCACGTTGCCGCTCACCGTCACGCCCGGGTAGGTCGTCGTGGTCGTGGTGTTCTGCTGGGCGCCGGCCACACCGCCCACGGAGGACGCCCCCTGCACCGTCTGTTCGTACTCCTCGTCGGACTGGCTCACGACGCCGCGGCCGTCGCTCGTGGAGGGGGTGTAGGTCACGATGTCCTGAATCTTCTTGTCCAGGTCCATCTTGCTCTTGACGCTGACGCTGATGTTCCCCCTGCCGTAGCCCTGCGCCAGCAGGTCGAGGACCTTCTGCTGGACGCTGTCCTCATATTCCTTTTCGATCTTCAGCTTGAATTCGGAAAGGGTGATCTGCAGGGAGCCCTCCGCCTCCGGCGCTTTGCTGGAGGAAGAGGAAAGCTCCACGCCGGAGGAGCTGTCGACGACGGTCACGTCCTGGGCGGAAAGGTCCGGCACGCTCTTGGAGACCAGCTGCTTGACGCCCGCCACCTGCGAGGGGACCATCGTCTTGCCCGGCTTGAGGCGGATGGAGACCGCGGCGGAGGCGGCCTGCTTGTTGTCGTCCCAGGCGTAGCTGCTGCCCTGCGGCAGGCTGATGGTCACGTACGCGGTGTCGACGGGGTCCATCGTCCGGATCACGGCGCTCAGGCGCTCCTGGAGCTGGTACTGCTCGATGATCTTCCGCTCCTCGTCGGTCGTCATCACGCCCACGTGGTCCGTGAAAAAGTCGTAGTTCGGCGCCGACTTCGGGTAGCCTTCGTTGGAAAGCTGCATCCGGGCGGAATTCTCTTTGTCGGACTCGACGTAGATGGTGCCGTTCTCATCCTTGAAGCCGACGTCCATATCCTTCAGCTCGGCCATGACCTGCTGGGCCTCGTCGCTCGCCAGGCCGGCGTACAGCACGGTGTACTGGGTGCGGTTCATCAGCAGGCCGAGAACGACCGCAAGCAGGACGATCCCGCCCAGAACGGAAAGCAGGATGATCTTTGTCTTTCGGGCCAGCTTCCCCCAGAAGTTCCGGACGGGGTCCACAAACTTTTTCAACTGCTCATTCATGAAGCCGTATGTTCCGCCCTTCCTGCGATTTTACAGTATTTTCCTCTTCGGCTGCGGAGAATTCCGTTCCTCCGCCGTGACCGGAACCGCTGCAATCAGACGCTCGTGTTCATGATCTCTTTATAGGCGTCCAGCGCCCTGTTGCGCAGCTCCACCAGCAGGCTGACGGAAAGGCTCGCCTTCTGCGACGCGATGATGAGGTCGTGCGGGTCCTGCGTCCCGCCCGTCGCGAGCTTGTAGATTTCGGCGTCGACCGCCGCGTCCGTCTGCTGAACGTCGGCGGCGGCCTGCTCGAATATCGACCGGAAAGGGATCTCGGGGGAACCCGCGGCGGCGCCCGTTTCCTTCAGCGCGCCGGCCGCGTTCAGGTTTTCGATCGGCTGAATCGCTGCCATGTTCGGTTACCTCCCCATCTCGAGCGCCTTGGCCGCCATGTTCTTCACGGTCTCCAGCGCCGTCAGGTTTGCGTTGTAGGCCCGGGCGGCGGCCATCATGTCGACGGTCTCCTCCATCAGGTCGACGTTCGGGCGGCGCACGTAGCCCCGCTCGTCCGCGTCCGGATCGGAGGGGTCGTACTCCTCCGGGAACGGGGTCTCGTCCTCGACGATCCCCGTCACTTTCACGCCCGCCGAATCGGTCTCGGAGGCCTTCCCCTCCACCATCGCGCGGAACGAGGAGGGCGTGCCGGCGCTCTCGTACGTCACCATTTTCCGGCGGTAGGGGCCGCCGTCCTCGGTGCGGGTCGTCTGCGCGTTCGCGATGTTTTCCGAGATCACGTCCATCCGGACCCGGCCGGCCGTCAGGGCGGAGCCGCTGATATCGAGCGAACCTAAAAACGACATGAAAAAACCTCCTGCCGCTTTGCGCGCCCCGTGCGGGGCCGCCGTTTATTTGCCGCTGATTGCCGTGCGCAGGCGGGCGAACTCATCCGACATCGCCTGCAGGGAATAGGAATAATTAAGGGCGGTGCGCGCCATCGCAATCCCCTGTTCCTCAAGGTCCACGGAATTGCCGTCGGCGCGCTCCGTCCTGTCCGAATCCTCCGTCACCCGCGGCTCGACCGAGCGGATGGCTTCGACCGCTTCTTCCCGGGAGGCCGGCGCGGCGGCCGGGTCCTCCAGCTTTGCTTTCAGCGCATCCTCAAAAGAAACGCCCTTCGCTTTGTAGCCGGGCGTCTCAAAATTCGCGAGGTTGTCGGAAACGGCCTGCTGCCTCGCCCACAGCCCGTCCAGATCCTTGCCGAGCAGTTCCATCGAAACGCTGTCCAGCCAGCTCATCGGTTACCAGTCCTCCTTGCCGCGGCCGCACTCTTCCGCCTCTGCCGAAATATGTGAAATTGTCTAAAAGCGTATCGAGTTCAGCCAAAAAATTCATCATTCTTTTGATAAAAACTTACAATTCTTTTATTTCTTTTATTATTATACAGAATTCACGAAATGTCAACATTTTTCGACGCCGTCCCCGCGCGGAAAGTCCGGCGAATTCTGTATATTATATCTATTTTTATCAAATTAAATATATTATTTTATAGATAAATAAACTGCCTGATCAGATGTTTTATTCTTTTTTGAGTAGGAACAGTCACAAATTTTCATGATTTGGCATGAATCATTGTAAAATCTATTTGCAGGCGCGGCAAAAAAGATCGGCCTCCCGCTAAATTTTTTCCGGGGCCGGCCGATATGAAGTAATGAGAGGTGAGGCCGCATGGTCATCAAGGGCACGGGCTTCGGAACGGAATATCTGCGCGGCGTCTCGCCGGCGGCGGGGACGGACCCGGCCCGCGGCGTTTCCCGCGCGGGGTCGGAAGGCTCCCCGAAGGTCCTGCGGGGAAAGACGGATACCATCGAGCTTTCGGGCCGGCCCGGCGGGGACGACCCGTTCCTCGGGGGAGTGCGCGACGAGATCCTCCGCGGGCTGCGGGCGGACGCCGGCGCCGGGCGGATCCGGGCGCTGAAGAGCCGCGCCGCGGCGGGGGAACCCCTGGCCGGGGCGGACGAACTGGCGGAAATCCTGGCGCGGTGAACCGCGCGGACGGAGGGATACGGATGATCGACGGCGCGCTGGCGGACAGGCTCGGCGCTTTCCTGGAAAAGGCGCTGGAGTTTTACCGCGGATTCCTGGAACTGGAACGGAAAAAATACGAGGACGTGGCGGCGGGCCGGCTCGGGGAGCTGGACGCCCGCATGAAGAAAGAGCAGGCTTTCGTGCTGAAGGCGAAGGGGCTGGACCTCGAGCGGCAGAAGCTGATGGACGAAACGGAGACGCCGCGCGCGACCCTGCGGGAGCTGCTGCCCGCGCTTCCGCCGGAGCGGCGGGAGAAAGCCCGCGGCCTTTACTGCGAGCTTTCCTGCGTGTTGGAGGAGCTGCGGCGCACGAACGGCCGCTGCCAGAAGCTGACGAAGATGCGGCTGAACCAGGTCTCGCGGGTACTCTCCAGGTTGGAGGGCAGCCCCGAGCTGAAGCGGATCTACGGGCGGGAGGTCGCGGACGCGGCCGGCGGCCGGTTCTCGGAAAAAGCATAGGGAAAAAACGAAGCGGTACGGCAGCCGCTGATAAACGCTTATTATAATTAGGTAAGGGGTGCAGCCATGAGCTCCACGTTTGACGGCCTGTATATCGCGCGCAGCGGCGTCCGGGCCGCGCGCGCCAATCTGAACGTCACCGGCCAGAACATCACCAACTCCACCACGCCGGGCTACACGCGCCAGCGGGTGGACCAGGCCGCCATCACGCCCCCCAGCGGGAACGACTTCTACAGCGGGAAGCAGGGCGCGGTGAGCGGGCTGGGGTCGGACGCTTTCGCCACCTCGCAGCTGCGGGACGCCTTCCTGGACGCCGAGTACCGCATCCAGAACGCGGCGGCGGGCGGAAGCGCCACGCTTTCGGACGCGCTCTCGTCGCTGGAGGACATCTTCTCCTACAGCACGACGGCGGCCAGCTCGACCCAGTCCTCGATCGTCGACGTCTTAAGCAGCGAGCTGAGCAACCTGATCTCGCAGATGCAGAACCTGACCTCCGGCAAAAGCGACGCCTCCGAAAGCGTGATCCGCGACGCGGCGGACCAGCTCGCGAAAAAATTCAACGCCGCCGCCAAGCAGCTGGAAACCGCGCGCGAGCAGCAGTACGACGACCTTTCGGTCTACGCCGTGCCGGACGCGAACGACCTGCTGCAGAGCATCGCCGCGCTGAACGAGCGCATCAAAAGCGCCGAGGTCTCCGGCGGGACCGCGCTGGAGCTGCGCGACCAGCGGAACCTGAAGCTGGACGAGCTCTCGCAGTACATGGATATCCGCGTGGAGGAGACCGAGGTGCCCATCGGCTCCGGCCAGACCGTGCACGAGCTGCACGTCTATCTGGCGGATAAGGACGGCAACGCGCTCAAAAACGACGGAGACCCGGAATTCACGCTGGTGAGCGACAAGCAATACGCACAGGTCTCCGTGTTCCAGGACGCGGACGGCGCCAGGCTGACCCACGTGCGGCTTTCCGGCCTGACGGAGGACGGCAAGACATTCGACGGCTCCAACAAGGGCTTTCAGAACGCCGACCTGCAGACGGGCAGCCTTTCGTCCTATTTGAAACTGCTGAACGAGAACGGCGAATACGACATCGATACGACCGATCCGGATAAGCAGACCGCGACCTTCCGCGGGATCGGCTACTACTCCAAGCTGCTGGACACGCTGGCGCAGAAATTTGCCGAAACGATGAACGACGCCAACAGCACGGATACGGAGACCAAACCGCTGTTCACGTCCGACGGCACCGACACCACCGACATCACGGCGGAAAACATCCGGCTCGCGACCGGCTGGACGATCGGGCAGGGCTATCTCACCACCAGCAAAGAGGAGGCCAATCCGGACGACAGCACCGCCACGTCGTACTCGAACATCACGGCGATGATCACGGCGCTGACCTCCGAAAAACAGGACTTCCGGACGCCGGGCGAGAACGGCGTCTCCATCTTCAACGGCACCATCCAGAAGGCGTTCATGAACGTGCCGACCTCGCTGGGGCAGAGCGTGTCGAGCGTGAATTCCGCCAACGCGGACGACGTCAACCGGCTGGACAACATCGACCTGAATCGGCAGTCGATCTCGTCGGTCAGCATCGACGACGAAGCCGTCGATCTTCTTCAGTTCAACCAGGCGCTGGCCGCTTCCGCGCGCTTCATGACGGCGGTGGACGAGTGCCTGCAGACCATCCTCAACAACATGGGCCTTGCGGGCAGGGGGTAACGGAGCATGAGGATCACGAACCAGATGATGATGTCGCGCTATAAGAGCGACGTGGGCGACGCGTTCGCCTCGATGAACGCCGCGATGCGGCGGGCTTACGATTACCGGGCGTTCGAGAAGCCCTCGGAGAATCCCCTGGCCGCCGCGCGGACGTTTCAGGTGCACTGGGAGACGCAGCTCAACACGGATTACCGCAGCAACGTCAGCAACCTGGAGGGCGCGAACACGACGGCCGACCACGTTCTGCAGCAGATGGCCACGCTGATCGACACCGCGAAGCAGAAGATCAACAGCGTCGTGACCGACACCGCCAACGCCGAGAACCGCGCGGACGTCGCGAACGAGCTGGCCTCGATCCGCACCTCGATGCTCGCGGAGCTGAACTCGAAATACGCCGACAGCTACCTGTTCGGCGGGACGAACGCCGGGCAGCTCCCCTTCACGCTGGACGCGGACGGCAATCTGCTTTACCGCGGCCTGAACGTGGACACGGGGCTTGACAAGGACGGGAACCAGCCCACCCAGGCCACGCTGGAGGAACTCGCCGGCGAGCACGTGTACGTGGACGTCGGCTTGGGCATCGGCATGAAAGGGGACGAAGTGGACGGGCAGACCGCGTTCGACAGCGCGATGCCGGGCATCCGCTACGTCGGCTACGGCACCAACGACGACGGCACGCCGCGAAACGTGTTTTCGATCCTGAAAGACATCGAGGGCTATCTGAAGGACGACGACGCCTCCGCCGCCGACCTTTCCCAGCGGCTCAGCCCGCTGCGGGACGCGCTGCAGAGCGCGGAGGACGAATTCATCTCCGGCAAGACGGAGATCGGCTCGCGCGGGAATTTTCTGGAGGAGACCGACGGATACCTCGAGGCGATCGGCGAGTCCCTGGCGGAAAAGGACAACGAGGTGGAATACGTCGATTTTCAGGACGCGATCACCGATTTTTCGACGCAGCAGTACGCCTATCTCGCGTCGCTGCAGGTGGGCGCGAAGGTGATGCAGACCAGCCTGATGGATTATCTGCGGTAACGGGCGGAAAAAGGGGGGCGGGGCCGCCGTGTTCGTGATCATCGAGAACGGGGCGGACCCCGCCTCGCCGTCCGCGGCGGAGCTGGATTTCCCCGCCGGGCCGGACGTCGCGTACATCCCGGCGCTGCGCGTGCCGGTGGACGCCGGCCCGCTGGAGCTCCGGCTGCGCTTCGGGCTGGACCGCCTGCGCGGGGAATGGCGCGGCCGCCCGGCGGAAGCGCCCCCCACCCCCGGCCGGGCGGGCCTGCTGGTGCGGGATTACCGGAAGGCCGTCGCCCGGGCCGGCGCGCCGCCCGCGTACCTGACCCGGCGCGAAGAAATCCCGCCCGGCGGGCCGCCGCCCGCACAGGCGGGCCGGCTTTCCGCGCGGGCATAAATAATAAGGAGGAGTCGTCATGCCCCTTTCCGGCGAAGCGCCCGTCCCCGAGGACGGCGGGAAGGTCGTTCTGCATTTTCCGGACGGCATCTACGGGTTCGAGGACGTGCGGGAGTTCATCCTGCTGCAGGAGGACGACGGCCGCGTGATTTGGTCGCTGCAGGCGGCGGACGCGCCCTACCCCTCGCTGATCGTGGTGGACCCGTTCCTCGTGGCGCCGGGCTACCGGCCCAGGCTGCCCAGGGCCGACCGGATCGCGATCGGCGATCCCGCGGAGGGACTGTGCTTCCTCGCGGTGGCGGTGCTGCGGAAGAACCTGGCCGACACCGTGGTGAACCTCAAAAGCCCCATCGTGATCAACCCGCGCACGCGCACGGGGCGGCAGGTCATTCTGGAGGAGGGCGACTACCCCGTCCGCTTCCGGCCGTTCCGGAACGCGCGGGAAAGGGGGTAGCGCGATGCTGGTCGTTTCGCGGAAAGCCTCGGAATCCGTCGTGATCGGGGACGATATCGAGGTCGTCGTGACCGAGATCGGCGCGGACCGCGTCAAGCTGGGCATCAAAGCGCCGAGGGGCGTGCCCATCCTCCGCCGCGAGCTGCTGGAGACCCGCGACCTGAACCGCGAGGCGAGCGCCGCCTCCGGTCCAGCCGCGGTGGACGAGCTGAAAAAGCTGCTGGAGCCGTCTCCCCCGAAAAAGTGCCCCTGAGAACGCCCTTTTTTCCGCCCGGTTTGTCGAAAAATGATCAGGTCGTCGAAAATCGCGCAAGACAAGGCGGCAAGCG
>DAIUFE010000023.1:0-24380 GCA_036844765.1 Caproicibacter sp. | reverse complement strand
CCGCGGGCCCGCGCGGGGGGCGGCGCGGGCGCGGCGCCGGGCGCGCCGCAGCAGAGCGAAGCCGCCTATTACCGGGATATCGACAATATCTACAGCCTGCTCCCGCTCGACGCGATCGAGATGGAGTTCGGCTACAGCCTGATCCCGCTGGTTGACGAGCGCAGCGGCAGCAGCTTCATCGAGCGCATCGTGATGTTCCGCAAGCAGTTCGCCGAGGATATGGGCATGGTGGTCCCCGCCGTGCGCCTGCGCGACAACGGCGCGCTGAACCCCAACCAGTACGTGATCAAGATCCGGGGGGAGGAGGTCGCCCGCGGCGAGATCCTGATGGACTACTACCTGGCCCTCGACCCCGGCAACCTGACCGGGGAGATCGACGGCATCGACACCATCGAGCCCGCCTACGGTATCCCGAGCAAGTGGATCACCCCCGACAAGAAGGATATGGCCGAAATCTACGGCTACACCGTGATCGACCCGCTCTCCGTTGTCGTCACCCATCTTTCCGAGACCGTCCGCGCCCACGCGCACGAGCTGCTCTCACGGCAGGAGGTGGACCATATCCTCGAGAACCTCAAAAAGTACAACGCGCCCCTTGTCAAGGACGCCGTGCCCGCCGCCGTCACCGAGGCGAACCTGCAGAAGATCCTCTGCCGCCTGCTGAAGGAGGGCATCCCCATCCGCGACATGGACACCATCCTCGAGACGATCTCCAGCCACGCGGGCGCCGTGCGCGACCCCGAGATGCTGACGGAGTACGTGCGGCAGGCGCTGCGGCGCACCATCACGCGCAAGTGGTCCGAGGGCGGGCAGATCCGCGTGATCACGCTCGACAGCGAGGTCGAAAAGACCATCGTCAACTCCATCAGCAAGAACGAGCACGGCACCTACCTGGCGCTGGATCCCGAGACCACGCAGAAGATCGTCACCCGGCTGACCGCCTGCATCGAGAAGGTGCGCGAGGTCATCTCGACGCCGGTCATCCTGACCTCGCCCGTCGTGCGGCTGTATTTCAGCAAGCTGCTGCAGCAGTTCTACCCCAAGGCGGTGGTCCTTTCCTTCAATGAGCTGGAGAACAACGTGCAGATCCAGGCCGTGGCCAACGTCACGCTGGAATAAACGCCCGCGCGCAGGCGCGGGGGAACAAGGAGGGCGGCTGCGATGAATCAGTGCGAAACGGCGAAGCCGGCGGTGCGCGACCTGTGGGCCCGCTACCGCCGGACGCGGGAGACCGGCCTGCGGGACGAGCTGATCCGCCGGTACGCCTACCTCGTGCGGTGCATCGCCCTCAGGATCGCGGGGCGCTACCAGCATTTCGGCGATCTGGAGGATATCGTGAGCGAGGGACTCATCGCCCTGATGGACGCGGTCCAGCGGTTCGACCTCGCGCGCAACGTGAAGTTCGAGACCTTCGCCTCCATCCGCATCCGCGGCGCGATGATCGATTTTATCCGCCGGCAGGACTGCTTCCCGCGCCGCCTGAAAAAAATGGCCAGGACCCTCAACGAGGCGGACGAGGCCCTCGACCAGAAGCTGGGGCGCTCGCCCACCGACCGCGAGGTGGCCGATTACCTGCACGTGAGCGTGGAGGAGTACGGAAAGATGCTCTCCGAGACCTGCTCGCTCAACATGCTCTCGTTCGAGGAGCTCGTCTACGAAAAAGGGGTCGAAAACCTGAAGCTCCGCCTTTCCGGCACGATCGCCGGGCCGGAGCAGGCCGTGGCCGAGCGGGAGCTGCAGGACGTCCTTCGGGACAGCATTGCCCTGCTGGACGAAAAGGAACAGACGGTGATCGCCCTCTATTACAAAGAGCAGCTCAAGATCAAGGAGATTTCCGGCATCCTCGGCATCAGCGATTCGCGGGTCTCGCAGATCCATTCCAGTGCCCTGCGCAAGCTGAAAAAGAGCCTGGGCCGGTATCTGAAGCAATAAAACGCCGGGCCGCGCGGGCGCGGCCAAAGAAAGGAAGAGGAACATGGTACGCGGATTCTACACTCTGGCCTCCGGCATGCTGACGCAGGACCGGGTCCTCGAGACGGCCGGCAACAACCTGGCGAATTCCGGCACGAACGGCTTCAAGGCCGACCGCATGGCCTCCCGCACCTTCGGCAGCATGATGGTGGAGCGGATCGACGGGCAGAGGACACCCGTCGGCAGCGTCACGCTGATGGCCGCCCCGGACCGGGAGGAGACGGATTTCTCCCAGGGCGCGGTGCGGCAGACCGGCCGCGCGCTCGATTTCGCGCTGGGCGGGGACGGCTTCTTCGCAGTGCGGACGGCGGGCGGCACGCGCTACACGCGCCGGGGCGCCTTCCGGCTGGACGGCGAGGGTTACCTCGCGCTGGAGGGGGTGGGCCGCGTGCTCGGCCGGGACGGCGCGCCGATCTTCCTCGGCACCGACGACGTCTCGTCGGACGGGCAGGGCAACCTGCTGGCCGCCGGCCGGCCCGCCGGGAGCCTGGGCGTCTTCCGCTTTGCCGACAACGCCCGGCTGCGCGCGGACGGCGAGGGCCTTTACCGCGGCGACGGCGCGCAGCCGGCCGCCGACCCGGACGTGCGCTGGGAATGCCTGGAGGATTCCAACATCGATTCCGTCCGGGAGCTGACCGACGCGATCACGGCGCAGCGGAGCCTTCAGTCCTGCGCCCAGGCGCTCAAAATATACGACACGGTCCTCGACAAAACCACGACCGACCTCGGCAGGGTCTGAGCCGCGCCGGGCGGAAGAAAGGGGAAAAAGAGAATGTTCCGATCGCTTTATACGGCGGCGGCCGGCGCGGTCGCCCAGCAGCAGGGCATCGACGTGACGGCGAACAACCTCGCCAACGTTTCGACACAGGGTTACCGCCCGGACCGCGCCACGTTCGCGGACCTGGTCCGCACGGGGGTGCGGTCCGGAGAGGATGCCCCGACGACCGGCAGCGGCGCGAAGCTGGACGGGACGGATACGCTGTACGGGGCCTCGGCGGGGCTGCTCAAAACCGGGCGGCCGCTCGACTTCGCGCTGACGGATAGCCGCTCGTTTTTCGCGGTGCGCACCGCCGGCGGGGTCCGGTACACGAAGGCGGGCGCCTTCGCGGAGTCTGCGGGCGCGGACGGCCGGTTCTACCTGACGGACGCGCAGGGCGCCCCGGTGCTGGACGCGCGGGGCCAGAGGATCGAGGTGGCGGACGGGGAACCGGCGGCCGGGCCCGGCGTCTTCACGTTCCCGAACCTGGGCGGCCTGCGGAAAGAGGGGGACAACGATTTCGCGCCGACGGCCCTGTCGGGGCAGGCGGAGCCCGCGGCCGGCACGGAAGTGAAGCGGGGGTATCTCGAGGGCTCCGGCTCGGACTTCGTGGACGGGATGTCGGAGCTGATCGCGCAAGAGAGGGCGTTCCAGCTCGATACCAGGATGGTGCAAATGTCCGACGAAGTGGCCCAGACGGTCAACAGCCTGCGATAGGGGCCGCGTCGGGGGTTGGGAGGAGATCATGATGGGGACAATGGAATCGCCCCGGGAGGCTTTCGGGCGCGGCCCCGGGGCGGAAAAGCCGCGGATGGACCTTCGCGTTTCCACCGACAATCTGGCGGCGTACCTGCGCGTGCGGACCTCCGGCCCGCAGCAGGCCGTCACGGCGGAAGAGGTCGTGGGGTTCCTGAAGGAGAACGGCATCGTGCACGGGGTCTGCAGCGATTCCATCCGGGATTTCTGCGAGCACCGCAAGTTCTTTCTGGAGCTGACCTGCGCCCTCGGGGAAGCCCCCGAAGACGAGGAGGACGGCAGGCTGGAGTACCGGTTCAAGACCGGCAAAAACATGATTCCCGCGGTGCGCAAGGACGGCACGGTCGATTACAAGGACCTGGGCCTGGTGCAGAACGTCTCGAAGGGCGAGGTGCTGTGCCGCATCGTTCCGCCCGCGCCGGGGCGGGACGGCGTCGACGTTTACGGCAGGCGGGTCCCGTTCCGGAAGGGGCGGATGCCCGTTTTCCCCTCCGGGCGGAACACGGTCGTCTCGAAGGACGGCCTGGAGCTGACCGCCGCGGTCGACGGCTGCATCGAGTACAGGGACAAGGGGCAGATCCTCAACGTCAGCGAGAGCTTCATCCTGCGCGGCAGCGTGGACGCCTCCTCCGGCAACATCGACTTCATCGGCGCGGTCACCATCCTCGGCGACGTGCTGAACGGCTTTTCGGTCAGGGCCGGCGGCGACCTGATCATCCGGGGCATGGCGGAGGGCGCGCAGCTCAAATCGGGCGGGAACCTCGTCCTCTCGAACGGGATGAAGGGGATGGGGGACGGCCGCATCGAGGCCGCCGGCGACGTTTCGGCAAAATATATCGAGAACGCCTCCGTTTCCTGCGGCGGCACCGTCCGCGCCGACGTCCTGCTCAACAGCATCGTTTCGGCGGGGGACTCCGTCTCCCTGCACGGCCCCAACGCGCTGCTCGTGGGCGGGACCTGCACGGCCGGCCGCAGGGTCCTCGCCCGCACGATCGGCAGCGAGAGCGGCACGCGCACGGAGGTCTGCATTTCTTCGCCGCTCCTGACCCGCCTGCTCGTCAGGGGCGGGGCGAACGGCGAGCGGGAGGCCCTCGGGCAGGAGCTGGAAAAGGAGCGGCAGGCGCAGGAGATCCTCCGCGCCCAGAGCGACACCGTCGCCCGGATCATCGCGGACGGGAACTGCTCGCTTCAGCAGATGAACGCGCTGCTCAAGGCGCTGATGGCGAAGCGCGCGGAATCCATGAAGAAGATCGACGCGATGGCGGCGCGCCTGGAGCAGATGGAGCAGGCCGAAAAGGAATCCGCCGCCAATTTCAGCGTGACGGGCACCCGCATCGTCTACGCCGGCGCGCGGATCATGATCGGGGAGTGCCGGCTGGCGCTGGAAAGCGACTACAGCAACACGAAGTTTTATATCCGGAAAGGGCACATCGCCGCCGAGCCCGCCCTGCCTTCCGATCTGCGGGAGGGGGCGGGGCGCTCCCCGGCGAAGGGAAAGGAACGGTGAATTCGGATGGCGATCCGGGACCTGAGCCAGCTCGACGCGCTGCATATCGACGTTCTGAAGGAGATCGGCAACATCGGGGCGGGCAACGCCGCGACCGCGCTGGCCCAGATGCTGAACAGAAGGATCGGCACGGCCGTCCCGAACGTGAAGATCCTCGATATTTCCGAGGCCGACCGGGCGCTCGGCGGCCCGGAGACGCCGGTCGTCGCGATCCTGGCGGAGCTGTACGGCGATATCGGCGGGATCATGATGTTCGTGGTGGGAAAAAGCTCCGCCGAACAGCTGCTGCGGGAGCTGCTCGGCGGAGGAAATGCGGACTGCCTGAACATGACCGAGCTGGAACGCTCGGCCTTTTCGGAGCTCGGGAACGTGATGGTCGGGTCCTATATCCGGGCCATCGCGTCCCTTTCGGGCCTTCGGATCAAGATGTCCGTGCCGGCGGTGACCTGCGATATGGTCGGCTCTCTGCTGACCGTGCCCGTCGCCGAGATCGGCGCGGTCTCGGACCGCATCCTCTTCATCGAGGACGACTTCGCCGGCGCGGCGGACACGATCCCGGCCGATATGCTGCTGATCCCCCGCCTTGAATCTCTGAATAAACTGATGAACAGCCTGGGAATTTCATTATGAATCAATTCATCACGGTCAGTATCTCGGACATGAAGATCGCTTCCAGCCCGGCGGCTTTCGTGACGTACGCCCTCGGCTCCTGCATCGGCATCTGCCTGTACGACCCCGCGGCGAAGGTGGGGGGCCTGGGGCATATCATGCTGCCGCATTTTCCGGAGGACGGCCCGGAGCCGCAGGTGAACCGCTACGCCGACACCTGCCTGCCCGCGATGGTCGCGCAGATGGAGCGGAACGGGTGCCTGCGGGCGCGGATGACGGCGAAGATCGCGGGGGGCGCCAAGATGTTCGAAGTGGCGGACGACGTGGGCTTCGGCAACATCGGGGCCCGGAACATCGCCGCCGTGAAAAGCGTATTGCAACAATTACAGGTCCGTATCGTCGCCGAGGATACGGGCCTGAATTATGGCAGGACGGTTTACTTTTACACCGAGAACGGCGTGATGGTGGTCAAGTCGTTCGCGCGGGGCGTGAAGACCTATTGACGCGCGCTGCGCGCGGCGCGGACCAGCGACCGGAGGCGGGCGCACTCCGCGCGGATCTTTCCGCGCGCGCTCACGTCCGAAGCCAGCGTCTTCCGAAGGACGGCGCGGCAGCTTCCGGCGCTTTCCAGCAGCTCGCGCTCCTCGCCGCCGAGCGCGGGCCCCACGGCCCTGCCGGCGAGAAGCGCCTCCGCGCGTGCCCTCTGCGGTGCCGGCAGCTCGGCAAGGGAGCGGGCGGCCGCCCGCCGGCATTTTTTCAGCCGGTCGATATAGACCTGCCGGCGTTCCGGCAGGTCCTCCAGCCGGATCTCCGCCTGCCGGCTCTGCACCTCGATCTGCTTCGTAAGGTCCGAAATCCTGGTGAGAAGCACCAGCTCCTGCCGGAGAAAAGCCAGCAGGCTTTGATAGGCGGAAATCATGCGGCATCATGCGCGGAAAAGGCGGCTCAGGCGCCCTCCCGCTTCCTTTCCCCGCCGAGGATGCGGATATTTTTGACGGACTGCGCCCAGGCGTCGCGCACTTCCCCGAACCGGGAGGCCGCCTGCTCCAGGCCGGCGGCGTCCCCCGTCGCGTCCGCCTTGATGATCTGGCCGATCACATAGGCGTAGACGCGGTTCAGGGTCTCCGCGAGGTCGTATTTCCGGTCCAGGATCACGATCAGGTAATTCAGAATGCTCCGGCTTTTGCCGGTGCATTTTTTGGCCGCCGCGGCGTTGCCTTCCCGGAACAGCGCGCACGCATACCTCAGATTTTTCAGCACCTCGTCGTACAGGCGAAGGATCAGCTCCCCCTTCGACAGGGTGCGGATGGATTCCTCCTGATATTTCGTGATGAGCTCGCTGTTCCCGTTCATCGGCGGATCCCCGTTCCTTTCTTTCCCCGGCGGTTTTCCCCGTCAGGAGTTGCTCCCCCCGCCCATCAGGACGGAGGACAGGTAGTCGTACTGCGACGTCAGCGCGCTGAGCTTCGTTTCCATCGTCGTGAATTTTTCGAGCCAGCGGCTTTTTTCCGTCTGAAGCTGGGTCTGCAGCTTCTTGATGTTGCTCTCGTAGCCGGAGATCTGGCGGCTGAGCTGGCTGTCGTCCGCGCCGGTCATGTTGTCTTTCCCCGCCACGGAGATCAGCGCGCCGCTGTTGCCGAAAGCGCCGATGTTCTTCTCGATCACCTGCTTGATCTTCGCAGAGACGCCGTCGGTGTTGGTGAAGAGGGCGCTCACGCGGTCCGGGTCGCTCTGCAGCGCGGATTTCAGCTTGGTTTTGTCCACCGCGAGCTGCCCGCCCGAAAGGACGTCCGCCGTGGTGGAGATGCCGATGTCGCTCAGCGACAGGCCGGCCGATTCGATCTTCCCGAGCACGGCCCCGCGCATGTCGCTCAGGATGGAGTTCAGCGTGTTGTCGTTCTGCAGAAGTCCCTGCTTGGCCTTCTCGGTCCATTTTTCGATCTCGTCGTCGGTCATCTCTTTTTTCTGGGCTTCGGTCAGCGGACCGTATTTCGTGTTCGTGCCGCTTTCGGCGTCCAGCCCGTAGGGCATCTCGGACGTGTACTGGTTGGCCTTTTCGATCAGCTTGTTGTACTCGTCCACGAAATCGGAAATCTTCGTGACCAGGTCGTCCACGTCGCCGGAGGAGGAGAAGGTGACGGGGGCCGATCCCTCGGCTACCGTTCCCGTCACGGTCAGGTGCAGGCCGTCCAGGTCGAAGCTGTTGGTGCTGCGGGTAATATCTTTCGACTCACCGTTCAGCGTGGCCTTCATGTTCAGGTCCTGCCCGGCGGTGTAGCCCGTTGCCGTTACGGGATCGTCGCCCAGATTCAAGATGTTGCCGCCTGTGCCCTTCTGCAGGGTTAGGCTGGAGCCGTCGGTCGAATCGAAAGTAAGATGTTTCCCGTCCGTGGAAACGCCGACCAGAATCTTGCCTTTCAGGCCGGTGTCGTCAATCGCGGTTTGCGCGGCGGCGGCCAAATTTTCAATTGTAGTATAGCTGCCTTCCGGAATGATAAACGAAACCGTTGTTCCACCGTCTATCGTAAAGCTGTAGGAAGACGCTTCCGTCTGCTCACCCGGCGTAAAATCGCCGGATTGGACGCTCAAGCTCTCCCCGAACAGCGTCTGCGCCAGATTTCCGCTCTCGTCGTAAAGGGAGATTCTTCCCTGCGCGCCGGTGTCGTCCGCCGTGATGCGGAACCGGCCGGTCGTCTGGGAATAGGAGATGTTCACGCCCGCGTCCGGATCGTTGTTGACGGTGGAAAGCACCGTCCCCAGCTCCGTATCCTCACTGAACGTAAAGCTCTTCCCATTTACGGTCAGGGAATAGCTTCCGTCGCCGCTTTGCAGACCGGGAAGCTCCTCCGCGAGCTCGCGGAGCGTCTTGGTGGTTTCCAGCCGGTTGGTCTCTCCCGTCCGGATACGCAGGGCGCCGGTTTCGCCGAGGACGCCGGCCGCGCTGGAGGACGAGACCGTCAGCACGGAGGTGTCGTCCGCTGTTTTGAAGGTCAGCTTCTGACTGTCGGGCGAAACGGCCACTTTCCCGGAGCCGAACGCGGCGTCCAGCTTGGTCTGCAGATACTGCCCAAGGTCCTCCGCCGTGGAGTACCGGTCCTTTTCGCTGTCGCTGAAGGTGATCGTCTTGGTCACGCCGTCCAGCTTGAACGTGAGGGAGGAGCTGTTCAGCGCCTCGCCCAGCCCGTAAAAGGTCGTGAGCAGGGCGGTTTTGCTGACGCTTCCCCCGCCGGCATACACGCCGTCCCCGTCGCCGTCGCTCAGGCCCAGGCCTTGGAGCAGATTCCCCGAACCGCCGGTGATCTCGGCGCCGGAGACGGCGAATGCCCCCCCGGTCCCGCTGACCGTGATGTCCTTGTCCTTCAGGGCGGCGTCGGCGCCGATCTGCTTCTGAAACTGGGCCGCGACGGCATCGGCGATGTCTTCACCGGAGGTCCGGCCGCTCAGGTCCACGTCGTCGCCGAGGGAGATGCGGTAGGTCTGCCCGTCCACCTTCAGCTCCAGATAGGAGGAAGAAGAAACCGTCTGATTGAACTGCGACAGGTCTTCTGCGCCGCTCGCGCGGACCGTATCCCCGGCAATTTTACCGGAGGCGGATTCCTCCGTTCCCGCAAAGCCCAGCGCCGTGTAGAAATCGCTGCTGCCGGCCGCGGCGGAAAGCGTAAACGCGTCTTCCGGATCGGTGGAAGCGAGTTCGACGGCGGTTCCGTCCTCGTTCACCGAGAATTTCAGCTTGCCCTTCAGGTCCCCGTCGGCGTCGATCCGCCGGTTCAGCCCGTCGGCGATCGCCGTCAGGTTTTCGGCGGTGGAAGCCCGGTCGTCGAGGACGACGGAATCGTCCAGCGTAAGGGTGTATTGCTTTCCGCCGTACCCGACGGTCATGGACTTTCCGCCTACGTTCACCTGCGACCATGTATTTGCGAGCGTACCGGAGGCGATGACACTGTCCGTCCCGGACGGATTGACCGAGGTGAAGGAGGCCGCCTGGGCGAGCTGCGTGACGCTGTTGATCACCACGTTCCCCGCATCGGAGGCTCTGCCGGTCGCGCTGACCGCGGAGGAGGAGCTGACGAGGTCGCTCGAGGCGAAAAACGTGGAGCTGAGGATATTGGTCGAGCTGGCGTAAGAGAAATAATCGTCGGAGAATTTCTGCATCAGGGACTCGACCTCGCGGTACATTTCGCGCCGCCACGTGGCGATCTGCTCCAGCGAGTTCTCTTTGTCGATCTTGCTCTGGGTCTTGGCCGTCATGGCTTCGATGAGCTTCTGCGTGTCGAGGCCGGACATCAGCTCCGAGCCGTTCAGGCGGGTGACGCCGTTTTCCGTATAGAACGAAGAGACGGAGGAGGCGGAAGAGGCCGTGCTCATAATCTGTGAACCCCCGATCTGTTCAGCGGGCCGCCCGCGGGCAGCCCGCGCGATTGGTTGCTTCCCATTCTGCCTTTTATATCGGCCGGCGGCGGAAAAAGTTTAGAAGGCGCCGCAAAATTTTCGACGGCCCTACAGTTCCGCAGCCGAAAAAGCGCCGCGGAAAAATTCCGCGGCGCCTGGGAAACGGAAGCTTTCGGGTCACGCCCCCGCCGGAGCGGCCGCCGCCGGGGCGGCCGGGGTCGCTCCGAGCGAAGGAGTTTCCGTTCCGCCGTCCCGGCCCGCCTCCGCTTCGGCGGTGTCCGGCGATTCCTCCGCCAGCCGGAACTCCGCCAGCGTTTCGCTCAGCGTCGCCGCAAGGCGGTCCAGCTCCTCGCTGGTCGCGGCGCTTTCCTCCGCCGTGGCGGAGTTGGTCTGCACGACGGCGGAAATCTGCTCCACGTTCTGCTCCACCTTATGCACGGACTTCGCCTGCCCGTCCGCCGTCTGCGCGATGGAATCCAGCAGGCTGTCCACCTGGCCGACCGCGTCGACGACCGCCTTCAGGTATTCCCCGGTTTCGCCCGCGATCCTGCGCCCGTCCCGCACCGCGTCGGCGGAGCTGGAGATCAGCGACGCCGTGCTCTTCACGGCCTCCGCGCTGCGGTTGGCCAGGTTGCGCACCTCGTCCGCCACCACCGAGAACCCCCGGCCGGCCTCGCCCGCGCGGGCGGCCTCCACCGCGGCGTTCAGCGCGAGGATGTTGGTCTGGAACGCGATGTCCTGGATGGTCTTGATGATCTTTTCGATCTTGCCGGAGGATTCGCTGATCCGGTCCATCGCCTCCGACATGCGTTTCATCTGCTGCGTGCTGCCCGTGACAGCCTGCATGGCCCGGCCGGAAAGCTCGTTGGCCTGCCGGGCGCTTTTCGCGCTTTCTTCGGCCTGCCCCGCGATGGCGCTCACCGAGCCGGAAAGCTCCTGGATGGTCGCGCTCTGCTCCGCCGCGCCCTGGGCCAGCGCCTGCGAGGCGTTGGACATCTGCTGCGAGCCGCCGGCCACCTGCTCCGCCATCCCGCGGATCCTGCGGAAGGTCTCGCTCATCGAGGCGAGGATCGTGCCCAGCGCCTCCCGGATCGCCGCGAAATCGCCCGCATAGTTCTGCTCGGGCCGCTGGGAAAGGTCGCCCTGCGCCATCGCGCCGAGGATACGGGAGATCTCGCTGATATAGCCGTTCAGGGAGCCGATGGTACCGGCGAACGCCTCCGAGAGCGTCTCGATCTCGTCGCGCGTGTGCACGCGCGGGACGTCGCTGTGCAGGTCGCCCCGGTCCAGCCCGCCGATCCGGCCGACCAGCGCGCCGATGGAGCGAGCGAGCGGTCCGGCGAAACGCACCGAGACCAGGATGGAAACCGCGATGAACAGCGCGGCGACCGCGAGGGCGATCCAGAGGGACTGGTAAAACCCGGCCATCATCTCATTCACGTCGGCGACGACCGCAAGCGTGTCCTTCGTCCCCGGAATGGGCGCGTAGAACACGTAGGACTTCCGGCCGTCGATCGTGCAGTACGTGCGGCCCGCCTGCTGATAGGCCATTTTCTGCACCAGGCTGGCAGCCTCCGCGTAGGAGGGGTCCTTTTTCGCGAGCTCCAGGTAATTGACCTCGTCCTCGACGAACCGGGACTGCTTGTGCGCGATGATCTTCCCTTCCTGGTCCGTCAGGAAGCCGTAGCCATTCTCGCCGACGGAGAGGTTGCTGACGATCTGGTTGAACCTCGCGGCGTCCAGCGCGGCGTAGACGACGCCCTCGTAGCCGGTGTGATTGTTGACCCTGGCGGAGAAATAGACCGCCTGGCTGCCGTCCTCCCCCTTGATCATGGTCGAAACGTAGGCGTCGCCGCCGTAGGAGCCGTACTGGAAATAATCCGTCTTGCTGATGTCTTTCCCGTCCAGCGTCTTCCCGTCCCTGTCGGCGAGGCCGGCGGAGGAGAAGCCGTAGCTGGTCGCCAGGGACTGGACGGTGCTCGCCCACTGCTTTTTGGTCACGGTGGCGTCCGTGATGTCCGGGTTCGCCGCGATGGCCGCAACGTTGAGGCCGTAGTTCTTGACGGTGTTTTCCACCGCCTGCTCGTAGGCCAGCCCGATGCGGGAGACCTCGCTTTCCATGGTGCTGCGGGAGTTGAGATAGAGCAGCGTGCAGGTCACCGCCGCGATGGCCACGCTGACCGTCACCGTCAGGCAGACCATGCTGCGCAGCAGCCGCGCGCGCAGAGAGGTGCGCTTTCCGGCGCGCCTGGGGCGGCCCTCTTTTGTTTTGTTTATTCTTTTGGAAAACAATTTACCGAATGGCCTTTTCATGGTTTTCTTCGGACTCCTTCCGCCCAAAAAATTCAGGAATGCAGTTTCAATCCGGCCCTGCCGGCGAGGATCCCTGCAATCTCGCCGCACGGCGCCTGTTTTTCCACGGCACCGATCTCGTACGCGGCCATCGGCATCCCGTACACGACGGAGGATTCCCGGTCCTGCCCGATGGTGTACGCGCCCGCCCTGCGCATGGCCAGCAGGCCGCGGGCGCCGTCGCGGCCCATGCCCGTCAGGATCACGCCGACGGCGTCGCCGCCGGCCGCGGCGGCCACGGAATGGAACAGCTCGTCGACGGAGGGGCAGTGACCGCTGACTTTTTTCCCCTCCGCACACCGCACGAAATAGCCCCGCGCGTCCTTCCTCAGGTACAGGTGCTTCCCGCCCGCGGCGACCAGCGCCGTGCCGGGCTCCGCGCGGTCGCCGGTCTTCGCTTCCGAGACCCGCAGCCGGCAGATGCGGTCCAGCCGCGCGGCGTACATGCGGGTGAAATCCGCCGGCATATGCTGCACGATCACGATGCCGGGCATTTCCGCCGGCAGGGCCTGGAGGATCGCGGCGGTGGCCTCGGTTCCCCCCGTGGAGGCGCCGATCGCGATCACGCCGACGCGCGCCGCCGTCGTCGGAGCCTTCGGCGCGGCGGGCGCACGCGCGCGCCCCGTTCCTTTGAGCGCGGCGCACAGCTCGCCGCGGAAGGCGGCGAAGCCCTCCGCGGTCAGGCCGGGCAGGCCGATATAGGCGTCGGCGGCGGGCTCGCCGCCGGTCCAGCCCGCTTCGTCCTGCGCGGGGCCGACGGCGACGACCGGCAGCGGGCAGAACCGGCGCAGGCTTTTGAGGAAGGCCCGCGGGCCTTCCTCCCCCCGCAGGGCGGCGTCCGCCACCAGTGCCTGCGGGGCGAGCTCACGCATCTCCCGCTCCGCCTCGCCGGCGCTTTCCGCCTCGCCGACGACCGCGAGGCCCGGGTCCCCGGCCGTCGCCTGCCGGACCGCCGTCCGGAAGGGGAGGGAGCCGCTGACGATCAGAACTCTGACGGCAGTAAGCTGCATGAGGGTTCCCGCTGTCCTTTCCGATAAATTGAAGGCTCAATGTACTGCAGGCCCGCGAAGCCCCGCGGGATGGTCTCCGAGTGGCCGATGAACAGGTAGCCGCCCGGCTTCAGCGCCTCGCGGAATTTTGCGATCAGGCCGTCCTTCGCCTTCTGGTCGAAATAGATCATCACGTTCCTGCAGAAAATCAGGTCGAACGGGGCGTGGAACGGGAACGGCTCCATCAGGTTGATCTGCCGGAAGATCACCTCCCGCCGGATCTCGTCGCTCAGCGCGTAGGCGTTTCCCCGCCGGCGGAAATAGCGGCTCTTCCATTCCGGCGGCAGGCTGCCGAGCGCCTCCGGGCCGTAGACGCCCGCCTTCGCGTCCCTCAGCGCCCGCGTGGAAAGGTCGGTGGCGAGCGTGCGGTAATCCCACCCCGCGCCGGGGCCGAAATATTCCCGCATCACCATCACGGCCGTGTACGCCTCCTCGCCCGTCGCGCAGCCCGCGCTCCAGACGTGCAGGCTGCGGCTCGGGTTCCGCCGCTCCTGCTCGGGGAGGACGACGTCCCGCAGGAACTCGAAATGGCGCGGCTCGCGCATGAAATAGGTGTGGTTGGTGGTCAGGCGGTTCATCATCGCGTTCCGCTCGCCGGGGTCGTTCCGCAGGAGCTCGAAATACTGCGAGAAGCTCGAGACCCCTTTTTCGGCCAGCACGGCGTACATCCGGGCCTCGATGAGCAGGCGCTTTTTGCTCAGGTCGATGCCGAAGTTGCTGCGGACGAACCCCACCAGCCGGTGGAACTCGGGGTCGGTCAGCTGAATCATAAGGTCCCTCCAGTCGGGGGCGGGACGCCGGGCTCAGTTGTTGCTGTAAAGATTCTGCACATTCAGGATCAGGCTGATGCTTCCGTCGCCCAGGATGGCGCAGCCGTCGATGCCGGACCTGCGCACGCGGAACTGATTGAGGTAGTTGGGCAGGGACTTAACGACGACCTGCTGCTCGCCCAGCAGCGCGTCGGCGAAGATACAGAACGCGCTGTCGTGCGTCCCTACCAGGATCACGATGCCGCCCGAGATGTCGGTGACCTCCGTGTCGATCCGGTAGACGCGGTGCAGGCGCACGAGCGGGTAATATTTGTTGCGCACCATGATGATCTCGTGCATCTCGGTGTCGAGCATCACGCTGTCGTCCGAGGCCTTGAACGACTGGCGGATGTTCTTGATCGGCACCGTGAACATCGTGCCGCCCACCGAGATCTTCATCCCGTTGATGATGGCGAGGGTCAGCGGGATCTTGAAGACGATCTTGGTCCCCTTGCCCGGCGTGCTGTAGACCGATACGTCGCCGCCGATCTTCTCGACGTTTTCCTTCACGACGTCCATGCCGACCCCGCGGCCGGAGTATTCGGTCACGACCTCGTTGGTCGAGAAGCCCGGCATCAGCAGGAACTGGTAGACCTCCTGGTCGGCGTACTCCTGGGGCCGCTTGGTCAGCAGGCCCTTCTGCTGCGCTTTTTTCAGCACGGCCGCGCGGTTGATGCCGGCCCCGTCGTCCGAGACGGTGATGAGGATATCGCCGCCCGTGTTCTGCGCGGAGAGCAGGATGGTCCCCGTCTCCGGCTTTCCGGCCCGCTTCCGCTCCTCCTTCGGTTCGATGCCGTGGTCCATGGCGTTGCGCACCAGGTGCATGATGGGGTCCGAGATGCTGTCGACGATGGTCTTGTCGACCTCGGTCTCCTCGCCGACGAGAACGAGCTGGGCGTCCTTATCCAGCTTGCGGTCCATGTCGCGCACGATGCGGCGCATCTTCTGGAACACGGTGGCGATCGGCACCATGCGGATGGACATCACGGTCTCCTGCAGCTCGTCCGTCAGCTTGCGCAGCTGGCGGGAGGCTTTCGTGAAGTTGTTGTCCAGGCCGCTCTGCTGCAGCGCCGGGTTGGAGGTCACCATCGATTCCGTGATCACGATCTCGCCCATCAGGTCCATCAGGCTGTCCAGCTTGGAGAGATTGACGCTGATCAGGCTCTGCCTTGCGGCCGGGTGCGCGGCGGCCTTTCCGGCGGCGTCCGGCGCCGCGGGCGCTTTCGCCTCCGCGGCGGGGCGCAGAGGGGGAATCTCGCTGAAGCTCTTGGTATAGGTGAAGCGTTCGATCACCGGCAGGGCCCGGCCGAGGTCCTCCTTCGAGCGGAAAAAGAGGAAAAAGCCGTCGCGGGCGATCGCCGCGGCCGTGTCCGGGTTGGTCTCGATATCCTCGGGGAAGCCGTCGAAATCGGCGCAGACGTCCTGCACGCTGTTGACGAGCATGAACGCGCGCAGGTTGGTCATCTGGGCCTCCTCGTCGAAGAAGACCCGCACGGCGAAGGGGTAGCCCTTTTCCGTCTCTTTTTTCAGCGCGCCGGTTTCCGCCGCGCCCGCGGCCGCCCGCCGCCCGGCGGCGGCTTCCTCCGCGCGGGCCGGGGCGGCGGAGGAAGCCGTCCCCCCCGAAATCTTTTTCAGGAAATCGTTAATTTCCTGCTCCAACGTGCCGATATCTGTAGTGAGCGGCTGTCCGCCGCGGACCTTCTCCACCTCCGCCTTGAGGAAATCCCCGGAGCGGAACATCAGGTCGATCAGATCCTCGATGAATTCCGGGCGGATGCCCTTTTCCCGCACGAACGCGAACAGGTCCTCCATTTTGTGGGCCACGACCGTCAGGCTGTTGAACTGCAGCATGGCGGAGGAACCCTTGATGGTGTGCATGATCCGGAAGATCTCGTTGATGCTGTCCTGGTCGAATTTTTTATTCTTCTCGCATTCGAGCAGGATGTCGTCCAGATGCCCGAGCAGGTCGTCCGTCTCGAACAGAAAGACGTCCAGCATGGATTCCGTGCCGTTCTCCATATCCCTATCCACTCCCAAACTGTTGCCGGCCCCGGCCGTCACCGTCCGCGGCGGATTCCCCGTCATACGGCCTTTTTGGTCCGTTTCTCTAACTATCTATCGGCACCTGCCGGTCATTCTTTAGCAAAATCATCCCGATCCCCGCCAAAATTTTACGAAAGAAGTGCTTTTCATGCCGGAAAATCTGCGCATCACGGCGCCGATCAGCACCGAAGAAGGGGTCGCGAAGCCGGGCTCCGCGCCCGGGACGCAGCGCCCCTTCCCGGTGGACCCCAACCGGGTCCCGCAGGCCGGCGGCGAGCGGAAGGCGGACGGCCGTGCGGCGGACCTGCTGCTGAGCCGGGAATCGGTCTTCGGCGAGTTCATCCGGCAGCTGGGGCAGACGCCCGGCCTGGCCCGGACGCTGCAGCGCATCGCCTCCCTCGCCGCTGCCCGGCCGCAGCAGGCGGGGGAGATCCTTCCGCCGCCCGACGGCGCTTCCCCCCTGGGGCAGCTCGCCGCGGGGATGCCGGCGGGGAAAGGCGAAATTCTCGAGGACCTCGCGTTCCAGCAGGAGAACGCCACGCTGTTCGGCGGGCCTCTGTTCCGCTTTTTGGACGGCCTTTCCGCGCGGAGCGGCGACCCGCAGCTCGACCTGCGGATCGCGGATTTCCTCAAGGCTTTTTCGGGGTACTTTTCCGCCGCCGACACCAAGCGGTCGGTCGGCTACAATCTGCGCGACGTCGAGGCCGCCGTCCCCGCGGCCTACGCCCGGCAGATCCGGGAGGCCGCGGCGAAACTCCCGCCGCAGGACGGAACTCCGCCGGAGGTCTACGCCGCCGCGGTGAAAAAGCAGATTCTGCCGCTTCTTTCCCGGTATGTGACGAGGACGAACGATTACGGCAAGGCGCGCGACGCGATCTCGATGCTGGTCAACAACCTCGCCATCCTCGAGACCTCTTCCCGCCGGGGCCTGTTCGCCAAGTTCAGCGAACTGCTGCGGTACTGCCGCTCCGGCCTGAACCTGCCGGACGCCGAGGCGGGGGATCTGCAGAGCTTCTTCGCGCGGGAAATCCTCTCCCGCCAGTCGGAGCCGGAGAACGGCTTTTTCAAATCGCTGCTCACACTGCTGTCGCGCGCCGAGAAGCCGTCCGGCAAAGAGGGCGGGCCCGACCCGGCCGCCCTGCGGGACGTCTGCACGTCCCTGCTGCTGGACCACAGCGTTTTCATGCCGTTCAACCATCTGTTCCTCCCCATCCACATCGGCGGGCGGTTTCTGTTCACCGAGATCTGGGTCGAAAAGAAGGACCCGGAGGCCCGCCCCGCCCGTCAGGGGGCGGAGGAAGGCGCGCCCTCCCGCGTCTACCTGACCTTCGACATCCGGAACCTCGGGTATTTCGAGGCCTCCGTCAGCCTGCGGGGAAAACGGGCCGACCTGAGCCTCTCGTTTCCGCCCGCGCTGGCCCGCCGCCGCGGCGAGATCCGCGCCGAGCTGACCGGCATCCTGGAGCGCAACGGCCTGACGCCCGGCTCCGTTCGGGCAGAGCCCTGCGGGGAGCCGCAGGTGCCGAAGAAAATCCTCGAAAAAATCTACGAGAGGAAGCGGACCGTGGATGTCTCAGTTTGAAAAGCTGCAGAAGGCCGCCGCGCTGAAATACTCCCCTTCTTCGCCGGAAAGCGCGCCCGTGGTCGTGGCTTCGGGCGCGGGGGCGGCGGCCCGGTCGATCATCGGCATCGCGGAGCGCAGCGGCGTGCCCGTTTTCCGCGACGATTCGCTCGCCACGCTCCTCTCGCAGATGCGCGAGGGGACCGAGATCCCACCGGAGCTGTACCGCGCGGTCGTGGATATCTACCTGTATTTCCTCGGCTTCACGGTGGACGCGCAGGGCAGGGTCGCGCGCTCTTCGCCGCCCCCGGCGTCGGAGGACGCCGGGGGTCCGCCGGCAGGTCCGGCGCGGCCGGAGCAGGCCGCCGCGCCGCCCGTCCCCCCGGAGGAAAAAACGCGGAGTCTTTGATTTTCCGCTAATTTTTTGTTTCCCCCTGCCGATAAATAGTTCTGAGACCAGAAGCCCGCGGCCGGAGGGAAACGGCCGCGGCGGAAGAGGTGAAAATCCATGAACGAAGCCAGAGAGAGAGCCGTCTGGAAAGATTTGAGGCACGGCTCCGCGGAAGCCGAGAGCGCCCCGGCGGAGAAGTACCTGACCTTTTACATCGACGGGCAGCTTTATTGTCTCCCCACCTCCCAGGTGGTCGAGATCATCCGCATGCAACCGGTCACGCCCCTGCCGAATCTCCCCGATTACGTGAAGGGGGTCATCAACCTCCGCGGCAAGGTCGTCCCCGTCATCGACATGCGCCTGCGGTTCCGCAAGGAGGAAAAGGCGTACGACCCCCACACCAGCACCGTGATCGTGGAGGACGGGGAGAACACGGTCGGCCTGATCGTCGACGCCGTCAAGGACGTGCGCGACGTGACGGCCGACCGGATTTCGGAGGCGCCGAAGCCGCAGAAAAACGCGGGCGGCGGATTTGTGCGCGGCATCGTGACGCTCGAGTCGGAAGCCGCGATGCTGCTCGACCTGACGAAGGTCCTCACGCACCGCGGCGCGCAGAGCGCACAGAGCGGCCGGGAGACGGACGAAAGCCAGCAGACGCGGCGGCGGGCGGCCGGGCAGCCGGTGGCCTGAGCCGCGCGGTCCCCACGAGGAGGGAAGCGCCCTTTATGCGGCCTATTTCAGAACGGTATCTGGACTCGCCGTGCTCGGTCGAGTCCATGCGGAACACGCCGATCCTCACCGGGCGCCTGAGCAGGATCCTCGACGACGAGATCCAGATCTCCGGGGAGGGCGAGCGCCTTCCGATGCTCCAGGCCAGCAGCGCGGTGAAGGTCAGCATCCTGAACTCGGAGCTCGGGCTCAAGGTCCTGTTCGGAAAGACCTACCTTTCCACCCCGGACATGATCCGCATCGCGGATCTGAGAAACGCGGCGGCGTTCGAGCGGCGCAATTTTTTCCGGGTGCGGGTGGACCTGAAGGTGGAGGCGTTCCCCGCCCGCGCGCGGGGGAAGGAGCCGGACGAAGCGCCGGAGAGCCTGACCGTCCGGGTCTACGACGTCAGCCTGGGCGGGCTGTTTTTCGTCAGCGACAGGACCTTTCGGCGCGGCGAGAAGTTGACCGTGCGCCTCCGGCTGTTCGACGAGGATGCTCTGTTCCCGTGCAAGGTCCTGCGCAGCATCCCGGTGGAGCTGGGCACCGAGGACGGCTACGGCTGCAAATTCGTCGGCGGCACCGCGCGGCAGATGAACCAGCTCTGCCGGTATATTTTTGAAAAGCAGCGGGAGCAGATCCGCAGGATGCGGGAAGAAAGCCCCTGAAGCCCGCGGGGCGCGAGGGAGCGATATGAGGTGAAAACAGTGAAAAACGATTCCTTTTTGGATTCCGAGGCCGCCGAAGAGCCCGAAAGCGAGGCGGCGGAGCGGAAATTCCTGACCTTCTGGACGGACCGCGAGCTTTTCGGCATCCCGATCGCGGACGTGGTGCAGATCATCGGCATGCAGGAGATCACGCCCCTGCCCGATTTTCCGGATTACGTGAAGGGCGTCATCAATCTGCGCGGGAACATCATCCCCGTGATCGACATGCGCATCCGGCTGAAAAAGCCGGAGGCGGAATACACCGAGAACACCTGCATCATCGTGACGGGCATCCGGGACGCGCTGGTCGGCTTCATTGTGGATACGGTGGACGAGGTCACGGATATCGGGGCGGAAGCGATGACCCCCGCGCCGAAGGTTTCGCCCAGCGTCACGAACCGGTACCTGACCGGGATCGGCCGCCTGGGGGACCGGGTCATCCTGCTGCTCGACGTCTCCAAAATCCTTTCCGGGCAGGAATTTGCCCAAATCAAGCAGACGGCGGACGAATCCGCGGCGGGGGCCGCCGGGGCCGAGGCAGAGACCGCGGGCGCGGACGAGGGGCAGGAAAAGGCCACGGATGCCGGCGCGCCGGATCAGAATAAAAAGGAGTAATCGTTTATGCATCGCGGTAAGAAAAACAGCGTCCAAAAAATACTCTTGCTCCGCGTGACGGCCGTCGTGCTCGTCATCGCCCTGCCGACCATTCTGCTTCTGGTTGTCGCGGCGGTCAGCGGCGGCGACGGAGCCGCTTTGGCGGCGGCCATGAGGACCGCGGCGCCGATTGCCGCCGTTCTGGTCGTCGTAGGCGTTCTGGTTGCCGAATGGGTCACCGCGCGGTTTGCAAAGCGGATCGCGCTGACCATCACCGATCTGTCGGAGGCGCTCGACGCGCTGAAAAACGGCAGTCTCTCCGTCCAGATCACCGAAGAAGCGAAAAAGGGCGAGATGGGGACGGTCGCCGACTCGCTTTCCGAATTCGTTTCCATGCAGCGCAGCGCGATTCAGGAACTGATCACGGCCATAGACCATCTTGCTTCCCGGGATCTGTCTTACCATCAGACCTTCGAGTGGACGGGCGAGTGGGCGCAGCTCGGGTCTGCCCTGACCCGCATCAGGGAGGCGCTCACCGACCTTTTCATCGGCGTGCGCGAGGCCACCGATCAGACCGCAAGCGGCGCCGACCAGGTGGCCAGCGGCTCGCAGGCGCTGGCGCAGGGCGCGACGGAGCAGGCCAGCTCCATCGAGGAGCTTTCCGCGACCGTGACCGAGATTTCCGGGCATATCAAGAAGAACGCCGCCAACGCCGAGGAGGCGAACCGCGCCTCCGACGAAGAGGAGAAAAAGCTGGAGGATGCGAACGCTGAGATGGCCCAGATGGTCGGCGCCATGGACAATATCCGCGAAACGTCCAAGCAGATCGGCAATATCATCAAAACCATCGACGACATCGCGTTCCAGACCAACATCCTCGCGCTGAACGCGGCCGTGGAGGCCGCCCGGGCGGGCGCGGCGGGCAAGGGCTTCGCCGTCGTGGCGGACGAGGTCCGCAACCTGGCCAGCAAGAGCGCCGAAGCCGCCAAGGACACCACCGCCCTGATCGAGAACGCCATCAAAGCGGTGGGCAACGGCTCGAAGGTCGCGGATTCGACCGAGAAAATCCTCACGGAAGTGATGCAGGCCGCGAGCCGCGCGAAAGGGCTGATCGACGAGATCGCCAAGGCCTCGGAACGCCAGGCGACCTCCATCGGGCAGATCACGCAGGGCGTGCAGCAGATCTCCGCGGTGGTGCAGACCAACTCCGCCACGGCGGAGCAGAGCGCCGCGGCGAGCGAGGAGCTGGCCGCCCAGGCGAAAGCCCTCAAGGGGATGCTGGGGACCATCAAGCTCGACGAGCGGAAGGCCGGGAAAGCGAAGGCCGCCCCGGCCGCCGCGGGGAAAGCCCCGGCGCGGCCGGCGGCCCGGCCCGCGGCAGTCGCGGCTTCCGCCGCCGCTGCGGACGACAAATACGTCTGATTTCAAATTCGGGCGGCAAAGCGCCGGGCGGAACCGGATCGATCGGATTCCGCCCGGCTTTTTGCCGTCCCCCCGTTTTTCACAAAGGCCGAATTGTGCTATAATATGGGACATACTAAAACCGTGTGGAGAAGAGGGTGCGTCCCGAAATGAGCGAGACCGTCACGATCTATAAAATCCGCCGTCCCGCGCCGTCGGACCTGGACGGCGGGGAAGAAGGCGCCTCCCTTCTGCCGCCGGGCGGCCGGACCGAAGGCGGCCGCGATTACGTGCTGCCGGCCGGCTATGCCAAGGGGCGCTCGCCGGACGGCGGGCCGGCGCTGCTCGACGCGGCGGGCCGCCCGTGCGGCCTGATGCTGCACAACGGCTGCCCGCTGCTCATCGACCGGGAGCGGGGCATGGCCTATCTGCTGGAGCCGGTCAAAAAGCTCGCCGCCTACCGCAGGCTGGCGGGCCTGTCGCGCGAGGAACTCGCGCGGAGGCTCGGCGTCCCGCAGAAAGAGCTTTTCGAGTGGGAGAACCTTGAAAAAGAGCCGGACGCGGCCGCCCTTGCGAAGATCGCGTCGATCCTCGGCTGCGACCCCTCCGATTTCCTGTGATTTTCCGCCGCCGCCGCTTGCATTGGGGAAAAATCCTGTTATAATATAATATGCAGTAAATTAGTATACTTTAGATCGCGGGAGACGCTTCCCGCAGAGGTGGAATTTTATGTTGCTGGAAGTCAAAGACTTAAAAGTCAGCGTGGACGGCGCCGTGATCCTGAACGGGCTTTCCCTTTCGGTGGGCGAGGGCGAGGTCCATGTCCTGATGGGCCCGAACGGCGCGGGGAAATCCACGCTTGTCAATACCGTCATGGGGCATCCGCAGTACAAGGTGGAAAGCGGCTCCATCCTGTTCGACGGAAAGGACATCACCGCCCTGCCCGCCGACCAACGCGCGAAGGCGGGGCTGTTCCTCTCGTTCCAGAGCCCCGAGGAGGTGCCCGGCGTCACGCTGGAGAGCTTCCTGCGCACCTCGCGCGCGGCGCTCACGGGCAAGCCGGTGCGGCTGTTCGCCTACCAGAAAGAGCTGAAGCAGAAGATGGCCGAGCTGGGGATGGACGAGGAGTACGCCTCCCGGTATCTGAACGTCGGCTTTTCCGGCGGGGAAAAGAAAAAGTCCGAGATCCTGCAGATGCTGATGCTGAACCCCCGGCTCGCCATTCTGGACGAGACGGATTCCGGCCTCGACGTGGACGCGGTCAAGGTCGTGTCGCAGGGCGTGGAGAAGTTCCGGAGCCGGAAGAACTCGCTGCTGATCATCACCCACAGCACCAAGATTCTCGAGTCCCTGCCCGTGGACCGGGTGCACGTGCTGATGGACGGGAAGATCGTGCGGACCGGCGGCGGCGAGCTGATCGACGAGATCAACCGCACCGGCTTCCGCCGGCTCGCGGCCGAAGCGGTCTGACGGCGCGGAGGAGACGGGAAATGGGAAAAAGGAAAACCATGGTGCGGGATATCGACCGCACCGTCTACGACATCCGGGACAAGGTCGACGCGTCCTATCAGGTGGAGCAGGGCCTCACGCCGGAGATCGTGAACGAGATCTCCGCCGCGAAGAACGACCCGGAATGGATGCGCCTGTTCCGCCTGAAGTCCCTTGCGGTCTACAACCGGCTGCCGATGCCGTCGTGGGGCCCGCCGCTCGACGGCCTCCATATGAACGACATCGTCACTTATATCCGCCCGAACACCCCGATGCGGGCCGATTGGTCCCAGGTGCCGGACGACATCAAGAACACCTTCGTGCGCCTGGGCATCCCCGAGGCGGAGCGCAAGTCCCTCGCGGGCGTGGGCGCGCAGTACGATTCGGAGGTCGTGTACCACAACGTGCGGGAGGAGGTCCGCCGCCAGGGCGTGATCTACACCGATATGGAGAGCGCCCTGCGCGACCCCGTCTACGGCCCGATGGTCAAGAAGCATTTCATGAAGCTGGTGCCGCCCTCCGACCACAAGTTCGTGGCGCTGCACGGGGCGGTGTGGTCGGGCGGCTCATTCGTCTACGTGCCGCCGCACGTGCAGGTGGCGATTCCGCTGCAGTCGTATTTCCGGCTGAACGCGCCGGGCGCGGGCCAGTTCGAGCACACTCTCATCATCGTGGAGGAAGGCTCCTCCGTGCATTTCATCGAGGGCTGCTCCGCGCCGAAATACAACGTGGCGAACCTGCACGCCGGGTGCGTGGAGCTCTACGTCGGCAGGAACGCCCGGCTGCGGTACTCCACCATCGAGAACTGGTCGAAGAACATGTATAATCTGAACACCAAGCGCGCCCTCGTGGAGGAGGGCGGCACCGTCGAGTGGGTCTCCGGATCGTTCGGTTCCCACGTCTCGTACCTCTACCCCATGAGCATCCTCAAGGGGGAAAAAGCGCGCATGGAGTTCACCGGCATCACGTTCGCCGGCAAAGGGCAGTCCCTCGACACCGGCGCGAAGGTCGTCCACGCCGCGCCGCACACCTATTCGAGCATCAGCACGAAGTCGATCTCGAAGGACGGCGGCAACTGCACCTACCGCAGCTCGGTCGAGATCCAGCCGCAGGCGTACGGCTGCAAGTCCTCGGTCTCGTGCGAATCGCTGATGCTGGACGACCGATCCCGCTCCGACACCATCCCCGTGATGGACATCCGCAACGACGACGTGGACGTCGGGCACGAGGCAAAGATCGGCCGCATCAGCGACGACGCGGTCTTTTACCTGATGAGCCGCGGCATTTC
>DAIUFE010000022.1:16554-25348 GCA_036844765.1 Caproicibacter sp. | reverse complement strand
CCTGCCAGGTGGAGCGCAGCCAGTACCAGAACCGCGACGTCGCGATGCGGATGCTGAAATCGAAGCTGATGGAGATCAAGGAGCGCGAGCACCTCGAGCGCATCGAAGACATCAAGGGCGTGCAGAAGGAGATCGCGTGGGGGTCCCAGATCCGCTCCTACGTCTTCATGCCGTACACGCTGGTCAAGGACCACCGCACGGGCTATGAATCCGGCAACGTCGACGCCGTGATGGACGGCGACCTCGACGGCTTCATCAACGCCTATCTCAAATTCCAGAGCCGCGACGGCCTGGACCGGAAACCGTAAGGCTTCGCGGTCCCGGCCGGACATAGAATCGCCCCCCGGCTGCGCCGGGGGGCGATTATTTTATGAAAAGAGCGGCGCGGCGGCCGCTTCGGCTGTGCGAGGGAATTTCCCGGAACTACGGCGGGGCGGACGTGAAATCGGTCACGATCTCCTTTTCGCTGCCGGGCGGGGAGTAGACGAAACGGTCCATCCGGCTCCCCGTGAAGAAATATTTCGGCGGCGCCGGCCGGTAGGAACAGTCGAACGTGTCGATGATGACGAGTTTGACCTTCATGCGCGCGGGGAGGATGCTTTTTATGTAAACGCTCGCCTGCTGGCCGGGGAAGACGTCCTCCTTCGTTTCGGCCAGGCCGGCGAGGTTCGGCGTCAGCTCCACGAAGATGCCGTACTGCTCCACAGAGCGCACGATCCCGGCGACGGTTTCGCCGGGGGAGAACAGGGCCACGTTCTCTTCCCAGGTACCGAGCAGCTCTTTGTGGCTGAGCGTGATGCGGCCGGTCTCCTTTTCCACGGACTTGACCACGGCGCGGATATCCATGCCCACGGAGAAGCGTTCCCGCGGGTGGTCGATGCGGGAGACGGAAATCGCGTCGATCGGCAGCAGCGCGACAATGCCGCAGCCGATGTCGGCGAAGGCGCCGAAGCTTTCCAGGTGGGTGATCCGGGCGTCGATCACGTCGCCCGGCTTCATCTGCGAGATCCGTTCCTCCCGGCACCGCTGCTGCGCGGCCCGGCGCGAAAGGACGGCGTTGACCGTGCCGTCCGGCTTTTTTTCAAAATCGGTCACGACAAAGCAAACCGGGCGGTTCACTCGGGAAATGATCGCGATATCGCGGACGGTCCCCTCCCGAATCCCGAGCGCACCCTCCTCGCGCGGAACGATCCCTTTCATGCACCCCAGGTCGACCCAGAGATTGTGCGCGCTGTCGCAGACCACGGCGCGGGCCTCCAGGATGCGCCCTTCCCGGCAGGCGTCGTTCAGTGTCGAGAAATTCTGCAGAGCCGCCCGGTTTTCCGGAGTGTCGATTTTCCACCCTTCCGGCTCGTAGTGAAGCATTTTATTCCCTCCCTTTGTCTTTCCCTAACTTATATGCAAAAAGCCGGAGGGTAATACGCGCCCGGCAAAGAATTGGGCGCGGCCTGCGGCGGCGGAAAAGCAAAAATCCGCATTGATAATATTTGCCATATATGGTATTCTATCTATATCGGTTCGGGAACGGCATTGGAAATTGGAGGAGATCAGTATGGAAAGCAGAGCGCTTCGGATCCAGTCGGACAAAAACCGGGGAATTTCGATTTCCATTATTCCGGGCCATTTCGCGACGACCCATTCCCATGTCAATTATTACATTGACATGACGGAGATCAAGCACCGGCACGATATGGCCATGCAGGCGGCGGAGTGTCTCTCGAAAAAGTACCGGGAAGAGGGCGCCGCCGTCGACACCATCATCTGCATGGACGGCTGCGAGGTGATCGGGGCGTTCCTGGCCGACTACGTCACCGCCGGCGACACGCCGGTCAACGTGATCACCCCGGAGTACAACACGAACGGCCAGCTGCTGTTCCGCGACAACGTGCAGAAAATGATCTGGGGCAAGAGCATCCTGCTTCTGGTCGCTTCCGCCACCACGGGGAAGACCATCAACCGCGCGCTGGAATGCATCAAATACTACGGCGGGCGGGTCGTGGGCATTTCCGCCATCTTCAGCGCGATCGGCGAGATGGGCGGCGTCGGGATCGACCCGATCTTCACGAGCGGCGACCTTCCCAATTACCGCACCTATTCGTTCCAGGACTGCCCCCTGTGCAAGGGCGGGCGCAAAATCGACGCGATCGTCAACAGCTACGGCTATTCCCGGATGTGATCTTCCCGCGGGGCAGGCTGAGTCTGCACGCGCGGCCCGCCGTTCGGCGCGAAGCGAAAAAAGAGCTTTGTTAGGCGGGACGGTTTCAAAGCGGCTCCCGAAGCGTTCCTTTCGGCGCTTCGGGGGCTTTTTTATGAAATCGAAGGATTCCGGATCGTTTTCCGGCGGACGGCGCGCGCTTTCACGATTTTTTGCCGCGCGCAGGTTGCAACCTGCATTCATTTGTGATATATTTAACATAATCGTGCAGATCCAAATGGAAACGTCGTTTTTTCTTATTTTATCGCCGTAGAACGGAAAGAATACCCTAAAAAAATGAATGGAGGAATCACTTATGTCGAAAAAGATCGTTTTGGCCGGAGCCTGCCGCACGCCCATCGGGAAAATGGGCGGCCTGCTGTCCGGCACGCCGACCCCCGAGCTCGCGACGATCGTCGTGAAAGAGGCCATGAAGCGCGCCGGCGTGGCGCCGGACCAGGTGGACGAGGTCATCCTCGGGTGCGTGTACCAGGCCGGCATCGGCCAGAACGTCGCGCGTCAGGCCGCGGTCTACGCGGGCATGCCGGTTTCCGTCCCCGCTTTCACGCTGAACAACCTGTGCGGCTCCGGTCTCAAAAGCATCAACGTCGCCGCGGCCCTGATCGAGGCCGGCGAAGCGGACGTGATCGTCGCGGGCGGCACGGAGAACATGTCCGGCGCGCCCTACCTTCTGAAAAACGCCCGCTTCGGCTACCGCATGCGCGACGGCGTGCTGATCGATTCGATGATCAACGACGGCCTGGAGGATACCTTTCACCATTACCACATGGGCGTCACGGCCGAGAATGTGGCGGAAAAGTACGGCATCACCCGCCGGATGCAGGACGAGTTTTCCGCCGACAGCCAGCAGAAAGCGCAGAAAGCCATCGCGGACGGCAAGTTCCGGGAAGAGATCGTCCCGGTCAAGGTCAGGCAGAGGAAAAAGGAAGTCCTGATGGATACCGACGAGGCTCCGCGCGCCAACGTGACCGTGGAAAGCCTTTCCGCCCTGAAGCCGGCGTTCAAAGAAGGCGGCACCGTTACGGCGGGCAACTCCTCCGGAATCGACGACGCGGCCTCCGCCATTGTGGTGATGTCGGAGGAAAAGGCGAAGGAGCTGGGCGTAAAGCCGATGGCCACCTGGATCGCGGGCGCTTCCGCGGGCGTGGACCCGGCCTACATGGGCCTCGGCCCGATCGACGCGACCAAAAAGATCATGGCGAAAACCGGCCTTTCGGTCAAAGACATGGATCTGTTCGAGGTGAACGAGGCGTTCGCCTCGCAGTCCATCGAGGTCTGCAGGGAGCTGGGACTCGACAAGAGCAGGGTCAACGTCAACGGCGGCGCCATTGCGCTGGGCCATCCGGTCGGCTGCTCCGGCTGCCGCATCCTCACCACCCTGCTGTACGAGATGCGCAGAAGGCAGAGCCGCTACGGCCTCGCCACCCTCTGCGTGGGCGGCGGCATGGGTGTCGCGACCATCGTCAAGATGGGCGACTGACCGATTTGACACAGGAAAAGGGGCTTGTGCGATGAGTTATGTCCAATATGAGCAGAAGGGTTTTGTGGGCGTTGTGACCATCGACCGCCCGAAGGCCCTCAACGCCCTGAATCCGGAGGTTCTGAGCGACCTGGAGGCCGTGATCGGCGCGATCGACCCCGGGACGACGCGCTGCGTGATCGTGACCGGGGCGGGGCAGAAATCCTTCGTGGCGGGCGCGGATATCGGCGCCATGAGCACCATGACGAGCGCGGAGGGCCGGGCGTTCAGCGCGCGGGGGAACGCGGTGTTCCGCAGGATCGAAAAGCTCCCCGTGCCGGTCATCGCCGCGGTCAACGGCTATGCGCTGGGCGGCGGATGCGAGCTTTCGCTCTGCTGCGACATCCGCATCGCGTCCGAAAACGCGCTGTTCGGCCAGCCGGAGGCGGGCCTCGGCATCACGCCGGGCTTCGGCGGAACGCAGCGGCTGGCGCGCACCGTCGGCGTCGGCAGGGCCAAGGAACTGATCTATACCTGCCGCAACGTCAAGGCTGCGGAGGCCCTTTCCATCGGGCTGGTCAACGCCGTCTATCCGGCCGACCGCCTGATGGACGAATGCATCAAGCTGGCGCAGCGCATCGCGGGCAACGCGCCCATCGCCGTGCGCCAGTGCAAGAAGGCGATCAACCTCGGCCTGCAGATGGACATCGATTCCGCGACGGCGCTGGAGCCGGAGCTTTTCGCCGCCTGCTGCGGCACCGAGGACCAGAGGAACGCCATGACGGCGTTCTGCGAGAAGCGCAAACACGATCCGTTCGTCAACCGGTGACTTTTTGAAACGATAAGGAGGTTTCCCTGATGATTGTTGGCATTATCGGCGCGGGGACCATGGGTTCCGGCATCGCGCAGGCGTTCGCCCAGACGGAGGGCTATACCGTCAGGCTGTGCGACATCAACGAGCAGTTCGCCGCGAACGGCAAGGCAAAGATCACAAAGTCCCTGAACAAGCTGGTTTCCCGCGGGAAGATCGAGCAGGCGAAGGCGGACGCCATCCTCGCGAAGATCACCACCGGGACGAAGGAGATCACTTCGGACTGCGACCTGATCGTGGAGGCCGCCCTCGAGAAGATGGACGTCAAGAAGACGCTGTTCCGCGAGCTGCAGGGCATCTGCAAGCCGGAGACCGTCTTTGCGACCAACACCTCGTCCCTTTCCATCACCGAGATCGGCAGCGGGCTGGACCGGCCCGTCTGCGGCATGCATTTCTTCAACCCCGCCCCGGTCATGAAGCTGGTGGAGGTCATCGCCGGCATCAACACGCCCGACAGCCTGTTGGAGAAGATCAAGGCCGTTTCCAGGGAGATCGGCAAGACGCCGGTCCAGGTCAAGGAGGCGCCGGGCTTCGTCGTCAACCGGATCCTCGTCCCCATGATCAACGAGGCGGTCGGCGTCTATGCGGAGGGCACGGCCTCCGCGGAGGACATCGACACGGCCATGCGGCTCGGCGCGAACCACCCGATGGGCCCGCTCGCCCTGGGCGACCTCATCGGCCTCGACATCGTGCTCGACGTGATGGAAGTCCTTCAGGCCGAAACCGGCGACCCGAAATACCGTCCTCACCCCCTGCTCCGCAAGATGGTCCGCGGCGGACTTCTCGGCAGAAAGACCGGCAGGGGATTCTACGACTATTCCAAAAAGTAAAATCCGTAACCGACTGATTTTGGAGGAACGAGTATGGACTTCAGACTGAGCAAGGAACAGGAAATGGCCCGCACCCTTTTCAGGGATTTCGCGGAAAAGGAGATCAAGCCCTACGCGCAGGAGCTCGACGAGGAAGAGCGGTTCCCGAGCGAGGCGCTTGAAAAATTCCGCAAATACCGGTTCATGGGCATCCCCTATCCGAAGGAATGGGGCGGCGCCGGATGCGACAATTTGACGTACACCATCTGCATCGAAGAGATTTCCAAAGTCTGCGCGACCACCGCGACCATGCTCTCCGCGCACGAGTCGCTCGGCACGTGGCCGATCTATAAATTCGGCACGCCAAAGCAGAAGGAAAAATATCTGAAAAAGCTCTGCACCGGCGAATATCTGGGCGCTTTCGCCCTGACGGAGCCGAACGCCGGCACGGATTCCTCCGCCCAGCAGACCAAGGCGGTGCTGCAGGGCGACCATTACGTCCTGAACGGCAGCAAAATCTTCATCACGAACGGCGGCTACGCCGATCTCTACGTCGTGTTCGCCATGACCGACAAGAGCAAGGGCAACCACGGGATCTCCGCCTTCATCGTCGAGAAGGGTTTCCCGGGCTTTTCGTTCGGCAAGAAAGAAAAGAAGATGGGCATCCGCGGCTCCGCCACCTGCGAGCTGATCTTTGAGAACTGCATCGTCCCGAAGGAGAACCTCCTCGGCGGGGAGGGCAAGGGCTTCCCGGTCGCCATGATGACGCTCGACGGCGGCCGCATCGGCATCGCGGCGCAGGCCCTCGGCATCGCGGAGGGCGCGCTGGGCGAGACCGTCAAATATGTCAAGGAGCGCAAGCAGTTTGGCCGCCCGCTCGCCAAATTCCAGAACACCCAGTTCGAGATCGCCGATATGGCCACGAAGATTCAGGCCGCCCAGTACCTGACCTACTGCGCTGCGATCGCGAAGGACACGCAGAAGAGCTGCTCGAAGGAAGCCGCCATGGCAAAGCTGTTCTGCGCCTCCACGGCGATGGACGTGACCACGCGGTGCGTGCAGCTGCACGGCGGCTACGGGTACACGAGGGAATATCCGGTGGAACGCATGATGCGCGACGCCAAGATCACCGAGATCTACGAGGGTACCAGCGAAGTGCAAAAAATGGTGATCTCCAAGTTCGCCTTAAAGTAAGGCGGGAAACTCTAAGGAGGGAATTTCTTTGAATATTGTCGTTTGCATCAAGCAGGTACCGGATACCAACGAGGTCAAGCTCGACCCGAAGACCGGCCGGCTGATCCGCGAGGGCGTCCCCAGCATCATCAATCCGGACGACAAGGCGGGCCTGGAGGCCGCGCTGCGGCTGAAGGATTCGCAGGGCGCGCACGTGGCGGTGGTCTCGATGGGCCCGCCGCAGGCGGAAACCGCCCTGCGCGAGGCGCTCGCCATGGGCGCCGACGAGGCCGTCCTCGTGACCGACCGCGCGTTCGGCGGGGCCGACACCTGGGCCACCGCGCACACCCTCGCGGCCGCGCTGAAGACGCTGCCGTACGACCTGATCATCACGGGCCGCCAGGCGATCGACGGCGACACCGCCCAGGTTGGCCCCCAGATCGCGGAGAACCTGAACATCCCCAACATCAGCTATGCCGAAGAGATCCAGGTGGAGGGGGATTCCGTCACCGTCAAGCGCCAGTTTGAGGACCGGTACCACATCGTGAAGGCGAAGATGCCCTGCCTGATCACGGCGCTGAGCGAGCTGAACACGCCGCGCTACATGACCCCCCAGGGGATTTTCGACGCCTACCGCGAGAAACAGATCCGGACGATCACCCGCAAGGATCTCGACGTGAAGGACGGGGACATCGGCCTGAAGGGCTCGCCCACCAGGGTCGTCGAGACCTTCACCAAGAGCCCCAAAGCGGCCGGCACAATGGTCACCGACCTCACCCCGCAGGAAGCGGCCGAGTATCTGCTGGAAAAGCTGAAGGAAAAATTCATTCTGTAGTTTGAAAGTGGTGAGCATGATGAATATCCAGGATTATCAGGGCGTTTTCGTTTTCATCCAGCAGGTCGACGGCAAGGTGGCCGGCGTTTCCCACGAGCTGCTCGGCAAGGCGGGGGAGCTCGCCCGCAAGCTGGAAACCGAGGTCACGGCCGTGCTGGTCGGCAGCGGGGTCTCCGGCCTCTGCGCGGACCTCGCCAGCTACGGGGCCGACCGGATCGTCCTCGTGGACGACCCGGACCTCAGGCTGTACTCCACGAAGCCGTACGCCTACGTTCTTTGCAGCGTGATTGAAAAATACAAACCCGCCGTCGTCCTGTACGGCGCCACGGCCATCGGCCGCGACCTCGCGCCCCGCGTGGCCGCGCGCGTCCGCACCGGCCTGACGGCCGACTGCACCAAGCTGGACATCGCCGACGACGGGACGAAGAACCTCCGGATGACCCGCCCGGCTTTCGGCGGGAACATCATGGCGACCATCGTCTGCCCCGAGTACCGCCCGCAGATGGCGACCGTCCGCCCCGGCGTGATGCAGAAGATCAAACCGGTCGCGGACGCGAAGGCCAAGGTCGAAAAGCTGGACCTCGCGATTCCGGAATCCGAGAAGGACGTCCAAATCCTCGACGTGGTGAAGAAGGAATCCCACAAGATGGATATCCAGGACGCGAAGATTCTGGTTTCCGGCGGCCGCGGCATGGGCCGCCCCGAGAATTTCAAGCTTCTGCAGGGTCTCGCGGACGCGCTCGGCGGGACGGTCAGCTCTTCCCGCGCCGCCGTGGACGCCGGCTGGGTCGAAAAGGACCTCCAGGTCGGTCAGACCGGAAAGACCGTCCGCCCGAACCTCTATATCGCGTGCGGCATTTCGGGCGCGATCCAGCACCTCGCCGGCATGGAGGAATCCGACGTGATCCTCGCGATCAACAAGGACGAGACCGCCCCGATCTTCGAGGTCGCGGATTACGGCGTGGCGGGGGACGCGCTGAAGATCGTTCCCCTCTTCACCGAAGAGGTCAAAAAGGCCATCGCCGCCCGCAACAAGTGATTTCCGCTTTCCGCATCGGCCCCCGCGTTTCGTGCGCGGGGGCTTTTTTATGCGCCGAAAGGCCCGAACCGATTCCCAAGATACCAGACGGCGGCGATTTGAAGGATCAGGATCGCCGGCAGGCCGAGCATGAATTTCGGGCGCCGCGTCTTGTGGCGGACAATCAGCATGGCCGCGAGCATGGCGGGGGATCCTCCCAGCGCCGCGATCCACAGCAGCGTCTTTTCCGGCACGCGCCGGAGGCCCCGCCGGGCCCGGCGTTTGTCCGAAACGGTCACGGCCGCCGCGGCAAGATTGATAATAATCAGAGGGGCAGTCCAATATATATAATCAGGAGTCATTCCAGCTTCGCCCCGCAGTTCGGGCAGTACCGGTCCCCCGCGGCGACCGGGG
>DAIUFE010000022.1:10685-16454 GCA_036844765.1 Caproicibacter sp. | reverse complement strand
GGGCAGGAGACGAAATACCTTTTCCCGAAGCGGAACAGGGGAATGAAAAAGAGGATGAACCGCTGAAACACGCAGGTGACGGGAGCCGGCGCTTCATCCGTTCCGCAGCAGGGGAAATGCCCGCACCGGCGCATCCCCAGCTCTTCCGTGCCGCTGACGACCGCAAAAAAGAAAAACATATCCGCATGCCCCGCTTTCCTTGGAAGATATCCTACACGATCCGTTCCCGCCTGTCAAACCCGGGCCGAAAAGGAAAGGAAGAAGAAAATGGTCATCCGTCTGTTCAGCCGCCATATCGTCCTGGCCTGCGTGTGCATCCTCGCCGCGGTTGTCGCGGTGACCATGGCCGTGAATTACAACCGCGGGGCCGCGGCGAGGACCGCGCTGCCCGTCTCCGGCGTTTCGCAGGCTGCCTCCGCCGGGGAAAGCTCCGTTTCTTCCGGCGCTTCGGCGGCCCTTTCCGCGCCGGCCCCCGCGGCGGCGGAGATGCGGGCCGTCTGGGTGCCGTACCTGAGTCTGGACATGAGCCGCGAGGAGGACAAAAGCGAGGCGGCGTTCCTGAAAAAATTCGATTCGATCGTCCAGGTCGCAAAGTCCTGCGGCATGAACGCGCTGGTGGTGCAGGTGCGGCCGTTCGGCGACGCGCTGTACCCTTCGGCGTATTTTCCGTGGAGCCACACGGTCGGCGGGACGCAGGGGGTCGACCCGGGGTACGATCCGCTGAAGGATATGGTCGCGGCCTGCCACAAGGCCGGCCTCAAAATCCACGCATGGGTTAACCCGCTGCGGATCCAGACCACCGCGACGCCCTCCATCCTCGCGCAGGGCAATCCGTACAACCGGTTCCGCCGGGACGCCGCGAAGGCCGATTATGTCGTCGACTGCGAGAAAGGGAAGTTCTATAACCCCGCCTACGAGGAGGTGCGGAAGCTCGTGGCCGACGGCGTCCGGGAGATTGTCGGGAAGTACGACGTGGACGGCGTCCAGTTCGACGATTATTTCTATCCCGTGGAGGATGCCTCGTTCGACGGAAAGGCGTACCGGGCCTACTGCGATTCGGCTGAAAAAACGGGGACGCCGCTTTCCCTGGCCGATTGGCGCCGGGGAAACGTCAGCGCCATGGTTTCGCTGGTCTACCGCACGGTCAAATCCGTCAAGCCCTCCGTGCCGTTCGGGATCGCGCCCCAGGGCAACCTGCAGAACGACCTCTCGATGGGCGCGGACGTCCCGTCATGGTGCTCCGCCCGCGGCTACGTGGATTATATCTGCCCGCAGCTTTATTATAATTTCGAGAACCCGACCCTGCCGTTCGACGAGGCGGCCGAGGTCTGGCGCGATCTGGTCCGCAATCCGGGGATCAAGCTCTATTTCGGGCTTGCGGCGTATAAGGCCGGCTCCGACGCGGACAGCGGCACGTGGGAAAAATCGTCCGGCATCCTCGCCAGCCAGGTGGAATACGGCCGCAAAGTATCCTGCGACGGCTTCATGTTCTATTCGTGCGACTATCTGACGGGCAGCCAGACCGAGGAGGAGGTCCGGAACGTCGTCAAGCTGCTACAGTGACGCCGCCGGCTCCGCGAGGCAATATTCGTCCTCCGCGCGCGTGATGCGCACCGGGACGATCCGGCCGCGCGGGTCCCCTTCGGCGTCGAAGCGGACCGGGGTGTAGTTTTCCGTGTAGCCCTCCCACGCACCGTCCGGCGCGCGGCGGCGCTCCGCCAGCACCGGCTCGACGCGCCCGACCTGACCGGCGAAAAAGGCGCGCCGCGCTTCCCGCGCCGCGGCGATCATGCGGCGGCTGCGTTCCTGCCCAACCTCCGGCGGCACCTGCCCGGGCAGCTTCGCCGCCGCCGTCCCCGGCCTGCGGGAATAGACGAACACGTGCGTCCGCGCGAAGCCGATCTCCCGCACGAACGCGAGGGATTCGGCGAATTCCTCCTCCGTTTCGCCGGGGAAGGCGACCATCACGTCCGTCGTGACGGCGGCGTTGCCGAAGGTTTCCCGCAGGTTTTTCACGATGCCGCGGTACTCCGCCGCGGTATAGTGCCGGTTCATCCGCCGCAGGGTGCGGTCGCAGCCGCTCTGCAGGGAGAGGTGGAACTGGGGGCAGAGCTTTTTCTGCCGGCTTAAGCGGGCGACGGCTTCCGCGTCCAGGCGCTCCGGCTCCAGGGAGCCGAGCCGTACGCGTCGGATTCCCTCCGGCCGGCAGGCGGCCTCCACCGCGTCGCAGAGCGTGAGGCCGAGCTCCTGCCCGTAGGCGGAGAGGTTGATGCCCGTGAGGACGATCTCCCGGTATCCGTTCGCCGCGATCCCGGCGGCTTCGCGCCGGAATTCTTCCAGCGGCTTGGAGCGGACCCGGCCGCGCGCGTAGGGGATGATGCAGTAGGAGCAGAACCGGTTGCAGCCGTCCTCGATCTTGACGAAGGCGCGCGTCCGCTCGAAAAAGCGCCCGACGCTCATGGGTTCGAACCGGCCCGTGTGGGGCGCGATGTCGACGATCCGGCGGCGGTCCGCCAGAAAGGCGCGGATGTCGCCCGGCAGCGCGCCGTGGTTGGAGTTGCCGAGGACAATGTCGGCCTCCTTCAGTTTTTCGGCGGCGGCGGGGAAAGCCTGCGGCAGGCAGCCGGTCAGGACAAGCACCGCCCCCGGGTTTTCGCGGCGGGCGCGCCGGAGCGCCCGGCGGACTTTGCCGTCGCTCGCCGCGGTCACGGTGCACGAGTTCACGATCACCACGTCGCCCTCCGCGGCCGTGTCGCAGGCGGTGTACCCCTCGGCGGCCAGGCGGTTCAGCATGGCCTGCGATTCGTATTGGTTGACCTTGCACCCGAGCGTGATGACGCAGACTTTCATTTGTACACCTTTCCTAAAAATAGATATTTTGGTTTGTTAAAGATGAAAATGTATAGTGACTTTGCATATTGACCAAACCGGGGCGAGAGACTATATTTAATATTCGTAGGCATTTCTGGCAAATCAACTCTAAAGAGCGGAGGGAACTGGCATGTATACAGCATCGATTCTTCTGTCCACCATTGAAGCCGTAAAGAAATTCGTCACGCTGACGAACAGCTATAATTTCCCGATTCAGCTTGCGACGGATAAGTACAAGATCGACGCGAAATCCATCATGGGAATTTTCAGCCTCGACCTGTCCAAGCCCCTCAAGATCGAGGTGGACAGCGACGACGCAGGGGAGTTCATCCGTCAGCTGCAGCAGTTCCGCTGCGAAGCGGTTCCCAGCAAATCGTAGAGAATTGCGGAGAAGAGTCTGAAAGGCCCGGCGGGTACCGGACTTTTTTTTATTCCCCGTATTTCTGGGCAAGCTCGCCCCAGCGCAGGAACCGGGCCTCGTTTTCTTTTTTGAGGCCGGCGATCTGCGCGGAGAGCTTGAGGGCGGCTTCGTAATCGCTCGCCTTCTCCGGCGCGGCAAGCAGGGTTTCCAGCTCCCGAATCTGCCGTTCCGCCCGGTCGATCTCCCCCTCGAGCCGGCCCATCTCCGCTTTCTCCTTTCGGACGGCGGCGATTTTCCTCCTGCGCTTCAGATATTCGTTTTTTCCGGCGGACTGCGCTTTGGGCGCGGCCCGCCGTTTTTCTTTCAGCGTTTCCGCGTATGCGGCGTAGCCGCCGTCGAAAGCGGCGGTCCCGGAGGGGGAGAGGGCGTAGATGCGGTCGGCCAGCTTGTCGATCAGGTACCGGTCGTGCGAGACGATCAGCAGCGTGCCGGAATAATCCTGCAGCGCGTTTTCCAGCGCCTCGCACGAGGGGATGTCCAGGTGGTTGGTCGGTTCGTCGAGCAGCAGAAAATTGTTGCGGGAAAGCATCAGCCGCAGCAGCAGAACCCTGGCGCGCTCGCCGCCGCTCAGGGCCGGGACCGGCTTGAACACGTCGTCGCCGCGGAACAGGAAGACCGCGAGCGCGCTGCGGACCTCCGTCTGCGACATTTTCGGGTAGAAGTCCCAGATCTCGTCGATCACCGTTTTGTCGGGCCGCAGGCCGGTCTGAAGCTGATCGTAGTAGCCGACGGTGATGTCCGCGCCGAAGCGGAACGAGCCGGCGCTCGGCTTGTTCCGGCCGAGGAGCGTCTTGAGCAGGGAGGTCTTTCCGCAGCCGTTCGGGCCGAGAAGGAACACGCGCTCCCCGCGGTGGATCTCGAGGTTTGCGTGCCGGAAAAGCTCGCGCTCGCCGAACCGGAGCGCGAGGTCCTCCACGCGCAGCACGTCGTTCCCGCCGCGCCGGTCCGTCTCGAACCGGAACCGCAGGGCGGCGTCCTCCCGCTCCGGATCCTCCAGCGTGCTCTTGAGCCGGCCGATGGCCTTGAGCTTGCTCTCGGCGGTCTTGTAGTTCCGCTCCTGGTTCCAGCGCCGCTGCTGCTCCACGATCCCGTCGAGGCGGCGGATCTCCTTCTGCGTGCTCTCGTACTTTCGCCGCGCGGCGAGGTCCCGCTCGTCCCGCAGCGAAAGATAGGCGGAATAATTTCCCGGGTAAACCCTCAGGCGCGCGTTTTTGAGCTCGAAGGTCCGGCTCGTGACGCGGTCCAGAAAATACCGGTCGTGCGAAATGACGATGTAAGCGCCGGAAAAGCCGCGCAGAAAGTCCTCGAGCCATTCGGCGGAGGCGATGTCCAGGTGGTTGGTCGGCTCGTCGAGCAGCAGCAGGTTCGCGCCGCAGAGCAGCAGTTTCGCAAGCTGGAGCTTGGCCCGCTGGCCGCCGCTCAGAAAGCCGACCGGCGTCGAGAGCTCCCGCTCCGCAAAGCCCAGCCCCAGCAGCGCGGACCGCGCCCGGCTGCGGTAGGTCAGGCCGCCGCCAGCGTCGTAGCGGTCGGTCAGGTCCGCCTGCTTCTGGATCAGCCCGTCCATGTTTTCCGGTTCCTTCTGCAGAAGCCGCGCGAGCCCGTCGAGCTCCCGCTCCAGCTCCATCAGCGGCCGGAAGACGGTCAGCGCCTCGTCGAGCGCGGGGCGGTCCGGCTCGCGGCAGACCTGCTGTTCCATATATCCCACGCCGGCCTTCCCCGCAAGGCTGATTTCGCCCCCGTCGGCGGGCAGTTCGCCGGTCAGGATCTTGAACAGGGTGGTTTTTCCGCAGCCGTTCCGGCCAATCAGACCGACGCGGTCGTTTTCCTGTATTTCAAAGGAGACGTTCTCCAGGACGGTCTCGCTTCCGAAAGACTTGCAGATTCCGCCCGCTCCGAGCAGCGCCATTCCGTTTCCCCTCGATATGAAAGGGGGCGGGGCCCGGCGCACCGGACTCCTCCCCCGGATTCTGCTTGCTATTATACCGGAACGGCGGCGCAAAATCAAGCCGCGGGCCTTTACAGAAATTTTTTCAGCCGGTCGATGTTTTTCTCTTCCGCGCCGATGTATTCCTCTGCCAGGCGGCGGGCGTCCGTCCCGTCGTCCGGCGCGCGGTTGAGGGCGCTCGTCACGGTCGTGATCCCCAGCGTCGAGCCCTTGATCATCAGCTCGGCGGTGCGGTGCGCGCTGCGGTCGAGCAGCGTGTTCATCAGGACCGAGCCCCGCACCATCCGCTCCGACGCCCGGCCGGTCCCGGCCGGCTCCCTGCCGGCGCGCTGCAGCAGATCGCGGGTCTTCTCCATGGTGTTGATATACGTTTCGTCCTGCCGCCGGACCTGCTCGCTCAGCTCTTTGCCGCGGATGCGGGGCAGAAGGGCTTCCGCGGCTTCCATCCCCATTTTCGTCGTCTTATAGAGCTCGTCCAGAATATGCGTCTGTTCGCTGTCGCGCTGCACGGCGTATTCCCTCCCGAAAAAAA
>DAIUFE010000022.1:0-10585 GCA_036844765.1 Caproicibacter sp. | reverse complement strand
ATTTCATCCCTTAGGATGCCCTGCTTTTCCGCTCTTATAGCAGTGTCGGCCGCAATTTGAGGAGTCGGGCTTGTTTCTCCCCGCCGCAGGCGGGGAGAAACAAAAAAACCTTCCGCGGCTCCGCCGGGCGTTCGGCAAGCTGGACAGAACTGCCGCTTCGGGATATAATAGCTTTTATCGCGAGGTGATTGTATGCGCGCCGGAATTTCCACGGCATGCCTGTACCCCGCTCCGCTGGAAGACGCGTTCTCCGCGCTGCTTTCGCTGGGCTTCCGCTGTTTCGAGGTCTTCGTGAACACCTGCAGCGAGCTGCGGGGGGGCTATCTCGGCCGCCTCAGGCGCATGGCCGACGAGGCGGGCGGCGCGGTGAAATCCCTGCACCCGTTCACTTCGGGCTATGAGAATTTCCTGCTTTTTTCGGAGTACGAGAGGCGCTTCGACGACGCGCTGGAATTTTACAAGAATTATTTCCACGCCTGCAATCTCCTCGGAGCGGACCTGCTCGTCCTGCACGGCCAGCGCAGCGACCGCCGCAGCATCCCGGAACAGGAGACGTTCGCGCGGTACGCCCGCCTCTACGCGCTGGGCCGGACGTTCGGCGTGACCGTCGCGCAGGAGAACGTCAACCGCTGCTCCAGCGACGACGCCGGCTTCGTCCGACGGATGAAAAAGGCCTGCGGCTGCGGCTGCGCCTTCGTGCTCGACGTCAAGCAGGCGGTCCGCGGCGGGGCGGACCCCCTCGCGCTGTGCGCCGCCATGGGCGACAGGCTGGTCCACGTGCACCTCAACGACAACAGCGCCGCGTCGGACTGCCTGCTGCCCGGCTTCGGGACGATGGATTACGCGCCGCTGATGGGGCTGCTGCGGAGCGTGGGATACGACGGCGCCCTGATGATCGAGGTCTACCGCGGCAGTTTCGGAGCTCTCGGGGAGCTGCTGGAAGCGAAGCGCACGGTGGAGGCGCTGGCGGGCGCGCGCTGAAAAGTTGCGGACCGCCCTTGATCTTGTTCGGAACCGTATGATATAATTATACAAACCGGCTAAGGGGATGAGGAAATGAAGTGTCCATATTGCGGATACGGGGAGAGCAAGGTTGTCGATTCCCGCCCGACCGACGAGGGTCAGCGCATCCGCAGGCGCAGGGAATGCCTGAAATGCTCCAAACGCTTCACTACCTACGAGGTGATCGAGACCGTGCCGATCGTCGTGATCAAAAAAGATAAATCCCGCGAGACCTTCGACCGGAACAAGCTGATGAACGGCCTGCTGCGCGCGTGCGAGAAGCGCCCCGTGTCGATCGAGACGCTCGAAAAGATCGTGGACGAGATCGAAAACATGCTTCAGAATTCGCTCGACCGCGAGGTTCCGTCCAGCCTGATCGGAAAATACGCGATGGAGAAGCTCAAGGGCGTGGACGAGGTCGCCTACGTCCGCTTCGCCTCGGTTTACCGCCAGTTCAAGGATATCAACACGTTCATGGAGGAGCTCAGCCGCATGATCAAGAGCCGGAAATAGCCCGGAGACCGCCCTGCGGAGACCTTTGTTTCCAAATTGTAAAAACTGCCGAACCTCCGGCTATCGGGCCCGAAACGCTTTACATTGCGGCGGGCTTATTGTAAAATGGGTACGGTCGAACAGGAGTGTTGAATTTGCAGCCGAAATACAAGCGCGTTTTGCTCAAGCTGAGCGGCGAAAGCCTCGCCGGCCCTCAGACGCACGGAATCGATTTTGATACGGTGCTCGACATCTGCCGCCCCGTCAAGGAATGCGCGGAGATGGGCGTGCAGATCGGCATCGTCGTGGGGGGAGGGAACTTCTGGCGCGGCCGCTCGAGCGGCACGATGGACCGCACGCGGGCCGACCACATGGGCATGCTCGCCACCACCATCAACGCGCTCGGCGTGGCGGACGCGCTGGAGCGGCTCGGCCTTACGGTCCGGGTCCAGACGGCCATCGCCATGCAGCAGATCGCGGAGCCGTACATCCGCAACCGCGCGGTCCGGCATCTGGAAAAGGGCCGCGTGGTCGTGTTCGGCTGCGGGACGGGCAACCCGTTCTTCTCGACGGATACCGCCGCCGCCCTGCGCGCGGCCGAGATCGAGGCGGATATCGTCCTGAAGGCGACGATGGTGGACGGCGTCTACGACAGCGACCCGAAGAAGAATCCCCTTGCCGTCAAGTACGACACCCTCAGCTACCTCGACGTCCTGAACAAAAATCTTCAGGTCATGGACAGCACCGCGGCTTCCCTTTGCAGAGACAACCATATCCCGATCCTTGTGTTCAGCATCGCCGACCCGCAGAATATCGTGCGGGCGGTTTGCGGGGAGCCGGTCGGCACCCTTGTGAAGGAGGAGAAAGCGTAATGGAAAAGGTTTTGACGGATGCGGAAAACCGCATGAAGAAAAGCGTCGCCGTGCTCTCGTCCGATTATACGGCGATCCGGGCCGGGCGGGCGAACCCCGCCGTACTCGACAAGATCCGGGTGGATTACTACGGCACACCGACCCCGATCAACCAGCTGGCGGCCGTCTCCGTCAGCGAGGCGCGCACGCTGACCATCCAGCCGTGGGACGCAAGCGTCAGCAAGGCGGTGGAGCGGGCGATCGAAACCTCGGACCTCGGCATCAACCCGCAGACCGACGGCAAGGTCATCCGGCTCACGTTCCCGCCCCTTTCGGAGGAGCGGCGCCGCGACCTCGTGAAGGAGATCAGCCGGATGGCCGAGGAATGCAAGGTGGCCGTCCGCTCCATCCGCCGCGACGCGATGGAGAAGCTAAAGGACATGAAGAAAAAGTCGGAGCTGACCGAAGACGACCTCAAGCAGGCCGAAAAGGAAACGCAGAACCTCACGGACAAATACTGCAAGCAGACCGACCGGGTCTTTGAGGACAAGAAAAAAGAAATTCTGGAGATTTGACCGCCTATGGCAGAGAGGGTTTTACCCCGGCATCTGGGCATTATCATGGATGGAAACGGCCGCTGGGCGAAAAAGCGCGGCCTGCCGCGCTCGGCGGGCCACGCAGCCGGGGCGGCCGTTTTCAAAACCATCGTCCGCTACTGCAGCGGGATTGGCATCCGGTACCTGACGGTCTACGCGTTCTCCACGGAGAACTGGAAGCGCCCGCAGGAGGAAGTCCTGGCGCTGATGGGCCTGTTCAAGCAGTATCTCGCCGACGCCCTGACGAATTTTCTGGGCGAAAACGTCCGGGTCCGCTTTCTGGGCGAGACGGGGGCGTTCGACCCGCAGCTTCAGAAGCTGATCTCCGAGACCGAGCGCGTTTCTGCGGACAGGACGGGCATGGTGCTGAACATCGCGCTGAATTACGGCGGCCGGGCCGAGATCGTGCGGGCCTGCCGCCTGCTGGCGCAGGAGGTCCGGAAGGGGAGCCTTGAGCCGGAGCGGATCGACGAAGAGGCTTTCTCCTCCAAACTTTACACCGCCGGCCAGCCGGACCCCGACCTGATCATCCGCCCGAGCGGCGAGCAGCGGATCTCCAATTTTCTTCTGTGGCAGTCGGCCTATGCGGAATACGTGGTGATGGATATCCTGTGGCCGGATTTCAAGCCGCGGGACCTGGACCGGGCTCTGGACGAATACTCCGCCCGTCACAGGCGCTTTGGGGGGATTTGATTGAAACAGAGAGTCCTTTCCGCCGGCACCCTCACCCTCTTCCTCGCGGCCATCGTCCTGTTCAACCGCTCGTTTCCCCCGGCCCTGAACATGGCCATCGCGCTTGTGTCCGGCCTGGGGGTGTGGGAGATCGTCTCCGCGCTGGGCCTCTCTAAAAATCTCGTCCTGGTGTGCCCGAGTCTCCTGTTCGCCGTCGCGTTTCCGTTCCTGGAGACCCTGCCTGCGCGGGAGATCGCTTACTTCGCCTATACCGTCGTGATCTTCGCCGCGCTTATTTTTTACCATTCGCGCGTCACCTTCCGGGAGCTCGGGGTGGTCTACAGCATGTCGCTGCTGATCCCCACGGCGCTGGAGACCCTGGTGGGCCTGCGGGAGCTCGGCGGCGCCCACGGGATGTTCTATGTGCTGATCGGCATTTTCTCCGCCTGGTTCTCCGATATGGGCGGCTTTTTCGCGGGGCGGCTTTTCGGGCGGCACAAGCTGTGCCCGGACATCAGCCCCCGGAAAACGGTGGAGGGCGTGGCCGGTTCCTTCGTCATGAATATTTTGACCATGCTGCTGTTCGGTTTCCTTTTCCAGGCCGTCTATTACGCGGAGAACGTGCGGGTCTCCTTCCTGCCGCTGCTGGTGATCGGCGTGGCCGGCACGGGGCTTTCGATCCTGGGGGACCTGAGCTTTTCCCTGATCAAGCGAAGCTGCCACATCAAGGACTTCAGCGAGATCATCCCCGGGCACGGCGGCATCCTCGACCGGTTCGACAGCGTGATTTTCGAGGCTCCGTTCGTCTATTTGCTGGTCCAGTTTCTGCCCATCGTGAAATAATGCGGGGCCCGCTGCAATAAAGCGGGCGAGTGGTGAATACTATACTGATGAAAAATTGTCTTTCCGTCCTGGGTTCCACGGGTTCCATCGGCACGCAGACGCTCGACGTTGCCGGGCGGCTCGGCGTGAAGGTCTGCGCGCTTGCCGCGAACCGGAACGTCCGCCTGCTGGAGGAGCAGATCCGCCGGTTCCGGCCCGGCCTGGCCGCGGTGTCCGATCCCCGCGCCGCAAAAGAGCTGAAAGCCTCCGTCGCGGATCTGCCGGTCCGCGTCGTGCAGGGTCCGGAGGGCGTGTGCGAGGCGGCCTCCGTCCCGGAGGCGGACCTCGTCTGCAATTCCATCGTCGGCCTGGCGGGGCTGCGGCCCACGCTGGCCGCCGTCGCCGCACGCAAGGACGTCGCGCTCGCCAACAAGGAGACCCTGGTCGCGGGCGGCGCGCTGGTGATGCGGGCCGCCCGCGAAAACAACGTGAGGATTTTCCCGGTGGACAGCGAGCATTCCGCCGTTTTCCAGTGCCTGCAGGGCTGCCCCGAGAAAAAGGCGCTCCGGCGGGTCATCCTCACGGCTTCGGGCGGCCCGTTTTTCGGGATGACCGCCGGGCAGCTCAGGGCCGTCACGCCGGAGCAGGCCCTGCGCCACCCGACCTGGCGCATGGGGCGCAAGGTCACGATCGATTCCGCGACCCTGATGAACAAGGGGTTGGAGGTTGTGGAGGCCTCGTGGCTGTTCGGCCTGCCCTCTTCCCGCATCGACGTGCTGGTCCAGCGGGAAAGCGTGATCCATTCGATGGTGGAGTATGCGGATTATTCCGTGATCGCCCAGCTCGGCGTTCCGGATATGCGCCTCCCGATCCAGTACGCGATCACGTGGCCGCAGCGCCTGCCGTCCCCGGTGCGGCCGCTGGACCTTGCGGAATACGGCAGCCTGACCTTCGCGCGCCCGGACGAAAAAACGTTCCGGTGCTTCGGGGCGTGCCGGCGGGCGCTGGAGCGCGGCGGCCTGGCGCCCGCGGCGGCCAACGGGGCGAACGAGGCCGCCGTGCCGCTTTTTCTGGACCGCCGGATCGCGTTCCCGCAGATCGGGGAGCTGGTCTGGGGGGCCGTGCGGAACCAGCCGGACGCTCCGGACGATTTTTCAGCGGAAGATATTTTCGACGCCGACGCGCGGGCACGCCGCTTCGTCCTGGAATCCGTCGGCGCGCAATGAGGTGATCTGTCATCATAAAAATCCTTTTGATCATCATAGCGATCCTTCTGTTCGGCTTTATGATTTTCATCCACGAATTCGGCCATTTTTTTACGGCGAAGCTCTGCGGCGTGCGCGTGAACGAGTTTGCCATGGGCATGGGTCCCACGCTGTTCCATTTCGAGCGGGGGGAGACCCGGTACGCGCTGCGCCTGTTCCCGATCGGCGGTTTCTGCGCGATGGAGGGCGAGGATGAGGACAGCGCCGACACGCGGGCGTTCAACAACAAGCCGATCTGGAAGCGCATCCTCATCGTCGTGATGGGCGCGATCATGAACCTCCTGCTCGGCCTCGCCCTGATGATGATCCTCCTGGGGCAGCAGCCGGCGTTCAATTCCACGACAATCTCGCAGTTCTCCGCCAATTCCGCGCTGGAGGCGGCCGGCCTGCGGCAGGGCGACACGTTCGTTTCGGTCGACCATTACCGGATCTACGGCGACAAGGATCTGTCGTTCGCGCTGGCGACGACCAACCCCGCCTCGGTCGATATCGAGGTCCGGCGAGGGAACCGGCTCGTCCCATTCGACGACGTGCGGTTCCACTCCCGGTCCCTGAACGGAAAAAATTACGTCCAGCTCGATTTCTACGTCCAGCCGATCCGGAAAAACGCGGGCACGCTGATCGCGAAAGCCGCCCAGGACACCGTTTCGACGGTGCGCAGCGTCTGGTACACGCTGATCGGGCTGGTGACGGGGAAATACGGCTTCAACGACATGGCCGGCCCCATCGGCGCGGCGGACGCCGTGGGTCAGGCGGTCACCGAAGGGCTTAAGCAGAACGTCATCGCCGGGTTGAACAACGTGATCTATATCATGATGATCTTCACCGTGAACCTCGGCGTGTTCAACCTGATCCCGTTCCCGGCGCTGGACGGCGGCAAGCTCCTGTTCCTCCTGATCGAGGCGGTGCGCCGCAGGCCCATCCAGGCGAAGTACCAGGGCGCCGTGGAGGCGGCGGGCTTCTTTGTCCTGATCGGGTTCATGCTGATCGTATCCTACAGCGACATCCTGCGTCTGATCACGGGAAAGGGGTTGGGCGGATCGTGAGGACCTCCCGGAAAGTCATGGTCGGGAACACCGCGGTCGGCGGCGGCGCAAGGATCACGGTGCAGTCGATGCTCAACGCGCCGTCCCGGGATTTTTCCGCCTGCGCGCGCCAGGCGGAGGAACTGGCCGCGGCCGGGTGCGACATCCTGCGCGCGGCCGTCCCGGACGAAGAATCCGTCGGGCTGATCCCGGCGGTCAAGCGGGCCGTCCCGATCCCGCTGGTGGCGGACGTCCATTTCGATTACCGCCTGGCGCTCGCGGCGGCCGGGGCCGGGGCCGACGCGGTCCGCATCAACCCGGGCAACATCGGCTCCGACGACCGCGTCCGCGCGGTCGCGGATGCCTGCCGCGAGCGCGGCCTGCCCATCCGCGTCGGCGTCAATTCCGGATCGGTGCCGAAGGACCTGCTCGAAAAATACGGCGGGCCCACGGCGCGTGCCCTGGCGGAAAGCGCGCTGCGGCACGCCGCCCTGCTGGAAAAATTCGACTTCCGCGACATCGTGCTCTCGATCAAATCCTCGGACGTCGGCACGATGATCGACGCGAACCTGCTGGTTTCGCAGCGGTGCGATTATCCGCTGCACCTCGGCGTGACCGAGGCGGGTACCGAGCGCACCGGCGTCGTCAAATCCGCAATCGGAATCGGGTGCCTGCTGCGGCAGGGCGTAGGGGACACCCTGCGCGTCTCGCTGACGGCGGACCCCGTGCGGGAGGTGGAGGCCGGTCTTGAAATCCTGAAGGCGCTGCGCCTGCGCGGGGGCGTGCGGGTCGTCTCGTGCCCGACCTGCGGGCGCACGCGCATCGACCTGATCCCGATCGCGGAAGAGGTGGAGCGGCGCCTCGCCGGCTGCCGCAAGGACCTCGCGGTCGCGGTGATGGGCTGCGCCGTCAACGGCCCCGGCGAGGCCCGCGAGGCCGACGTCGGCCTCGCGGGCGGCGACGGCTGCGGCCTGATCTTCCGCAAAGGCCGGATCGTGCGGCGGGTGCCGGAGGACAGGCTGGTCGAGAGCCTGATGGAGGAGATCGACAAACTGTAACTCGCAAAGGAAGCAGTCCCTTGAAAAATTTCGGTGACTTTTTCAGCGCATACATAGAGACTTCGGACCTCCCTCCCCAGGTCCGGGAAGGGGAGGTCGCGTCGCTGCAGATCGATCCCGCCGGCCGCACGCTGACCGCCCGGGTGCGGTTCCCCGCCCCGGTGGAGCGCCAGGTCCTGTACCGCGCGGAAAAAAGCATCGCGGCCAGCGCCCGGCTGAATCTCTCGGGCGCGAAAATCCGGCCGGAATTCCCGAAGGAGTGCTTTTCGCCGGAGTATTTCCAGAGCCTGGTCCTGGAGCTGAAGCGCCGCGAGGCCTCCATCAACGGCACGCTGAAGGACGCGGCCGCGCGCCTGGAAAACGGCGCGCTGGTCGTCACTCTCCGCCACGGCGGCGGAGAGCTGCTGCTTTCCCGCCACGTCGACCGCCTGCTGGCGGAGCTGATCCGCGAGGAATTCGGCATCCCGGTGCCCGTGCGGTTCGACGGCGTCCTGAGCCTCGAGGGCACGGCGCCCGCCTCCATCGAGCGCAAAAAAAAGACGGAGGAAAAGGAACGCCGCAAGGCCGTGATCGAGCGGGTCTCCGCGGAGGGGCCTTCCGGGCGGAACGAAGCCGCGCGGACCGTCAGCGTCCGCAAAGGGGAGACCCTGCTGCCCTGCATGGTCCCGGAAAGCGCGCGGGAGCTGTACGGGCACATGCCGAAGTCGAAGCCCGTGCCGCTCTCGCAGGTCACGCCGGAGAGCGGCGGCGTCACGGTCTGGGGGGAGATTTTTTCCGTCGAGCAGCGGGAGACGCGCGACAAGCAGCGCAAAATCTACTCCGTCAACATCACGGACTACACCGGCTCCATCACGCTCAAGATCATCGAAATGGCCGCGCAGTGCCGGATGCTGGACACGCTGTGCAAGGGAATGTCCCTCCTCGTCCGGGGCGACGTGGAGTTCGACAAGTACGACCATGAGATCGTGATCCGGCCGAAGGGGATCGCCGAGGTGCAGCAGGTCCGGGTCGTGGACGGAGCCGAGCGCAAGCGCGTCGAGCTGCACCTGCACACGAACATGTCCGCCATGGACGGCGTCAATTCTGCGGCGGACCTGGTCCGCCGCGCGGCGGAGTGGGGGCACCCGGCGGTCGCCGTCACCGACCACGGCGTGGCGCAGGCGTTTCCGGACGCGATGAACGCGGCCGAGGACCTGGCGAAAAAGGGGAAGCCCATCAAGGTCCTCTACGGCATGGAAGCCTACTACGTGAACGACCTGGTGCCCGCCGTGAAGGGAAAGACGGACCAATCGTTCCGGGACGAGTTCATCGCCTTCGATATCGAGACCACGGGCCTGAGCCCCACGGGCGACCGGATCACGGAGATCGGCGCGGTGCGCATCCGGAACGGCGCGGTCGCCGATTCGTTCGACACCTTTGTCGACCCGGAGCGCCCGATCCCGCCCAAAATCACCGAGCTGACCAGCATCACGGACGAGATGGTGCGCGGCGCGCCGAAGGAGCGGGAAGCGCTGGAGGCCTTTTTCCGGTTCTGCGGCGAAGGCGCGGTGCTGATCGCCCATAACGCCGATTTCGACACGTCGTTTCTCCGCACGGCTTCCTCCCGCTGCGGAAGGAAATTCGACAGCCCGTATATCGACACGATCCCCATGTGCCGCTCGTTGCTCAAGGACATCAAGAACTATAAGCTCGACACCGTGGCGAAATACCTGAAGCTGGCGGATTTCCACCACCACCGCGCCTGCGACGACGCCGCCGTGCTCGCGAAGATCTTTCTCTGCCTGCTGCGGCGCCTCACGGAAGACACCGGCGCGAAAACCGTGGCGGACATCAACACCTCGCTGGCCGGCGGCGACGTGAAGAAGATGAAGCCCTACCACATGATCCTTCTGGCCAAGAACAACACCGGCCTCAAGAATCTTTACAAGCTGATCTCTCTCTCGCACCTTCATCATTTTTACCGCAATCCGCGCATCCCCAGAACGGAGCTGATCCAATACCGCGAGGGGCTGATCGTCGGCAGCGCGTGTCAGGCCGGCGAACTTTACAGCGCCGTATTCGGCGCGCAGCCCTGGGAGGCCCTGTGCGACATCGCCTCTTTCTACGATTACCTCGAGATCCAGCCCGTCGGCAACAACGAGTTCATGGTGCGCGAGGGGATGGTCCCGGACGAGGAGAAGCTGCGGGAGTTCAACCGCACGATCGTCCGCCTGGGGGAGGCGCTGCACAAGCCGGTGGTCGCCACCTGCGACGTGCATTTCATGGACCCGAAGGACGGCGATTACCGCAAGATCCTGCTGACCGGCCTCGGCTATAAGGACACCGCGGAGCAGGCGCCGCTCTATTTCCGCACGACGGACGAGATGCTCGAGGAATTCGCCTACCTCGGCAAAGAGAAGGCCTACGAGGTCGTGGTCGAGAACCCCAACCGCATCGCCGACGAGGTGGACAATATCCGGCCGATCCCGGAGGGAACGTTCCCGCCGTTCATCGCGGGCGCCGAGGAGCAGCTGACCAGCATCACCTGGAAACGGGCGAAGGAGCTTTACGGCGACCCGCTGCCGGAGATCGTGAAAAAGCGCCTGGACCGCGAGCTCGGCTCCATCACGAAGCACGGCTTCTCCATTTTGTATATGACGGCGCAGAAGCTGGTGGCGGATTCCGTAAAGCACGGCTACCTGGTCGGCTCGCGGGGCTCGGTCGGCTCCTCGTTCGTCGCCAACATGGCGGGCATCTCCGAGGTGAACCCGCTGCAGCCGCACTATGTCTGCCCGAAGTGCAGGCACAGCGAGTTCGTCACGG
>DAIUFE010000021.1:0-25795 GCA_036844765.1 Caproicibacter sp. | reverse complement strand
CGGTCTTCATCTCGGCGATGCGGCCCTGGTGCAGCACGATGCCGCCGAGCACCTGCACGGGGAAGTGCCGCATCCCCAGCACGCGGTCGGAGGCTTCGCGGCACACGGCGAAGGCCTCGGGGAGGATCTCCTCCGTCGACGCCCCGTTCCCAAGGCGCCGCTTCAGCGCGGGGGTCTGGGCCTTCAGCTCTTCGTCGCTCATGGATTTGTATTTGCTTTCCAGGGCAAGAACGGCGTCGCAGGCGGGCCGGATGCGTTTCAGCTCCCGCCGGCTGTAACCGCCGAACAGTTTCGTCAGGATCGGATTCATGATTTTCACCTCTGAGAAATCGCCGCGGCGGCCCGGCCGCCGTATTTTTCAAACTCCGATTCATTATAGCATAGTGAAAATCAAAAAGAAAGAATACTTTGTGAACGCGGAGAACGCGCCGGGCCTACTGCTGCGGCGCGGGCTCCGGCCGCGCGGGGGCGGCTTTCGGGCCGCCGCCCGAGAGGCGCTTCCGGATTTTTCCGGCGATCAGCACGCCCAGGGGGATCAGCACCTGCCCCAGCGCGGAGGAAACCGGGACGTAGCGCGCCCACAGAGCCCGTTCCTCCGAACTGGAATAGATCACCATGGCCGCCGTGAAGGCCAGAAGCACGCACGGAAAAACCAGCGGGGAGCGCTCCCGCTGGGAGCGCTTGGTGCCGCCCAGGTTCAGGACGGTGCCGGCCGCCTCGCAGGCGTTGTAGAGGATCACGCAGCATTTGATAAAGCCGGCCAGCATCAGGTTGATGCCGATCAGCACTTCGATGCGGGTGAAGAATTCCCCGACGGCCACGATGCTCACGGCCTCGTAGGAAGAGAAAAGGAAAGCGGAGAGAGAGTCCCCCAGGACGAACAGGTTCCGCAGGTTGGCCGCCAGAAGGATCAGCAGCCCCCCCAGGCCGCCCCGGAAAAACACGGGGAATATCTTCTGCTTCGGGTCCGTCCATTTGAACAGGGGGGCGCAGGTGGTGATCTCCCCCAGCGGCAGGAAGAAGATCATGGCCGTGCCGTCCATCAGATCCTTCGGGCTGGAGCGCAGAACGGGCTTGATGTTGGAAAAATCCATATCCTTCACGGCCATCACGCAGGTGAGCGCGACGGAAAACACGAGGAAGGGAAGAACGAAGCGCGAGACCCTCGTGAGGACGTAGGCCCCTTTTTTCAGAAGATAGACGGCCACGCCCAGAAAACAGGCCGCGATGACGGAGACCGGCGTCTCCACCATGTTCACGATATGGATGAACTCGCAGAAGTCGCGCAGGACGAGGGCGACCAGATGGGTGCTGCACAGGAACAGATACAGCGCGACGGCCTTTCCGCCCCATTTTCCGCAGGCCGTCGTGATGTTCGCGTAGTAATCGCGCCCGGGGTACAGCTTCAGGATGGCGGTGTGGACCGCCATCATGGGCAGGACCAGCGCGAAGGCGGCCAGGCCGCACAGCCAGGTGTCCCGCCCGGCCGAGGTGTAGGCGCCCGTGATCAGCGAACTGCCGGTCAGGAAGAGGGTGATGGTGGCGGTCAGCTGCGCCCCGGTGATTTTCTGTTCCACAGGCAAGCGTCCTTTACTTTTGAATTTTGGACAGCAGCGCGATCAGCAGCGTGGTGATGCTGACCGAAGGCGCCCGCAGGCCGATCAGGATGTTGCAGGCCAGCGTGGCGGCGAAAACGGGAAGGGCGAACCGCAGGTACGGCCTCCGCTCTTTCTGGCGGAGCAGGGGCAGCAGGTCCAGGAAAAAGAGACTCCCGTAAAAGATCAGGCAGGTCAGAATGTAGATCACGGCTCGAGCTCCTTTTCCACCAGTTTGGACGTGTCCCGGATCGTGACCTTGGCATCGGCCCGGCAGCTCATGCGCAGGAACGTCTTGTCCCAGTCCTTGGAGAGCTTTTCCCATTCGGACGGATAGTCCCTGCTGATCTTCAGCCCGAAGCCGAAGATGTCGGTGCCGAACTTCTCCTTGACGTATTGGATGACGCCCTCCACCCCCGCTTTCACGGTCTCTTCGGCGGCGCTTTGCAGCTTGCTGAAGCTCGGGCCGCCCACGTCGCCGTTTTTCTCGCCGGCGGCGATCTCGTCGGCCGAGACGGCGGTTTCCGTGCGGACCTCCGCGGAGGGGACGCCGCCGGAGAACGTCACGCCGAGGTCGGTCCGGTTCTCGCCGATTTCAAAGGTGACGCCGGGCATCCTGTCGCCGGGCACGATCAGCCCGCCGTTCACCTTGCCGCGCACGAAAATGAAATAGGGGACGCGCTCCTCCGGAAGCCACCCCGCCAGGCGGTCGTCGCGGAAGACGGCGGTCGCGCCCAGCCGGAGCCAGGATTTTTCCCCCTCCCGGACCACCCGGACGCCGGGCAGGGTCAGGGAGAGGCCCGGCCGGCTCAGAATGGCGTTGATCTCGTACAACCGGAGCGGAAGGCAGGCGAGGGAGTTGGAATACGCCTCCTCCAGGGCGCCGGAGATCTCGAGCGCGGGAGTCTGCCCCGTCTGCACCTCCTGCTGCAGCAGCTCCGCCGCCGTCGGCTCCTCCGAGACGACGAACCGCAGCGTCACGCGCGTCTCCGCGTCCGAAAGGAACCACTTGATCACCTTTCGGATCCCCTCTTTTGCGATGTCCCGGCTCAGGATGACTTCCTGGCAGTCGCTGAAGTACAGCTTCTGGCTCGATTCCGAAAGGACGCCGCGCACCGCGTCGAAGACGCTGTCGCCCTCCGACTGCAGCACGACGGCCTGCGGGGTCTGCGCATCTTCGGAGCCTCCGCCCCCCGACATGTTCAGACACTCGAAGGTCATGCGGTATTTTGTTCCGCCGGCGCCCTTGTCGATGGCGATGCCCGTCACGATGGTCAGGCTTTCCAGCTCATGGTAGCTGAAGCAGCCCGTGAAAAGCAAGGCGATCAGCGCGGCCTCCAGCAGGGCCGCCGCTTTTTTGATCCGGTTCACGACGGCTTGCCGCCCCCTTTCTGCCTCACCTTGTCCGGGCTGAGAAACTGGGGCCGCCGCAGCATGTCTTTCCACGGCGCCCGGAAAACGAGGTCCTTGTAATCTTGGAAGCCGCGGGCGTACGAGTCGGCCATGATGGGCACCCCGAACGAGGACATGCCGAACAGCCCCGCGAGCAGGGCGAGCTCCCCGAGCAGGTAGCCGTACAGGCCCAGCACGCAGGAGAAAAACAAAAGCACGAAGCGGTGCAGGATCACGTATCCCTTCAGCCGGGGGACCATCAGGCCGGTGATGCCGGTCAGCGCCACGACGATGATGATCGGCGCGCTCACGATCTTCGCGTCGACGGCGGCCTGCCCGACCACCAGCGCGCCGACGATGCTGAGCGTCTGCCCCATGATGCCGGGCATGCGGGCGCCGGATTCGCGCAGCATCTCGAAGGTGATCAGCATGAAGACGATCTCCAGCGCCGTGGGGAACGGCACGCCCTGCCGCGCGGACGACACGCTGATCAGCAGCGGCGTGGGCAGCATCTCCTGGTGGAAGTTGACCATGGAGATGTAAATGGCCGGCAGGCTGGTGGAAATGGTGAAGGCGAGGATGCGGAGGATGCGCCCGATCGACGCGAACATATAGTTCAGGTAGTAATCCTCGTCGCTCTGAAAATGCTCCGCGAAAAGATGCGGCACCGTCATGACCGTGGGCGTGCCGTCGAGAAACAAGGCAACGCGCCCCTCCAGCAGCCTGCCCGCGACCACGTCGGGGCGCTCGGTGGCGCCGATCGTCTTGACCGCCGAGTGCGGGGAATCGCGGATCTCCTCGATCAGATAGTTCGTGTCCAGCACGCCGTCGATGTCGACCTTTGCCAGCCGCTTCTTCAGCTCGTTCAGCACCTTTTGGTTCACCAGGCTGCCCAGGTAGCAGATGCATGCCTTGGTCCGCGTCCTGCGGCCGAAGGTCAGGTAATGCATCTTGAGATCCGGCGTGCGGATCTTCCGGTGCAGCATCGTCAGGTTCGTGAGCAGGGATTCGTTGAACCCCTCGCGCGGGCCGCGCAGCACGCGCTCGCTTTCCGGCTCGGTGATGGAGCGCATCTTCCAGCCCTTGGTGTTCAGCACCAGAGCGTCGCGGCACTGGTCCGCCAGCAGGACCGTGTCGCCGTAGATGATGCCCTGCACCAGCTTTTCCACCCGGTCGGTGCGCTCGGCGCTGTCCGCGAACGTGACGCTGCGCCCGACGGCGGCCGTCAGGTCTTCGCCGCCCCTTCTGAACCGGAACTGCAGGAGCGGGCGGATCACGTCCTCGTTCAGCAGCTGGTTGTCGACCATCCCGTCGGTGTAGATCAGGCAGAAGCGCGCCGCGGGCTCCGTCGGGCTGGCGACGTGCCGCACCTGAAGGGTGTCGTCCCCCGAAAAGATACCGCGCAGGTACCGCACGTTCGCTTCCAGCCGGTCGGAAGGCAGCCTGGCTCCGCCGAAATCGTCGCTGCCGGCCATCGGGAGCACCTCCTTCGCTTTTTCCTTTAGGGTATCCGGACGCTGGAAGAAATATACGTCTCCGGCGGCCGCCGATTTTCCGCCCATGCGAGAATCGTCCATATAGATGGAACAATTTCCGCTTGCGGCGCGCGGGCGGCGGGCCTACAATGGGTCCGGAAAACAAAAACGGGATGGAATAGGAAACCGGAGGAGGAGTTTCGATGCGGTCGGAACAGGCGAAAAAGGAACTGGCCGAGGGAAAATACAACGGGCGCCTCGCCCGCGTCTACGGCTGCGCGGTGGAGGCGGCGGGCGGGAAAGCCCTGCGCCTGGCCCGCGCGGTCGAGCGGTTCGAGGCGCTGTACGGCGCGGGGCGCGAGATCGCGGTCTTCAGCGCGCCCGGCCGCACGGAGGTGGGCGGCAACCACACCGACCACCAGGGCGGGCGCGTGCTCGCCGCCGGGGTCGATCTGGACGCCGTGGCCGTCGCCGCGCGGACGGACGACGGGCGGGTCCGCGTGAAATCGGAGGGCTTCCCCGAGGACGCGGTCGATGCGGGGGATTACGAAAAGAGGCCGGGGGAGCGCAACACTTCGAAGGCGCTGGTGCGCGGCGTCTGCGCGGCGTTCGCGGCGCGCGGCCGCGCCGCGGGCGGCTTCTGCGCCTACACCCAGTCGGAGGTGCTGCCGGGGTCCGGGCTTTCGTCGTCCGCCGCGTTCGAGGTGCTGCTCGGCACCGCGGTGAACGGCCTGTTCTGCGGCGGGGAGGTGCCGCCGCTCGCCGTCGCACAGATCGGCCGGTACGCCGAGAACGAGTATTTCGGCAAGCCGTGCGGCCTGATGGACCAGGCGGCGAGCGCCGTCGGCGGGTTCTGCCTGCTGGATTTCTCGGGCGAGGAGCCGAAAGCGGAGAAGATCCCGTTCGATTTTTCGCGCTGCGGCTACCGGATGTGCATGATCGACACGAAGGGCAGCCACGCCGACCTCACGCCGGATTACGCCGCCATTCCGGCGGAGATGCGCCGCGCGGCGGCCTGCTTCGGCAAAAAGGTCCTCTCGCAGGTGGAGGAAGGGGAGTTCTACGCCCGCCTGCCGGAGGTCCGCGCCGCCGCGGGGGACCGGGCCGCGCTGCGGGCCGTCCATTTCTTCGGCGACAATGCCCGCGTGCTGCGGCAGGCCAAGGCGCTGAAGAAGGGCGATTTCACCGCCTTTCTGCGCCTGGTGGTGGAAAGCGGGCGCTCGTCGTTCATGTACCTGCAGAACGTCTACTCGCCCTCGCATGTCGAAGAGCAGGGCGTGGCGGTCGGCCTCGCGCTCTGCGAGCGGCTGCTCGCGCCCCGCGGCGGGGCGTGGCGCGTGCACGGCGGCGGCTTCGCGGGCACGGTGCAGGCCTATGTGCCCGACGCGTTCCTCGGGGAGTTCACCCGGAAGATCGAGGCCGTGTTCGGTGAAAAAAGCTGCCGCCCGCTCGCCGTCAGACCGGCCGGCGGCGTGCGGATTCTTTGATTCGGAAAGGGAGATCGCAATGGCTGAGCTGAGATGGGACCCGTTTATCAAAGACTGGACGATGGTGGCCTCGAACCGGCAGAACCGCCCGCAGATGCCGAAGGACTGGTGCCCGTTCTGCCCCTCCTCCGGCAACGTGCCGGACTACGACGTGATGGAGTACGACAACGACTTCCCCGCGCTGCGGCCGGACCCGCCCGCGCCGGACGACGTGGGGACCGATTTCTTCAGGACGCGGCCGTGCTACGGCAAATGCGAGGTCATCCTCTATTCGCCGAACCACACCGCCACCCTGCCGGAGCTTTCCGACGCGCACATGCGCCGGCTGGTCGACCTGTGGTGCGGGCGGTTCGCCGCCCTGCGCGCGGACCCGAAGGTCAAATATATCTTCATTTTCGAGAACCGCGGCGAGGCCGTCGGCGTGACGATGCCGCACCCGCACGGCCAGATCTACGCCTACCCGTTTTTGCCGAAGAAGCTGGAGCTTGAAACCGCCTCCGCGAAGGAGTATTATGAAAAAACCGGCCGCTGCCTGTACTGCGACCACCTGAAAAACGAGAAGGCCGCGAAGAAGCGCATCATTTTCGAGAACGAGTCCTTCACGGTGTTCCTGCCGTTCTTCACCGCCTATCCCTACGGCGTGTATATTCAGCCGAACGCGCACCGGCCGTATCTCACCGATTTCACGGACGCGGAAAAGGACGCCCTGGGCGTCACGGTGCGCGACACGGTCGGCATGCTCGACAGCCTGTTCGGCTACAAATTCCCCTATATGATGTGCATGCACAACGCCCCGGTGAACGGCGGCGACTATTCCCGGGATTACCACTTCCACATCGAATTTTATCCGCCCATGCGCAGCGCGCAGAAGCAGAAGTTCAACGCTTCCAGCGAGACGGGGGCGTGGGCGGCCTGCAACCCCACCCGTCCCGAGGAGACGGCGGAGGAGCTTCGCGCGGCCTACGCGCGCTACCGGAACGGAAAGGAGAACCAGCCATGAATATCCTGGTGACCGGCGGGGCCGGCTATATCGGTTCCCACACCTGCGTGGAGCTGCTGGAGCACGGCTGCGGCGTCGTGGTGATGGACAATTACTGCAACTCCTCGCCGGACGTGATCGGCAAGATCGAGGCCATCGCGGGGAAAAAATTCCCCGTTTACGAGGGCGACATGCTCGACCCCGACGCGCTCGAAAAAATCTTCCGCGAGAACTCCATCGACGCGGTGATCCATTTCGCCGGATTGAAAGCGGTGGGCGAATCGGTCGAAAAGCCGCTCGAATACTACCGCAACAACATCGCGGGGACGGTCAACCTGCTGCTCGCAATGCGGAAGCACGGCGTCCGCCGGATCGTGTTCAGCTCCTCCGCCACGGTGTACGGCATGAACAACCGCGCCCCGTTCACTGAGGAAATGCCGCTTTCCGCCACCAACCCCTACGGCTCGACGAAGGTGATGATCGAGACCATTCTGCGCGACGTCTGCCGTGCGGAGAAGGGCTGGAAGGCCGCGCTGCTGCGCTATTTCAACCCCATCGGCGCCCACCCGAGCGGCCTGATCGGCGAGAACCCGAACGGCATCCCGAACAACCTGATGCCCTATATCATGAAGGTCGCGGCCGGCGAGCTGCCGTACCTGCGCGTGTTCGGCGACGATTACCCCACCCCGGACGGCACCGGCGTGCGCGATTATATCCACGTCTGCGACCTCGCGGCCGGCCACCTGAAGGCCCTCGAGAAGATCGACTCGCTTTCCGGCGCGCGGGCGTTCAACCTCGGCACGGGGAAGGGCAGCTCCGTGCTCGAGGTGGTCCGCGCCTTCGAGAAGGCCAGCGGCGTCAAGATCCCCTACCGGGTCACGCCGCGCCGCCCGGGCGACATCGCCACCTGCTACGCCGACTGCACCCGCGCAAAGCGGGAGCTCGGGTGGGAGGCGAAGTACACGCTCGACGACATGTGCCGCGACAGCTGGAACTTCGTCCGCAAAAATTCCTGAACCGTTCCCGAGAGCATCGGGCGGGGCGCCCGCGCAGAACGCGGGCGCCCCGCTTTTCACAGCGATTCCGGCCGCGGTCGAGAGCTGAAAAGTGCTTCTCCCCCGCCGGAGGCGGGGGAGAAGCAAAAATCATTCGGCGGCTCGGCGGGAACGGACGCGGATGCCGGAGGAATTGACAGGCGCGCCCGGAAATCTTATAATCTTTGAGAATCATGAAGCCGGGCGCACCGTCCGGCGCGGAAGGGGGGAAACGTCCCGTGAGGCTGATCCTGTGCGGAGAAAGCCGCGAAGAGCTGGAAGAGGCGGCGGGAACGATCGCCCGCTGCGCCGCGGAGCGGGACGTCCGGCTCGATATTACGGTCGTCCCGGATTGGCGCGGGGCGCTTGCGGCGGTGGAGAAGTTCCGGGTGATCTGCATCGGGGAAGACGTCTGGCGGGAGGCGTGGCCCGCCTTCCAGAAGGCGCTGATGGACGGCAGAGGGCGGCCGACGAAGCCGGGCGGTCCGTTCGTCCTGTTCAGCATGGAGCGGCCGCTGCGGGAGCCGTCCGTCCGGGAGCTGCTTGAGGCGGTCCGGAGAGCGCGGAAGCCTCTGCTGCTCCCCGCCGGGGGCGGGAGCCTCGCCGTGCCGCCGGAGGACCTGATCTATTTTGAGACGGCCGGCCGGAAGCTCGCGGCCCGCACGCGGGACGGGCGCTTCCCCGTGCGCCTGACGATGGCCGGGGCGCGGGCGCTGACGCGCGGGCTGGGCTTCGCCTCGCCCTACGTCAGCTTCCTGGTCAACCTCACGTGGGTCGCCGGGGCGCGGGGCCGGGACGTCCTGCTGAGGAACGGCGAGAAGCTGCCGCTTTCCCAGAAACGCGCGGCCCGGTTCCGGAAGACGCTGCGGGATTTTTCAGAGCGGTTCGGAGAATCCGTCTCTTCTGCGCCTATTTCTGTCTCTTCCGCAAAAGGTGTTGCGCCGGAAAGCGCCCCGCGGTAGGATGGACCCCGGAAAGGCGGGGAATCCTCGGTGAGACGCTATCTTTTTGGAAAGAATAAAATCTGGTTCTGGAGCGCCGCGGCGCTCCGGCTGGCGGAGACCGCGCTGACCGTCTCCAGCGCCGTGCTGCTGAACCTGCTGCTGGACGCCGTCGCCGCGGGCGACGCCGGCCGGCTGGGGCGGGTCGCGGCCCTCTGCGCGGGCTTCGCGCTCGCGCGGGGCGCGGCGGTGCCGCTGCGCGCCTTTTTCAGCGCGAGGTTCGGGGAAAACGCGGTCGTCCGCCTCCGGCGGGACCTCACGGCGGGCCTGCTGCGGAAAAGCATCCCGGAGTTCCGCCGGGAGAACAGCGCCGCCTATCTTTCCCTGCTGAACAACGACGTCGCCGCGGTGCGGGAAAAATATTTTGAAAACCTGCTCGGCGCCGTTCAGGGAATCGCGGCGATCGCGCTGGCCTCCGCCGTGCTGCTCTCCATCAGCTGGGTGGTGGCGGTCCTCGGCGTCGGGCTGTCGATGCTGTCGATGCTGGTCCCCCAGCTTTTCGGGAAGAAGCTGGCGGCCCTGCAGGCGCGCACTTCCTCGGCGCTGGCGCGCTACAACGCCAGGGTCAAGGACCTTTTCTCCGGCTTCGAGGTGATTCGCAGCTGCCACGTGGAAAAGAACATCCTCGCGTCCCATGAAAAATACGGCGCGGACGCCGAGCTCTGCCGCCGCCGGCAGGAGTGCGCCGCGGGCCTGATGGAGGGCGCGGCGGACATGGTCTCGACCGCGGTGCAGTTCGGCATCCTGGTCTTCGCCGGGTTCCTGACTTTCCGCGGGCGGCTCACCGTCGGCAACATCGTCGCGGTGACGCAGCTGACCGGCCTGATCGTGCACCCCGCGTTCGAGCTTGTGAAGCAGCTCGGCGGGCTGAAGACGGTGAAGGCGATCGGCGCAAAAATGGAGGCGATCCTCCGCACGCCGGAGCCGGAGCGGGCGGCCGGCGCCCCGCCGGAGCTGAACGGCGCGATCGAGCTGCGGGACCTCTCGTATTCCTACGGGGACCGGGAGGTCCTCCACGGCGTGAGCTGCGCGTTCCGAAAGGGCGGGAAATACGCGGTCGTCGGCGGCAGCGGCAGCGGAAAATCGACGCTGCTGCGCCTGATCCTGCGGTACGACGACCGCTACGGCGGGCAGATCCTGATCGACGGAACGGACAACCGGAGCATCGGGGCGGAGCGCCTGTACGGGATGTGCTCCGTGATCCACCAGAACGTTTTCCTGTTCGACGGCACGCTGCGCGACAATATCGCCCTGTACGGCGGCTACGGCGGCGCGCAGGTGGAGCGGGCGGCGCGCGAAGCGGGGCTGGGCGCCGTGATTGAACGGCTGCCCGGCGGCCTGGACGCCCGGGTGGACGAGAGCGGCGGGAATCTGAGCGGCGGCGAACGGCAGCGCGTCGCCGTAGCCCGGGCCCTCGTGAGGAACACACCGGTGCTGATCCTGGACGAGGCGACCTCCAGCCTGGACAACGAGACGGCGTTCCGGATCGAAAGCTCCCTGCTGGACCTGCCGGGCCGCACCTGCCTGGTGGTTACGCACCGCTATCACCGCGGCCTGCTGCGCCGGTACGACGCGATCGTCGCGCTGAGGGACGGCCGAATCGAAGAGACCGGCACCTTCGACGAGCTGATGGCGAAAAAAGGATATTTTTACAGCCTGTTCACGGTGGCGGGCTGAGCCGGAAAGCACAGCAGAACGCGGCCGGATGCATTTTCTGCATCCGGCCGCGCCTGGGATCGAAAAGATTTCAGTTGCCGGAGGCACCGTCGCCGGGCCCGCCCTGTTCCCGGCCGTCCGGCGCTTCGTCCCGGTCCGCTTCGCCGCCGTCCGGGCCGGCGGAAAACGGGCGGAGGAACTCCTCGTCGTCGGAGGCGGCCTCTTCCTCTTTCGGGGAGGCGGGGGGCTCCTGGGGCGCGGCGGAGTGCGCGGGCTCTTGCCCGGAACCTTTTTCGTCCGGGTCCGAGCCGCCGCAGCCCGCGTCGGTGCAGGGCTGGCCGGCGGGGACGACCAGTTCGTCCAGCTTGGCGTAGGCTTTTTTCAGCCGGCGGCCGGCGTCGTCAATGGCGGCGCACTGCGGCTCGGTCCGGCCGTTCTCGGCGTCGCGCATGGTCTCGTAATAGCATTTTCCAAGCTCGATATAAGCGCGCGCCTGTTTTTCCTTCTCGGTTTTGATCACGGCCTTCAGCCGGTTGACGAGGGCGGCCCGGCGGTTCTTATCCACGACGTAATTGACCGCCCGGGTGACGGAGTCGGCCGCGTTTTTGAAGAAATCCATACAGATGCCTCCCTGCCGCGGGTAGCGGTTTGTTTTTTTACTGGGATTATTATACCTCAATCGCTTCTCAAATAACAGTAGTATTTCATCTATTCCTTTTTTTATGTCGGCGTGCTATAATGAACAGACGTGCGGAAGAACGGCGCGATAAGGAGAAAAAACGGACGATGTCGACACAGATGGACAAGGATGTCGGATGCCCGCGCTGCGGCGCTGCGGTGCGGACGCGGATGTGGCCCGGGATCTGCGCACAGGACAGCCCCGAGCTGCGGGCCCGCCTGCTCGGGGAGACGCTGTTCGACTGGAAGTGCCCCGAGTGCGGCTGCACGGCACAGCTGGTTTACCCGTGCCTGTACCACGACCGGGAGCGGAAGTTCATGGTCTACCTGGCCCCGAACGGCAGCGGCAGGGAGTTCCGCCCGGTGGACGTGGGGGAAAAATTCCCGCAGCTCGCGGGCGTGAAGAAGCGCATGGTCGCGACCCCCGCCGAGATGAAGGAGAAGATCCTGATCTTCGAGGCGGGGCTGGACGATTACGCGGTGGAGCTCGTGAAATATGCCCTTGCGGGCGTGCTGGATAAAAAGTACGGCAGAAAGATCGCGGAGGGGTATTTCCGCTCCGCGGACGAAGAGGGGAACCGGATCCGCTTTTCCTTTTTCCCGGAAGGGCAGAAGGAGCCGCTCTCCCGGGGGACCCGGTTCGACGCCTACCGCCGGTCGCTGGAGATCGCCGCGGCCGCGGAGCAGCCGGAGGACGGCCGCTTCGTGCCGGTCGACGCCCTCACTGCCCGCGGGATGCTGGGCGGCGCGCCCGGCGTTCGGGAAGAAGAATAGAAAGGATTTTCTTAAATAGATGTGCGGATTATGCGGTTTTACCGGCGAGGTCATAGACAGGGATGAGGCGATCCGCGCCATGGCGGAGACCATCGCCCACCGGGGGCCGGATTCCGACGGCTTCTATGCCGACGGCGGGATCGCGATGGGCTTCCGGCGCCTGAGCATCATCGACCTCGAAGGGGGAAAGCAGCCCATCTTCAGCGAGGACGGCAACCTGGTCCTCATGTTCAACGGCGAAATCTACAATTACCGCGAGCTGCGGGAAATCTTAAAGGCCGACGGCCACCGCTTCCGTACGGATACGGACAGCGAGGTGCTGGTCCACGGATTCGAGGAGTGGGGCGAGGACCTGCTCTGCAAGCTGCGCGGCATGTTCGCGTTCGCCGTCTGGAACCGGGCGGAGCGCAGCCTGTTCCTCGCGCGCGACTTCTTCGGCATCAAGCCGATGCATTACGCGGTGTGCGGCGGGCATTTCGTCTACGCCTCCGAGATCAAGAGCATCCTCGCGTTCCCGGGCTTCGAGAAAAAGCTGAACCCCCGCGCGCTGGACCACTACCTCTCGTTCGAGTACCCCGCCCCGCCGGAGACGTTCTTCGAGGGCGTCCTCTGCCTGCCGCCCGCGCACTGCCTGTGGTACCGCGGCGGCGAGGTCACCCTGCGCCGGTACTGGGAGCCGAAGCTCGAGCCCGACGAGTCGATGACGGAGGAAGAGGCCGTCTCGCAGATCGAGGCCGTGTTCGAGGATTCCGTCGCGGCGCACCGCATCAGCGACGTGGAGGTCGGCTGCTTCCTTTCGAGCGGCGTGGATTCGAGCTATGTCGCCAGCTATTTCAAAGGGCAGAAGACGTTCACCGTCGGATTCGGCTCCGACGCGCGCTACAACGAGATCGGCTACGCAAAGCGCCTTTCGCGGGAGATCGGGCTCGAGAACCGTTCCCACGTGATCACGCCGGAGGAATACTGGGGCAGCCTGCGGGCGGTGCAGTATTACATGGACCAGCCCCTGGCAGACGCCTCGGGTGCGGCGCTGTTTTTCGTCTCGAAGCTCGCGGGCGAATCCGTCAAGGTCGTGCTTTCCGGCGAGGGCGCGGACGAGCTGTTCGGCGGCTACAACATTTACCGCGAGCCGGGCGACACGGCCGGCTACCGCCGCCTGCCCCTCGGCCTGCGCCGGGCGCTGGCGGCCCTCGCCGCCCGCATGCCGCAGGTCCGCGGGCGGGATTTTCTCCTGCGCGGGGCGCGGCCGCTCGAGGAGCGGTTCATCGGCAACAGCAGCCTGCTCGCTCTGGGGGAGAAGCGCCGCCTGTTGCGCGGGGATTTCCCCGCCACGGCCCCGCAGCTTCTGACCGCGCCGTTCTGGGAGAGGGTGCGCGGGCTGGACGACGTGACGCGGATGCAGTACCTCGACCTCAACGTCTGGCTGCCGGGCGATATCCTTCTGAAGGCCGACCGCATGAGCATGGCGCATTCGCTCGAGCTGCGCGTGCCGTTCCTCGACCGCCGCGTGTTCGAGGTCGCCGCGCGCCTGCCGCACCGGCTGAAGGTCGCGGACGGGCAGACCAAATACGCGCTGCGCAGGGCGGCCGAGCGCCATCTGCCCGAGTTCACGGCACAGAAGAAAAAGCTCGGGTTCCCGGTGCCCATCCGCGTCTGGCTGCGCGAAAAAAAATACGCCGGCATCGTCCGCGAGTCGTTCGGGTCGGAGACGGCGCGCCGCTTCTTCAACCCGGAGGAGCTCCGGCGGCTCCTCGACCTCCACTATGCCGGGAAGCGCGACAACAGCCGCGGCATCTGGACGGTGTTCTCCTTCCTCGTGTGGTACGACGTTTACTTCAACGGCGTTTCCCACCGGACCGGCGAGCTGCCGACGGTGGGCTGAACCGTTTCCCGAACAGAATAAAAAATCCCCGCGCGATCCGGCAAAGCTGCCGGCGGCGGGCCTTTTTTCCCTTTTGGATGCATAGAACCGCGGCGCGGGGCGAAACTAACCCCGAGGTGATGAACAGCGTGGATTACCTATGGTCGTTTGTCATCGGGGGCGCGTTCTGCGTGGTGGGGCAGGTCCTCATCGACTTCACGAAGCTGACGCCCGCCCGCATCCTGGTCGCGTTCGTGACGGCTGGCGTCATCCTCGGGGCGCTGGGCGTGTACGGCCCGCTGGCGGAGTTCGCGCACAGCGGCGCCACCGTGCCGCTGACGGGCTTCGGCTATCTGATGGCGAAAGGCACGCTGAAAGCCGTGCGGGAAAGGGGCCTGCTGGGCGCTTTTTCCGGCGGGCTGACGGCGTCGGCCGCCGGGATCGCGGCGGCGGTGCTTTTCGGCTACCTGGCCGCCTTGTTTTCAAAATCGGGAGATAAGAGTTAGCCCCTTCTACCGCTATGCGAGGGCGGGTTACCGCTACGCCGGCCTGGCCTGGCGCGTGTTCCGCATCGTCAACGGCAGCTTTCTCGGCACGCTGCTGTGGCAGGGCGCGAAATTCGCCTGGCGCCGCTGGCACCGCCGCCCCGCGGGCAGGAAAAACGGACAGGCGTGAGGACGCCTGTCCGTATCGTTTCCGTTCCCTTGATTCCGCCGCCCGGCCGCTTTACTGGATGGAGCAATCGAGGTAGTGCTCGAGGTCTTCCTCGTCCTTTTTCTTCTTTTCAAAAAACAGCACTACGGCGACGGCCACGGAAACCACCGCGGCCGCGGTGGAGATCACCGCAAGCCACAGGGAGAGCTTTCCGGAATTCTTCAAATCGGACACCCCCGTTTTCGTGAAAATCCCGCGCTTCCGTCCGCTTCTGCTTTCATGATAGCCGCTTTCCGGAAAAATGTCAATTCCCCGGCGGAAACAGGAGCCTGCGCGGCGCGGCCGGTTAAGAAAAAAGCAGGGCGAAACGCTCTGCCTTCCGCATCCCGGGTATTTCTCAGGCTTTCGCGCCTGCGGCGCCCTGGGTGTCCGCGGCGTTCAGCTTGCGCATCAGCGCGGATTTTTTTCTTGCCGCGTTGTTTTTATGCAGATGACCGTGCGCGGCGGCCTGGTCGATCTTCCGGACGGCGGCCTTGACCGCCTCGGCCTGATCCGTTCCGCCGGAGCCGATGGCCGAATAGGCTTTTTTGATCTCCGTTTTCAGTTCGGTGCCGGCCACTCTGTTCCGCTTGGTCTTCACAGCGATGACTTTCACGCGCTTTTTAGCCGACTTAATGTTAGGCATGGTTCCACCTCCTTCGGCGGATTTACAATTTATCATATCATTCCGGCCGCAAAAATGCAAGGAAAATCTTGAAAGGGGCGATCGTGTGAATTTTCGTACGGACCTGGCGCTGGAAAGCACCGAGCCGTCGCGGCAGACGCGGCGGGAGGAGGACGGCTGCACCGTCACCCGCATCGAGGAGGGCGGCGGGGTCTACGTCACGCTGGAGGTCCGCGCCATTTCGGACAGCATCGACGCGAACGGCTCGCTGCTGCGGCTGGTCGCGCAGGAGCTGGCCGCCCTGCTGCCGGGGGACGGGGCGGTGCTCGCGGCGGGCCTCGGCAACCGGGCGGTCACGCCGGACGCGCTGGGCCCGCTGACCGCGGAGCGCGTGCTCGCCACCCGGTATATCAAGGGGGAGATCGCCCGCGTGACGGGCCTCGACGGCCTGCGCCCGGTCGCCGTCGTCAGCCCCGGCGTGCTGGGCTGCACGGGCATGGAGGCGTTCGAGGTCCTGAAGGCCATCGTCGCCCAGATCCGCCCGGCGGCCGTGTTGGCGGTGGACGCGCTGGCCGCGCGCAGCCCCGCGCGGCTGGGCTGCACGGTGCAGATCAGCTCCGCCGGCATCTCGCCGGGCGCGGGTGTGGGCAACAGCCGCCCCCGCATCGACGAGAGCACGCTCGGCGTGCCCGTCGTCAGCATGGGCATCCCCACCGTGGTGGACGCCGCCACTCTCGCGCGCGACCTCGCGGGGGACGTGGACACGCAGAAGGTCGAGCCCCGCGGCGCCCCCATGATGGTGACGCCCCGCGAGATCGACCTGATCATCAACCGCGGCTCGCACCTGCTGGCCATGGGGGTCAACCGGGCGCTGAACCCGTCGCTGACCGTCGAGCAGTTCGAGGAGCTGACGTAGAGCCCCCCGGAATCATGAAACCGCCCCGCCCGGCATAAGAATTAGAAAACGGGAGGGCTTATCCCGCCCGAAGGTTCCGGGGAGGGGGCGCGGCATGAGGGGCTTGGCTCGGAAGGCGGCGGGGCTTGCGACGGCGCTGCTCGCCGCGGCCGGCGTGGCCTGCGTCTGCCTGCGCCTGCCGGAGGGGGCGGGGCGGAAGGCCGCGTTCGCGGCGGCCGGGTTCATCCTGCCCTCCGGCGACGCGGCGGATTTCTTCAGCGAGGAGGAGGACGACGGCTCCGTCTCCTCCGCCGCGCCCTCGCGGAAGCCCGAGGGCTCCTCTTCGTCCGCCCCCGCGCGGCCGGCGGATCCGGAGCCTCCGGCGGGCTCCGGGCCGGCGCCTTCGCAGGGCGCCTCTTCGCAGAGCGCCTCCTCCGCGCCGCCGGCCGCCGCCGGCAAGGTGCAGGAGATGTGCGTCAACAGCGGCGGCACGCAGGTCGCGGGGTTCTGGGTCAAAAACCTGACGGAGAAGAACGCGGCGATCGACTTCGCCGCCGAGCTGAAGAAACAGCCCGCCGTGAAGATCAAGAAAAACGCCGGGCCCCAGGTGCTGATCTACCACACGCACACCACCGAGGCCTATGCCGAGAATCCCACCGCCCGCACGACGGACAAATCCCAGAGCGTCTGCGCCGTGGGGGACGAGATCGCGGAGCAGCTCAAGGCCGCGGGCATCGGCGTCCTGCACGACACGACGTACCACGATTACCCGGCCTACAACGGCTCCTACGACCGTTCCCGCGTCACGATGCAGAAGGACCTGAAGCAGAATCCGGGCATCCAGGTCACGCTGGACATCCACCGCGACGCCATGCACCGCACCGACGGGACGAAGCTGAAGCCCACCGCGGTCGTCAACGGGAAAAAGGCCGCGCAGATCATGATCATCAGCGGATGCGACGACAAGGGCACCCTCGGCTACCCGAACTGGGAGTATAACCTGCGGCTCGCCCTGCGCCTGCAGAAAGCCGTCGCCGTGAACGATACGAATCTGGCCCGGCCGCTGGATTTCTGCGCCCGCAAGTACAACCAGGACATGACGAAGGGGTCGCTCCTCGTCGAGGTCGGCACGGACGCCAACACCCTCGAGGAGGCGAAATATGCCGGCGAGCTTTTCGGCAGGGCCCTGGCCGGCGTGCTGAACGGCCTGACGTAGGGCGGACCGGAAAGGGAAGGAAAAAGACCGGGATGAAGAAAAACGGAGCTTTCAGGATCTTCGTCACCGCGTGCGTCTGCACGCTCTGCGCGCTGGCGCTGGCGTGGGGGGTCCTGACGGTGGACAGCCGTTCCCGAGAGATCGGCTTTCACGACGGAAAGACCCTGATTTACCAAATTACCGGCAAAAACCTCAGCCTATCTTGCATTGCCGGCGGAATATGCTATAATTATTCCGTATAGCGACGATGGACGGAGAGCCAAACGGAGGATTTTTCATGAAGCGGCGGGAAAGCATGCTCGGCGTTCTTTTCCTGGCCTTTGCCCTGGCCTTTTGTTTTCCGGCGGGCGTTTCCGCCGCGGTCAGCGGGGGGGTCTCCAGCACGGTTTCCGAAGCCTCGAGCGCGGTTCTCAGTTCGGCGCTCTCCGCGCCCTCCGCGCCGGAGGAGAGCAGCTCCGTGAAGTCCTCGGCGGCCCCCGTGCAGGGGAAGCCGGTTTCCTCCTCCGCCTCCAGCAAAAAGAAGAAAAAGCGGGCGGCCTCCTCCGCCGTTTCCTCCGCTGTCTCCGGCGCGCCCTCCTCCTCTTCGGAGGGGGGGATGTACATCGTGGAGTCGGAGCCGCTCTCGCTGCCCGAAGTGGGCAGCGTGGCGGAGCCGGACCCCCTGAGTTCGGCCGCGGCCGACCCGGACGCCTCGCGGCGGACCCTGATCGGCATCCTGTCGTGGGTGTGCATCCTGCTCGGCGTCCTCGTGGTGCTGGTGGTGGTGCTCAGCAACCGCCGCCCGCCGCGCGGGCCGGGCCGCAAGAGGTACCGCAGGCCCAGGCGCAGCCGCAAGAAGCGCCTGCTGAACGACAAATACTACCGCGGCCTCAACCGCTACTGACCGCCGGAAAATTTTACAGTTGCGGGGCGCTTTCCGGCGCCCCGCTTTTTGAAGAAGGGTGAGGCTTTTTGACCGTTCCCCGCAAGAATATCCGCAATTTCTGCATCATCGCCCATATCGACCACGGCAAAAGCACGCTGGCCGACCGCATCCTGGAGCTGACCGATTCCGTCCCCCTGCGGGAGATGGAGGACCAGATCCTCGACGACATGGACCTGGAGCGGGAGCGCGGCATCACGATCAAGGCCCATGCCGTCACGCTCCTTTACCACGCGAAGGACGGGCAGGATTACATCTTCAATCTGATCGACACGCCCGGGCACGTGGACTTCAACTACGAGGTCTCGCGCTCGCTCGCCGCGTGCGAAGGGGCGGTGCTCGTCGTCGACGCCTCGCAGGGCATCGAGGCCCAGACCCTCGCCAACGCCTACCTCGCGCTCGACGCGGGGCTCGAGATCCTGCCCGTGATCAACAAGATCGACCTGCCCAGCGCCCAGCCCGAGCGCGTGCGGAAGGAGATTGAGGACGTGCTCGGCATCCCGGCCGGCGACGCGCCGTGCGTCTCCGCCAAGCTGGGCACCAACGTGGGCGACGTGATGGAGCAGATCGTGCGGGACGTGCCGCCGCCGCAGGGCGACGAGGAGGCCCCGCTGCGCGCGCTGATCTTCGATTCCTACTACGACGCCTACAAGGGCGCGGTGGCCCACGTGCGCGTGAAGGACGGCTGCGTGCGGCCCGGCGACGCGATCCGCATGATGTCGGCGGGCGGCGAGTTCACCGTCGCGGAGTGCGGGTACATGCGCGCCACGGGCTTTGAGCCGGCCCCGCTGCTGCGGGCGGGCGAGGTCGGCGTGCTCTCCGCCTCCATCAAGGACGTGCGCGAGGCGCGCGTGGGCGACACCGTCACGCTCGCCCTGCGCCCGGCGAAGGAGCCGCTGCCGGGCTACCGCCCCGCCCGGCCGGTGGTGTTCTGCGGCGTCTACCCGGCCGACGGCGCCAAATACCCCGACCTGCGCGACGCGCTCGAAAAACTGCAGCTCAACGACGCGGCGCTCTCGTTCGGGCCGGAGACTTCGGCGGCGCTGGGCTTCGGGTTCCGCTGCGGATTTTTGGGCCTGCTGCACATGGAGGTCGTGCAGGAGCGCCTCGAGCGCGAATACGGCCTCGACCTCATCATGACCGCGCCGAGCGTGGTGTACCGCATCCGCAGGACGGACGGCACGACGGCCGAGATCGACAACCCGACCAACTACCCCGACCCGTCGCAGATCGCCGAGGCGGACGAGCCGGTGGCGGACGCCCACATCTACGCCCCGAAGGAGTTCGTCGGCGGCGTGATGGAGCTGTGCCAGGACCGGCGCGGCGAGTTCCTCGGCATGGATTACCTCGACGCCGGCCGCGTGGACGTGCATTACGAGCTGCCGCTCAACGAGATCGTCTACGACTTCTTCGACGCGCTCAAGAGCCGCACCCGCGGCTACGCCTCGTTCGACTACGAGCTGACCGGCTACAGGAAGAGCAGCCTCGTCAAACTGGACATCCTGCTCAACGGGCAGCCCGTGGACGCGCTGTCGTTTATCATCCACTCGGACAAAGCCTACGCCCGCGCCCGCCGGATGGTCGAGAAGCTGAGGGAGAAGATCCCGCGCCAGCTTTTCGAGGTGCCCATCCAGGCCTGCATCGGCGGCCGCGTGATCGCGCGCGAGACCGTCAAGGCCCTGCGCAAGGACGTTCTCGCCAAGTGCTACGGCGGCGACATCTCCCGCAAGAAGAAGCTGCTGGAAAAGCAGAAGGAGGGCAAAAAGCGCATGCGCCAGCTCGGCACCGTCGAGGTCCCGCAGGAAGCGTTCCTCAGCGTGCTCAAGCTGGATGAGTAGCGGGGGGATCGGCCTGTACCTGCACGTGCCGTTCTGCGCCGGCAAGTGCCCGTACTGCGACTTCTATTCCGTCCGCGCGACGGAGGCCGCGATGGACGATTACACGGACTGCCTGGTGCGCCGGGTCCGCGAGGCGGCGGAACGGACCGGCCGGCGTGCGGACACCCTCTATCTCGGCGGCGGGACGCCGAGCCTGCTGGGCGCGGCGCGGCTGTGCCGCATCCTCGGGGCGGCGCGGGAGAGCTTCTCGATCGGCGAAAGCGCGGAGGTCACCGTGGAGGCGAACCCGGGTGAGCTTTCCGCCGGCTTTTTCCGGGAGATCCGGGCGGCGGGGGCGAACCGCGTCTCGCTCGGCGTGCAGTCTACGGACGACGGCGAGCTGCGGCTGCTCGGGCGGCGGCACACCGCCCGGGACGCCGCGCGGGCCGCGGAGGACGCGCGGGAGGCGGGGTTCGCGAACCTCTCGCTCGACCTGATGCTCGCGGTGCAGGGCCAGACGCCGCAAAGCCTGGCGCGGTCGGTCGAGTTCTGCGCGCGGGCGGGGGCAGCGCACGTCTCGGCCTATCTGCTGCAGATCGAGCCGCGCACGGCCTACTGGAAAAACCGGGCGCAGCTCCGCCTGCCGGATGAGGACGGGGCCGCCCGGCTCTATCTTCTGGCGTGCTCGGAGCTGGAAAAGCGCGGCTTCCGCCAGTATGAGATCTCCAATTTCGCCCGCCCGGGCTTCGAGGGCCGGCACAACCTGAACTACTGGCGCTGCGGGGAGTATCTGGGCCTCGGCCCTTCGGCGCACTCGTTCCTGGACGGGAAGCGGTTCCACTTCCCGCGCGGCATGGCGGCGTTCCTGCGCGGCGACCCGCCGGAGCAGGACGGCCCGGGCGGCGATTTCGAGGAATACGCAATGCTGAAGCTGCGCCTCGCGGAGGGCCTTTCGGACGCCGGATGCCGCGCCCGCTTCGGGCACCCGATCCCGGAGCCGATGAAGCGCGCCGCCCGCCGGTACGGGCCGAACGGCTGGGTCGCCCCCACGGCGGACGGCTTCCGCCTCACGCCGGCCGGCTTCCTGCTCTCCGACGCCCTGACGGTGGAGCTCCTGCAGGCTGAGCCTGCACGCACGGCCCGCCGTTCAGTCCGGAGCGGATCATAAGCCGGTTTAGGCGGGACGGCCCAAGGCAACTCCCGCGGGAGCCTTTTAATTTCTGTCCCGGCAAACGGGACTTGCGGTTCCCACTTTGCCCTGCGCCGGGCCGAAACCGGCCGCCGCCGGGGATTTTCACAATTAGTTTACAATTAGCATATTGACATCGGGGCAAACTAATGGTACTCTATACTGTGTTAGCACTCTAATGATTTGAGTGCTAAATCCGATCGAAAGCAAGGAGGGGAGCAGAAATGGAACTGAGCGAGCGGAAGAGGAAGATCCTCGCCGCGGTGGTGGAGCTTTACATCGCCGCGGGGGAGCCCGTCGGCTCGAACTCCGTCTGCGACGCCCTCGATTTCAACGTCTCCTCGGCGACCGTGCGCAACGAGATGAGCGACCTCAGCCGCATGGGCCTGCTGGAGCAGCCGCACACCTCGGCCGGGCGCGTCCCCTCGCAGAAGGGTTACCGCGTGTATATCGACACGCTGATGAAGCGGCGGCCGATCTCGAAAGAGGAGCAGCGGTATCTCGACAGCCTCATCCTGCCCTCGGCCTACGATCCCGAGAAGCTGCTGGAGGGCGCGGCCCGCGTGCTGGCCTCCATGACGAAATACGCCGCGGTCTCCACCACGCCGAACGGCGAGAGCGGGGCCATCCGCGGCGTGCAGCTCGTGCAGACGAGCCGCCGCACGGCCATGGTGATCCTGATGACCTCGGCAGGCACGATGAAGAGCCGGCTGTTCCGGTGCGATTTCGACCTGACGCCCGAGATCCTGCGGGTCTTTTTCCGCCTGCTGAACGAGAAGCTGGCGGGCGTGCCGGTCGCCGACGTGACGCCGGCCTACGTGCAGTCGCTGGCCGCCTCGCTGGGCGAGATGGCCATGATGATGAGCTCCGCGCTGGCGGCGGTGGCCGAGGCCGCGCAGGACTCGATGCGCTCGCAGGTGTGCCTGAACGGCGAGGTGAACCTGCTGTTTTACCCGGAGTTCGGGCAGATCGGCGTCCGGCGCATCATCGACTTTCTCAGCCGGCCGGAGGAGCTGTGCAGCCTGCTCGAGGACCAGGGGGGCAGCCTGCGCGTGCTGATCGGCCGCGAGAGCAAGCGCCCCGCGCTCCAGAATTCCAGCGTGGTGGTCTCGCGCTATGCGGTCGGCGGGCGCGACGCGGGCGCCATCGCCCTGATCGGCCCCACGCGGATGAATTACAGCAGGATCCTTTCCAATATGGAGTATCTTTCCGGCACCGTCGGCCGCATGCTGACGGAGCTGATGGATCAGGAGTAAAAAGGGGGCAACACCTTGCAGAAAAACGACGAGAAGAACGAGAAGGATCGAAAGACGGAAGCGGCGAAGGCCCCGGCGGCCGCCGCGCAGGCCCCGCAGAAAAAAGAGGGCGCGCCGGCCGAAAAGCCGGCCGCGCCGGAAAAAGCCGCCGCGGCCCTCGAAAAGGAGATCGGCGCTTTGAAGCAGAAGCTCAGCGCGGCCGAGAAGGAGATGGAGCGGCAGAAGGACCTGCTGCTGCGCACCGCGGCGGAATACGACAACTACCGCAAGCGGACCGCGCGGGAGAAGGAGAGCGCCTATACCGACGCCACGTCCGACGCGGTGCAGGAGTTCCTGCCGGTCGCGGACAATCTGGAACGCGCGCTGGAGCAGAAGGACTGCCCGGCCGAGGACCTGCGCAAGGGCGTCGAGATGGTGCTGCGGCAGATGCAGGACGCCCTGAAGAAGCTGGGCGTGGCCGAGATGGGGAAGGAGGGCGAGCCCTTCGACCCGGCTGTGCACAGCGCCGTGGCCCATGTGGAGGACAAGAGCCTCGGTGAGAACACCGTGACCAAAGTTTTTCGGAAAGGCTACAGGATCGGCGGCAAAGTCGTCCGGCACGCCATGGTGCAGGTAGCCAACTGAAAAGTTGATTCATAGATTTGTTCCTGGGAAAAAAGATTTTTGCTGGAGGTAATAGATATGGCAAACGTATCGAAAACGATCGGCATCGACCTGGGCACCACGAATTCCTGCGTCGCCGTGATCGAGGGCGGCAAGCCCGTCGTGATCCCGAACTCGGAGGGCGCGCGCACGACCCCTTCCGTCGTGGCGTTCTCCAAGACCGGCGAGCGCATGGTCGGCCAGGTGGCGAAGCGGCAGGCTATCACGAACCCGGACCGCACGATCTCCTCGATCAAGCGCAAGATGGGTTCCGATTATAAAGTCACCATCGACGGCAAGAGCTACACCCCGCAGGAGATCTCCGCGATGATCCTGCAGAAGCTCAAGGCGGACGCGGAGGCCTACCTCGGCGCGCCGGTGCATTCCGCCGTGATCACCGTGCCGGCCTATTTCACCGATTCCCAGCGCCAGGCGACGAAAGACGCCGGCAAGATCGCCGGGCTGGACGTCAAGCGCATCATCAATGAGCCGACGGCTTCGGCGCTCGCCTACGGCATCGACAAGGGCGAGGAGCAGAAGATCATGGTCTACGACCTGGGCGGCGGCACGTTCGACGTCTCCCTGATCGAGATGGGCGACGGCGTGCAGGAGGTCCTCGCGACGGCCGGCAACAACCGCCTGGGCGGCGACGACTTCGACAAGCGCGTGATGGACTGGATGGTCTCCGAGTTCAAGAAAGAGAACGGCATCGACCTTTCCGGCGACCGCATGGCCATGCAGCGCCTCAAGGAGGCTGCCGAAAAGGCGAAGATCGAGCTTTCCAGCATGACCTCCACGCAGATCAACCTGCCGTTCATCACGGCGGACGCAAACGGCCCGAAGCACCTCGACATGACGCTGACCCGCGCGAAGTTCGAGGAGCTGACCGCGGACCTGGTCGAAAAGACCATGGGCCCCATGAAGCAGGCCCTTTCCGACGCCGGCCTCACGTTCAACGACATCAGCAAGATCCTGATGGTCGGCGGCTCCTCGCGCATGCCGGCCGTGCAGGAAGCCGTCAAGAAGCTCTCCGGCAAAGAGCCGTTCAAGGGCATCAACCCGGACGAGTGCGTGGCCATCGGCGCCGCACTGCAGGCGGGCGTCCTCGGCGGCGAGGTCGAGGGCCTGCTGCTGCTGGACGTCACCCCGCTTTCGCTGGGTGTCGAGACCATGGGCGGCGTGATGACGAAGATCATCGACCGCAACACCACCATCCCGACCAAGAAGAGCCAGATCTTCTCGACGGCCGCCGACGGCCAGACCCAGGTGGAGATCAACGTGCTGCAGGGCGAGCGCGAGTTCGCCCGCGACAACAAGCAGCTCGGCCTGTTCAAGCTCGACGGCATCGCCCCGGCGCCGCGCGGCATCCCGCAGATCGAGGTCACGTTCGACATCGACGCCAACGGCATCGTGAACGTCTCCGCGAAGGACCTCGGCACCGGCAAGCAGCAGAAGATCACCATCTCCTCCAGCTCGAACATGAGCAAGGACGACATCGACAAGGCCGTGAAGGAAGCCGAAAAATACGAGGCCGAAGACAAGAAACGCCGCGGCGAGGTCGATGCCAAGAACGAGGCGGAAAATCTCTGCTACGCGGTCGAGAAGCTGCTGAAGGACAGCGGCGACAAGATCGAGGAGGCGGACAAGACCGACCTCAACAACAAGGTCGCGGCCCTGCGCGCGGCCATGTCTTCCGCCGGCGCGGATGAGCTCAAGAGCAAGACCGAGGAACTGCAGAAGGCCATGTACGCCGTGAGCGAGAAGCTGTATAAGAAGGCGGCGCCTCAGGGCCAGCCGCCGTACGGGGCGAACCCGCAGCAGCCGAATCCGGGCCCGACGCAGGACGCGAACGGCAACACCGTGTATAATGCGGAGTACCACGATGTTGACGGCAAGGACAAAAAATGATGCTGCAAACCGTCCCCCGCACAATCCGGCGGCGGGCGTTCACATACAGCGTGTCAGGGCAGCCTGTCCGGCTGCCCTGCGCGCGTGAATCCGGGAGTGATTGGCTTGGCTGGAAAAGATTATTATGAGGTCATGGGTGTGCCGAGAAACGCCACCGAAGACGAAATAAAAAAAGCATATCGGAAGTTGGCGAAACGGTACCACCCGGACCTCCACCCGGGCGACAAGCAGGCCGAGGCGAAATTCAAGGAGATCAACGAAGCGTACGAGGTGCTTTCCGACAAAGACAAGCGGGCGCGCTACGATCAGTTCGGCCAGGCCGGGGTTGACCCGAATTTCGGCGGCGGAGCCGGCGCGGGCAGCCCGTTCACCGGAAATATCAACATCGACGACATCTTCAACAGCGTTTTCAGCGGATTCGGCGGGTTCGACGGGTTCGGCGGCGGCCGCCGCAGCGCGAATACGCCGCGGCGCGGCGCGGACAGCGAGGCCTCGGTTTCCGTCGATTTTGAAGAGGCCGCCAAGGGCTGCGTGAAGCAGATCGCCTACGACCATATCGACCAGTGCCCGGATTGCCACGGTACCGGGGCGAAGGCGGGCACTTCCGTCAAACGGTGTCCCCAGTGCGGCGGCTCGGGCCAGGTGCGGGTCAGCCAGCGCACGCCGTTCGGCGTGGTGCAGACCGCGCGCACCTGCGACC
>DAIUFE010000020.1:26776-27784 GCA_036844765.1 Caproicibacter sp. | reverse complement strand
GGCCATGCTGCCGTTCTGCGGCTACAACATGGGCGACTATTTCGCGCACTGGATCGAGATGGGCGAAAAGCTCGGCGACAAGGCGCCCAAGATCTTCAATGTCAACTGGTTCCGCCTGGACGAGCAGGGCCGGTTCATCTGGCCGGGCTTCGGGGACAATCTGCGCGCGGTCGACTGGATCCTGAGGCGCTGCGAGGGCGAGGTCGACGCGGTCGAGACCCCCATCGGCTATGTGCCGAAGGCGGAGGACATCAACCTCGAGGGCCTCGGTCTCAGCCTTGGCACCCTGAAAGGGATTCTCGAGGTGGACAAGGCCGAGTGGCGGAAAGAAGCCGCCGGCATCGAGGAGTTCTACAAGAAGTTCGGCGACAAGCTGCCCGCCGAGCTCCGCGGGCAGCTGGAGAGTCTGAAAGCCCGCCTGCAATAAGTTTTCTCCTTTTCGTCAGAAATCGCCGCGGAATCCTGCGATTCCGCGGCGATTTTTCCGTTTCTGTGGAAAAGTATGAAGGGAGTGTTTCGGAAATGCAAATTTTGTGTAAATAAGATATTGCGCCCCAGTCCGGAAATCCTTATACTTATCCTATTGCTTGGTCTTACCGCGAGGCGGCATTTCCGCGCGCCGCCGGACAATTCTTATGAACCGGAGGAATGAAAAGAATGGAAGAGAGCACAAAAGCGCCGTATCGCCCGAAGGGTGATTTCTTCGACCTGAAGAGAAACCACACGAATGTCCGCACCGAGATCCTGGCCGGGCTGACCACCTTCTTCACCATGTCGTACATCCTGTTCGTCAACCCGCAGATCCTCGGGCAGACGCACATGGACCAGCAGGCGGTCTTCCTCGCCACCATCATCGCTTCCACCATCGGCACGCTCGTGATGGGGCTGTTCGCCAACGTGCCCTACGCCCTGGCCCCGGGCATGGGGCTGAACGCCTTCTTCACCTACACCGTCTGCTTCTCGCTCGGCTTCAAATGGCAGCAGGCGCTCGCCATGGTGTTCATCTGC
>DAIUFE010000020.1:0-26752 GCA_036844765.1 Caproicibacter sp. | reverse complement strand
GACGAAATTCCGCAAGAGCATCATCCGCTCCATCCCGAAGAGCATCCAGAACGCGATCGGCGGCGGCATCGGCATCTTCGTCGCCTATATCGGCATCAAGAGCGCGGGCCTGCTCAGCTTCACGAGCGACCCCGGCACCTATGCGATGGAGGGGCAGACCGTCATCGCGTCCTCCAGCGCCGTGCCGGCCATTGTGCCGCTGAACACGCCCTCCGTGCTGCTCGCGCTGTTCGGCATCGTGCTGATGGTCGTGCTGCTGATGGCGAACGTCCGCGGCGCGATCCTGATCGGCATCATCGCCACGACCCTCGTGGGCATCCCGTTCGGCGTGACGGATTTCTCCCACGCCTCGATCACCTTCAACACGCTGGGGGATTCCTTCTCCCGGCTGGGCTCCACGTTCGGCGCGGCGTTCGGCCCCGAGGGCATGGGATCCCTGTTCGCGGATTCCTCCAAATGGCTGCTGGTCGTGATGACGATCTTCGCGTTCAGCCTTTCCGACACGTTCGACACCATCGGGACGTTCATCGGCACGGGCCGCCGGACCGGCATCTTCAGCCTGGAGGACGAGCAGGCGCTGGAGAACAGCAAGGGCTTCCGCTCGAAGATGGACCGGGCGCTGTTCGCGGATTCCATCGCGACTTCGATCGGCGCGCTGTTCGGCACCTCCAACACGACGACGTACGTCGAGAGCGCGGCGGGCATCGGCGCGGGCGGCCGCACGGGCCTCACGAGCGTGACGACCGCCGTGATGTTCGTGCTCTGCACGGTGCTGGCGCCCGTGGCGGGCTCCATCCCGGCCGCGGCGACCGCCCCGGCCCTCGTGATCGTCGGCGTGATGATGATGAGCTCGTTCAAAGAGGTGAACTGGCCCGACCTGGAGGAGGCCATTCCCGCGTTCGGCGCGGGCATCTTCATGGCCCTGTGCTACAGCATCTCCTACGGCATCGCCGCGGGCTTCATCTTCTACTGCATCGTGAAGATCGCGAAGGGGAAGTTCCGCGAGATCCATCCGATCCTTTTGGTTTCGGCGCTCCTGTTCATTCTGAATTTCGTGGTCCTCGCCCTGATCTGAGCCGTTCGTAAGAATCCCCCTTCCCGGCCGTGCGGCCGGGAAGGGGGATTCTTCGCGCTATTTCTGGGAGCGGGCGCTCCGGCGGTACTCCCTGGGGGAGACGGAAAGCACTTTTTTGAACACGGTGCCGTAATAGCTCTGGCTGCAGAAGTGGTAGAAGTTCGCGATATCGGCGATCTCGTCGTCCGTGCAGGCGACGAAATAGGAGGATTCCTCCACGCGGCGCCGGGCGATGTATTCCGCCATCGGGACCCCCACCTCCTTCTTGAACAGGCTGCTCAGGTAGTTGGGGTGGACGAACGCATGCTTGGCGACGCCGGCCAGCTTCAGGTCCTCGGTCAGGTTGTTGTCGATGTACTGCAGCGCGTCGAACACGGGGCGGGAATACTTCGCCGAGGCGCGCTCCTTCGTCAGCCGGACGAATTCCCGCAGCATTTCCTCCTCATAGCCGCGCACCTGGGCCGTGCCGTTCATCTCCTCGATCTTCTGGATGAATGTGTCGCTGGCGGTGAAGGCGGTGTCCGGGAAGACGCCGGCCGCGATGGCCGCGCGCGTGAAAAACGCGCACGAGCAGATGATCGAGTCCTTGAGCGAGCGCAGCGGGTCCTTGGCGAGCACGGCGCGGCTGAGCAGGTTGATCTCCCGCAGGGTGTCCAGCGCGCCGTCCAGATCGCCGATCCCGATCTGGCCGCTGAGCTTCTGCTCCAGAAAAAACGGCGGGTGGGTGAACATCGTCTCCCGGTTCCGCAGGGTGTTGCGGAAATAGTCCCGCGTGAAACCGTCCCCGCGGGCCGCGGGGCGCGGCCCGGCCTTCGGCGCGGCGGCTCCCCGGGCGAACAGCGCCGAAAGCACCTTGCCGCAGTAATAGTACGTCTGCGCGCTGACGCGCTCCACCCCGCCGAAATACGCTTCCAGCCGGGCCTTCAGCCGGACGGGAAGGCGCTGCGCCCGCACCATGTTCGCGACCGCCCCGCTGTGCATCGGCTCCGTCAGCAGGGGGCCCGCGGCCGCGACGAACGTGTCGTCCAGCACCAGCACGGCGAACAGCTCGCCGTAGCCGCTCGAAAGATACTGCACGGTCCCGTAGGCGTGCGGGTCGTACCGCACGTGCGGCCCCTCCCGGCCGGTCACGATCCGCCCCGCCGTCTCGGCCCGCTCCGGCAGCGAGGACTCGGCCTCCCCGTTTTTCAGCAGCCAGACCGGCAGCCGGGTGGAGTAGTAAAAGACCTTCATCGGTTCCGTCAAATCATATTGAAGCATATCAAACTACACCGCTCTAATATTTTATCTATTTTTAAGGATGTTATTAAAATTATATCATAAATCTTAAGATTTTGAAATACGGAAGGCGTCACCGGCATTATGATAAAGATGTTCTCGAGGAGAGAAACAACGATAAAGGAGGAATCGATGTGTTGAAAAAAACAATCGCGGCCCTGCTCACCCTCGCCGTAGCGGCGGGGATGGCGGCGTGCGGGAACGGCGGGACGCCGGCCGCCTCGTCCCAGGCGCCCTCGCAGGCGTCTTCCGCCGCGGGCCAGGCGGAGGAGTCTTCCGCGGCGGCCGGTCCCGTCACGGTGAAGTTCGGCGCGCAGGCGGATTCCACGCCGGCGACGCAGTCGGTGATCGACACGTTCAACGCCTCGCAGCAGAAGGTCAAGGTGGAGTGGGAGCAGTTCACGAACGACTCCGGGCAGATGCACGACCAGCTGCTGACGTCGCTCTCGGCCGGGTCGGGCGACTACGACGTGCTGTCGATGGACGTGGTGTGGGCCGGCGAATTCGCGGCGGCGGGATACCTTTCGCCGCTGGACGTCAGGATGAGCGAGGCCGGGCTCAAGAAGTCCGATTTCAACAAGGGCTCGATGGATTCCGGCAACTACCAGGGCAAGCAGTACACGCTGCCCTTCTTCCCGGACGTGGCGATGCTCTATTACCGCTCGGACATTGTGTCGAAGGAGGACGGCCAGAAGCTGGAAAGCGGAGACTACACCTACGCCGACCTCGAGGCGATGGCCAAGAAGTACAAGGGCCAGAAGGGCGCGGCGGACGGGTTCGCCTTCCAGGCGAAGCAGTATGAGGGCCTGACCTGCAACGTGAACGAGTTCACGGCCAATTTCAAGCAGAACAAAGAGGGCCTGCAGGCCATGAAGAAATTCATCGACGACAAGGTCGCCCCGGCCGACGTGCTGAACTACAACGAAGGCTCGACCGACGCGAGCTTCAAGACGGGCAAGAGCGTGTTCTCGCGCAACTGGCCCTACCAGTACGGCCTGCTCAAGACCGGCAAAGAGACGGTCAAGACGGACCAGGTCGGCATCGCCCCGCTGCCGAACGGCGGGTGCGTGGGCGGCTGGCTGCTCGGCATCAACGCCAAATCCGCAAACCCGGACGGCGCGTGGGCGTTCGTCCAGTATCTCGCCGGCCCGGAGGGGCAGAAGATCATGTCGACCAAAGGGGCCGCCCTGCCCGGCTACAACGCGCTGCTGACGGACGCGGAGGTCCTGAAGACGAACCCGCTGCTCTCGATGCCGGGGTTCCAGAAGGCGCTGGGCAACACGATCGCCCGCCCGGTCACGCCCCAGTATTCCAAGACCAGCGACACCATCCAGCTCAACGTGCATAAATATCTTTCCGGGAGCCAGGACCTCGACGCCACCGTCAAGGCCCTGGAGGATGCCCTGAAATAAAGGCGGAAGGGACCGATGGCCCTCCGGGTCCGCGCGCCGCGATCGTCCGCGGCCGGGCGGCGCGGAGGGCCGGGGCGTGCGGCCGTTCCCGGCGCACGCCCTTATTTATGATTTCTGGGAGGAGTACCCATGCAAAAGAAGATGACCTTCCGGCAGTTCCTGTTCCTCGTGCCGCTGCTGCTGATCCTCGCCGCGTTCGCGATCTGGCCGATCCTGACGTCGTTCACCTACACTTTTTTCGACTACCGGCTCAACGACATGCAGAAATCCCGCCTCAGCTTCACCGGCAGCTTTTCGGCGGCGCGCTTCCGGGAGAACAGCCAGTACGTGAAGATCTTCCTGAGCGGCGACGCCGAAGCGGCGGAGAAGGACCCCGCGGCGAAAAAGGATTTCGCCGCGGCCCTCGCGGACGCTCAGCGGTACATCGACCGTTTTTCCTCCCTGCCGGACGGGAAGATCTCGGCGCAGCAGAGCGGCGCGCTCTCCTCCGCCACGGAAAAGCTGAAGGCGGAGGTCGCCGCGCTCTATCAAAACCACCCGGACCCGGCGTATGAGAACGCGGAGTCGCTGCCGAAGATTTTCGAGGAGCTGGAAAAATCCGTTTCCCCGCCGAACTTCATCGGCCTTGCAGGCTACGCGAAGATCTTCGGGGACGGCCGGCTGTTCGCCGCGCTGGGGCACACCGTCTACTTTACGCTCGTCTCGGTCGCGATCGAGTTCGTGCTCGGCCTCGCGCTCGCGCTGGTGATGAACCGCAGCGTGCGCGGCATCGGGCTGATCCGCGCCGGGGCGCTGATCCCCTGGGCCATCCCGACCGCGGTTTCCGCCCTGATCTGGAGCTACCTGTACGACGGCTCCAGCGGCATCCTCTCCTATCTTTTCGCCCAGGCGGGGCTCATCTCCTCGCCGCAGTCTATGCTGCTGAGCGGGCCGGGCGCCATGGCCGCCGTGATCCTGACCGACGTGTGGAAGACCACGCCCTACATGGCGCTGCTGCTGCTCGCCGGCCTGCAGACCATCGACCGCGGACTGTACGAGAGCGCCGCCATCGACGGCGCGGGCCCGGCGCAGGCCTTCTTCCGCATCACGCTGCCTCTTCTGAAGCCCTCCATCCTGGTGGCCGTGCTGTTCCGCACGCTGGACGCGTTCCGCGTCTACGACCTGATCGCCGTGCTGACGGGCGGCGGGCCGGGCGGCTCGACCGAGACGCTCTCCGTCTACGCGTACAAGACGATGTTCTCGCAGACCAACTTCGGCTACGGCTCGGTCGTCGTGATGTTCATGTTCGTGTGCGTGCTGCTGATCGCGGCGCTCTTCGTCAAGGTGCTGGGCGCGAACATGCTGTCGGCGGAATAGGGGGGAGCGGCTGTGAAAAAGGGAAACGCAGTGTTCTATATCGTGACGGCCGTGTTCATGGCGGTGATCCTGTTCCCGTTTTTCTGGATCCTGGTCACATCGTTCAAGCCGTCGAACGAGATCTTCGGCGCGGGGGCGTTCCGGGTTTTCAGCCGGACGCCCACGCTGGAGCATTACACCGCCGGCCTGGCGGGCAAAAACATCTTCAGCTCGATCAGGAACAGCCTGATCGTCTCCTCCGTCACGGCCCTGTACGTGATCGTGGTCGCGACGCTCGCGGCCTACGCGATCTCGCGGTTCCACTTCCGCTTCAAGAGCTTCCTGATGGGGCTGATCCTGCTGATCTCGATGTTCCCGCAGATGATCGTGGTGGGGCCGGTGTTCAACCTGTTCACCGCGCTGCACTGGACCAACTCGTATTTCATCGTTCTGCCGTACTCGACCGTCACGATCCCCATGGCGGTGTGGATCATGGTGGCGCATTTCGGCAAGATCCCGCTCTCCATCGAGGAATCCGCCAAGATCGACGGCGCGTCGGCCTGGCGCACGCTCTGGAGCATCGTATTCCCGCTGGCGGCGCCGGGGGTCTTCACCACGGCGATCATCACGTTCATCGCGGCGTGGAACGAGTACCTGCTGACGGCGACCCTGAACGTGGACCTTTCGATGCAGACCGTGCCGGTGGCCGTCTCGTTCCTGCGAACGCAGTTCCAGATCATGTGGGGCGAGGTCTGCGCGGCGACCGTGATCGTAACGATCCCGACGATGGCGGTCGTGCTGCTGTTCCAGAGAAAGATCGTCTCGGGCCTTGTGGCCGGGGCGGTGAAGGAGTAAAGAATGGAGAAAAACGCCAGAATCTACCGAATCAACAATTTCAGCCTTGCGAACCGCGATCTGCTGGTGGCCGAAACGCTGTTCCACAACGCGAACGGCTATATCGGCGTCCGCTCCGCCTTCGAGGAGGGGTACCCGGAAGGCTACCGGTCCGTCCGCGGGCAGTACGTCAACGGCTTTTACGACGTGGTGCCGATGAACCAGGCCGAGCGCCTCTGCGGCCTGCCCGAGGAGAAGGAGACCCTGCTCAACGTCGCGGACACGCAGGGGATCCGCCTGAAGGTCTGCGGCGAGGAGTTCGGCATGTTCTGCGGCACGGTGCTCGAAAGCTCCCGCACGCTCGACATGGAGCGCGGCGTGACCGAGCGCCGCGCCGTGTGGCGCTCCCCCGCGGGGCGCGAGCTGGAGCTCACCGTGCGCCGCATGGCCTCGTTCGCGCTGCCTCCGCTGTTCACCATCGAGTACGCCGTGAAAGCGCTCAACTTCGGGGGCAAGCTGGAGCTCTGTTCTACGCACCTCGGCGGCGTGATGAACTACGCGAACCCCGACGATCCCCGCGTGGCGGGCGAAGCCGCCCGGCTGCTGTTCCCCGGCCCGGCGGAGTTTGAGGACGGCTGCTCCGTGATCGTCTCCAGGACCTCGCGGTCCGGCCTCAGCGTCGCCGCCGCCGTGCGGAACGCGCTCTCGAAGCCGTGCGAAGAGACGCATGCGGCGCGCGGCGGCTCGGCCTCGCAGACGCTTTCCGCCGAGATCGCCCCGGGCGAGACAATTTCCCTCGTGAAATACGCCGTGTTCCGCGACTCGATCCGCTGCGGGGACTGCCGCTCCGCGGCGCTGCGGACGATGGCGCAGGCCGTCTCCGTCCCGCTCTCCGAATGGTACGCGCGCCAGCGGGCATACCTGGCGGAGTACTGGGAAGACTGCGCCGTGCGCGTGCGGGGGGACCCGAAGCTGGATTCCGCGGTCGCTTTCAGCCTCTACGAGCTGCTCCAGTCCGTCGGGAAGGACTCGCGCTGCGGCATCGCGGCCAAGGGCCTTTCCGGGGAGGGGTACGAGGGCCACTGCTTCTGGGATATGGAGATGTACGTCGAGCCGTTTTTCCTTCTCACGCGGCCCGGCATCGTCCGCAGCCTGATCGAGTACCGCTACGGCATGCTGCCCGCCGCCCGGCGGAACGCGCGCGTCTTGGGGCACGCGAAAGGGGCGCTGTTCCCGTGGCGCACCATCACGGGGCGGGAGTGCTCGGGCTATTTTCCTTCCGGCAGCGCCCAGTACCATATCGACGGCGACGTCGCCTATTCCGTCGTGCAGTATTACCTGATGACGGGGGACCTGAAATTCCTCGCGGACCGCGGCGCCGAGATCGTGTTCGAGACGGCGCGCCTGTGGCTGGATACCGGCAACTACGCCGGCGGGAAGTTCTGCATCAACTGCGTCACGGGGCCGGACGAGTACACCTGCATGGTCGACAACAACTACTACACCAACGCGCTCGCCCGGTACAACCTGAGCTGGGCCGTGAAAATTTACGGATTGCTCAAGAAGAGCGGCTCCCTGGGGCCCGTGGCGGAAAAAATCGGCCTGGAGGAGGACGAGATCGCGGAGTTCCGCCGCGCGGCCGATGCCATGTACCTGCCCTACGACGCCGCGCTCGACATCAACCCGCAGGACGATTCGTTCCTCTCGAAAAAAAAGTGGGATTTCGGCGCGACGCCGCCGGAAAACCACCCGCTGCTGCTGCACTACCACCCGCTCTGCCTGTACCGGCACCAGGTCTGCAAGCAGGCGGATACCGTGATGGCCCACTTCATCCTGGAGGACGCCCAGAAGTTCAGCACGATGAAGCATTCCTTCGAGTATTACGAGGCGATCACCACCCACGATTCCTCGCTCTCCGCCTGCGTGTTCAGCATCATGGCCTCCCGCCTCGGCATGCCGGAGAAAGCGTACGCCTATTTCCGGGAGGCGGCGTCGACGGACCTAAACGACACCCACGGCAACACGCAGGACGGCATCCATACCGCCGGGCTGGGCGGGACCTATATGACCGTCGTCTACGGCTTCGCGGGCCTGCGCATCCGGGAGGACGGCCTGCACCTTTCGCCCGCGCTGCCCTCGGAATGGGAGGGGTACGATTTCCGCCTGCGTCGGGGGGAGAGCCGCGTGCTCGTCTCGGTCGGCCGGGAGGGCTGCCGGGTCCGTCTGCTGAGCGGGCCGCCGGCGGAGCTTTTTCTGTACGGGAAAAGGGTCCTGCTGCGGGACGAGCGGTGCGTGCCGCTCCCCGCCGCGGGGGCGGAGAAGCCGGAATAAGAAGACGGGGCAGATCGGAAGATCTGCCCCGTCCCCTTATGTTTTAGACTTTTATCGCGTCCTGTACAGGCGCGCGTAGCTGCCGTTGCGCCGGATCAGCTCTTCGTGCGTTCCCTCCTCGGCGATCCCGTCCGCCGAGAGCACGAGGATCCTCTTGGCGTTCCGGACGGTCGAAAGGCGATGGGCGATGACGAGCGTGGTCCTGTCTGTGGTCAGCTTCTCCAAAGATTGCCGGACGGCCCGTTCGGCCTCGCTGTCCAGCGAGCTCGTCGCCTCGTCGAAGATCAGGACGGGGGGATCTTTCAGAAAAACGCGCGCAATGCTGAGCCGCTGCCTCTGCCCGCCGGACAGTCTGACGCCGTGCGGACCGATATCCGTGTCGTAGCCCTGCGGAAGAGACCGTATGAATTCGTCCGCGTCCGCCTTTTTAGCCGCTTCGACGATTTCGTCCCTGCCGGCGTCCGGCTTGCCGTAGCGGATGTTGTCCGCCACGGTGCCGGAAAACAGATAAACTTCCTGCTGGACGACGCCGATATTGCGCCGGAGCGATTTCAGGCGGATGTCTTTGATGTTGACGCCGTCCAGCAGGATCTCGCCGCCGCTTACCTCGTAAAAGCGTGGGATGAGGGAGCACAGCGTCGTTTTTCCGATGCCCGACGGCCCGACGAGCGCAATATAGTCGCCGGCTTTGATATCGAGACTGATGTTCTTCAGGACGTAGCCGCCGCTTTGATAGCGGAAGCTCACGTTCCTGAAGGCGATGTTTCCCCGCACGCGGTTCAGCTCGACTGCGTCCGCCGCGTCCCCGATCTCCGGACTGACCTCCATCAGGTCCATAAACCGGTCGAAGGCGGCGCTCCCTTCCTGGTAAAGCCGGATGAAGTTCACAAGCTTTTGGATGGGCTCGATCAGGATGGCGACGCACATTAGATAAGTCAGCAGGTCCGGCAGCGTCAAAGAGGCGCGGGCGATGGCCGCCCCGCCGAAAACGACGACGGCGACGGTGATGATCTGCGAAAACGACTCCAGCACCGTGTAGCAGTAGGCCTCGCTCTTATAGGCGGCCTTGCGGCTCTCGAGAAACCGGTTGTTGGCGGAATCGAATTTCTTTTTTTCAGTCTCTTCGTTCGCATAGGATTTTACGACCCGTATGCCGGCGAGCGTGTCTTCAAGCTGCGCGTTGATCTCGCCGACCCTGTCCTTGCTCTTTCTCAGCGCAGAGTAGACCCGTTTGCCGGAATAAACCGTGTAAACCGCCATGAACGGCAGAAAAAGGAAAACGGTCAGGGTCAGCTTTGCGTTGATACTCATCAGAATCGCGAACGAGCCGATAAACTTCAGCAGCGAAACGGTGATGTCTTCCGGCCCGTGATGGTAGAGCTCGGCCAGCGAAAGCAGATCGTTCGTGATCCTGGTCATCAGATCGCCGGTGTTCCGCTCGTCGTAAAAGCGGAAAGACAGCTTCAGGTAATGATCGAACAAATCCCGGCGCATATCGCTTTCCATCCTGGCGCCCAGTGCATGCCCCTGGGCGTCGGTGAAGACGCTGCATGCCGTCTGCAGAAAGATGAGCGCCAGCATGGCGGCGCCGATCGCGTAGATTTCCTCAAGGACCGAGGGCGTGCGGTTTTCCAGAAGGGTCCCGGTGATGAACCGGGTCATCAGCGGAAGCAGCAGCGTGATGACCGATACGGCCAGCGCGCAAAGAATATCCGCAAACAGCAGCCCCAAATGCGGCCGGTAATAGGACAGAAATTTTTTTGTTCGGGTACTCACAAAACTTTTCCTCCATTGATGGAGGGTCAGTTCTCAGCAGCCCTCCATTTATTTTCAGATTGGACGGCAGCAGAATTTTTCATATCAAACACCCTTTTCAATCATTTCGATCGCATACGATATGCGATTGAAATAAATATTATCACGAAACCGGCCGCAAGTCAAAAATTTCCTGCCGTTCTTCCCGCCGTGCGAAAAGGGGAAAACGCTTTGCAGTCCCGGAAAGGAAAACCCCGCGTTTACCTTTGGTAAAAACGGGGCTTTTTACAGGACGGCTCCATAGGGGAAGCGGCCGGGCATTCAGGCGGAAAGCGGGATGGGTCCGCATGGGAATCAAGCGGAATCGCTGTTGCACGTTGTAAAAATTTGCATAATATGGAGTGAAGAAACCTCTTCACTTCAAATACTTGGCCAGGAGGAATATGAATGGGCTGCAATAATTTTGGAAACGACAATGAAGCTCTGAACGGCTTAAGGCCGATACTTCGCGGAACTTGGGCGGCGGACTGCCCGCAGGAATTCTATTACCGCGGTTCCGGCAACTCCGGCAACCCCTGCTGCGGCGCGGGGAACAATCCCTGCTGCGGCGCGGCGAACAACCCCTGCTGCTGCGGGGGCGGCGGAAGCGGCTCGGGCAACGACAACGGCGGCATCCAGCTGCCGGAGAAGATCGCCCGCTTCCGGCCGACCGTGCTCAGCTCCTCGACGGGCGGCGCGGGCCCGCTTCCCGTGATCTCCACCAGCCTCAGCGAGCCGCTCAACATCGCGACGACTTCCGTCAACACCTGCTGCTCCGGCACTACGGATAATCTGATCCAGTTCACCAGCGTGATCAATATGCCTTTGGCGCTGGCCCTGACGCTGAACTTCCAGATCGTCCGTTCGTCCTGCACGGGCGGAGCCGTCAAGGTCGGACCGACCTTCACCTTCCGGGAGGAACTTTCCGTCATCGGCGCGGAAGGCTTCAGCTTCCAGTTCGTGGACAACAACGTGGCGCCCGGCACGTACACCTATTCCGTCCAGCTCGGCACCGGCACGCTCGTCGCTTCGGCGGGCGTCACCGTCACCAACGCCGTCCTCAGCGTCCTCGCCGTTCCGAAACAGGACTGCTGACCCTTCGGCGCCGCCGGGAAAGAACCGTCCGACACGCACCCAAGCCTCCGGTTTGCGCCGGGGGCTTCCCTTTTGCCTTCCTGCGGCGGCGGGGATGTGGTATAATAGGCGCGGAAGAACAAAAAAGGGGGAAGAGCTTGATGCGGAAGGCGCTGGTCACGGGCGCTTCGCGCGGCATCGGACAGGCCGTCGCCCGCAGGCTGAGCCGCGACGGCTTTTACGTGGTCGTCCATTACCACCGCTCGGAGGACGGAGCGCGGGCGCTGGCGGAGGAGCTGAACCGCGATCCGCAGGCCGCGGGGGCGGAGATCCGCCGGGCGGACGTCGCCGACCGCGCGCAGGTGGAGGCCATGTTCCGCGCCGTGGGCGGCGTGGACCTGCTGGTCAACAACGCGGGCGTCGCCCAGCAGAAGCTGTTCACCGACCTCACGGAGGAGGACTGGCAGCGCATGTTCGCCGTGGACGTGACGGGCGTGTTCCACTGCTGCCAGGCCGCGCTGCCCGCCATGATCCGCCGGAAGCGGGGTGGGATCGTGAACGTCTCCTCCATGTGGGGGCAGGTGGGCGCTTCCTGCGAGGCGCACTATTCCGCCGCGAAGGCCGCGGTGATCGGTCTGACAAAGGCCCTCGCCAAAGAGCTGGGCCCGTCGGGCATCCGGGTCAACTGCGTCGCGCCCGGGGTGATCGACACCCGCATGAACGCGGCCCTCGGCCCCGAAGCCCTGCGCGCGCTGGAGGAGCAGACGCCCCTCGGCCGCATCGGCGCGCCGGAGGAGGTCGCCGCGGCCGTGTCGTTCCTCGCCTCGCCGGAAGCCGGCTTCATCACCGGGCAGGTGCTCGGCGTGAACGGCGGCATGATCATTTAGACCGTCGTGTGCAGCACGCGGCAGGTGCCCTTCACGGTATAGTCGCCGTAGCCCGCGGGGACGAACACGCTGTCGCCTTTCCGGAACGAAAGCGGCGGCGCGCCCTGCCCCAGAAGCTGCGCCTCGCCGTCGAGGCAGATCAGCGAGTGGAAGCTCTTCCCGTCGGCGCGCAGCGCGGCCTCGCGGATGTCCATCCCGTAGACGGTGAACACCCCGCAGGTGGCCAGCAGCGTCCGGCGGTAGCCCTCCTTCCGTTCCGGCGCGCCCTGCGGGCGGGTCGGGCGGGCCGGGCGCTCCAGCCGCGTGACGTCCAGCGCCTGCGCGATGTGCAGCGGGCGGGTCTTGCCGTCCGCGCCCCGGCGGCCGTAGTCGTAGATGCGGTAGGTCAGGTTGGAGTTCTGCTGGATCTCCGCGATCAGGATGCCCGCGCCGATCGCGTGCAGCGTGCCGGCCTCGATGAAGAACACGTCGCCCGCGTGGACCGGCACGCGGTTGAGGACTTCCTCGAGCGTGTTGTTCTCGATCCGCGCCTTGAACTCCTCCTTCGGGATCGCGTGGTCGAAGCCGTAGTACAGCGCGGCGCCCGGCTCGCAGTCCACCACGTACCACATCTCCGTCTTGCCGTAGCCGCCCTCGTGGGCGCGGGCGTAGGCGTCGTCCGGGTGGACCTGGATGGAGAGGCGCTGCTTGGCGTCGATCAGCTTGATCAGCACCGGGAAGTAGGGGAACTTCCCGCAGTCCGTGCCGAGGACCGCGCCGCCCTGCCGTTCCAGCCAGGCGGGGAACGGTGTGCCGGCGTCCGGCCCCGAGGCGACGGCGGACGGGCCGTCCGGGTGGCAGGAGAGCAGCCACGTCTCCGCGATCTTGGGCGCGTCGCTCACCTGGTGGTATTCGCTGCGGAGACGGTTGCCGCCCCAAAGATAATCCTTGCAGGCGCCCGTCAGCTTGATCGGTTGGATGCGGGTCAAAAAAATCACTCCTAATCATCAGTAAGTCTTTGAATCGGAATAAAATTGCTGTTTCATCTTCCTATTGTATGCGTTTCACGGGAAATATCAAGGCAATACCGTGCAAAAACCGGCGCAGTGGCGGCGCGTGCGAAGGGTGCGGCGTCGCCCGGAAAAGGCCGGTCAGATCTGAAAACCGCGCGCGGCGCGGACGGAAGGGAGAATCCAGATGGAGGACGTGCTGATTCTGGGCAGCGGCCCGGCGGGGGTCTCCGCGGCGCTCTATACGGCGCGCGCGGGACTGCGCACATTGATCGTCACGCGCGGGGGAGGCGCCCTGGTCAAGACCGGGCGGGTCGGGAACTACTACGGCTTTGCGGAGCCGATCTCGGGGGAGGACCTGCTGAAGAACGGCGAGGAGCAGGCCGCGCTCGCGGGGGCGCGCTTCGTGCGGGAAGAAGCCGTGGGCGCCGCCTGGGACGGCGGGCGGTTCACCGTCCGCACGGCCGCGAACGAGTACCGCGCGCCGTTTCTGGTGCTCGCGACCGGGGCCGCGCGCCGCGCGCCGGACCTTCCGGGCCTCGCGCGGTTCGAGGGGTGCGGCGTGAGCTACTGCGCGGTGTGCGACGCGTTTTTTTACCGCGGCAAGCCGGTCGCGGTCCTGGGCGGCGGGGCCTACGCCCTGCACGAGGCCGCGGAGCTGCGCTCCGCCGCCTCGCGCGTCGCGGTGCTGACGGACGGGGCGGAACCCTCCGTTCCGTTCCCGGAAGAATTTGAGGTCTGCACCGCGAAGATCGCCGGCCTGTACGGGGACGCCGCCCTGCGGGGGGTGCGCTTCGCCGACGGCACCAGCCTGGAGGCGGCGGGCCTGTTCGTCGCGCTGGGCGTGGCGGGCGGCACGGACCTGGCCCGCAAGCTGGGCGCCGAGATCCGCGGCACGGCCGTCGCGACCGACGAACGCCGGCGGACGAACGTCCCCGGCCTGTACGCCGCGGGGGACTGCGCCGGCGGCCTGCTGCAAATTGCGAAAGCCGTCTGCGACGGCGCGGTCGCGGGGACCTCCGTCGTGCGGGAGTTCCGCGCTTCCCGCAAGAATCAAAAATAGTTCTTAATCCTATTTACAAAATCCTTCCGGCGTGGTACACTGAAAGCGGATAAAAATGGTATGGTTCCGGCGATCCGGCCGGGGCCGGAAAAAATTTCGCCGTTTCAAAAGCCGTCAATAAAAATCTGCGCGAGCGGAAAGGATGTTGAAGATGGGCGTTTATGATTTCACGGTCAAGAACATCAGGGGGGAGGACGTTTCCCTTTCGGAGTACCGCGGCAAGGTGCTGCTGATCGTCAACACGGCAAGCAAATGCGGCTTCACGCCCCAGTACGAAGGGCTGGAGAAGCTGTATCGAAAGGATAAGGACCGGGGGCTCGTCGTCCTCGGATTCCCGTGCAACCAGTTCCTGCAGCAGGACCCCGGCAGCGACGGCGAGATCGCCTCGTTCTGCAAGGTGAACTACGGCGTGACCTTCCCGCTCTTCTCGAAGATCGACGTGAACGGGAAGAACGAGGCGCCGCTGTACCGCTACCTCAAGCAGGCCGCGCCGTTCAAGGGCTATGAGCTGAACAAGGAGGGCGGCCGGGTCGTGCATGGCGTGGTGGCCAAACATTACCCGGAGAACCTCGAGGGCAACGGCATCAAGTGGAATTTCACGAAATTCCTGGTCTCGCGCGGCGGCGGAAAGATCAGCCGCTTTGAACCGAGCGTGACCCCCGCGGAGCTGGAGCCGAAGATCGAGGAGGCTCTGGCGGAGAAGTGACGCGGCCTTTTCGGTTTTTGGAGGTGCATGGGGATGGTCTATGATGCGATCGTTGTGGGCGGCGGGCCGGCGGGCCTGACGGCCGCGCTCTACGCCGCGCGGGCGGGGCTTTCGGTCCTCGTCCTGGGCGGGATGACGGGCGGGCAGGTGGCGTCCGCCTCCGTGGTGGAGAATTACCCCGGCTTTGCCAGCGTTTACGGCCCCGATCTGGCCGATAAACTGCTGGAGCACGCCCGCTCGGCGGGCGCGCAGGTCCAGCCGGAGGAGGCCGGGGGCTTCGAGCTGGACGGCCCGGTCAAAGCCGTGCGGACCGCGCAGGGGGAATACCGGTCCAGGACCGTGATCCTGGCGCAGGGAGGCCGGCGCAGAAAGCTGGGCATCCCCGGGGAAGAGGAATTCGCGGGGCGCGGCGTCTCCTACTGCGCCACGTGCGACGGGAATTTCTTCCGGGGCAAGACGGTGGCCGTGGTCGGCGGCGGCAACACGGCGGTGGGCGACGCGGTCACGCTGGCCGGCCTGTGCAAAACGGTCTATCTGCTGCACCGGCGCGACTCGCTGCGGGCCGAATATTCGCTCGTCCGCCAGGCGCACGCCCTCCGGAATCTGAAGATGATCTTCAATGTTTCGCCCGTGCGCATCGAGGGCGGCCGGAAGGTCGAAAAGGTCGTCGCCCGCCGGAACGACGGCGGCGAGCTCGACCTCCCGGTGGACGGCGTGTTCGTGGCGATCGGCGTCGTGCCGAATTCGGAGCATCTGCCGCCTTCCCTGCGGACCGAGGACGGTTATCTGGAGGCGCCGGAGAGCGGTGTCACGCCCGTCCCGGGCGTGTTTGTGGCGGGCGACCTGCGCAGGAAGGCGCTGTTCCAGATCGTCACGGCCGTGGCGGACGGCGCGAACGCCGCCGTCTCCGCCGAGCGGTTCCTCGCCGCCTCCCGCGTATAGCGCTTTTCCGTTTTTTTCGGCCGGGGCCGGTCCGACGGTCCCGGCCGTTTTGCGCATCCCTGAGCGGAAAGCCGCCCGGCCCGGCGCTTTTTTTGATGTTTTTTTCGCGGCCGCCTCCGAAACGTCATGTTTGCTTCTCCTTTTGCATAAGATTGAATATCGCAAAAGTTTGGGGAGGCGGCAGAGCAGTGAAGGGAAGAGCGCGCCGTGGAGCTTGGCGAGTATATTATTGAAAACAGGACCACCGTGCGCGGCGCGGCGAAGAAATTCGGCGTGAGCAAAAGCACGGTACATAAGGATGTCGCCCAGCGGCTGAAATATATCGATCCGCAATTATACCGGAAGGTCAAGGTCGTCCTGGAATTCAACAAGGCGCAGCGCCATATCCGCGGAGGAATCGCCACCCGGCTGAAATATAAGAGACAAAGGTCCGCCTTTTGAACCGCCTTTTGAAAAAGAAAAGGCGGGCGAAAACTTTAAGGCCCGCGCCGGGTGCGTGTCCCCGGCTGCGGAGAAGGCGGGCGAAAACGCGGGCGCTTCCGGAAAAACCGGGGGCGCCTTTTCGGAATGGAAAAATCACCGATCCTGTCGGGATATTTATAAAAAAAAGAAACAAATCTCATGGAATAAGAGATTTGGCGGGGAGGGGGCGCAGCTCCCTCCCAATTTAATCCCCTTCCGCGCAAGACCGCTTGCCCGCTGTGCGGGAGGGGGCAGGGGGTGAGAAACGCCGGTGCGGGCGGAAGAAAACTCCGGGCGCCTTTTTACGAGTATCTTTTTCCCGGAGTCATGGTATAATGAAGGGGAAAGAAAATCAAACGAGTGCCTGTTTGAAGGAGGCGGACGACGGGATGTCGGGATTCAGCGACGACCTGAGGAAAATTTTTCTTGCCGGCCTGGGGGCTGCGGCGGTCACTTCGGAAAAAGCGAAGCAGATGGTGGATGAGCTGGTCAAAAAAGGGGAACTGACGCTCGAGCAGGGCAAAGTTTTGAACGAGGAGCTCCAGCGCAAGGTGCGGACGAAGGTCCGGGAGGCGGTCTCCGAAGACGGGGAGCAAAGCCCGTCCGGCGCGGGGAGCGTCCTCGGCAGCGTCGAGAAGATGAGCCCGGAGGAGCTGCGGACCCTCAAGGCGAAGATCGCCGCGGTGGAGGCCGCGCGGAGGAAAGCCGGCGGCGCGAAGGACGATGCCGGAAAATAAGGCCGCCGGCGAAGGCGAGCGGCTGAAGGAGATCCTCGGCGTTCTCCGGAAGCACCGGGTCGTCGGGGGCCTGACGCCCGAGAAACTCCGGATGATCTTCGAAGACCTCGGGCCGACGTTCGTCAAGTTCGGGCAGATCCTTTCCATGCGGCCGGACATGCTGCCCGCCGCCTACTGCGCGGAGCTGGGCAAGCTGTGCGCCGACGTGCGCCCCATGAGCTTCGGGGAGGCGTCGGGCGAGGTGGAGCGCGAGCTGGGGAAGCCGCTCGGGGATCTGTTCGCCCGGTTCGACCGCCGGCCCGTCGGCTCCGCCTCCATCGCGCAGGTCCATTCGGCCGTGCTCAAAAGCGGGGAGAAGGTCGTCGTCAAGATCCGCCGGCCGGGCATCTATCCCGTGATGGAGCGCGACGTCGCGCTGCTGCACCGCGCTTCCGGGCTTCTGAAAATCGCGGGCGGCACGGGCGGCGCGGTCGATTTCAACCGGATCATCGACGAGATGTGGGCGGCCGCCCGGCAGGAGATGGATTTCCGGAACGAGGCAGAGCAGGCCGAGAAATTCCGCAGCCTGAACGCCGGCGTCGCCTATGTGACGTCGCCCCGCGTGTTCCGCGAATATTCCACGGACGCCGTGCTGGTGATGGAATACCTCGGCGGCACCCCCATCGACGACGTCGCCGCGCTCAGGGAGCAGGGGTACGACCTGCGGGAGATCGGGCTCAAGCTGGCCGAGAACTACGTCAGGCAGATCGTGGACGACGGCTTTTTCCACGCGGACCCGCACCCGGGCAACCTGCGCGTGCTCGGCGGAAAGATCGTCTGGCTCGACATGGGCATGATGGGCCGCCTTTCGCGGCGCGACCGGCTGCTGCTGCGCCGCGCGCTGGCCGCCGCCGTGCGCGGCGACGCGGATGAGCTGTGCAGCCTGCTGCTCGTGCTCTGCGACGCGCCTGCCCCGGAGGACCGCTCCCGCCTGTTCGCGGACGTCGAGAATCTGCTGGACCGGTACGGGACGCTGGAGATCGGCGGCATGGACCTGGCGAAGATCCGCGACGACGTGCTGGCCGTCGCCAAGCGGAACGGCCTTACCATGCCCCGCGGTTTCTCGATGCTCGGGCGCGGCCTGATCACGCTGGAAGGCGTCGTCGGCCGCGTCAGCCCCGAGATCAACGTGATGCAGGTGCTGGTAGGGCATGTGTCCGGCTCCCTTCTGGAGGATTTCAACCCGTCGGAGACGGCCGCGAAGCTCTGGCTCGAGCTGTTCCGCTCCGGCGCGCGGTTCCCGCAGCTCCCGTCGCAGCTTTCGGAGCTGCTGAAAACGGGCATCAAGGGTCAGGGGAAGCTCAACGTGGAGCTGACCGGCTCGGAGGGGCCGCTGCGCCGGCTGGACCGCATGGCCTCGCGCCTGGCGGGCGCGCTGGTCGAGGCCGGGCTGCTGGTCGCCTCCGCCGTCCTCAGCGCCGCGGACCTGCCGAAATGCTTCCTCGGCATCCCGGCGGCGGGTGCCGCGGGGTTCCTTCTGGCGCTGGTCCTCGGCGCACTGCTGTTGGGGTCCGCCCTGCGCGGCCGCCGGTAGGCCCGCTCCGCCGCAAAAATCCCTACAGCATTTCCAGTTGATTATGCAAGTGGGTTTGTGTTTTCCCCCCCCCCTTCGGCGGTGGGGGGAAAACACATCATCTTTCGCAAATTGAAATGGAATTGCTGTAAAAAAGCGACGGTACGAGCCGGAAGCTGCAAACGGTTTGGATATATTTGTGATATAATAGAGCCGTACATCTTCCATTTAAGTCATGCCGGGATCGGCAGAAAGGGGTCTTCCGGAATGGACGGGTATTTTGAACTGATCCGTGCGCGCCAGAGTTGCCGCAGCTTTGCGGAAAAGCCGGTGGAGCGGGAAAAGATCGTCCGGTGCGCGGAGGCCGCGCGCCTTGCGCCCTCCGCCTGCAACGGCCAGCCGTGGGGCTTCGTCGCCGTCAACGGCGGGAAGCTGCGCGAAAGCGCGGCGAAAAGCGCCCGGCGCATGGGCGGGAACCAATGGACCCAGACCTGCCCCGCCTTCATCGCGGTGGTGGATCAGGGCGCTTCGCCCCTGAACCTGGCGGGCCGGGCCTCGGACAAGAAATGGTCGCAGTTCGACCTCGGCCTCGCGGTAATGCAGTTCTGCCTGGCGGCGACGGCGCAGGGCCTTTCCACGTGCATCATCGGCGCGTTCGACGAAGCGAAGGCGAGGGAAGTGATGCGGCTTTCCCCGAAGGAGAAGCTGTGCGCGCTCATCGCGCTGGGGTATGCCGGGAACGACCCGCCGCGCGAAAAGAAGCGCCGGGACCTGAAAGAGATCCTGCGGTTCGCGGAGTGACGGCCGATGCGTCTGTTTTATGCCGTCGTTTTTACCCGGGAGCTCCGCGACCGGCTCTGCGGCGTGCTGGAGCAGATTCGCCCGTGCTGTGAAAGCGGCCGGTTCACGCGCCCCGAAAACCTTCACCTGACGCTTGTCTTTCTGGGGGAATGCCCGCCGGGGCGGCTGCCCGCGGCCCGCGAGGCGCTCGCGGCGGTGGACGCGGAGGCGTTCGTGCTGCGGATCGGCGGGCTGGGGTGCTTCCGGCGCTCCGGGGGCGATCTGTACTGGGCCGGGGTGGAGCGCACGCCCGCCCTGCTGCGGGTGTGGGAAAGCCTCTGCGCCCAGCTCCGCGCGCGCGGCTTCCGGCTGGAAGCGCGCTCTTACCGCCCGCATATCACGCTGGTCCGGCAGGCCGTCCTCCGGGAAGGGTGCGACCGCGGCGCGCTCGCGGTGCCAGCCCTGAAGACGGAGGTCGAAAAGCTGAGCCTGATGCGCTCGGACCTTTCGGGCGGCGGGCCGGTCTATACCGAGATCGGGGCCAGGCGCCTCGGGGAGGGGGAAGCGGGATGAAAGCGCTCGTCACGGGGGCCAGCTCCGGCATCGGCCGCGACATCGCGCGCGAGCTGAGCGCGCGGGGCTGTTCCCTGATCCTGACCGCCCGCCGGGAAGACCGGCTGGAGGAGCTGAAGCGCGGGCTCGGGACGGAAGCCGCCGTCGTCCCCGCCGACCTTTCGGACCGGGACGCCTGCTTCCGCCTGTACGACCGCGTGAAGCCGGAAGCGATCGATATTCTGGTCAACTGCGCGGGGTTCGGCGTCTTCGGCCCGTTCGACGAGACCGACCTCGGCCGGGAGCTTAAAATGATCGACGTGGATATCTGCGCGCTGCATATCCTGACCAAGCTGTTCTACCGCGATTTCAAGCGGCGGGATTCGGGGTACATTCTGAACGTCGCCTCGTCCGCGGCCTTCCAGCCCGGACCGCTGCTTTCCTCCTATTACGCCGCCAAGGCGTACGTGCTGCGCCTGACCGAGGCGCTGGCGGAGGAGCTGCGGCGCGACGGCAGCCGGGTTTCTATCAGCGCGCTGTGCCCAGGGCCCGTCGACACCGAGTTCGATTCCGTCGCGGACGTGCGGTTCAGCGTGCGGGGCCTTTCGAGCGCCTTCGTGGCGCGCCGCGCCGTGGAGGGGATGTTCGCGCGCCGCACCGTGATCGTCCCCGGCGCGCAGATGAAGCTGGCCCGCTTCGCCGAGCGGTTCCTGCCGGAGAAGGCGGTCGTCCGGGCCGCGTACCATATGCAGCGCCGTAAGACGCGCCCATAGAAGGGCCAGGCTGCGCGATTTTCGGCGGGCTGTGTACCCCCCATAAAGTGACGGCCCTTGTTTTGAAAGCCGGCGTTCCGCAGACCCTGCGGGCGCCGTTTTTTCACGTTTTTCAGCACCTGCCGTGGAACTCGATCACCCGGCCCAGCACGGTGACGGGGAGCTCCGCCAGCCGGGGACCGCTGTAGAAGACCGGCTGGAACCTCGGATTCCACGGGATCAGCACCAGCCCGTCCTGCGCGCGGACGGTCTTGCGCACGGTGGCCTTTTCCGGGCCGACCCGGACCACGGCGACGCCGCCGTCCGGGATCCAGACCTGCCGGCGCGCGAGGATCAGGTCGCCCGGGCGGATGCGCGGCTCCATGCCGGCGTCTTCCATGGCGAAGCTGAAATAGCCGCCGTCCGCCGCGGCTCCGGGCGGGGCCTGGCATTCCTCCTCCGGCGCCGGCCGGGGGTACAGGTCCTCCGGCGGCCGCCCGCCCGGTTGGAGCTGAAAGTTCCTTCCCAGCAGAAAATCCGTCGAAACGTGAAAATAATCGGCCAGCTTCAAAAGGGTCTTGCTGTCCGGCTCAAACCGGCCGTTTTCATAGCCTGAAAGTGAGGACTGACTGACCTGGAGCACTTTTGCCAGCTCTTCCTGCTTGAGCGAGTTCTTGGTCCGCAAGAAGCGTATCCGGTTCACGATATCAACTCCCTTGGTATCTATTATGAAAATTGCAAAGTTGAAAAGTAAATATCATATCGATTAAGGCGATAAAATAGATTGACATATTAGTTTCACGAATATATAATGAAAACAGCCCGGTAATATTTTAAGAATAAAAAACAGATGAGGCTCAAGATCGGCGTAAAATCTATCCGAAGCGAAAGGCGGGGACGCCGGCTGGTGTTCAGGGAACGGCCGTGCGCCGCGGTTTCGCCCCGGAAGGGGAAGCGGGGAAATTGCGCATGAAAAAGACGAAGGGAAAATCGGCGGGTGTCGAACGACGGGGTGCGGTTGCTTTCTGGTCGCTTTCCGGGGTGGGGATCCTGTCCGGCGCGTTGGGGCTTCTGGCGCTGGGCGGGATTTTATCTGTGCCCGCGGCGGCCGTGCTGGCGGTGTTGATTGCGCTGGAGGCGGCGCTCGCTTTCTTTTTCGCACGCCGGTTTTCCCGCACGGTCGCGGCGCCCGTCCGCGCCATGCTGGCGGCCGCCCGGCAGTATGCCGGCGGCCGTCTGGGCGCTTCCGTCGGGTACCGCGCGGCGGACGAGGTCGGGGAGCTGGCCGGGTCGCTGGACGCGGCGTTTGAAAAATTCGGCGCCGTCGCGGCGGGGGTGTCGTCGGAGCTGAAGAAGATGGCGGCGGGGGATTTCGCCTCCGCGCAGGTGCGGGACTACGGCGGGGATTACGCGCAGATTTCGGAATCGATGAAGCGGATCCTCGGGCAGCTCAACGAATCCTACGGCCGGATGCGCACCTCGGCGGAGCAGGTCAGCACCGGGGCGGAGCAGGTTTCCTCCGGGGCGCAGCAGCTCGCGGCGGGCACCACCGAGCAGGCTGCCTCCGCCGAGGAGCTTTCCGCGTCCGTCGCGGACATCTCCCGCAAGATCGGCGAGAACACCTCCCACGCGGCCGACGCGGCGGCGTATCTGGACGAGACCGCGAAGGACGTGGAGGAGAGCAACGCCCGGATGAAGCGGATGCTTTCCGCCATGGAGGAGATCGCCGCTTCTTCCGACGAGATCGGCAAGATCATCAAGGTGATCGACAACATCGCGTTCCAGACCAACATCCTCGCGCTGAACGCCGCGGTGGAGGCTGCCCGCGCGGGTGAGGCGGGCAAGGGCTTCGCCGTTGTGGCGGAGGAGGTCCGCAATCTGGCGGGCAAATCGGCGGAGGCCGCCAAGCAGACGGCGGACCTGATCGAGAACGCCGTCGGCAGGGTGAAGGACGGCAAAACCCTTGCCGAGGGCACGGCCGAATCCCTCGAAAACATCACGAAGCGGGTCGAAAAGGTGGACGCGGCCGTGCGCAAGATCAGCGCGAACTTTGAGGCGCAGTCGGCCGCCGTCACGCAGGTCAACCAGAGCGTGGAGCAGATCACCTCCGTGGTGCAGACCAATTCCGCCACGGCGGAGGAGAGCGCCGCCTCCAGCGAGGAGCTTTCCGGCCAGGCCGAGATGCTCCGGAAGATGGTGGAGGCCGTCAGGCTCCGTCAGACCTCCGTCCGCGCATAAATAACCCCGTACTTTCAGGCCGCCCGCGGAATGTTCCGCGGGCGCTTTTTCTGCGCTCCGTTTCCGCCGGAAAATCGGGCCGACTTTACACGGATGATCTTGACAGCGGGCGCCCGCGCCGATATACTGGACCCCGTAGAATCAAAAATGATAAAATTTTACACTTTCATCGGAAAAACGGAAGTTCCGTGACCGGGGATTTGCGGCGCGGGCGCGGAAACGAATGCTGAAGGATGGGTGGAAATGCTGCGGAAGGGTCCAACGGGAGGTATTTTCGGGAAACTGTTCAGGCGGATCGGGGACATGAAGATTTCGCGCCGGCTGCTTGCGGGCTTTCTGGCGGCCTCGGCCATCACCGCGGTTCTGGGCGGGATGTCCGCGGCCGCCGTGCTGCGTCTGCGGTCCACGCTGGATTCGATGTACCGCGGGCGGATCATGGCGTTCCCGTCGATCGTTTCGGCCTCGGTGGCGCTGGCGCAGGAGCAGTCGCTGGCGGAGGACGCGGTGCTGAACGCTTCGGACCCGGTGCGGGTCCAGAACTGCGAGACGGATTTCCAGAAGATCCAGAAGGAGTTCGAGGGATACCACAAGGCCCTGTGCGCGACCGTTGCGACGGACGAATGGCGCAAGAAGCTGACGGACGCCAAAAAACGGTACGACACGGCCCTGCTGCCGGATATGGAGAAGGTGTTCGGGCTCTCCTGGCAGGGCAAGCTGAAAGAGGCGACCGCGAGCCTGCGGGACGAGAGCTTCGAGCAGAAGCGGATCGCCGCCGTCTACAACGATTTCATGGAATACCACGTGAAGCAGGCGGAGAGCGCGGCCCGGGCCGACACGGACCGGGCCGCGGCGGAGGTGGCAGTCCTGCTCGCCGTCTCGGCGTTCGGCGTCGCCCTCTCGGCTTTTCTGGGGATCAGCATCTCGCGCTCGATCGCGCGCCCGCTGCGGCAGATTGAGGAATGTTCCCTCCGGTTTGCGGAGGGCGACCTGAAGGCCCGCGCGCCCTATGCCTCCAAAAACGAGCTGGGGGTGCTCGCCGCGTCGCTCAACCGGACGTTCGCCCGGCTGGACGGCGTGGTTTCCGGAATTTCATCCGTGCTGACGAGGCTTTCCGAAGGCGAATGCGCGCAGCCGCCCGTGCAGGATTACTTCGGGGATTTCAGGCCGATCTCCGACGCGCTGAACCGGATCCTCGACCGCCTCAACGAGGTGTTCCGTTCCATCCTGCGATCGGCGGAGCAGGTGGACGCGGGCGCGCGGCAGGTCTCGGACGGCGCGCGGCAGCTCGCGCAGGGCTCAGCCGAGCAGGCGGGCTCGGTCGAGGGCCTTTCCTCCTCCGTCGCGCGGGTGTCGGAGCGCGCGGCACGCAGCGCGGAAGAGGTCGCCCGGGTGGCCGGGGCGATGGATTCCGCCGCGCGAGAGGCCGGCGAGAGCGACGGGCGCGTGAAAAAGATGCTCGCCGCGATGGACGGCATCGGAAGCTCCTCGGAAGAGATCGGCAAGATCATCAGGGTGATCGACGGCATCGCGTTCCAGACCAACATCCTCGCGCTGAACGCCGCGGTGGAGGCCGCGCGCGCCGGCGAGGCGGGCCGGGGCTTCGCCGTGGTGGCGGACGAGGTCCGCAATCTGGCCCGCAAGTCCGCGCAGGCCGCCCGGCAGACCTCGGCGCTGATCGGCGGCTCCGCCGAAAAGGTGCGGGAAGGCGTGGCCCTTGCCGGCGGGACGGCGCGGTCCCTCGCGGACATCACCGCCCGGATCCGCGGGATCCGGGCGGACGTCGCCGGGATCCGGGAGGCCGCCGACGCCCAGTCCGCGTCGGTCCGGGAGTTCACGCAGGGCGTGGGGCGGGTCTCCTCGGTCGTGCGGACCAACTCCGCCGCTTCGGAGGAGAGCGCCGCGGCGAGCGGCCGGCTCGCCGCCCAGGCGGACGAGATGAAAAAGCGGCTCGGGTGGTTCCGCCTGCGGGAAGCGCCGGAATCCTCCGAACCGGTGTAAAGCGGGATAAAAAAACCGCGGGCCCTGTGCATCCGCACGGGGTCCGCGGCCTTTTCGGTCCTTTACCGGTTGTAGCAGTGGATGCCGAGAAACTTCGCGTTCCCGCCGAGCTCCTTTTCGATGTGCAGCAGGCGGTTGTACTTCGCCACGCGCTCGGTGCGGCTGGGCGCGCCGGTCTTGATCTGCCCGGCGTTGAGCGCCACGGCCAGGTCCGCGATGGTGGTGTCCTCCGTCTCGCCGGAGCGGTGGGAGACGACGGCGGTGTAGCCCGCGCGGTGCGCCATGCGGATGGCGCTGATGGTCTCGGTCAGCGAGCCGATCTGGTTCAGCTTGATCAGGATGGAGTTCGCGCAGTGCATCCGGATCCCGCGGTCCAGGCGGCTGGTGTTCGTCACGAACAGGTCGTCGCCGACGAGCTGCAGCTTGTCGCCCAGCTCTTCGGTGATCTTCGACCAGCCCTGCCAGTCCTCCTCGCCGAGCGGGTCTTCCAGTGAGCGGATCGGGTACTTCGACGTCAGGTCTTTCCAGAAATCGATCAGCTGGTCGGTGGTGTAGTGCGTCTTGTGCTTGGGCAGGGTGTAGCCGTCCGGGCCGGCCCATTCGCTGGCCGCGGCGTCCAGCGCAAGGTAGAAGTCCTTGCCGGGCTTGTATCCCGCTTCCTTGATCGCCTCAAGGATCAGCTCGATGGCCTCCGCGTCGGTGGAAAGGTTCGGGGCGTAGCCGCCCTCGTCGCCCACGGCGGTGGAAAGGCCCTTCCCTTTCAGGATGGCCGCCAGCTTGTGGAAGACCTCCGTGCACCAGCGCAGCCCTTCCGAGAAGCTGGGCGCGCCCGCGGGCATGATCATGAATTCCTGGATGTCGATGTTGTTCGCGGCGTGCGCCCCGCCGTTCAGGATATTCATCATGGGCACGGGCAGGGTGTCGGCCGTCACGCCGCCGATGAAGCGGTACAGCGGCAGGCCCAGCGCGTTCGCGCCCGCCCGCGCGGCCGCCAGCGAGACGGCCAGGATGGCGTTCGCCCCGTATTTGGATTTGTCCTTCGTGCCGTCGGCGTTCAGCAGGGCAGCGTCCACGGCGGCGGTGTCGGTCGCGTCCAGGCCGCGCACGGCCTCGGCCAGCTCGCCGTTCACATGAGCCACGGCCTTCGTCACGCCCTTGCCGCCGAAGCGGGATTTGTCGCCGTCGCGCAGCTCCAGCGCCTCGAACGCGCCGGTGGAGGCGCCGCTCGGCACCGCGGCCGTGCCCGTCGTGCCGTTTTGCAGCGTCACGCGCGCCTCGACCGTCGGATTCCCGCGCGAATCAATAATCTGAAGCCCTTCGACCTTTTTGATCCCGTACTCTTCTGCCATCAATCAGCCCTTCTTTTGTCAGATGTTTTTTATTGCAACGGGGCGGCCCCGCCGGCAATTTTCCGAAAGCTTGTCCGCCTCCGGGCCGGAAAAGGACCGCCCGCCGTTCGGCCATGCTCTCACCCTGTTATTATACCGGAAAATCCCCCCTTTTGCAACAGGCAAAGCCTGTTCCGGCCCGGCGTGGAGTGTGGCGGGAATCGGAAGTTTCGTTTGCCGGGACAGTCCGGGGCCGCTCCCGCTTTTCCGTTCCGCTTTTACGCGTGGAACGCCCACCCCTTGACCCCCTCCCGCGCGGGAAGCGCGGCAAAAACGTAAGCCCGTCGGGCGCGGAAGGGGGAGTATAGTTGATCGGGAGGGGGGCTGCCGCCCCCCCTCCCTGCTTTTAACCCCCTGAAAAGAAAAACCGGCTTTCCGGTTCCGGAAGAAAGTTGTCAAGGAAAGAAGCTCCCCCTCCCTGCTTTAGACCCTCGGAAAGGGGAGAGCCGCTTTATTGAAGCCCCTGCCCGCGACCCGGCCCTTCGTTTGTTCTGCCACGGGGGCACCCTGCCGTTCGATCCGAAAGAAAGGGTGCGGACGGCTCCCCGGGGGTGCAGGGGGGACGAGCGGTGG
>DAIUFE010000019.1:15258-28105 GCA_036844765.1 Caproicibacter sp. | reverse complement strand
GGGATCACCAGTTTTCAAGACTGGCTCCATAAACCACTCGGACACCTCTCCACCGAAGCTTCCGATAAAGTGCGAAATTTATTATATCACACCGCCGTTCCGGATGTCAACCCGGAAAGAGCGGGATTCCGCTCCCGGCCGCCCTGCCGGAGGCCGGGGCGCGCGGCGTTTTTTACCGCGCCGGCGGGCCGGGGAACCCGCGCGCAAAAAGTGGGGAGAATCCCTTTTATATTCCGCGGAAATAGATTATAATATGCTATGTCAAAGCGCCGACCGCGTGAAAGGATATGAAAAAATTGAGCAAGAACAGGATCAAATTGAATATTTGCGGCTGCGAATGCGTCCTGAGCTCGGAGGACAGCGAAAATTACATCCGTTCCGTCGGCGACGAAGTGCAAAAGGCCATCGACGATATCCTGGCGAAAAACGAGAAGATCTCCGTCACCATGGCGGCCGTGATCGCCGCGCTGAGCTACTGCGACGATTCCCACAAGGCCACGGCCTCGGCGGAAAATCTGCGCACGCAGATCAAGGATTATCTCGAGGATTCCTCCCACGCGCGCATGGAGGCCGAGGAGGCGAAGCGCGAGCTGGAGCGCGTCCGGCGCGAGAACCAGACCCTGCGGGCGCGCCTGGCCGCGGCGGACGGCGCGGCGGCCAAGCCTTCCGGCGAAAAGCTGCCGCCCATCGCGCCGGGAACGCCGGAGCAGCAGCCCCAGACCGGCGGATTTTCGCGCGTTTCCGGCGGGTCGCCCCCCGATCAGGCGGGATTCATGAGCTTTTTTGAGAAGAAGACCGATGAGCCTTAAACCCGAGGTCCTCGCCCCGGCCGGCTCGCCGGAAAGCGTTTCGGCCGCGGTGCGCGCGGGGGCGGACGCCGTTTACCTCGGCGCGCAGCGGTTCAGCGCCCGCGCGGAGGCCGGCAACTTCGCCCCGCGGGAGCTGGAGGCGGCCGTCCGCTATTGCCACGCGCGCGGCGTGAAGGTCTATCTCGCGATCAACACGCTTCTGTCGGACGCCGAGCTGCCGGACGCCCTGCGGCTCGCGCACCGGGCGTGCTCGCTGCCCGTCGACGCCGTTCTGGTGCAGGATATGGGCCTCGCTTCCCTGCTGCGCGCGTGCGCGCCGGAGCTGCGGCTGCACGCCTCCACGCAGACCGGCGTACATACCGCCGCGGGGGCGCGGGCGCTTCTTGCGGCGGGGTTCCGGCGCGTGGTGCTCGCCCGCGAGCTTTCGCTCGAAGAGATCGCCGCCATCCGCCGCGCGTGCCCTATCGAGCTGGAGACGTTCGTCCACGGCGCGCTGTGCATGTCCGTGAGCGGGCAGTGCTATTTCAGCGCCGTGCTCGGCTCGCGCAGCGGGAACCGCGGCCACTGCGCGCAGCCCTGCCGCCTGCCGGTCTCCGCCCCCGGCGGCACGGGGCACGACCTGAGCCTCAAGGACCTGTCGCTGATCTCCCGCGCGGAGGAGCTGGCCCGGGCCGGGGCCGTCTGCCTGAAGATCGAGGGCCGCCTGAAGCGCCCGGAATACGTCGCGGCGGCGTCGCGGGCGTGCCGCCTGGCCGCGGACGGCCTGCCCGTCCCGCGGAAGCTCTCGGAATCGCTGCGCGCGGTCTTTTCGCGCTCGGGGTTCACCTCCGGCTATGCGGACGGCCTTCGCGGGCGCGCGATGTTCGGCATTCGCTCCCGGCGGGACGCGCGGGGCGCGACGCCGGCCGTTTTGCGGGAGCTCCGGCGCCTTTACGCGGCGGAGCTGGAGCGGGTCCCCGCCGATTTCACGCTGGAGATCGCGGGCGGCAGGCCGGTCGTGCTGACCGCGGAGGACGGGGACGGGAATCGCGTGCGCGCCGAGGGGGAGGTCCCGCAGCCGGCGCGGGACTTCCCCGTGGACGGGGCCCGCTGCGCGGAGCAGCTCAAAAAAACCGGCGGCACGCCGTTTTTTGCGCACGGGGTTGTCTGCCGTGTCGGGGCCGGACTGGCTGTGCCGGTCTCGGAGCTGAACCGTTTGCGGCGCGCCGTGCTGGAGGAGCTGGAGCGCGTGCGCGCCGCCGCCGTCCCGCCGGTTTCGTTCCGCATACGGCAGCTTCCGGCGCCGGAGGGGCACCGCGCCGGGCCGTTCCGGCTGCGCGCGCGCTTTCCGGATACGCGCCTGCCGCAGGCGGCCCGGCGGTGCCAGCTGGTCTACGTCCCCTGCACGGCGGAGCCGCGCCGGCTCTCGGAGCTGCGGGAGGAGGGCTTCCCCGTCGCCGTGGAGCTGCCGCGGGGCCTGTTCGGCATCGAGGACGCCGTGCGCCGGCGGCTGGAGCTGGCCCGCTCCGCGGGGGTGGCGGACGCGTGGGCCGGCAACCTCGACGGCGCGCGCCTCGCCCTCGACGCGGGGATGCGCGTCCACGGCGGATTTTCGCTCAACATCTTCAACACCGCCGCGCTCGAGTGGTATGCCGCGCTCGGCCTTGCGGACGCGGAGCTTTCGTTCGAGCTGAAGCTCGGGCAGGCCGCGGGGATCGGCGGATCCCTGCCGCGCGGTCTTCTGGTGTACGGCCGCCTGCCGCTGATGCTGTGCCGCTGCTGCCCGGCGGCCAACTCCGAGCAGGGCTGCCTGCACTGCAAGACGCCGCCGCAGCTCACCGACCGGCGGGGAGTGAAGTTTTCCGTGCAGTGCTTCGGCGCGTGCAGCGAGGTGCTGAATTCGGTGCCGCTGTATCTTGCGGACCGCATGGGGGACGTGAGGAACCAGGATTTCGGCCTGCTCCGCTTTTCGACCGAAAGCCCCGAGGCGCGGGAAAAGATCCTCGGGATTTTCCTCGCCGCGGCGGCGGGGGAGAAAGCCCCGGCCTGCGGCGGAAAGTTCACGCGCGGGCTGTATTACCGCGGGGTGCTGTGAGCGCGGAAAAAATCGGAGGTCCCGGATGGAAAACGCGATGAAAAAAGAAATCAGGATCAAAAAGCTGAGGCCGCGGGCCGTGCTGCCCACGCGGGGCAGCGACGGCGCGGCGGGCCTGGACCTGTACGCCTGCCTGGACGCGCCGGTCACGATCGAGCCGCGCGGCCTGTACAAGATCCCCACGGGCGTGGCCGTGGCCCTGCCGGACCGGAACACCGTCGGGCTGATCTTCGCGCGCAGCGGCCTCGGCGTCAACCACGGCGTCGCCCTGCCGAACGCGGTCGGCGTGGTGGACAGCGACTACCGGGGAGAGATCGTCGTCGGCATCGGCAACACGTCGGACCGGCCGTACGTGCTCTCGCCGGGGGAGCGGTTCGCGCAGCTGGTGATCCTGCCGGTCTACGAGGCCGTCCTCACGCCGGCGGAGGACCTCGGGCAGACCGGGCGCGGCGCGGGGGCGTTCGGCTCCACCGGAAAAACGTAAAGCGACGAAGCGGGGGATATTTTCGTGAAACGGGGAATTCTAAAAACGCTCTTGTTTATCGTCATGCTGGTTCTGGCGGTCGTCCTGGGCAAGGCGGTCGGCGCCGTCGCGGCGGACGTGCCGTTCCTGTCCTGGCTTGCGGCGGGGGCGAAGTTCGGCGTTTCGACCTTCACGGTCGACCTCGCCGTCGTCCAGTTCACCTTCGGCATGATGGTGAGCATCAACGTGGCCCAGGCGCTGCTGCTGCTGGCGGCGATCCTGGTCTGCGTGAGAATCCAAGGGAAAAAGGGGTAGGTTTTACAACCATGTTGCTGCTTGCATCCTCCTCGCCGCGGCGAAGCCAGCTGCTGGCCATGGCGGGGGTCGAGTTCAAAGCCGTGCCGGCGAACGTCGGCGAGGCGGTCCCGCGCGGGACGCCGCCCATGCAGATCGTGGAGCAGCTTTCGTCGCGCAAGGCGCAGGCCGTTGCCAAACAGTTTCCGTCGGACACTGTGCTGGCGGCGGACACCGTGGTCGTCCTCAAGGGGCGCGTGCTCGGCAAGCCGAAGGACGCCGAGGCGGCCAAGGCCATGCTGAAGCTGCTTTCCGGCAGCGTACATCAGGTCTACACGGGCTACACCGTGATCCGCGGCAAACAGTTCGTCTGCGGGCACGAATGCACGTCGGTGGAATTTTATACCATGACCCCCGCGGAGATCGACGCCTACGTCGCCACGGGCGAGCCGCTCGACAAGGCCGGCGCCTACGCCATCCAGGGGCGCGGCGCGCTGTTCGTCAAGCGGATCAACGGCGATTTCTACAACGTGGTGGGGCTGCCGCTCTCAAAGATCCACCACATCTTCGCCGAGCTGGAGGCCCTTGGGGAGTAGAGGAAGGCGCGGGGCGGGAAATCTTGCATTTTTCTGTTGAGAATCGGCCGCGTTGGGGGTATAATAAATCATGCATTGTATCATGCGGAAATTTGTTTGCGGATCCCGCGACGCGGGGACCGAAAGGGGAATATAACCGATGTTTTCAAAGGAGATAGGAATCGATCTCGGCACGGCCAACACGCTGGTGTTCATGAAGGGCAAGGGCATCGTGATGCGGGAGCCTTCCGTCGTCGCGGTGGATGTGCGCACGGACACGGTCCTCGCCGTGGGCCGCCAGGCGAAGGAGATGATCGGCCGCACGCCGGGCTCCATCGTCGCGGTGCGCCCGATGAAGGACGGCGTGATCGCGGATTTCGACATCACCGCCACCATGCTCAAGCACTTCATCCGGCAGGCGGTGCGGTCCAGCGCGTTCTCCAAGCCGCACATCATCATCTGCATCCCCTCCGGTGTGACGGAGGTGGAGCGCCGCGCCGTGGAGGACGCCGCGCGTCAGGCCGGCGCCAGCAACGTGGAGCTGATCGAGGAACCGATGGCCGCGGCCATCGGGGCCGGCCTGCCCGTTTCCGAGCCGACCGGCAGCATGGTCGTGGATATCGGCGGCGGTACGTCCGAGGTCGCGGTGATCTCCCTCGGGGACATCGTCACGTCCTGCTCCGTGCGCTGTGCGGGCGATAAATTCGACGAATCCATCATTTCTTATGTGAAGAGAAAGTACAACCTCCTGATCGGCGAGCGCACGGCGGAGGATATCAAGATCCGCATCGGCTCCGCCTATCCGACCGACGAGAACGAGAACGCCTCGGTCGAGATCAAGGGCCGCAACCTGGTGGACGGCCTGCCGAAAAACGTCACCATCAGCGCGGCGGAGGTCCGCGAGGCGCTGGGCGATTCCCTCGCCCTGATCGTCGACGCGATCAAGAGCACGCTGGAGAAGACCCCCCCGGAGCTTTCCGCCGACATCATCGACCACGGCATCACCCTCACGGGCGGCGGCGCGCTGCTGCGCGGTCTGGACAAGCTGGTCGAAAAAGAGACCGGCATGCCCGTCCACGTCGCGGAGAACCCCCTCGACTGCGTCGTCAACGGCGCCGGCAAGCAGCTGGAGGTCAACATGCCCACCTCCTATTATCAGGCGAATAAAAACTCCAAAAAAACAGGCTGAGCCTGCGGGCACGGCCCGCCCCGGCAGCGGCCGGCTTCGGCCCGCCGTGCGGCACGGGGTAAACCGGAAGTTTCGTTTGGCGGGACTGAAACAGCCATCTCCCGCCGCTTGGTACGGGGCGGCGCCGTCCGTTCCTTATGGACGGCGCGCAGTAAAGTTTTCGCCCGCCTTTTTCAAAAGGCGGAAGGCTCCCGAAGCGTCGAATCTCGCTTCGGGAGCTGTTTTATACCGCCCCGCCTCAATAAGCTTTTTTCCGCTCCGGGCTGCACGGCGGGCCGGGCCGGGCTTTGCCCGCGGCGGGCCGAGCGTGCAGGCTCAGCCTGCTAAATGGGGCTGAGGGTCGTCGTCAGCAGGAGGCCGCTGCGCCGGCAGCTGAAGCGGAACCTCTTTTCCACGCGGTCCGCGGCCTTCTGCGCGTCCTCATAGGCGGCGGAGGGGAGCATGGCCACGAACTGGGACGTGCTGTAGGGCGCCGCGACGTCCGACCGGCGCAGGCTGGAGACGATGGCGCTTTTCAGCTTTTCGGCCGCGCTGTAGAGGGCGGCGTTTTCCGGCGCGGAACCGTCCTCGCCCGAAAGCGTGAACAGCGCCAGAAAAACGCGCCCGCCGGTCCGGGAAACCATGCGGGCCTGCGCACGGTAGATGTTGCGGAAAATATCGTAATCGCAGAAAAAGGCCCCGCGGCCCGCGGGCTTTTCCGCCAAGTCCCGCTGGATGGCCGCGAGGTCGGCCCGCGTCTGTGCGCCGCCGCTGACCAGCTGCCGGTAATAGGGCAGCAGCTGGTCCGAAACGTCGATGCAGAAAGCGCGGTAAAAAAGTTCCTTCGTGCGGTTGTAATGGTCGAACGCCAGGCTGCGTTTTCCCGAGCCGATGTACGCCTGCAGCAGCAGGCAGTGAAGGGAAAGCTCGTAGGGCAGAAAGGTCAGCGCGCCGCGGCAGACGACCGCCGCCTCGTCGAACCGGCCCAGGTTCAGCAGCAGGCCGCAGGTGCGCTCGGCGCAGTCCTGGTACGTCTGCTTATATTTTTCGGACTGCTCCGCCGCCCAGGCGCACCAGGAGGATTTCTGAAGGTAGTCCCCCCGGTAAAGGGCGGCCGCCTGCCGGAAAGCGGCGATGCGGTCTTCCTCCGGGCGGGAGGAATCCAGGCACTCCGCGCAGAGGGCTTCGAACCGCTCCGCGTCGACCTCGCAGCCGTACTCGCTGTTCCAGTGGTAGGTCCCGTCCTCGAACACGATGAACTGGTATTTCCCGCTGGAAGAAAGCTCCCGGAAAGCGGCGCGGGCCCGGTAAACGAGGTTTTTCAGCGCATTTTTGGGGTCGCCGCAGGCGCTGCCGTTCCAAAGGTCCGCGACCAGGCGGTCGAGAGGCACAGTCTCGCGCCGGTGCGCGATCAGGTACTGCACCAGCATCCAGATGCGCTTCGTTTTCCCTTTGAAATTCGTCAGGGTTTTCCCGTTCACCGTGATGGAAAATTCGCCGAACATGCGAACCTGTACCCGGACCTCCGCCCCGTCTCCCCGGCGCACTCCGCTTCACCCCCGGCTTTCAGCCATAAAATGGATGTGCCGTTATTATAGCACGCCGGGCGGCTTCTGGCAAGGAAATTCACTGTTCGGGGCACAAAACGACCGTCCCGGCGCGGCGCGTTTTGTCCATATCGATCACGCGCTGGTTGCGGCTGCCCCGGAAGCGGAGCGAAAGGTCTTTCTGCGCCAGAATGAACGGGCCGTCGATCAGGATGTCCGTCTGCGCCAGAAGGGCGCCGACGCCGGGGTCGCGCATCGCGGTGAGCTCTTCGTACAGGTAGCCGGAGAAGGAGACCACGTCCAGGCCGCGGGTATGGACCATGCGCCCCAGCTCCGCCAGCGGGCCGGGCTGGCAGAACGGCTCGCCGCCGCTAAACGTCACGCCCTTGAGGAGCGGGTCGGCGCAGATCTCGCGGAACAGGTCGCGGATATCCGCGATGCGGCCGCCGGTGAACGAATGGGTCTGGGGGTTGTGGCAGCCGGGGCAGTTCCGGGGGCACCCCTGCGCGAAGACCACGTAGCGGAAGCCCGGGCCGTCCACGATGGATTCCGGCTCGACGCCGCTGATGCGAAGCTCATACCCCATGCTTCACCCGGTCGCGCTCCTCCGCGCGCTTCGCGTCGTTCCAGCGGTCCATCGTGCCCACCAGATAGCCCGTGATGCGGCGGATGCGCTCGAACCTCGGGCCGCCGTCCTCTTCTTTCCGGTGGCATTTGGGGCACTCGTTGTCGATGATGCCGTTGTAGCCGCAGACCGGGTCGCGGTCCACGGGATGGTTCACGGCGCCGTAGCCGATGCCGTTTTCTTTCATGCAGCGGATCACGGACTCGAAGGCGTCCAGATTCTTGGAGGTGTCGCCGTCCAGCTCCACATAGCTGATGTGCCCGGCATTGGTCAGCGCGTGGTAGGGGGCCTCGAGCTGGATCTTTTTGAACGCCGAGATCGGAAAATAGACCGGGATGTGGAACGAATTGGTGTAATACTCGCGGTCGGTGACGCCCGGGATCACGCCGTACTGAACCTTGTCAATCTTCACGAACCGGCCGGAAAGGCCCTCGGCCGGCGTCGCCAGCAGGGTGAAGTTCAGGCCGGTCTTCGCGGATTCGTCGTCCATGCGCCTGCGCATATGGCCGATGATCTCGAGCCCGAGCTTCTGGCTCGCCTCGCTTTCGCCGTGGTGTTTCCCCGTCAGTGCCTTGAGGGCCTCTGCCAGGCCGATGAAACCGACGCTCAGCGTGCCGTGCTTGAGGACCTCGGCGATGCTGTCGGTCCACTTCAGCTTATCGCTGTCGATCCACACGCCCTGGCCCATCAGGAACGGGTAGTTGTAGACCTTCTTCGAGCATTGAATCTTGAACCGGTGCAGAAGCTGGCGGATCACGAGGTCGATGCGGGCGTCCAGCATCGCGTAGAATTTTTTGACGTCCCCGCGGGCCTCGATGCCCAGGCGGGGCAGGTTGACGGAGGTGAAGCTCAGGTTGCCGCGGCCGCAGGTCACCTCGCGGGTCTTATCGTGCACGTTGCCCATCACGCGGGTGCGGCAGCCCATGTAGGCGACCTCGGTGTTGTAGTCGCCGGGCTTGTAGTACGGCAGGTTGAACGGCGCGTCGAGAAAGCTGAAGTTCGGGAACAGACGCTTCGCGCTCACGCGGATGGCGAGCTTGAACAGGTCGTAGTTCGGGTCGCCGGGATTGTAGTTCACGCCCTCCTTGACCTTGAAAATCTGCACCGGGAAGATGGGGGTCTCGCCCTCGCCGAGGCCCGCCTCGGTGGCGAGCAGCAGGTCGCGCATCAGCATGCGGCCCTCGGGGGACGTGTCGGTGCCGTAGTTCAGCGAGCTGAACGGCACCTGCGCGCCCGCGCGGGAGTTCATGGTGTTCAGGTTGTGGATCAGCGCCTCCATGGCCTGGTAGGTGGTGCGGTCCGTGAGGCGCGTCGCGTTTTCCACGGCGAAATCGTGCGCCCGCTCCGCCTCGTCCGCGGTGATCGGCTCGAAGCCGCCGGCCTGCTGGTGCGCGGGCAGGTAATCCCGCAGGGCTTTGCCGTATTCCGCCGCGCGGCCCATCGTGACGGCGGCGCCCAGGTCCTTTTTCACGGCCTCCGCCAGCGCCTTCGCGTCCCCGAACGCCATACCGTGGGCGGCCTGGATGTACTTGGCCAGTTCCTGAAAATAGGCCCTGCGGAACGTCTTGGCCACGCCGGGGGCCATGCTGTAATCGAAGTTCGGGATGCTCTGCCCGCCGTGCATCTCGTTCTGGTTGGCCTGGATCGCGATGCAGGCCAGCGCCGCGTAGGAGCTGATGTCCTGCGGCTCGCGCAGGGTGCCGTGCCCGGTGCAGAACCCGCCGTGGAACAGATGGAGCAGGTCGATCTGGCAGCAGGTCTCGGTCAGCATGTAGAAATCCTCGTCGTGGATATGGATGTCGCCGTTGAGGTGCGCGGCGGCGATGTCCTTGGGCAGGATATAGTTGTTGACGAAGTATTTCGAGCCTTCCGAGCCGTACTTCAGCATCGTGCCCATCGCGGTGTCGGCGTCGATGTTGGCGTTTTCGCGCTTGAGGTCCACGTCCTTCGCATCGCGGAACGTGAGCTGGCGGTAAATGTCCATCAGGTCGCCTTCCGCCTGGCGGATCTTCGCGTGCTCCGCGCGGTACAGGATGTACGCCTTGGCCGTCTTCGCGAAGTCCGCCGCGATCAGCCGCGCCTCCACCAGGTCCTGCACCTGCTCCACGGTGGGGATCTCCTCCGCCGTGAAACGGCCGGCCACCTCCTCGGTCAGGCGGTCCAGCACCGCGTCGGACATCGTCTCGTCCTTCACGGCGCGGTTTGCCTTGAAGATTGCGCTGCGGATTTTTCCGGTGTCGAAGTCCACCAGCGCGCCGTTGCGCTTCCTGATTTTGCTTGCCATCCCTCATGCTCCCTTTGCTTTTGATCTGTATTTTGTCAGGGTTCCCCGAAAGACGCCTTTTCAGGCCGTCAGCTTCCGGAAAAGGTCCCCGAAGATTCTGTCGCGGTCGACGGCGTACACGTACCGGATCGGGTGCCTGCGGCCGTCGAAGCTGTAATGTCCGTCGTACTGCGGGATCGGGCTGTGCTCGAAGCGGTCCGGCAGGGCTTCCCCCTTTTCGTCGAGCAGCCACGCGACGGCAGAAACGTCCCAGATCGCGCGGCTCCAGCAGGCGCCCGCCCGCGCGGACCCCACGTCCCTTTCCGTCGTGTCCAGCAGGTACTCGCAGAGCCGGTTCTTGCCCCGCAGCCAATGCTCCAGCTCCGGGCCGGTGGTCCTCAGCTCGGAGACGACGCCCATGCACGGAAGCTGGACCATCGCCGCGCCGCTGCCGAAAACGACCCGCGCCGCCGCCACATCCTGGAACAGGTTGAACTCCCTGGTGTCGGGCCAGTCGTACGCGTGGCCGCCCAGCCAGACCAGCACGACGCGGTCCGCCATCGCCGGGTTCAGCAGGAAGGCAGAGGCCACGTTGGTGACCGCGCCGATGGCAACGACGTAGAGGGGATGCTCCGGCGTGTAGCCCATGGCCCGCGCGGCCAGGTCCTCCGCCGCGGCCGAGCGCACCGGGACGGTTTCGTCCGGGAGATACCGCCGGGACCCTTTGAACGTGACCTTTTTATAATCCTCGCGCCCGAGCAGCGGCAGGAGCCGCAGAATCTCGTCGTAGGATTTTTCCATCCCGTCCTCCGGTCCCGAGGACTTGCCGTTGAAGAACGGCGCGGCGTAGACGGCTTTCAGATTCAGCTTTTCGCCGGACCGGACCAGATACGAAAGGGCGTACTGGTCGTCGATCTCGTTGTAGGCGTCGGTGTCGAGCACGACGTCGATCTTTCCCGCCGGCCTTCGCAGCCGCCGCATCAGAGCCTCCCAATTTTGATCCATGCTTTTTTCTTCTCCTCCGTTGTTCCGCTTTTCCCGCCGGGAATCCCGAGCGTCCGATCCCTTTCGACTTCCCTTATTTTCGGCGGGAACAGTTCCAAGTATACCGCCGAACGGGGTAGAAGTCAACAGGAAAAATCAATATTTTGATAAACGTATACTTAGTATATACCATATATGGGGCTTCTGCGGAAGCGGCGAAAAGGGCGGCCCGGGCGCTGGCTCCGCGCCCGGGCCGCCCTTCCGCAGGCTTTCCGTCACCCGAGGGCGGAGTCGATCTCCCGCAGCTCCTCCCCGCTGAAATCGAGGTGGGCGAGGCACTTCACATTCTCCTCGAGCTGCGCGGGGGAGCTGGCGCCGACCAGCACGCTGGCCATGGCCTTCTCGCGGAGGATCCAGCTCAGCGCGAGCTCGGCGGGCGTCTGGCCGCGGCGGCGGGCGATCTCGGTCAGGCGGCCGACCTTCCGGACGATCTCCGGCGTGATGTTTTTGGGCGTCAGGAAGCGGGACCTGCCGTCGGCGCGCGAGCCGGCGAGGATCCCGCGGCTGTATTTCCCGGTCAGCACGCCCTGCGCGAGCGGGCTGTAGGCCGTCATGCCGAAGCCGCACCGCTCCGCCGTCTGAAACAAGCCTTCCCGCTCCGCGCCGCGGTCCAGCAGGTTGTAGCGGGACTGGCAGATCAGGCAGCGCGCGCCCATCCCTTCCAGGATGCGGACGGCTTTTTCCGCTTCCTCCGCGCCGTAGTTCGAGATGCCGACATAGAGCGCCTTGCCGCTTTTCACGGCGTCGGCCAGCGCGCCCATGGTTTCCTCCAGCGGCGTGCCGGGGTCCGGGCGGTGGTGGTAGAAGATGTCCACATAGTCGAGGCCCAGGCGCTTCAGGCTCTGGTCGAGGCTGGCCAGCAGGTATTTGCGGGACCCTCCGTCGCCGTAAGGGCCCTGCCACATGGGGAAGCCCGCCTTGGTGGTGACGATCATCTCGTCGCGGTGGGCGGAGAAATCGTCCCTCAGGATGCGGCCGAAGGTCTCCTCCGCGGCGCCGCCGGGCGGGCCGTAGTTGTTGGCCAGGTCGTAGACCGTGACGCCGAGGTCGAAGGCGCGGCGCACGATCGCGCGGCAGTCCCCGTACAGGGCGCTTCCGCCGAAGTTGTGCCAGAAGCCGAGCGAGATCGCACTCAGCTTCAGCCCGCTGTTTCCGCAGCGGCGGTACCGCATGTTTCCGTACCGGGTCTCGTCGGCCTTATAGGACCCTTCCGTCATTTGGATCGGACTCCTTTCGTCTCTGTTTTGAAAAGGCGCACCCGCAGTAGTTTTGCCGGTACAGCCCGTATTGATGCGACAGCCGGATCGAGCGCAGGTACCCGTTCCGTTTCTTGAAGTCGGAGCGCAGGTACGGCACGCCGAACTCCCGCTCCAGCTCCGCGCCGATCGCGTTGAGCCTGCGCGCGTCCTTGTAAGGGCTGACGGAGAGCGTGGTGGTGAAGAAATCAAACCCGCCCTTTTTCGCGCGCCTCGCGGTCTCCCGCAGGCGCAGGGCGTAGCACGCCGTGCAGCGCGCGCCGCCCTCCGGGTCGCTCTCGTGCCCCTTCGCCAGCGCGGCGAAACGCCCGGGCTCGTACGGCCCCTCGAGGAGCGGCGCGGGGTGCTTCAGGGGCATTTCCGCGAGCAGGCGGCGGACCTCCGCGACGCGCTTGCGGTACTCCTCCTCGGGGGAGATGTTCGGGTTGTAATAGAACACCGTGATCGAAAAATAATCCGAGAGGTATTCGAGAACGTAGCTGCCGCACGGGGCGCAGCAGTCGTGCAGCAGCAGGGACGGCACGCGGCCGCCCAGGCCCCGCAGGGTCCCGTCCAATACTTTCTGGTAATTGACGTTCTGCACGCCGCACGCCCTCCTTTCCGCGCGCCGGGCCTTACTTCTTTTCGGGCAGCGCGGCGATTCCCAGCTCCGCCAGCTGCTTTTCGTCCACGCCGGTCGGCGCGTCGCTCATCAGCTCGGCGGAGGACGCGACCTTCGGGAACGCGATC
>DAIUFE010000019.1:11562-15219 GCA_036844765.1 Caproicibacter sp. | reverse complement strand
GTCGAGGCCGAACGCCATGCCGCCGTGCGGCGGCGCGCCGTAGCGGAACGCGTCCGTCAGAAAGCCGAAGCGCGCCTTCGCCTGCTCGGGCGGGATGCCCAGCACGGAGAAGATCCGCTTCTGGAGCCCGCCGTCGTGGATACGGATGGACCCGCCGCCGATCTCGTTGCCGTTGAGGACCATGTCGTAGGCGTAGGCCAGCACGCTGCCGGGGTCGGTTTCCAGCTTGTCGACATCCTCCCGCCGCGGCATGGTGAAGGGGTGGTGCTCCGAGACCCAGCGGTTTTCCTCCTTGCTGAATTCAAACAGCGGGAAGTCCGTGACCCAGAGCAGACTGATCTTTTTCGGGTCGATCAGCCCGAAGCGGCGGGCGAGCTCGCAGCGCAGCGCGCCGAGCGCGGTGCAGACGGTCCTGTTCTCCGCGTCCGCCACCAGAAACAGCACGTCGCCCGCTTCCGCGCCCAGCGCGGCGCGCACGGCCTTCGCCTGCCCGGGCGGGAGGAATTTCTCGTAGGAGGAGCTTTCCCCCCTGGAGGAAAGGCGCGTCCACGCCAGGCCCTTCGCGCCGTAGTCTTTCACCCATTCGCCCAGACGGTCGAGGTCCTTGCGGCCGAGGGAATCCGCCTTCCCCTTCAGATTGATGCCGCGCACGCTGCCGCCCTGCGCGAGCGCGCCGGCGAACACGCGGAACTCCGTGCCCGCGAGGGGGGCGCTCAGGTCGGTCAGCTCCATGCCGAAGCGCAGATCCGGCTTGTCGGAGCCGAAGCGGCGCATCGCCTCATGCCACGGAAGGCGCGGCAGGGGGACCGGGACGTCGGCGCCGAGGACGCGGTAGGCTTCTCGGATGAAGCCCTCCGCGACGGCCATCACGTCGTCCTGCGTGACGAAGGACATCTCGTAGTCGATCTGCGTGAACTCGGGCTGGCGGTCGGCGCGCAGATCCTCGTCGCGGAAGCAGCGCGCGACCTGCATGTACCGGTCGAAGCCCGCGAGCATCAGCAGCTGCTTGTAGAGCTGGGGAGACTGCGGCAGCGCGAAGAACCGGCCCGGGAACATACGCGAGGGCACCAGGTAGTCCCGCGCGCCCTCCGGTGTGGATTTGATCAGGTCCGGGGTCTCAATCTCAAGGAAGCCCTGCCCGTCGAAATAGTCCCGCGCCGCCTTGACGATCTTGTGCCGCTTGATCAGGTTTTCCTGTAAATCGGGGCGGCGCAGGTCGAGGTAGCGGTATTTCAGGCGCAGGTCCTCCTTGACGCCGGAATCCCGCTCGACGGCGAACGGCGGCGTCTCGCTTTCGGCGAGCACGCGCAGCTCCGTCACGGCGATCTCGACGTCGCCGGTCGGCAGGTCCGCGTTTTTGGCGGAGCGTTCCCGCACGGTCCCTTTCGCCGCCAGCACGTATTCCGCGCGGATGCCGAAGGCTTTGCGGAACACGGCGCGGTCGGTCGCCTGGTCGAAGGCGAGCTGCACGATGCCGGTGCGGTCGCGCAGGTCGATGAAGATCAGCTGCCCGAGATCGCGCTGCCGCTGGGCCCATCCGCACACGGTGACTTCTTTTCCCGCGTCCCCGCTCCGCAGCGTGCCGCAGTAGTGGGTCCGTTTCAGGCCGTCCATGGATTCTGCCATTTAAGAATTCCTCCAAAATGTTTTTCCGGGGCTTTTTACAGCCTGGGCACGATCTCGTCGTACACGGCGCGGATCATGTCGTAGGTCCGCGTTTCCTCGTGCGCGGTGAGGGTCACCGCCGCCCCCTGCTTCGGCAGGACGATGCAGAACTGCCCGTATTTTCCGTCCGCGCGGAACGCGCCGGGCAGGGTGCAGCGCCAGACCTGGTAGCCGTAGCCCGCCAGGTCCTCCGGCTCTGCGCATCCGTCCCAGCCGGAGGGAACGGTGTCCTCCGCCATCCGCCGCAGATAGTTTTCCCCGACCAGCCGCTTTCCGCCGTACTCCCCGCCGTGCAGCAGCAGCGTGCCCAGCCGGCTGAATTCGTCGAGGTTCAGGAAGAGCTGCGTCGCGCAGAGGGTGTGCCCGCGCGGGTCGGTGTGCCACTGCGGATTGAGGATGCCGAGCGGCCGGAACAGCCGGGGCAGCAGGAAATCCCGCGCGCTCTGCCCGGTGACTTTTTCGATCGCGCGGCCGAGCATGTAGGGGCAGGCGTTGGAATAGAAAAAGAACGTCCCCGGCTTTTTCGTGACCGGCACGCGGAAGAACAGTTCCGCCCAGTCCCTTTCGTCCTCTTCCCGCTCGTTCTCGCCGCACCAGAACCGCAGCTTGCCGGACGACATGTGCAGCAGGTCCCGCAGCGTGATGTCCTCGCTGCCGGGCGAGGCGGCGGAGCGATATTCCGGGAAGAAGTCAAGGATTTTATCGGTCAGCTGGAACCTCCCGTCCGCCGCGCACAGGCCGACCGCGAGCGACGTGAAGGTCTTGGAGGCCGAGTACAGGTTCACGTCGTCGTCGGAGCGCCAGAAACGGGTGACCTTTTTCCCCGCCGCGGTCTCCACGCGGATCCCGTAGACGCCGAGCCGCTTTTCGGCGGCGGCGAGGCGGAACCCGTCCAGAACGGATGAATCCATGGGATGCTCATCTCCTTTTTTTCAAACGCCGGCGGTTTCGGCCGCCGCACGCACGGCGGCGAACTGCCGGGCGAGGTTGTCCGCGAGGGAGACCTCCGCGGTTTTGCCGGTCCTCATGTTCTTAAGGGCGGCCTTTCCGGTCTTCAGCTCGTCCCCGCCCAGCACCATCGTGAACCTCGCGCCGATCCTGCCGGCGTATTTCATCTGCGCGTTCAGGCTGCGGCCCATCTCGTCGCACGCCGCGGCGACGGAGTTTTTCCGCAGCGCGCAGACCGCGCGGAACGCCTCCCGCTGCGCTTCGCCGCCCAGCGCGGCGATATAGAGGTCGCAGGTTTTCTGCGGCGGGAATTCCGCCTTCTGCGCTTCCATCACGAGCAGCAGGCGCTCGAGGCCGAGGCCGAAGCCCAGCGCCGGCGTGGGCCGGCCGCCCATCTCCTCCACCAGGCCGTCGTACCGGCCGCCGCCGCAGACGGTGCTCTGCGCGCCGAGGTCGGAGGACACGAACTCGAACACCGTGCGGGTGTAGTAATCCAGCCCGCGGACGACGGAAGGGTCCACCTCGTACTTTACCCCGGCGTCGTCGAGGCCCTCCCGCACCCGGGCGAAGTGCTCCCGGCACTCGTCGCACAGGTAGTCGAGGATGCGCGGCGCCTTCGCGGCGACGGCGGCGCAGCCCGGCTCCTTGCAGTCCAGCAGGCGCAGGGGGCTGCGCTCCAGGCGCGAGAGGCACGCCTCGCAGAGCTGGTCCCGGTGCGCGCCGAAATACTCCCGCAGGGCCTTCGCGTATGCCGCGCGGCAGTCCGGGCAGCCGATCGAGTTGACCTTGAGCGCGAGGTTCCGCACGCCCAGCCGCGCGAAGACGCCGTCCGCCAGAGCGATCAGGCCCGCGTCCGCCGCCGGCAGGGCGGGGCCGAACTCTTCGACGCCGAACTGGTGGAACTCGCGCTGGCGGCCCGCCTGCGCGCGCTCGTACCGGTAGCAGGGCGTGAAGTAGTACAGGCGCACCGGCAGGGGGCTGTTGAACAGCCCGTGCTCCAGGTAGGCCCGCACCGCGCCGGCCGTGCCCTCCGGCTTCAGGGTG
>DAIUFE010000019.1:0-11552 GCA_036844765.1 Caproicibacter sp. | reverse complement strand
CTCGAAGGTGTACATCTCCTTTTCCACCACGTCGGTCGCCTCGCCGACGGAGCGGCGGAACAGGCGCGTATCCTCGAACAGCGGCGTGCGGATCTCGCGGAAGCCGGCGGTCTCCGCCCCGGCGCGCAGCGCCTCTTCCACCGCCCGCCAGCGTTCGGACTGCCCGGGCAGGATGTCCTGCGTGCCTCGCTGCGCTTTGATCGGTTCCATCACAAGAAAACTCCTTTGCTTTTGATGTTTCGGGACGCCGGAAGGACAAAAAATCCCCGTCCCGCAGGAAAGGGACGAGGGAAACTCCGCTCGTGGTGCCACCCTTTTTCGGGAGCCGCAGGGCTCCCCTTAAAAGCGTCCCCGCGCGGGGACGGGCCGGCTCCCGGATGTCTTCCCCAAAGCCCCGCTCTGCGGGGGCGCTCTCAGCCGCGGCGCCCTTTCTCTGCGCGGGGGCTTCGGGTACTCTTTCCGTTCTTCGCCGGAATTCCGGGCGATTCAGTTTTTCGGGTTCAGAATATCGCGCCAGTCGAGGTCGCCGCGCTCCAGCCCGTGGATCAGCACCTCCGCCGTGGCGATGTTGGTCGCGACGGGGATGTTGTGCATGTCGCACAGGCGCAGCAGGTTCATGTCGTTCGGCTCGTTCGGCTTGGGGTTCAGCGGGTCGCGGAAGAACAGCAGCAGGTCGATCTCGTTGCACGCGATGCGCGCCGCGATCTGCTGGTCGCCGCCCTGCGAGCCGCCCAGGAACCGCTGGATCTCAAGGCCCGTGGCCTCGGCGACCATCTTGCCGGTGGTAGCCGTCGCGCAGAGGGTGTGGCGGCTCAGCACGCCGCAGTAGGCGATGCAGAACTGAACCATCAGCTCTTTCTTGGCATCGTGGGCGATCAAGGCAATCTTCATAAATTCCCCTCCCAAAAAAGGAAAATCGGTTTTTCAGAGTTTCTGCGGCGGGGGAAGGGGAACGCGCTCCCCTTCCATCCGCGCGGCCAGGCGGGCCAGCGCCATCCCCCCGGGCGATTTTTCCGGAGCGGGCCGCGCGTTCGCGGCCGCCGCCGCAAGGCGGGGGTCGTCCGGCACCACGGCGATCAGCCGCACGCCGGCCGCGTCGATCACGGCGTCGAGGTCGCGGTAATATCCCTGCCGCCGGAACGCCGCCCCGCTGAAGCGGTTGATCACCAGCCTCTGCTGCGCCACGCCGGCTTCCCGCAGGCGCAGGCGCGTCTGGGCGGTGTCGCGCAGGCAGACCGGGTCGGGCGTCGCGACCAGCAGCGCCCGCCGGGCGGCCGCCGCCGCGCTGAAGAATCCCTGCCCCACGCCCGCGGGGCTGTCGATCAGCACGTAATCGTAATAGCGGGAAAACACCCCCGCCAGCTCCCGCATGATGTCGGGGCTGACGACGTCCTCCTCCGCGCCCGGCGCGGGCAGGAGGAACAGGTTGGGGGAAAAGGAGGAGACGTAGACGGCCTTGTCCGGTTCCGCGGCGCCGGAGACCACGTCCGCCAGATCGAACACCCGGCGTTCGGAGACGCCGAGCATGTGGTCCAGGCACCCGAGGCCCGCGTCGCCGTCGATCAGGAGGACCCGCCTGCCGCGCGCGGCGAGCGCCGCGCCCAGCCCGGCCGTCACCGTGGATTTTCCCGCGCCGCCCTTTCCGGACGCGATGACCGTAACCGAATTCATAGGCTCCGTTTCTCCCCCGTTGTTCCTATCTTATCACAACCTTTTTGCGGAGTAAAGGTTTTTCAATGTTCTTTTGTATAAATATTGGAAAATTCCCGCCCCGGCCTCAGCCCGCGGAAGAGGAGGCGCCCGCCGCCTGCGACGCCGACGGCATCACCAGGCGGCCGGAGGAATCGACGGTTTTGCCGAAGAAATAGGCGTCGAACAGGTCCTTGGCCACCGTCATGGAGTATTTGCCGGTCGCGCCGTGCTCCAGCACGACGGCGACGGCGATCTGCGGGTCGTCGTAAGGGGCGTAGCCGATGAAGGTCACGTTGTCGGAGCCGTTGGTGCCCAGCTCCGCCGTGCCGGTTTTCGCCGCGATGGCGACGCCGTAGTCTTTGAACACGGAGGCGGCGGTGCCGCCCGTCGCGACGCTGCGCATCGCGGCCTTCACGTATTCCTGGTAGGAATCGCTCACGCCGACGTTCGCCGCCTGCTTGGGCTGCGCGGAGGAGATCACCTTCTGCTGCGCGTAGTCGGTGATTTTGTCGAGAAGGTGCGGCTGCAGGCGCACCCCTTTGTTGGCGAGGGTCGCGCAGTAGGTGGCGAGCTGCAGCGGGGAGAACAGGTTGTCGTCCTGCCCCACGGCCGCCTCGACGGTGTTGCCGTCCCACCACGAGCCGCCCGAGGCGGCGCGCTCCTCCGGGCCGGCGAGGACGCCCGCGCTCTCGCCGAGCTCCAGGCCCGTCTTCACGCCGAGGCCGAAGCGCCGCGCGTAGAGGTTCATCTTGGTGATGCCCAGCCGGTAGCCGACCTCGTAGAAAAAGGCGTTGCTGGACTTCATGAGGGCGAAATTCGCGGTCACGTAGCCGTAGCTCCCGAGGCTGTGCGGCGTGAAATGGGAATCCGCGAACCGCATGTAGATGCTGTTCGCCAGGATGCGCGTGGAGGTGGTGATGGCCCCTTCCTGCAGGGCCGCGAGCGTCACGTAGGGCTTCACGACGGAGCCGGGCGTAAACACGCCGTTGAACGCGCGGTTGATCAGCGGCTTGGTCTTGCCGTCCTTCAGCAGGGTGCCGTAGTATTTCGCATCCTCCGCGATGCGGTTCTGGTCGTAGGAGGGGTAGGTGGAGGCCGCGAGGACGGCGAAGTCCTTCACCCGCAGCACCACCGCGGCGCCGGCGACGCAGTCCTCGCCGTGGCCGGTCCGGCTGCCCTTGTAGTTCTGGGCGCAGAGCTGCTCGCCATATTCCCGCGCGCCCGTCACGTTCTGCGCGAGCGAGGCGTTCAGCACCTTCTGCAGGCGGCTGTCGATGGTCAGGTGCACCGTGTTGCCCGCCACGGGCGCCTTGACGACGGTCTCGGACGCGATGGAGCCGTCCTGGGCGAGGTTGAACCTCAGCTCGCCGGCCTTGCCGCGCAGCTGGTCCTCGAAGGCCTTTTCGACGCCGCTCTTGCCCAGCCGGTCGTCCAGCGCGTAGCCCTTCGTCTTGTGCAGCGCGTCGTATTCCTCCTGCGAGATGGCCCCCACCGTGCCCAGGATCTGGGGCAGCAGGGTGCCGTCCGGGTATTTGCGCACGGCGGTGACCTTCGTCTCCACCCCCGGCAGGGAGGCGGAGTTCTCGCTGATCACGGCCACGGTGTCCTGGCTCACGCTTTCGGCGAACGTGTAGGGGATGGAGAGCGAGAACCACGTGCGGGCCATATTGTACCGCACGGAGGCGATGTCCCGCGCGTCCTTCGCGGAATACCCCTCGCAGCCGTATTTTTCAATCAGGTGCTGCATGCACTGCTCCGCCGTCGTGTAGGGGTTCACGGCAAGAAAGTCCTTGGATTTCAGCACAGAGACCTCTTTTTCCTGCCCGGGGATGAACTCGTATTTTCCCGCGGAGTTCAGCCGGATGGGCAGCTTGTCCACCCACTTTTCGCCGCGGGCGTCCAGCAGGGCGATCAGCGTGTGGATGGTCGCGTTTTCCGTCTTTTCCTTCATATAGGCGGCGTTGAAGCGGATCGCGTAGCCCGTCTGGTTCACGGCGAGGCCGACACCCTGCGCGTCCAGGATCTCGCCGCGCGCGGCCTCCAGCGGGGCGGTCGCGGTGCCGGAGCGGTCGGCCTCCCGGAGCCATTTGTCGTGGTTCGCGATCTGCCAGTCCGCAAGGCGCAGCGCATAGGCGGCGAGCACGGCGAACAGCGCGATCCCCGCGAAGAGGAGGCGCCCGCCGCCCCTCGGCTTTTTCTCTTCTTCGTCCATCGCGTCATTCCTCCTTTGAGCGGATCTGCAGGGCGAGGGCGCGGTTGAAATAGTACGCCAGCGGCGTCAGCGCGAACGTGTAGCAGAAGATGGGCAGGTAGTGCGCCGTCAGCGCGTAGCCGGCGTGCGCGTAGCCGTACAGCACGAAGAAAAAAAGCCACTGCAGCAGCGTCATGCAGGCCTCCGTCACGGCGCAGGTCAGCAGCGCCATCAGAAAGTTCGTCTGGAACAGGTTTGCCGCCATCAGCGAGACGGCGAAGCACGCCGCGGCCAGCAGCAGCGCGTGGAATCCGAGCACGCCGCCGGCGCCGTAATCGGCCAGCAGGCCGGCCAGCAGGCCGAAGACCATGGCGGGCGTCTCAGCCTCGAACATGGCGATGCATACCGCCGCCGGGATCAGCACGACGGGGCGCGCCCCGCCGACCGCCGGGATCAGGCCCGGCGTCTCCTGCAGGATGAAGACCACGAGGATCTCGAGCGCGTACCCCAGGTAGCGGACCGCCCTGTACCGGTTCATGGCTTTCCTCCCGCGGAGGAGGACGACGCCTTCCCCCCGGCGGGGGAAAGCGCCTCCCCCTGCCCCGTGAACGAGGTGATGACCAGCACGTCGCGCACCGCCTTCACGTCGACGGCGGGCTCCACCTCGGCGTAAAGCGAGACGTCGTAGGTGCTGTGCTTCACGTCCTTCACGGTGCCGATGATCAGGTTGCGCGGATAGATGCCGCCGATGCCGCTGGTCACGATCAGGTCCCCGGCCTTGACGGCGGTGCCCGCCGAAAGGTAGTTGAGCTGCAGGAGGCTGCGGTCGGCCGCGCGGATGTCGCAGCCGACGACGCCGGTCTCACGGCTGACCCGGTCCATCGCGCTGATCTTCGTCTCCGGCGCGAGGAAAGTGGTCACTTTGCTGTAGCCGGCGCTCAGCGACGAGACCCAGCCGACCACGCCGGCCTCGGTGACGACGGGGTCGTTCAGCGCAATGCCCGCCCGCGAGCCCTGGTCGAGGGTGAACTGGCCGAACAGGTCGTTCGGGTCGCGCCCGATCACCGCCGCCGCGACGAGCTTGAAATCCGGGTTGTCGTTCTTCAGCTCGAGGAACTTGCGCAGCTGGGCGTTCTCCTGCTGGTAAGCGTAGTAGTTGACCAGCTTTTTGTTCAGATCCTCCACCTGCTGCCGCAGGCGGCGGTTCTCAGCCTCCAGCTCTTCCTTCGGCTGCGCGGCCGTGCGGGCCGCCGCGGCCGCATTGTTGGCCACGATGGCGCTCACCCGCTGCATCGGCGTGGTGATCAGCCCGAGCGCCGTCGCCGTCGCGGAATCCCCGGCGCCCGCCGTGTAGAGCATCAGGCAGAACATGGCGGCCACCACGGCCACCAGGATCTTGAACGCCGTGGAATGAAAAACGTCCTTCACGCGCAGGTTCCCTCCCGTCGCTTCGCTCCGCCCTTTTTGTTACCCCTGATTATAACATGCTTTTCCCCCGGAAACAAGGCGCGCCCCGGGCGGAGGAAGAGATTCCCGCCCGGGGCGCGCCGCCCGTCCGGCGCCGGAGCTTACCGCAGTTCGTTCCGGTAAACGACGCCCTTCGCCATCGACAGCCGGAGCGGGAGGCCGTCCCGCCCGAGCGCGACCAGGTCGGCGTATTTTCCGGGCTCGACGGTGCCGATCTCGTCCTGCGCGCCGATCTCCTTCGCGGGGTTGAGGGTCGCGGATTTGACCGCCTGCCGCAGCGGGATGCCGAAGCGGACGAGGTTTCTGACCTCTTCGCACACGTTCGTGGTGGAGCCGGCCAGCGAGCCGCTCGCCAGCGCCGCGCGGCCGCCCTTCACATAGACCCTCTGCCCGCCCAGCAGGAACGAGGAGCCGTCCGGCAGGCCGGCCGCCGGCAGCGCGTCGCTGATCACGACGGCGCGGTCCCCGCCCAGCAGATGGAACGCCAGGCGGAGCACGGCGGGGTGGATGTGGATGCCGTCGCAGATGATCTCCGCCCGGACGGAATCGCTGTCGAACACGGCGCCCACGGCGCCCGGCGCGCGGTGGTGCAGACCCGTCATCGCGTTGAACAGGTGCGTCACATGCGTGACGCCCCAGCGGAAGGATTCCTTCGCCTGCTCGTAATCGGCGCCGGAGTGGGCGAACGAGACCCGGCACAGCCGGCTCGCGGCGGTGATGAAGGCCTCGGCGCCCTCGCTTTCCGGCGCGACGTCCACCACCTTGATGATGCCGCCGCTGCGCTCGAAGATCCCGCGGAATTCCTCAAAATCCGGTTTGCGGATGAACTCCTCGTTCTGGGCGCCCTTCTTTTCGGAGGAGAGGTACGGCCCTTCCATGTTCGCGCCGCGGACGGCCGCGCCCTCGGGCGGATGCTCCATGCAGTCGCGCACGCAGGCGAGGGCGGCCTCGATCTCCGGCAGGGCGACCGTCATAGTCGTGGGGCAGAAGGACGTGACGCCGCTGCGCGCCAGATAGGCGGCCATCTTGGCGATGGATTCCCGCTTGGCGTCGCAGGTGTCGGCGCCGACGCAGCCGTGGATGTGGATGTCCACGAAGCCCGGCGCCACGATGCAGCCGGTCAGGTCGATCTCCTCCCCGCCGGAAAGGCCGGGGGCCACGCGGCTGATTTTCTGCCCGTCGACGGCGATGTCGGCGCGCACCAGGTTGAATTCGGGGTCGAAGACCTCCGCGTTTTTCAGGATCACAGTTCTTCCTCCTTTTTCGGATGCTTTTCCCGCGCGACGGCGAACGCCTCGCGATCCGCGACGACGGTCACGTCCGGGTGGAGCTGAAGGATCGAGGCCGGCACGGCGGGCGACACCGGGCCGAACAGGGCCCTTTCGGTGATCTGCGCCTTCCGGCCGCCGCTGACGACCAGCAGGATCTTCTTCGCCTGCATGATGGCCTTGATGCCCATCGTCACGGCGTATTTCGGCACCTCGTCCGGGCTCTCGAAGAAGCGGGCGTTGTCCGCGATGGTCTTCGGCTTGAGGGCCACCCGGTGCGTCATCTTGTCGAAGCTCTCGTCCGGCTCGTTGAAGCCGATGTGCCCGGTGTTCCCCAGGCCCAGAAGCTGCAGGTCGATCCCGCCGAGGCCCGCGATCAGCCGGTCGTAGCGCGCGCACTCCGCGTCGATGTCCTTCGCCAGGCCGTTGGGGACGAACGTGTTTTCGGGCCGGATGTTGATGTGCTTAAAGAAATTTTCCCGCATATAATAATGGTAGCTCTGGGGGTTGTCCGGCGAAAGGCCGCAGTACTCGTCCAGGTTGACGCTGCGCGCCCCGCTGAAGTCGATGTCGCCCTTCCGGTACCACTCGGCCAGCTGGCTGTAGATGCCCAGCGGCGTGGAGCCCGTCGCCAGGCCCAGCACGCTGCGCGGGAACAGGATGACCTGCGCCGAGAGGATGTTCGCCGCCTTGCGGCTCATGTCCCGGTAATCCGTTGCTTCGATGATTTTCACAGATAAAAGCCCCTTTCGTGATGAGACGAAACTCTCTTCTGAGATTCTGCCGCTTCCTTCAAAAGTATAGCCCCGTCCCGGGCGGAAGTCAACGGCGCGCGGCCCGCGCCGCCGGCGGAAAATCCCGCTCCACCGGCATCTCGGCCCGGGCGTTCAGGTCCGGGCCGGCGGTGTGCCCGGCGAGGAATTCATAGTAGCCCTGCGCGCCGACCATGGCCGCGTTGTCCCCGCACAGCGAGAGCCGGGGGAAGTAGCACGCGAGGCCGCGGCGGGCGCACTCGCTCTTCATCTCGCGGCGCAGCAGGGCGTTGGCCGAGACGCCGCCCGCAGCGGCCAGCTTCTTCGCCCCCGTGGCGGCGGCGGCAGCGAAGAAATTGCGCGTCAGGCAGTCCACCACCGCCCTGCGGTACGAGGCCGCAAGGTCCGGAATATTCAGCGTCTCGCCCCGTTGCTTCGCGTTGTGGATCAGGTTGACCGCGTTCGTCTTGAGGCCCGAAAAGCTGAAATCGTACGGCGCGCCGTCGACGGAGGGGCGCGGGAAACGGTAGGCCTTCTCGTTTCCGCCCTCGGCGATCCGGTCCAGCTCCACGCCGCCGGGGTAGGGGATGCCCATCGCGCGGGCGGCCTTGTCAAATGCCTCGCCCGCCGCGTCGTCGCGCGTGCGCCCCAGCACGCGCAGCCGGGTGTAGTCCAGCACCTCGACGATATGGGTGTGCCCGCCCGAGACGACGAGGCACAGGAACGGCGGCTCCAGTCCGGGGAAGCAGAGATAGTTCGCCGCGATGTGCGCGCGCAGATGGTGCACCGGAACCAGCGGCTTTTCCGCCGCCAGAGCCAGCCCCTTCGCGAAATTGACGCCGACCAGCAGCGCGCCGATCAGCCCGGGGGCGCAGGTCACGGCCACGGCGTCCACGCCGGAAAGGTCCGTCCCGGCGTCCTCCAGCGCCTTTTGCACCACGCCCACGATCGCCTCGCAGTGCCGGCGGGAGGCGATCTCCGGCACCACGCCGCCGTACAGCTTGTGCTCCTCCACCTGCGAGGCGACCACGCTCGACAGCACGGCGCGGCCGTCCTCCACCACGGCGGCGGCGGTCTCGTCGCAGGAGCTTTCGATTCCCAGTATTTTCATCCGGTTCTCCCTCAAAAGCGTTTTCTATATCTGTCTAAAGGAACAGCGTCAAAATCAGCGCGTCCTCCGCCGGGCGCGCGTAAAAATTTTTCCGGCGGCCCGCCTGCCGGAAGCCGAGGCTTCGGTACAGGGCGAGCGCACCCGCGTTGGAGGGCCGCGCCTCCAGGCTGACAAAGCGCGCGCCGGCCGCCCGCGCCCCGGCGATCAGATATCCCATCAGCGCCCGCGCGCACCCCCGGCGGCGGAAGCGCGGGAAAACGGCCACGTTGTCCACGTAGCATTCGTCCAGCACGCGGTGCATCCCGGCGTAGCCCGCCGTCTGCCCGCACAGCTCGGCCACCGCGAACACGGCGGCCGGCGACTCCAGCTCCGCGGCGAGGCCGGCGCGCGTCCACGGCTCCGAAAAGCAGGTCCGCTCCAGCTCCGCCAGCGCGTCCAGATGGCGCTCCGCCATGGGGACGACGGTCAGCCCATCCACCGGCGGCGCACCACCCTTTCGATCTTCTCGTCCCGCGAAAGGTAGATTGTGTGGATGCCGACCCACAGCAGGCAGAACAGCATCAGCACGGAGAGGATGCGGATGTGCAGGAAATGCGTGTTGAACAGGTTGTGGCAGACGACGTAGGTGGAGCTGAGAACCGTGATGACCGGCACGTAGAATTTTTCCGGAAAATAGAACGCGAACACGACCGAGAGGATGTCCGCCGGGTAAAAATAGCGCTCGTGCATATAGGGCAGCACGTACGGGACGAACAGCACCGAGAGCAGCGCGAGCGAGACCAGCATCTCGTCCGTGAGATCGAACTTCCTGCGCCAGAAGTACAGCGCGCCGGCCAGCGCGGCGGCGACCGCCGCGGCCGCGATGACCATGCCGGCGCTCTGGGGCGTGTCCTTCGGATACCAGACCGAAAGGTTGGGCAGGTACATCGAGATGTCGCTGTACTGCCGCGCCTGCCGGAAATAGACGGTCGCGAGGTCCCGCAGGTTCCGGCCCATCGCGGCCGCGGGCAGGATCGCCAGCAGGTACACGGCGGGCACGATCAGCAGGCTGCGCCACCGGATCTTTCGGTACAGCAGCATCAGCAGGAGGAACGGCGCGAGGAACACCGCCTGCAGCTTGAACACGAACGCCACCGACCACGCGGCGACGGCCGCGTCCCCGCGCCCGCGCAGCAGGTAGTACACGCACGCGAGCAGCGCGGCGGTGTAAAGGGAATCGCACTGCCCCCACGCCGCGGAGTTCAGGATCACGCTGGGCAGGAACAGCACGACGGCGTAGGCGATCTCGCCCCAGAACTGCTCGTATTTCAGCTCCACGATCTTCTTGGCGAACACCGCCAGCACGATGTCTCCCGCAAACGAGAGCAGCTTGATCAGGTAAAGGTCCCGCCCCGGCAGATAGGTCAGAAGCGCCAGCAGGTAAAAGTAGGGCGGCATGTAGTCCCCCAGCGGCAGACCGATGGCCGGCAGGCCGCCGTTCTGCTTCAGCTGCGCGAACCAGCCCTGCAGGAACTGCCGGTAGTCGCCGGATTCAAACGGCAGAAATTTCAGCCGCGCCGCGAACGCAAGCGCCGTCACGGCGGCGAGGAACAGCAGGCTCTCGGCGCTGACGAAGTGGACAAAGGCCTTTCGTTTGCTCATGCTTCTTCCGCCTTTCGGTAGACCAGGAAGTCGAACTGGATTTCGGTCCTCAAAAAATCGGCCTTTTCCAGCCGCTCGCCGCCTTCCCGCGGCGTCTTCCAGAAATAGGGCGTCATGGCGAACAGGTCGCGCATCGCCGCGCGGTCCGAGGTGGCGATCTCCCCCTCCGCGGGGAAGCGCCCCTCGAACCGGAAGCCCGGGTAATCGACGTCCCGGCGCTCGTTCTCGTACGGCGCGTCGTAGAGAATTTTCTTCAGGCCGTACAGGTGGCGCGGCCCCGGCACCGCGAGGATCAGCGCGCCGCCCGGCCTCAGCACGCGGCTCAGCTCGGCGGGGACGATCGGGGCGAACACGTTCACCGCAAGGTCCGCCGCGCCGGAGAGGAACGGGATGCCGAACATGCTGCCGACGGCGAACGAGATCGCCGGATAGCGTTTCGCCGCCAGACGCACGGCGTATTTCGAGATGTCGAACCCGTACAGCCCGGCCCGCTTTCCCCGCGCCGCGAGAAAATCGAGCAGCCGGCCGGTGTAGTACCCCTCGCCGCAGCCCGCGTCCAGCACCGCCGCCGGCCCGTCCGGCAGGCAGCGCTCCGCCAGGCGGTTCAGCGCGTCGCTGAAGATCCGGTAAAACCCGGTCCCGAGGAACCGGCGCCGCGCGGCCACCATCTCCCGGTCGTCGCCCGGCGCGGCGCTGTGCTTTTTGTTCGGCGGCAGCAGGTAGACGTAGCCTTCGGACGCGATGTCGTAGCTGTGGCCCGCGGCGCAGGAATACGCCTTTTCCCCGCGGGCGAGCGGCCGCCCGCAGACCGGGCAGGCGAACAGGCTCACGCCTTCGCCTCGTACCAGGTGCGGCCGCTCTTCGCGTCCGCCGTCAGCGGGACCGCGAGCGGGACCGCGCCCTGCATCTCTTCGGTCAGAACCTTCGCGGCCTTTTCGGCCTCCTCCTCCGGCGCTTCCACAATCAGCTCGTCGTGCACCTGCAGAATCAGACGGGCCTTCATCTTCTCGGCCGCCAGCCGGCGCTCCACGCGGATCATCGCGATCTTGATGATGTCGGCCGCCGTGCCCTGGATGGGCATGTTGCGCGCCACGCGCTCGCCGAACGCCCGCAGGTTGTGGTTGGAGCTCGCGAGCTCCGGCAGGTAGCGCCGCCGCCCGAACAGGGTCTGCGCGTAGCCGTCCCGCCGGGCCTGCTCCACCACGCGCTTCATATAGGCGTCCACGCCGGAATAGTGCGCGAGGTAGTCCTCGATATACTTTTTGGCCTCCGCCATGGAGACGTGGATGCTGTGCGAGAGCGAGAACGCGCCGATGCCGTACACAATGCCGAAGTTGACGGCCTTCGCGCGGCTGCGCATCAGCGGGGTGACCATCTGCTCCGGCATGTGGAACACCTGCGCCGCCGTGCGGCGGTGGATGTCGTCGCCG
>DAIUFE010000018.1:0-29381 GCA_036844765.1 Caproicibacter sp. | reverse complement strand
TCGAGCGGTCCTTCACGTCCTTCATGGCGTTGCGGGTGTCGAACACCTCCTGCGAAAGCTTCTGGATCTTATTGTAATCGAAGCACGAATGCGCCGTGCAGATGATGATGATGTCGGCTTCCCTGAGCATGTCGTCGGTCAGCTCCTTCGCGCCGGTATGGGTCTTCCCCTTGTGCCGGTACTGCGGGATATAGGGGTCGTAATAGACGGTCCGGGCCCCCTGCCGGATCAGCAGGTCGATCACGTTGAGCGCCGGGCTTTCGCGGTAGTCGTCGATATCCGCCTTGTAGGCGACGCCGAGAACCAGCACCTTGGAGCCGTTCATCGATTTTTTGTCGCGGTTCAGCACGGTCATCGCGCGCTGAACGACGTATTCCGGCATGCCGGTGTTGATCTCGCCGGAGGTCTCGATCAGGCGGGTGTGGTAGTCGTACTCGCGCGCCTTCCACGCGAGGTAGAACGGGTCGAGCGGGATGCAGTGCCCGCCCAGGCCCGGCCCCGGGTAGAACGCCTGGAAGCCGTAGGGCTTCGTCTTGGCGGCCTCGATGACCTCCCACACGTTGATGCCCATGCGGTGGCAGATGATGGCCATCTCGTTCGCCAAACCGATGTTGATGTTGCGGTATGTGTTTTCGAGCAGCTTCTCCATCTCGGCCACCGCCGGCGAAGAGACCTCGTAGACGCCGCCCGCCAGCACGCTGCGGTACAGCGCCGCCGCAACCTCGGTGGAATCGCGGCCGATGCCGCCGACCACCTTGGGCGTGTTCTTCGTCTTGTACTGCTTGTTGCCCGGGTCCACGCGCTCCGGCGAGAACGCCAGGTAAAAATCCTCGCCGCACTTCAGGCCGCCGGCCTCGAGGATCGGCTTGAGCAGCTCCTCGGTCGTGCCCGGGTAGGTGGTGGATTCCAGGATCACGAGCATGCCTTTGTGCGCGAACCTGGCCACCGACTCGGTGGAGCCCTTCACGTAGCTGATATCCGGCTGCTGGTATTTGTCGAGCGGCGTGGGCACGCAGATGGCCACGGCGTCCACCTTGCGGATGAACGCGAAATCCGAGGTGGCGGAGAGCGTTCCGGCCTCCACGACCTTTTTGAGGGTGTCGCCCACGATGTCGCCGATATAATTGTGCCCGGCGTTGACGGAATCCACCTTGTTCGCCTGCACGTCGAAACCGATGGTGCGGTAGCCGGCCTTGGCGAACTCCACCGCCAGCGGCAGCCCGACGTAGCCGAGGCCCACGATCCCCACGACGGCGGACCGGTCCCCGATCTTCCCGAGAAGCTCCGATTTGAGATTCGACATATTTGATTCCCGCCTTTTCAGTTCAGATGTTTTTGAGAACGGAACAAACCGTATCGATGACTTCATCCTCGATATAGCCGTGCATCGGAAGACTGAACACCGTGTCGCACAGCTTCTCCGCGACCGGCAGGTCGCCTTTGCGGTAGCCGAGGGGCTCGTACACCTTCTGCAGGTGGAGCGGCTTCGGGTAATAGACCATTGTCGGCACGCCGGCCGCCTTCAGCGCCTCCCGCGCCTCGGCGCGTTCCCCGGGGCCGGCCGCCCGCACCGTGTAATAGGCGAAGCTGGAGGAAAATCCCCTGCGCTCCGCCGGGGCCGTGAAGCGGCTGCCCCGCAGCCCTTCCGCATAGCGGGCGGCCGCGCGGCGCCGGCGCTCGTTCTCCGCGCCGAAAGCCCTCAGCTTCGGCAGCAGGATGGCGGCCTGCAGGGTGTCGAGCCTCGCGTTCAGACCGAGGCGCACGTTGTCGTACTTCATTTCCCCCTTGCCGTGGACGCGGATGGACCGCAGCGCCGCGCAAAGCCGCTCGTCGTCCGTGAACACGGCGCCGCCGTCGCCGTAGCATCCGAGCGCCTTCGCCGGGAAGAAGCTGGTGGCGGAAACCCCGCCGAACGAGCAGGCCTTTTTCCCGTCGATCTCGCCCCCGAACCCCTGGGCGGCATCCTCCATCAGGAACAGCCCATGCTCCCCGCAGATTTTCTCGATTCTCGGGAAATCCGCCGGGTGGCCGAACAGGTCGACCGCAATGACTCCCTTCGGCTTCAGCTTCCCTTCGCGCAGCGTCCGCTCGATCTGCGCCGAAAGCGAAGCGGGGTCCATGTTGAAGTCGTCCGGCTCCGAATCGCAGAACACCGGCGTCGCGCCCGTCAGGCTGACGACCTCCGCCGTGGCGAAGAAGGTGAAGGCGGGCACGAACACCGCGTCCCCTTTCCCGATCCCCTTCGCCATCAGCGGCAGCAGCAGCGCGTCGGTCCCGCTGCCCGTCGCCACGCAGTACTTCCGGCCCGTGAAGGCGCAGAGACGCTCCTCCAGTTCCTCGACCTGCGGCCCGGAGATGAAACGGCAGCCGCCGATCACCTCCGCGATGCCGGCGTCGATCTCTTTTTTCAGAAAGCGGTACTGGGCGCCCAGATCGTTGAACGCGATTTTCCGCATCACTCTATGGCCTCCTTCAGGCCGTTTGCGGCCTGAACATATTTTCTTCCGCATTTCGGGCAGACGAGACGTCCGTCCAGTTTGGCGCCGCACTCGCAGGCCCAGCCGCTCTGGCGCGCCGGGCAGCCCATCACCACGGCGTGGTCCGGCACGTCCTTCGTCACCACGCTGCCCGCGGCCACGAACGCGTTGCGGCCGATGCGGTGGCCGCAGACGACGGTCGCGTTGGCGCCGATGCTGGCGCCCTCCCCCACCGGCGTGCGCGCGTAGAACCGCGAGCCGCGCTGCGGGTAGCGGCACCGGGGGCGCTGCACGTTGGTGAACACCATCGACGGGCCGCAGAACACGTAGTCGCCGAGCTCCACGCCCTCGTAGACGGAGACGTTGTTCTGGATCTTGCAGTGGTTCCCGATCCGCACGCCCGGCGCCACGAACACGTTCTGCCCCAGGGTGCAGCCCTCGCCGATCTCGCAGCCCGCGCTGATGTGGCAGAAATGCCAGATCTTCGTGCCCGCGCCGATTTTGGCCCCTTCGTCGACGCACGCGCTGGGGTGCGCGTAATACTCCCTTTCTCCGCTCAAACCGTCCCGCTCCCTCTGCGGCCCCGGCCGCCCGGAAAAGGCCGGGGCCCGCATCATTTCGCTTTAGCCTGTCTATTATATCCCCAGAACCGCCCGTAGTCAATCGGCCGCGCCGGGACCGCCCGCCGTTTGACTTCGGGAGGAAAAGGAGCTATCATATCTTTCGTAAAATCAGGCGAAAATAACCTGTTTCGGCCCGCGTTTTTCCGTTTTTTACCCGGGGCCGCAAAAATCCGGTTTATGGCGATTTCAGCCGCGACGGAGAGGCGGGAATTGCTTCTCCCCCGCCTTCGGCGGGGGAGAAGCAAAAAATCATTCCGCCACTCAGCTATTATAATATTATAAAGAAAAGAAAGGAATCAAAATGAGCCAGTTCAGAAAAAGGGACGATTTCATTCCTTACAACCGGCCGGACCTGACCGAAAAAGAGATTTCGGCGGTGGTGGAGACCCTGCGCTCCGGGTGGATCGCCAAGGGACCCCGCACCGTGGAATTCGAGAAAAAATTCGCCGAATACGTCGGCGCGAAGCATGCCGTCGCCCTGAACTCCTGCACCGCGGCGCTGCACGTGGCGCTGCTCTCGAAGGGCATCGGCCCCGGCGACGAGGTCATCACCACGCCCATGACCTTCGCCTCTACGGCCAGCACCATTCTCCATGTGGGCGCGAAGCCCGTCTTCGCGGATATCGACTACCGCACCGGCTGCATCGATCCGGACGAGGTCGAAAAGAAGATCACGCCCCGCACGAAGGCGATAGTCCCGGTGCATTACAGCGGGCAGGTCTGCGACCTGGACCGCATCTACGCCATCGCGCGGGAACACGGCCTGTACGTCTCGGAGGACGCCGCCCACGCGCTGGCGAGCCGCTACAAGGGCCGGCTGATCGGCAGCGGTCTGCAGGGCTCGGCTTCCTACAGCTTCTATGCGACCAAAAACCTCACGACCGGCGAGGGCGGCATGCTGGCGACGGACGACGACGAGATCGACGCGAAGGCCCGCATCTGGGCCGGGCAGGGCATGAGCCACAACGCCTGGAACCGCTATGCGAAAGGCGGCGCCTGGCGGTACGACATCTGCGAGCCGGGGTTCAAATACAACATGTTCGATATCCAGGCCGCGCTGGGGCTGGTCCAGCTCTCCCGCTTGGGCGAGATGCAGGCCCGCCGGCTGAAGATCGCGGAGAAATACCAGCGCGCGTTCGCGCGGATCGACGCCGTCGAGCCGCCGTTCGTTCCCGATTACGCGACCCACTCGTGGCACCTGTACGTGCTGCGCGTCGTGCCGGAGCGGCTGACCATCGGCCGCGACCGGTTCATCGCGGAGCTGAACGACCGCAACGTGGGGACCAGCGTCCACTTCATCCCCGTCACGTCGATGAGCGCCTACACGAAACGCTACGGCTTCCGTCCCGGCGATTTCCCGAACACGGAAAAGCACTTCGAGCGCATCGTCTCGCTGCCGCTCTACCCGACCCTCACGGACGAGCAGGCGGATTACGTGGTCGGCGCCGTGCGCGACATCGTCGAAAAATACCACAAATGACCCTGCAGCAACTCAAACGCAAAGAGGGCTTCCCTTTTGAGGAAGCCCCCTTTGCGTTATAAAAACGGCCGCAGCGCGACCGCCGGCCGCTTCGACAGCGTCTCGATCAGCGAGCAGTACTTGTCCGCGGCGCCGACGATCCAAGCCTCCGGGCACCGCGGCGGCGCCGGCGTGAGCGGCCACATATGCCGCAGGATCACGTCCCGCTCGCAGTCGTTGAGGCGGAACCGCGCCTCCGCGTTGCGCAGCGCGGTGCGCGGATGCGCGAAGGCGTGCAGCTCTTTGCGCCCGCTGCCCACGTGCCAATCATACAGGAAAAAATCGTGCAGAACCGCTCCGCGGATCAGACTGCGAAAATCCACCCGCAGAGGAAGCCTTTTGCCTATTTCAAAGCTTATGTACGCGACCGAAACGCAGTGCTCCAGCGTGGAAACATTCCCGTGCTGCACAAAGGACGACATCGAGCGGACATCCCGATTCTGCAGCAGCTCCCGGACGCATCCGCGGAAAAAGCGGCTTTCCTCTTCCGTCAGAAGCACTCGCCCCTATTCTTCAGGTTTGGCAGGCGGGGGCTTTACGGCTTGTCCTTGGTTTCGTCCTCCAGCTTGCCGGCCAGCTGTTGCAGGCAGTCGCGGCAGACGTTGCGGCCCCTGTAATTGACGATGCCATTCATTCCTCCGCAGAAGATGCAGGCGGGCTCGTATTTTTTCAGGACGATCTTGCTGTCGTCATCCACGTAGATCTCAAGCGGATCCTTTTCGTTGATGTTCAGCGTGACCCGCAGTTCCTTCGGCAACACGATTCTCCCCAGCTCGTCAACCTTTCTTACAATCCCTGTAAATTTCAATAAGACTACACCCTTTCGGCTCAAAAAAAATGAGATTTTATCGTGATGGGTCAATTATAGTATGTTTTTCCATTATTGTCAATTAGTTGTAGGTAAATAGGGGAAACCGCGCGAAAAAATAATAATCCGCCTGCCCAACGAATAGTTATTATACATGCCTTTCCCCGGAAGGAGATGAACAAACTGTTAAATTATCTCTGGGCCGGAATGATTTTACTGAGCGTGCTGTGCGCCGCGGCGACGGGGCGCATGCCCCAGCTTTCCGCCGCCGTGCTGAGCGGGGCGGGCGAAGCCGTGACGCTCGTTTTTTCCATCACCGGCATGATGTGCGCGTGGACGGGACTGATGAAGATCGCCGAGGACGGCGGGCTGACGCTGCTGCTTTCGCGGGCGCTCTCGCCCGTGATGGGCCGGCTTTTCCCCGACTGTGAAAAGAACGGGCCCGCCGTGCGGGCCATGTGCATGAACATCACGGCCAATCTGCTCGGCCTGGGCAACGCGGCCACACCGCTGGGCATCGCGGCCATGAAGGAGCTGAAGAAGAAAAATCCCACGCAGGCCGCCGACCGTTCGATGGTGACGTTCGTCGTGCTGAACACGGCCTCCCTTCAGCTGATCCCCACCTTTATGGCGACGCTGCGGGCCGGCGCCGGGGCGGCCGCCCCGTTCGACATCCTGCCCGCCGTGTGGGCGACCTCGGCGGGCGGACTGCTGGCCGCCCTCACCGCCGCCAAGCTGATGGAAAGGCGCCCCGATGGATAGGCTGAGCGCGTGGGCGGTGCCCTGCGTGATCCTGGCCATCGTCCTGTTCGGGTTTCTGCGGAAGGTGCCGGTCTTCGACGCGTTCGTCTCCGGTGCAAAAGAGGGACTGCGGTCGTCGGCGGCGATCCTCCCGTCGCTCGTCGGGCTGATTTTGGCGGTTTCGATGCTGAGCGCCTCGGGCGCGCTCGATCTGCTTTCGGCGTTCCTGGCCCCCGCCGCAAAGGCGCTCGGCCTGCCGCCCGAGGTGATGCCGCTCGTGCTGATCCGACCCGTCTCGGGCAGCGGCTCGACGGCCGTGCTGGCGCAGATCTTCCGGGACTGCGGCCCCGACAGCTTCGCCGGCCGCGTGGCGTCGGTCCTTTCCGGCTCGACGGAGACGCTGTTCTATGCCGTGGCGGTCTATTACGGCGCCGTCGGCATCAAAAAGACGCGGCACACCGTTCCCGCCGCGCTGGTGGGGGACCTCGCGGTGTGCATCCTTTCGGCGCTGACCGTGCGCCTTTTTTTCCGGTAGCCTGCGGGCCGCTCCCCTTTCTCCGCCCGGGCGGATTTTTCCGTTTTGTCATTGCATCCGGCGGCGGAGCTTGCTATAATGCTTTTATCACGATTCCGGCGGGCGGTCCGCCGGGACAAAGCAGGGGCGGAAGTATGATTCTTGTCTTGGATATCGGGAACACGAACATCACGGTCGGGGTGTACCGGGGAAAGGAGCTGCTGCTGGTTTCGCGCATGGCGACGGACCGCATGCGCCTGGAGGACCAGTACGCCATCGAGCTAAGGGAAATCCTCGCCCTCTACGGCATCGGCCTGGACGAGATCGACGGCGCGGCGGTCTCGTCCGTCGTGCCGCCGGTCAACCGCGCGCTGGTGCGGGCCATCCGGCGCCTGACGGGCGTGCGGCCGGTCTGCGTGGGCCCGAAGACGAAAACCGGCATCAAAATCGACAGCAGAAACGCGGAGCTGGTCGGCGCGGACCTCATCGTCGGCTGCGTGGCCGCGGCGGAGATGTTCGACGGGCCCTGCATCGTCCTCGACATGGGCACCGCCACCACGCTGATGGTCCTGGATGAGGACAGGCGCCTGCTGGGCGGGGCCATCGCGCCCGGCGTGGGGATCTCGCTGGACGCGCTGACGGGGCGCACCGCCCAGCTTCCCTCCGTCAGCCTGGAGGCGCCGGAGCACGTGATCGGCGGCAGCACGACGGAGTGCATGCGCTCCGGCCTGATCGCCGGCGCCGCCTGCATGATCGACGGCATGTGCTCCCGGATGGAGCAGGAGCTCGGCAAAAAATGCAGCGTGGTCGCGACCGGCGGCCTGGCCCGCGAGGTTGTGCAGATGTGCGAGCGCAGCATCGTCCACTGCGACACCCTGCTGCTGGAAGGCCTTCGCCTGATCTACGAATGGAACAAACCGCAGAATTAAAGGGGCTGTTGCAAAACGGCCCCGCTGAAAGATAATGCACAAAAATGCGCCTTGATTTGGCCCTTAAAAGCCATTTCAAAGCGCATTTTCTATTTATTATCGGACTGCTTTTGTTGTGCAATTTGCTATTGCAAATTCGTTTTGCAACAGCCTCTTTCGAGCGGCGGGCAAACTTCACTCGGCGTGGCGGACGGCCGTCTCTTCCTCTTCGTCGTGGAACAGCAGGCGGATGCACCACAGCGCCGCCACGGCGACAAGAATATACACGATGCGGCTTCCGGCCGTGATCTGGCCGCCGAAAATCCACGAGACGAAGTCGAAATTGAAAACGCCGATGGAGCCCCAGTCCAGGCCGCCTATAATCAAAATGACCAATGCGATTTTATCCAGCATACGATCTTCCCCTTTCGCGGGTTAGCATATCCCGTTTCCGGAGAAAATATGTGCGGCGGGAAAAATTTTACAAATCGTTTTTCCCCCGCGCCGCGGCAGAAAAAAACGGCGGGTGCTGTTTGCTTCAGCATCCGCCGTTTTTTCACGGTTTTTCCGCGGGGCCGGTTCGCCTGCGAGGGAGAGTCAGCCCTCTTCTTTCATCTTCGCGAAGCACTCGCTGCAATACACCGGGCGGCCTTCGGTCGGCTGGAACGGCACCTTGCACGGCGCGCCGCACGAGGCGCACACGGCGTCGTACATCTCGCGCTGAGGCTTCTGGTTCATTCTGCGGGCCTTGCGGCAGTCGGGGCAGCGCTTCGGTTCATTGGTAAAGCCCTTGGTTGCGTAGAACTCCTGTTCGCCGGCAGTCCAGACAAACTCTTTCCCGCATTCCTGGCAGACCAACGTTTTGTCTTCAAACATAATTTTACCTCACTCTGTGTGAAAAAATTTGCCCTGGGACGGAGTTGAACCGACAACCTTTGGAATTTACCAAATGCTCTTGCGTTAAGCTACTGGGGCACGGTTTCAAAACTCGATTCACACGTGCCAAGTTTATAATAATTTTTGTAAATTGTCAAGCGTTATTTTTGGTTATATGAAAAATAATTAAAAAATTTCCTAAATTATACACTCAGATATTCATATTTAGTCAGATTTCTACAATGGTTTTTCACAGGCGTGTAGGAAAATTTTTCCCTTTCCTCCGCCTGATTTCAACGTTTTGAAAAAAAGCCGGCGCGGAAGTTGACATTTTCCGCTCCCCTGCTATAATGCAACTAACTTGCCGGAATCGGCCCTTTCGCGGAAAGGGCGTTCCGGGGCGCGGGCCCTGCGGCGGAGGCTTCCGCCGGGGCGGAAAGGAAACAGGCCATATGGAACGAAAAATCCGCAGGGCGCTGGGCGTTCTGCTGGGGGCGGTCCTCCTCGCGGGGATCGCGGCCGGGTGCTCGGGCGCCGGCGGCAGAAAAGTGCTGCGGGTCGGCATGGAATGCAGCTACGCCCCCTACAACTGGTCGCAGACCGACGACTCCAACGGCGCCGTGAAGATCAGCAACGGGGCCGAATACGCGAACGGCTACGACGTGAAGATCGCCAAGCGGCTCGCGGAGGCGGGCGGCTACGAGCTGCAGATCGTCAAGACCGAGTGGGGCGGCCTTGCGGCGGGGGTGGCTTCCGGCAAGCTGGACGCGGCCATCGCCGGCATGAGCGCGACGGAGGACCGGAAGCAGACCGTCGATTTCACCGAAAACTATTACCGGGCAACCATCTTCGCACTGGTCCAAAAAGGCGGAAAGTACGGCGGCGCGAAGCGGATCGCCGACCTGCGGGGCGCCGCCTGCACCTCGCAGCAGAGCACCGTCTGGTACGACCTGCTGAGCCAGATCCCGGGGGCGCGGGTGCAGCCGGCCCTCGCGGACGCCGCGACCATGGTGGTCTCGCTGCGCTCCGGCAAATGCGACGTTCTGCTCTGCGACAAGCCGACCGCGCTGGCCGCCGTTTATGCGAACCCGGAGCTCGCCGCGGTCGATCTTTCCGCGGACCCGGACCTCAAGGTCCCGGAGGAGCAGACCAACATCGGCATCGCCGTGAAAAAAGGCAACGACGCCCTGCGCGGGACCCTCAACCGCGGCCTGGCGCAGATCAGCGAGGCCGACCGCGCGGCGATCATGGACGAGGCCATCCGCCAGCAGCCGATCGCCGGGAAGGCGCCGGGGACGGGCGGGGAGAATTCGGACGATTTCGGCTACTGGGTCCGCCAGCTTCTCTCGCAGTACGGCGGGCTGTTCTGGCGGGGCGCGGGCGTCACGCTGGCCCTCGCGCTGGTGGGCACGGCGGTCGGGTGCGTGATCGGCCTGCTCGTCGGCGTGCTGCGCGCCCTGCCGAAGCCGCGCCGGCGGGCGAACCTTCTTCTCAGGGTCCTGTACGGCCTGCTGCAGTTTCTGCTCGCGGCGTACATCGAGCTGTTCCGCGGCACGCCCATGATGGTGCAGGCCATGGTGCTCTATTACGGCTCGATGTCGCTGCTGCATTTCGACATGAGCCCCATGTTCGCCGGGTTCTTCGTCGTCTCGATCAACACGGGCGCCTATATGGCGGAGACGGTGCGCGGCGGGATCGAATCCATCGACGCCGGGCAGACCGAGGCGGCGCAGGCGCTGGGCATGACGCACTGGCAGACCATGGGGAGCGTGATCCTGCCGCAGACCTTCCGCAGCATCCTGCCGCAGATCGGCAACAACCTCATCATCAATATCAAGGATACGTCGGTGCTGAACGTGATCAGCGTGACGGAGCTGTACTTCGAGGCCAAGAGCGCCGCGGGCGGCACCTATAAATATTTCGAGGCGTTCTTCATCATCAGCGTGATCTATTTTGTCATGACGTTCGCGTGCTCGCGCCTGCTGCGCTGGATTGAGCGGAAGATCGACGGCTCCGGCACCTATACGCTGGTGGACCTGGACGCCATGGCCGACCCGACGGGCCTGAACCCCGTCCGGCGGCGCAGGAGCGACGGAGGGATGCATCGATGGGGAAAATAAGCGAACCGATCCTTCAGGTCCGGCATCTGAGCAAGGAGTTCGGCCGCCGCCGCGTCCTGAAGGACGTGGACTTCGACACCTTCGCGGGCGACGTGGTCTGCATCATCGGGGCCTCCGGCTCGGGGAAATCGACCCTGCTGCGGTGCATCAACCTGCTGGAAACGCCCACGAGCGGCGAGGTGCTGTTCCACGGGAAGGATATCCTCGCGAACCCGAACGTGAGCGCCTACCGCGCGCGGGTCGGCATGGTGTTCCAGTCCTTCAACCTGTTCCGCAACATGACGGTGCTGCGGAACTGCATGGTCGGCATGGTCAAGGTGCTGAAAATGCCGAAGGACGCCGCGCGCGAAAGCGCGCTGAAGTATCTGGAGAAGGTCGGCATGGCGCAGTATATCAACGCGAAGCCGGCCCAGCTTTCCGGCGGGCAGCAGCAGCGCGTCGCCATCGCGCGCGCCCTCGCCATGCAGCCGGAGATCCTGCTGTTCGACGAGCCGACCAGCGCCCTCGACCCCCAGATGGTGGGCGAGGTGCTCGCCGTGATGCGCGCGCTGGCGAAGGAAGGCCTCACGATGATCGTCGTCACGCATGAGATGGCGTTCGCGCACGACGTTTCCTCCCGCGTGGTTTTCATGGACGGCGGCGTGATCGCGGAGGAAGGCACGCCGGAGGAGGTCCTCGAAAATCCAAAGAACGAGCGGACGAAGGAGTTTCTCGGCCGCCTCCGCCGCGACTGATCTTCCCCGGCCGACGTTCGGTCCCCGGCCGAAGCTCGGTTCCCGGCCGACGTTCGGTCCCCGGCCAAAGTTTGGCTCGCCGCCAAGATTGGGCCGGTTTTTTACACTTTTTTCCTTCGGACAAGGCTCTTCAATATCTTGTTGACGCCGATTTGTCAAGAACAAGATGTTGATAAGTCTGTGGAAAATGTTGAAAACTCTGGATTTGCCGCTTTTCGGCCGCGCCCATAAAAAGTCCGCCCGGAATTCCGGGCGGACTTTTTATGGTAACTTTGTCATTTCGTCCGATTTCCGCCGCGCCGGCGCAGCAGCAGCGCCGCGCAGAGGCCGGAGGCGGCGCACAGGGCCGCCAGCAGGGGAACGCTGCTCTCGTCGCCCGTCTTCGGGCCCGTGCCGGGCGCGTCGATCAGCGGGATCTCCTCGTCGGGGATGATCTCGGTCCCGGCCCGCGAAGCGCCGGGCGCGCTGGAATCGGTCCGGCCGGCGGGCGCGAGCGGCGGGCCGTCCTCCGGGATGCTCTCGGTGGGGACGGCCGCCGAAGCGGTTCCGCCGCCGTTGCCTCCGCCTTCATTTCCGCCGTCCCCTGCGCCTCCGCCGTTTCCGTTGCCGCCGCCTTGCTCCGCGTCACAGGTAAAGACCCACCGGACTGCGGCGGCGGCGTCCTGGTACTCGTTGCCGAGGCTCTCCGGCGCCGAAAGCTTCACCGTCATATCCGCCGCGCCGAAGGGGGAAAGCCTGCCCAGCAGCAGGCCGTTGGGTGATCCTTGCGAAGGGATCAGGCTTACCGTCGTTCTGACCACGCCCGAGGCGACGCCGTCATAGCGGATGAGGTCCTGCCCCGTGCCGACCTTGACGGAGATGGTCATCGGCAGTTTGCCGAGAAGTTTTTTCTGAAAATCGGTTCCCTCGACGCTTTCCGCGCGGACATACACGTTTACGGCGCTCCCGGAATCGTTGCGCAACCAGAGCGTCCGCACCGAGCTCCCGCCGGGCATCATCTCCGTGCCGAAAAGGTTCAGATCGCCCGACGTGACGATTTTATGGTCGCCGTTGTACGCCACGGCATGGCTCGCCGCGGAAGCGGGCGCGGCGGCGCGCGCCAGCAGGCAGGCGGCCGCCAAAGCCGCCGCGAGCCGCCGCCCGTTCCGTTTTTTCACCGCGATCCCACCTTTCCGGAGACGTTCTGCTTGCCGCAGGGGGCAGCGAGGGAAAATTATTCAGCAGGCTACGCCGCCGGCTCTACAGTAACGTTCGTCCACACATCCTCAATACTCCCATTGGCTGGTATGTCATTATTTTCGGACTGCAGAGCTTCTGCAGTGACGTTGATCTGAAGTGAACCTGTATTTTTGATCGTGTCCTGCGTCCAATCCTCCGGAATCTTGATTTGGTTCTTATTATCGTTATCACCTTGGAACAGGATCGACGTTTCTCCGCCGCTTTCAAGCTTTTTTGTATAGTAATAATAGCCGTCTTTGCCGTCAACCCAGTCGGTGTTAAGTTCGAACAGGTCCTCCTGATTGGGAACAGGGTTTTGAGACTCGGACCATTTCACTTCAACTTTTACACGAATCCATGCGGGGTTGCTGCCGTCGTTTTTGACGGTCGGGTCTTTCGTGATTAGATCGCCAGGCATCGCACCTGTAATGCCAGCCGATGCCTCATCATACTTTGGATCTTTAGAATAATTTGGTTCCGTCAGGCTAATGCTCACATTGCCGAAGGTGACAACGTTTTCGACCTTATCGTTGTCCGTGAAGAACGCCAGCGTGCCGCCGACGACGATGGCCGCGACCAGCGCGACGCAGGTGACGATCAAGGTAACTTTCTTTTTCATGGTATGTACCCTCCTAAAAAATTTTTATATGTGAATATTTTGGATTGCCTTAAATGAAAGCGCATGGGAACTAAGTTCTTACTATTCTTAATTTTTGCTGTCGAAAGTTTTCCATGCTTGTTCCGCGCTGTCAAAGCCGTCGGCCTGGACCGCCTCGGCCGTCACGTCGATGTTGGTCGTATAATCGGCGCCAAGGTCGTCTTCGCTCACCGCTTCGTTCAGCCGAATATATGTAAACAGCGGCGGGGTTCGCGGCGGGCTTTCGCCCGGCTTAGCCGCCGGCAGGGCATAATCACCGTGCTGTTCGGTTTCAAGATAATAATAACCGTCGTCTTTTTTGACCCATTGGACTTTGGTTCCGTTCACTTGACCGCTGCCAAAATTGGGGGCTGTGTAAGCGCAAAAATCTTTCTTGCCATCCAGATAACCCAGATCGAACAATGGAGTGTCGTCTTCCCCGTCAATCGTTGCCGTCGGCATGTAAACCTTCAGCCGGACATAGGCGGCGTTGGCACCCGTATTTTTGACATAGGGCGCTTTTTTCTTAGTCACGCCCGGCCACATATTGACAGTGACGCTGTTACCATTTTTGTCCGTAAAATCTCCGCATTCGCGCAACTCCGCCGTGATATTCCCGAAGGTGATCGTGTTCTTTACCTCCTGCGTATCCGTCAGATACGCCAGGGTGGAGTGGAGGAGCGCCGCGCCCCCGACGACCGCGGCAACGGCGACCGCCGCCGCGATCTTCCGGGCTTTTGAAAATTTCATTGCCGCGTCATCCCCTTCCCGGCCGGATCAGGCTTTGGTCGATTTATTTTCCGTTTCCGCGTTTGCCCCGCCGGTCTGCGGTTTTTCATCCGGCCGGAAAAGCTCCGGGAGCAGGCTGAGCAAAACGATCATCAGGATCAGGCACCCCGCGGCCAGCATCCCCTGCCGCGTGCGGATGAAGATGGAGAGCCACCCGAAATACGGGACGCTGAAGGACGAGGCCCGGCCGATCAGCCGGGAGAACGGGATCGGCTGGTCCGCCGCCGTGTTCGCGTCGCCCTTGGTGGTGAAGGTCTTCGCTTCGGGGTCGATCGCGACCACCCGGTGGGTCGCCGCCGTCGTCCCCCCGCCGGGGAGCGTGAACGTGATGGGGTCGTTCAGGCGAATCTCCTCCGGGCCCACCGGTTTGACGTAGATCAGGCTCCCCACCGGATACTTCGGCTCCATGCTGCCGCTCAGCACGGCGTAGGGCCGGCAGCCGAACGCGTAGGGAAGCAGCAGCACCGCCGCCGAAACGCCCATCACGACCAGGACGGCGCTGATCAGAACGCTGCAGACCCTTTTTACGATCCTGCCCAAATCGGCTCATCCGCTTTCTTTTTCCGCGCCGCTCTCCGGCGGAACGGCTGTTTCCTTGGTCTCCGGCTGTGGATCGGAGCCGCCGGGGCCAGACGCTTCGGACTCTTCCCCGCCCCCCGGGCTTTCGGCCGGCGGCTCCGATTCCGCGGGGGGTTCCGGCGCGGAAGCGGGCGGCTCCGAATTCACAGGCTCTTCCTGCGCCGCCCCGGGCTGTTCCGTTTCCTCCGGCGCGGCGCTTTCCGGCTCCGCCCCGGCCGCGCCCTCCGCCGGGGCCGCGGCTTCGGCGGCATCCGATTCAACCTCTGTGGTTTCTTCTATGTTCTCGTCGTCATTTTTGAATACAATCCTGATCTGATTGGACACTGTGTCCGTGTGGGAAAAGTACCCCAAAGCCTTTTTTTCATTGGTAAAGGTCACATGGGCGGAATTGTCGTCGTCTGTGTTCCCAAGATGAATCTCGGCCGATTTTTCGCCGTCGCTGACGGTAACGTCTCCTGAATCTCCTGTGATGCCATCATCTGCTAATTGATATCTCAGCGCGTCTTCTTCCGAGACGCGGTATTTTCCATCTTGCAGGCCCGAAAACGTCGCGGTCTGCGAAACCATGTCGCCGCCATCCGGGTCGTCTACTTTTTCACTGCTGAATTTTTCACTGCTGAACCGCACCGTCCGGTACTCGGTCGCTACAACGTCGCCGTCTTCGTCCAAGCGCTCCAGCCTGAAGGTGAAGATCGGGTCGCCGTTGGCGTAGCAAATATCGGCTTGCTTGATTTTTTTCGTGACTTTGATCTCGCCGTTATAATCCTGCTCGTCGCCGTCATCAGGGAGGGGGTTCCCGCCTTCAAACGGATAATATTTGCCCGAAAAGCCATCTCCGCCGTCGAAAGAATCCACGATCAGGGTGCCCTCATAATTTCCTCCACCTGTGCAAGTAAACGCGGCGTTCGGCGCAAGGACAGAACCCGCAATATAATTCACATTATTGACAGTATCGGCATCCGCAAGATTCCATAGCAGATGTTCTATCTCTGTGTAGCCCAGGTCAATCGTCGAATCTCCACTCTTTTTTTTCACCATGGGAATTGTAACATTCTCTCCAGTAACGTTGATGATGTCTGTCGACTCATCCGGCGTGTTCAAAACAATTATAGTTATTTGGTTGTCAGCTAAATACTTTGCATCAATTTGAAATATATTGGCAGTAGTATTGTCACCTATGAGCGTCAGTTGTTTGCTATACTGATTAAACTGGGTAGAGCCAGTGGTATTAAGCTTTGCCACTTCCTTTGATTTTTTAATCAGATTTTGTTGCAGTTCATTGAATGTAAAGCCGGCTTGCTGCTTCAACCTTTCTTTTGTGTTCCACGCATCATAGTTGAAAGAAAAGCTCGGGTTGGTAACTTCCTCCGGCAGACCTTTATAGGCAAGTGCCTTTCCTGTTAAACTTCCGTTTAAAAAGGATGAATCGGTCTTACTCGTTGCTCCCCAGACCAAGCCGTATTTTGTATCCAGCTCTTCGCCGAGGGTGGCTAATTGGCAACTATAGATCCTTTTAATAGCGCCTCCGATTGCGCTTGCACCCTCTATGCTGAAGTTATGATTCTTAAAATCCCCAAAGCACACAAGGTTATAGCCCTGCGCCGCCCCCAGAAGGGAGTCGTTCTCGTTGGAGAACAATGACGCTTCCAGCGCGGCGGCGTCCGCGCTTTCAGCCCCGGCTTCTTCGGCGGGCGCGGACAAAACTTCGGAAGAATCCCCGCTCCCCGGCGCCCCGCTCCCGCTGTCAAAAACGGCGGTCCCCGCGCCGTCCTCCGCCCGGGCCGGAACGGGGGCAGCGGAAATCATGGCGGCCATGACCGCAAGCGCCGCCAGAACGGCGAGCGGCCGCTTCCAGATTCCGGTCCCGCGCATCCTCATTTCCAAACCTCCCGGGTCGGGCGAACCGTTTTCAGGTTCCCAAAAAATCCATTCTGTTCCATGCAGCGCTTTGACTATACACCGCCCCGGTCACGCGCCGGTCACACGGGCCGCCGAAAGGGCGAGAAAGGTAAAAATTACTTTTTGCGCCCTCCCTCCATCTTTTACGATAGTCCCCGCCGGTCATAAAAAAAACCGGCCGACCTTTTCTTCCTCTGTTCCGTCGATTTCCGACCTTTTCTTGTCAATTTTTCCTTCTCATGCTATACTGATTATAAAACGGGCCTTTGAAGAAAGCCGGGAGACCATGGGGACAAGCGTTTCCGAAGGGACGGACGCGGCGGCTGCGAAAGAACCCGTCCGCGTGACGATGCTGGGAAAATTCGCGATCCGGAAAGGGACGTACACCCTCAGCCAGACGGGCGGGAGGGCCAAGCAGGTGTGGCTGCTGATCGAGTACCTGCTCGCGCACCGCCGCCTGGGGACCTCGGCCGAAAAGCTGATCGAGGTGTTCTGGGGCGAGGACGATCCGTGCGGCAACCCGATGAACACGCTCAAGAACCTGGTCTACCGCGCGCGGACCATGCTGCAGGCGGAGCTTCACGACGGCGGCACCCCCTTCATCCTGTACTCCCGCGGCTCCTATCTCTGGAACCCGGACCTGCCCTGCACGGTGGACGCGGAGGAGATGGAGCGCCTGGCGAAGGCGGCCTCCGCCCCCGGCCTGCCGAAGGAGCGCCGGCTCGTCCTGCTGAAGAAGGCGGCCGCCTGCTACGGGGGCGATTTTCTGCCGGATTCCGGCGACGCGAGCTGGGTGGTCAGCCGCGCGGCGTATTTTTCCTCGCTGTACATCAACTGCGTGCTGAAGCTCTGCGCCCTCTACCGCGAAAAGCAGAAGTACGGGGAGATCATCGCGCTGTGCGAAGAGGCGATCGTCCACGTGCCGTTCGAGGAGTCGGTCCACAGCGCCCTGAGCTACGCCTACCTCGGCTCCGGGCAGAGCGGCAAGGCGCTGCAGCACTACAACTATATGACGGACTTCTTCTACCGCGAGCTGGGGGTGGACGTCTCCGGCGACCTGCGCGAGCTGTACCGCCGGATCACGACCAGCATCCACGAGGTGGAGACGAACCTTTCCGCCGTCCAGCGGGACCTGAGGGAGGCCGCCGTCGCCAGCGGCGCCTTTTTCTGCACGTACGAGACCTTCCGCAACCTCTACCGCGTGCAGGCCAGGGCGCTCACGCGCAGCGGCGAATCCATCTACGTCGCGCTGCTGTCCCTGCTGGACGGCGGCGGCAACATCCCGAAGGAGCCCTCCGCCGCGCCGGTGATCGCCCTGTTCAAAGAGGACATCCTCCTCAGCCTGCGCCGGGGCGACGTGGTGGCGCCCTACAGCTCCGCGCAGTTCATCGTGATGCTGCCGATGATCGACGGCAAAAACGCGGAGAAGGTCATGCGCCGCATCATCCGGCGCTTCGAGGGCGACTGCAGGAAAGACGATACGAAGATTATCTATAAGCTGGGGCCGGTGGAGCCCGCCAAACGGTGAAACGCCGGCCCCTTTCCCCATCATAGCCGGAGGTCCTGAAACGATGAAATTTTTCCGGAAACCGGCCGCGCTGCTCGGCGCGGCGCTCGTTCTTTCCCTGCTGCCCGCCTGCGGGGCGGCCCCGGTCCCGGCGCGGCCCTCCTCCGCGCCTTCTTCCGCCGCGTCCGCCGCCCCGGCTTCTTCGGCGGCAGCCTCCGCCCCGGCGTCCTCCGCGGCCTCTTCGGCGGCTCCTTCGTCCGCGGACTCGGACCGCCTCTCGGACGAGGACGCCGCGCCCGAGCAGGAGCGGGAGGTCCTCGAGCAGCTCCGGACGCCGCCCGTCTCGCTGGCCGCGGGGAGCGGGACGCCGGCCTCGGGCGCCGCCGGGGGCGGCAGCGCCGCGGCCTACTCCGGCCCGGTCAAGGTCCGGACCCCCTCCGCGCCGGGGACCGCCGCCTACCGCCGGGACGGCTCCGAGATCGACGCGAGCAACGCCTCCGAAGGCTACGTGATGGTCCGCCGGAGCGGCGGCGGCAAGCGCCTGAAGGTGCAGGTCAAAAAGGACGGGATGGCCTACAACTACGACCTGAACGGCGCCGGGGCCTACGAGGTGTTCCCGCTCCAGATGGGCGACGGCTCCTACACCGTCCGGATCATGGAGAACGTCTCCGGCTCCGCCTACCGCGAGCTTTTCAGCGCCTCTTTTCCCGTCAAGCTCGCGAGCGGCCTCTCGCCGTTTCTGTACCCGAACCAGTACGTCCGCTTCACGGCCTCGTCGGCCGCCGTGAAAAAAGCGTACGCCCTGTGCGCCGGCGCCGGGACGGACGTGGAGAAGCTGAAGGCCGTCTACAATTTTCTGATCAACAACATTCAATACGATTACGCGAAGGCCGCGACGGTGAAAAGCGGCTATCTGCCGGATGTGGACGCCGTTCTCGCCGCGCGCAAAGGCATCTGCTTCGATTACTCCGCGCTGATGGCGGCCATGCTCCGCGCGGAGGACGTGCCCACGAAGCTCGTGATCGGCTCGGCCGACGCCGTGGCCCAGACCCATTCGTGGAACGAGGTCTACCTGAAGGGCAGGGGCTGGATCACCGTCAAAATCCAGAACACGGCGGCCGGCTGGAAGCTGATGGACGCGACGTTCGGCGCTTCCCGCAGCGCGGCGGCGTCCTACACGGCGGCCCGCGTCTACTGAGGGAGGCACCGGATGAGCGGACGGAGAAAAGCGGCTTTGCCGCCTTCCGATTTGTCCTTTTTCTGCGCGCAGATCGCGTGGATCCTGAAGGCGGGCGTCCCGCTCGAGGAGGGGATCGCCGCCCTGCGCGAAAACGCGCGGAGCGACGCCGAAAAGGCGCTGCTCGGCGGGATCGGGGACGGCCTTTCCGAAACCGGGTCGCTCGCGCGCGCGCTGAAGCGCAGCGGGGCTTTCCCGGACTATCTGGTGAACATGGCGGAGATCGGGGAAAAGGCGGGCAAGCTGGACGACGTCTCCGATTCCCTCGCCGCCTATTACGGGCGGGAGGACGCGCTGCGCAGGCAGATTCGCGGCGCGGTGACGTACCCTCTCGCGCTGGTCCTGATGATCGGGGCGGTGCTGGCCGTGCTGACCGCGAAGGTGCTGCCGGTCTTCCGCCAGGTGCTGGGGACGCTGGGCGCCGACGTGCCGCCGGCCAGCGCCGCGGCGCTGGAGTTCGGCCTCGCGGCGGGCCGGACCGCGCTGGCGCTGGTCCTCGCGCTGGCGCTCGCGGCCGCGGCGGGCGCGCTCGCGGTGAAAACGGGCCGGGGCGCCCGGTTCTTCCAAGCCCTGGCCGACCGCTTCCCGCCCGCCCGCAGGATCGCCCGAAGCGTGGACGCCGCGCGGTTCTCGTCGGCCCTGTCGATGCTGCTCTCGAGCGGCTACGGCATCGCGCGGGCCCTCGAGCTGATGCCCGGCATCCTGAGCAGCCCGCGCGACGGCCGCAGGGCGCGGGAAATCTCCCGCGCGGTCTCCGAGGGACGGCCGCTCTCCGCGGCGCTGCGGGAATCCGGGCTGTTCCCCGGCCTGTACTCGAGCATGATCGGCGTCGGGGAGCGGACCGGCAACCTCGACGCGGTGATGCGGCGGATCGCCGAGCACGCCGGCGGCGAGGCGCAGGGGATGCTCTCGGGCGCGGCCGCGGGGATCGAGCCGGCGCTGGTCGGCTTCCTCTCCGTCGTGATCGGCGCGATCCTGCTTTCGATCCTGCTTCCGCTGGCGGGGATCCTGTCGCAGCTTGGCTGAGGAAGGTGGAAAAATGAGGCGTTTCCGCACGGCGGCGGCGCCGGTCTTCGCGGCGGCGGCCGCGCTGCTGGCGGCCGCGCTGCTGTGGTCCGGCTTCTCCGGCCTTTCGCGCGGCAGCCGGGAAAAAAGCCGCGAGCTGACTCTGCGGGCCGTCGAGCGTGCCGTGACCGAGTGCTACGCGATCGAGGGCCGGTATCCGCCCGATTTCGCCTACCTCGAAAAGAACTACGGCGTGCGGGTGGACGGCCGCCGCTACCTGGTGGATTACCAGGCGTTCGCCTCCAACATCCGGCCCGCGGTCCAGCTTCTGGAGCGGGGCGACACCCAGTGGGGCGGCGCCCGGGAGGAGGAAGAGCCGTGAACGAAGGAAGGAGCCGTCCGCTCCAGACGCTCTGCATGCTTCTGATCTTCGCGCTGTTCGCCGCCTCCGCGCTTCTCTTAGTACTGGCCGCCGCGGGCGCGTTCCGGGGCGTCTCGGCGCAGGTGGAGAGCAGCGGCCGCATCCGCACCTCGCTCGCCTATGTGGCGAACAAGGTGCGCGCCGGCGACGAGAGCGGGGCGGTCGCGCTGGAGGACGAGGGGAACGTCAGGGCCCTCGTGATCTCCTCGCAGGCCGGCGGCGAAGTCTGCAAGACTTATCTGTACTGGCACGGCGGCTACCTGAAGGAGCTGTTCCTCGCGGCGGACCAGCCGTTCGCTCCGGAGGACGGGGAGCAGATCGAGCGGCTGAGCGGCTTTTCCGTCCGGAAGGCCGGCCGGCTGCTGACGGTCACGGCGGCCGGCCCGGAGGGGGAAACGCTCTCCGCCGCCGTCTGCCTGCGCTCTTCGTGAGCGGGGGCGGCGCGATGAAATACCATTCCGGGGTCCGCCCGTTCTTCCTCGAGATGATCTTCGTCCTGCTGTTCCTCGCCGTCTCCTGCGCGGCGGTGCTGCGCCTGTTCTCCGCCGCGCACGCCGCGGCGCGGCGCAGCGCGGAGCTGAACGCCGCGATGGTGCTGGCCCAGTCCGCCGCGGAGACGGTCCAGTCGGCGGAATCGCCCGCGGATCTCGATCGCCTGTTCCGGGGCGACCGCAAGACCCGAAAGGACGGGGCCGTGCTCTACACGGCCGGCTTCGGCGAAAACGGAAGCCCCTCCGCCGGGGACGCGGCCCTCCGGGTCGAAAAATCCGTGCGGGCCTCGGCGGCCGCTTCCGGAACGATGCTCGAGGCGGAGATCACGGTGTTTTCCGCCCGGGACGGGACGGTCCTGTTCACACTGAACGCGGAGAAATACTGCCCCGGCTGAACGATCGAGGTGTTTTGCATGTCCGGCGAAAAACGGCCGTTCCCCTGGGTGGGGATCCCTTCCGTCCTGATGCTCTTCCTTGTGCTGTGCCTCACGCTGCTGGGGCTGCTCTCGTTCCTCGCGGCGCGGTCCGACTGGAACCTGACGCGGAAGAACCGGGAGAGCGTCCTCGCCTATTACGCGGCGGACGCCCGCGCGCAGCGGGTGCTCCGGCGGGTCGACGAAGCGCTGCGGGAGGCCGGGCCGGGCGGGCGCTCCGCAAAGGCCCTCGACGGACTTTCGGCGGAGGGCGTCCGGCTTTCCGCCGAAAGCTCCGGGGAGATCAGCTTTTCGGTCCCCGCGGGCGATTCCCGTCAGCTCGAGGTCGCCGTGAGGCCCGAAAGCGCGGAGGGCGGGCGGCGGTACCGGATCACGCGCTACCGCCTTGCGGCGGTGGGGGACTGGGACGGCGACGACCGGCATCTGGACGTATGGCAGGGATGAAAGGCCCGGCGGAAAGGGGTACGGATATGGAACTGATGGAAATTCTGAAACAGGCGGTGGAGTCCGGCGCGTCGGACGTCTTTCTGATCGCGGGATGCCCGGTCTCGTTCCGGGTCAGCGACCGCATCCGGCCGCAGGGCGAAGCCCCGCTGAAGCCCGAGGAGATCCGCCGGATCCTGCGGCAGATCTATCCGCTCGCCGAGGGGCGGGACATCGAGCCGCTGCTGCAGAGCGGCGACGACGACTTCGCCTTCTCCGTCGCCAGCCTGGGGCGCTTCCGCTGCAACGCCTACCGGCAGCGCGGCTCCCTTGCCGCGGTGCTGCGCGTGCTGTCGTTCACCCTGCCGGAGCCCGCCGCGCTCCACATCCCGGAATCCGTCGTCAACCTCGCCCGGCGGGAAAAAGGGCTGGTGCTGGTCACCGGCTCCGCCGGAAGCGGGAAATCCACCACGCTCGCCTGCATCATCGACCGGATCAACAGCACCCGCAGCCGCCATATCATCACGATCGAGGACCCCATCGAGTTCCTGCACCGCCACAAAAAGAGCATCGTGAGCCAGCGGGAAATCGCGAGCGACACGGCCGGCTACGTCCCGGCGCTCCGCGCGGCCCTGCGGGAATCGCCCGACATCATCCTGATCGGGGAGATGCGCGACTACGAGACGATCTCCGCCGCGATGACCGCCGCCGAGACGGGCCAGCTCATCCTCTCCACCCTGCACACGATCGGGGCGGCCAACACGATCAACCGCATCGTCGACGCGTTCCCGCAGAACCAGCAGCGCCAGATCCGCGTGCAGCTCTCGATGGTCCTGCAGGCGGTCGTCTCCCAGCAGCTCGTCCCCGCGCTGGACGGCAGCCTCGTCCCCGCGTTCGAGATTTTGCTGGTCAACAGCGCCGTCCGCAACATGATCCGCGAATCCAAGGTGCACCAGATCGACAACGCGATCTACGCGGGTGCCGCCGAGGGCATGGCGACCATGGACGGCGACCTGCTGCGGCTGTACCGGCAGAACGTCATTTCGCGGGAAACCGCGCTCACCTACTGCACCGACCTGGAGCTGATGACGCGGAAGCTGCGCGACCAGCCCGTGCCCGCCGGCGTGCGCCGCTGACCTTCCCGGCCGCTTCCGCCGGGCGAACCTCCCCGCCGAAAAAACGGCGGGGGGATTTTTTTGCCGCTTTTCACAAAATGCGGACAAACAAGAACTTTACGGAAGCCATACAAAGATATGATAGAACGCCCCCGCCGGGGAGGATAAAATAGAAGCCGATCCGGTCAAATGTAACCTTGTGATGACAAATGCTCAAAAGGGGGCGCTCTGTTTTGCTGATCAGCCCGGAGGGTGCGGCGGGCCCTTCCCGCCCGCCGCGCGCGCGGAAGAAGTGCCGGGGCAAAGGATACCTCCCCTACCTCTATCTGCTTCCGATCCTCGTATTCGCCGCCGTATTCACCTACCAGCCCTTCTTCCGGGTCGTCGTGCAGAGCCTCGGCACGGTCGGCGCGGGGGGAAAGTTCCTGAAATTCGTCGGGCTCGACAATTACCGCTACCTTTTCGGCAACGGCGATTTTCAGAACGCCTTCGCGGTCACGATGAAGCTGGCCGCGATGTTCGTCCCCCTCAACCTCGCGCTGTCGCTGACGATCGCCCTGCTGTGCAGCAAGAAGCGAAGGCTCAGCCCCGTCTACGAGATGATGTTCCTGCTGCCGATGGCGATCTCGATGTCGGCGCTGTCGATGATCTTCCAGCTGATGCTCAACCCCACCTCGGGGATCGTGAACCATCTTCTGGGGGTCGACTGGGGCTGGTTCTCCGACCCGCGGTTCGCGCTCTACGGCATCCTGCTGGTCTGCCTGTGGATGGGCGTGCCGTTCGATTCCCTGGTGCTGCTCGCGGCGATGCGGAACATCCCGCCCTCGATGCTGGAGGCCGCGACGATGGACGGCGCCGGCCCCGCCGCCCGGCTGTTCTACATCCGGCTGCCGGTCCTCTCGCCGATGATCTTCTACATCGTCTGCACCGACGTGATCGCGTCCGTGATGACCTCCGGCCCCGTGATGATTATCACGGAAGGGGGGCCGTCGCGGTCGACCACGACCCTGATCTATATGATGTACACCTCGGGGTTCCAGTCCTCCAACTACAGCCTGGCGGCCTGCATCAGCATCTTCGTGTTCGCGCTGACGCTGCTGTTCACGCTGCTGGCCTTCTCGTTTGAAAAGAAGGTGTATTACCAGTGAACGCCAAGAAATTCCGTCTCTCCGACGCCGCCGTCACGGCCGCCGCGCTCGCGCTCGGGGCCGTGCTGGTCTTCCCCATCGTCTACTGCTTCCTTTCGTCCTTCAAGGACCTCGGGGAGTTCATGGCGTACCCGCCCACCCTGCTGCCGGAAAGTTTCGGGAATACCGGCAATTTCTCGAAGGCGCTGACGCAGACGCCGATCCTGCGGTTCATGCTCAACTCGCTGATCGTCGCGCTGATCGGCACCGCGCTGCGCATCCTGTTCGCGGCGATGGCGGCCTTCGCGTTCGCCTATTACGACTTTCCGGGGAAGAAGATTCTCTTCGCGGTCGTGCTGGCCATCGTCATGCTGCCGGACGACACGCTGGTCGTCTCCAATTACCTGACGGTCACGAAGCTGCGGCTGCTCGACAATTACCTCGGCATGTGCATCACCTCGCTGGCCGGCGCTTCCCAGATGTTCCTGCTGCGGCAGCACTTCAAGACCATTCCGAAGGAGATGTACGAGGCGGCGCAGATGGACGGATGCGGGAGCCTGAATTATATCTTCCGCGTGATCGTCCCGGTCTCGCGCCCCATCCTGATGACGCTGGCCGTCCAGTCCTTCATCGGGTTCTGGAACAGCTACCTGTGGCCGCTGCTGGTCACGAACCGCGAGGAGATGCGCACGGTGCAGGTGGGCGTCACCATGCTGACGACGCTGGACGCCACCAGCTACAGCCTGGTCATGGCGGCCGTGACGATCGTGACGGCGCCGTCCATCCTCCTTTTTCTGATCCTGCGCAGGAATATCGTGGAAGGGATGTCCTCCGGCATTCTTGTCGGTTGAACATAGAGCAAACAAACGCACAAACAAAGGATGAATCAAAACAGGAGGCAATCAGCAATGAAGCAGAAAACAAAGCAGAGGGTGCTCTCCCTTGCGGCCGCGGGGATCTTCGCGGCGGGGGCGCTCGCCGGCTGTGCCGGCCCCGGCGCCGGCGCGTCGTCGGCCGCCCCGGTTTCGGCGCCCGCATCCGGCGCGGCGGAACCGAGCAGCGCCCCGTCCGAACCCGTGAAGCTGACCCTGTGGCACTCCATGTCCGACGAGACCGGCACGCTGCTGAACTCGATCATCAAGGACTTCAACGACGGCGCGGGCAAGGAAAAGAGCATCCAGGTGGAGACCGTCTTCCAGGGTTCCTATACGGACGCCACCACCAAGCTGCGCGCGGTCCTTCAGAACGACCAGAAGGACCAGCTCCCCGACGTGATGCAGATCGACGCCACCGGCATCGTGGACTACCAGAAGACCCCGTATCAATACACCGTGACCGACGCGCTCAAGGACGACCCCTCCTACAAGCTGGACGATGTGATGCAGGTGCCGCTCCTCAACTGGAACTACGGCGGCGTGCAGCTCGGGATGCCGTTCAGCACCTCGACAACGGTGCTGTTCTACAACAAGACGATGCTGGACAAGGCCGGCGTCACGGCCGCTCCGACGACATTCCAGGAGATCATCGACCTGTCGAAGAAGCTGCCGAAGAAAAACGACGCGGGCAAGGCCGTCAGCGCGTTCGCGTGCGTGCCGGATTCCCCCTCGCTCGCCAACTGGATCGGCCAGATGCCGGGCAGCGGGGCCGACGCCTCCTACCTGGTGGACCAGAAGAACGGCCGCGCGGGCAGCGCGACCAAGCTGGTCTGCGACCAGGAGGGCACGCTGCTCACGTTCCTGACGGAATGGAAGAAGATGTACGACGCCAAAGCCCTGCTCAACCAGAGCAAGAACCTTTCCGACCTGTTCATGGCCCAGCAGACCGCCCTCTACATGGGGTATTCCTCCAGCCTCACCTATCTGCTGACGAGCATCGGCGGCAAATTCGAGCTCGGCTGCGCCTATCTGCCCAGGGTCAACGACCAATCGAACTACGGCGCGACGGCCGGCGGCTCCGGCATGTTCATGTTCAACAAGGACGACAAGGCCAGGACCGCCGCGGCGTGGGAACTGGTCAAATACCTGATCTCGGCCGACGTGCAGGCGAAGTTCAGCGCGGGCACCGGCTATTTCCCGGCCAGCAAGGCCGCCTATCAGACAGAGACCTACAAGGCCTTCGCGCAGAAATACCCGCAGATCGAAGTCGCCGTGAAGCAGGTCAACGAGACGAAGCCCGACATGCTGGGCATCACGATCGGCCCAAGCTGGGATTTCTACATGGACGTCCAGAACCTCTCCTCCGAGATGCTGTCGAAAGGGGAAAACCCCGAGGCGGCCGTCAAAAAAATGTCTGACACGCTCAACGGCCTGCTGACGCAGTACGCCAAATCCAACGGCTGAACCTGCGCGGGCCGCGGGAAAGGAAGGAATTTTTTTGCAGCTTTCCACATCCACCAATATCTGCGCGTTCCGCCCGGACGGCGGAAAAAACGAATTCCGTTACTGCATTGAGGAATGCGCGAAGGCCGGATACCAGGTCCTCGACATCAATCTGTGCGAAGCGATGAACCCCGATTCCCGCCTGCGCGGCGACGGCTGGGAATCCTATATCCGGGAGACCGCCGCGGTCGCGGAGCGGTGCGGCGTCGTGTTCCGCCAGTCCCATCTGCCGTACTACGATCTGTTCCGCGAGCGGGATCCAGTCAAAATCGAGCTCATGGAAGAGCTGATCCGGCGGAGCATCCTCGCGTCCGGCATGCTGGGCGTGAAGTGGGCCGTCACCCATCCCGGCACCGTCTACTCCGCCGGGCACGACGCCGGGGCCTCCCTGCGGGCCAACCTCGAGTATTACGGCAGGCACCTGAAGACCGCCCGCGAAGCGGGCGTGGGGATCGCCCTGGAGAACGACTTCGAGTACCGCTCCGCCCCGTACCAGCGGGTGTTCGCGGCGTCCGTCGAAGAGCTGTGCGCGCTGTGCGACGCGTTCGACGACCCGCTGATCGGCGTGTGCTACGACTTCGGGCACGCCAACCTGACCGGGGGCTTCCACCGGCAGAACCTGAACCTCATCGGGAAGCGCCTCAAGGCCGTCCACGTGCAGGACAACCACGGCATGCACGACGAGCACCTGATGCCGTTCTTCGGCACGATCGACTGGGCGGAAGCGATGACGGGCCTGGCCGAAAGCGGCTACGAGGGCGACCTGACCTACGAGATCCAGGGATTCGGGCGCTTCGTGCCGAACGAGCTGAAGCACACCGTCACCGAGATGTCCGTGGTGATCGGCCGGCGCCTGCTGGATCTGTACGGGCAGGCGAAAGCCGCCCTGCGGAATTGACGGCGGAACCGCACGCTTTCGGGAACACAGGGCGCGCGCCCTGTGTTCCCTTGTTCGCACAGAAAGCCGAAAAATCCGAACGGGAAGGAAGTTGTTGGAGATGGAACCCCTCGATGCGGAACGCCGCAGGGAATACGCGCGCATTGCGTACTATTACTACAAATCCGGCCTGACGCAGGAAGAGATCGCCGACCGGACGCAGATGTCCCGCCAGAAGGTCAACCGGATCCTCCGGCAGTGCGCCGAACTGGGCATCGTGCAGATCCGCATCGCCGGCCTGGAGGAAAGCCACCTGGAGCAGGAAATGCGGCTGGAGGAGCGGTACGGCCTGAAGTCGGCGCAAATCGCGGAGGTTCCGGAGAACGGGAGCGTGACCGCGGCGGTCGGGGCGGCGGCGGCGAAGTACCTCGTCTCCATCCTCCGGGACGGCGACGCGGTCGGCTTTTCCCGGGGGCATACCGTCTCGTCGGTCGCCGACACGCTGACCCGCACCGGCAGAAAGGATGTGAGGGCGGCGCAGCTGATGGGCGGCTGGAACAACCAGAAGCTGGGGATCAGCGCGGACGACATCGTGTACCGCGCCGCCCAGAACATGGACGCGGCCCCCATGATGCTCTACGCCCCCGTCGTCGTGAACGAGCGCGGCCTGCGCGACTCCATCATGAAGGAGCCTTATTTTCAGGAAGCGTACCGGGCCGTCTGCTCCTGCACGATCGCCGTCCTGGGGATCGGGCGCATCGAGTCCCTGCGCTCGGGCGGCATCCCCGTGATGACCGAGGACGAATACCGCACGTACTGCGCCGAAAACGCAGTCGGGGAAGTCTGCTCCCACTTTTTCGACGCGGCCGGGAAGCCCGTCGTCACCGGCTTCGACGAGCGGACGATCGTGATCGGGCTGGAGGATCTGCTGCGGATCCCGCTGCGGATCGGCGTCGCGGGCGGGGTGAAGGTCAAGCTCGCCGCGATCCGGGGCGCGCTGCTGGGGAACTATGTGAACGCGCTGGTCACGGACGACGCCACGGCGCGGGCCCTCCTCGAAGACGGCGGGACGCCCGCCGCGCGCCCGGAATAATTACCATTGAAATACGCCGGCCCTTTCGGTTATCATGGAGATAACCAAAAGGGCTTATTTTTACATCAAGACGGAGGGAAAATCGTGAGCGAGGAATCCAATCGGAAATTCTGCGTCGATTACTACATGCACCGCGGTATGTCGAAGGAAGAGGCGGAGAAATTTACATCGGTGATCCTGATCGGCTATCAGCAGCAGGTCGTTAAGATGCTGGAGCAAATGTGCGAATTTTCGTTTGACGTCATGGGCGGCCCTGAAAAGTAGAACGGCTCGGCGGAACCACGCCCCCGGAGCGATCCGGGGGCCTTTTTGCGCCGGAGACGCAAAATCCATAAGCCTGAAGCCTGCCGGGAGCCGCCCAAGACCGTCCCGCCAAACAAGGCCCCTGTTTTTCTTTCGGCCGAACGGCGGGCCGGAGCGTGCAGACTCAGCCTGCTGGCGGAGAGGACGTGACTCGGGTAGTGCAATTTTTCCCCGCGTTCCGCGAGTCCCTCTTGCTTTTTTTGCCGCTCCGAAAGCGCCGCGACTTTCCCCTTTCCCTGCGCCGGTGTCCTCCTCAATCCCCGTCCGCCGAAAAAAGGCCCCCGCTGACGCGGGGGCCTTTTTTGGCGGAGAGGACGTGACTCGGGTAGTGCAATTTTTCCCCGCGTTCCGCGAGTCCCTCTTGCTTTTTTTGCCGCTCCGAAAGCGCCGCGACTTTCCCCTTTCCCTGCGCCGGTGTCCTCCTCAATCCCCGTCCGCCGAAAAAAGGCCCCCGCTGACGCGGGGGCCTTTTTTGGCGGAGAGGACGTGACTCGGGTAGTGCAATTTTTCCCCGCGTTCCGCGAGTCC
>DAIUFE010000017.1:0-30605 GCA_036844765.1 Caproicibacter sp. | reverse complement strand
CCACGCCGCAGGTCGGCTTGCCGCAGCCGTATTTCTCCCCGCGGTCGAAATAGATTTCGGAGCACGGGCCGCACGGCCCGGAGCCGTGCTCCCAGAAATTATCCTCCCGGCCCATGCGGACGACGCGCTTCGGGTCGATGCCGATCTCGTCCGTCCAGATGCCGAACGCCTCGTCGTCGTCCCGGTAGACCGTGACCCACAGCCGGTCCACCGGAAGCTCCAGCGTTTTGGTGCAGAACTCCCACGCCCAGGCGATCGCCTCGTGCTTAAAATAATCGCCGAACGAAAAGTTGCCCAGCATCTCGAAAAACGTGCCGTGCCGCGCGGTGATGCCCACGCGCTCGATGTCCGGCGTGCGGATGCACTTCTGGCAGGTGGTCACCCGCCTGCGGGGCGGCGTCACCTCGCCGGTGAAGTATTTCTTCATCGGCGCCATGCCGGAATTGATCAGCAGCAGGCTGGCGTCGTCCTTCGGGATCAGCGGGAAGCTGGGCAGGCGCAGATGCCCCTTCGACTCGAAAAACGACAGATATGCCTCGCGCAGATCGTTCAGTCCCGTCCATTTCATATCCGTTTCTACTCCATTCCCGTCCGGCCCGGCGCGGCCGGGCCAAAAAAATAAGACTTCCCCGCCCCCATGGGACGGAAAAATCCGTGGTACCACCCAAATTGCGCCGTTTCCGGCGCCGCTTTCGTTCCCCTTAACGCGGGGATGCGCGCCGCGCCTTTTCCGCGCGGGGCTCCGGGCCGGCTCCGCGCCGCGCGACCGCGGGAACCTTTCACCCGGGGGCTCCCTCTCTGCTGCGGGGCGGCGGCGCATGGTTGCCCATCCTTGCCTTTTTCCGTATCCTGTTTTCGCGGCTTTTCATCCGCGCCTGTCTGATTATAGGACGGATGGACGAAAAAGTCAACGCCCGGCGTTCTCCCCACCGCCGGCGAGGCCGAGGGCGTAGAGGCCGTCCGCGATCTCGCGGAACGCGGGGCCGCAGGTCGTGCCGCCGCCCTCGCCGCCCTCGGCGAAGACCACGACCGCGTAGCGGGGATCCTCATAGGGGTAAAAGCCCGCGAACCACGACTGGACCTGCTCGACGCCGTCCACATAATTCCCGGTCTGGGCCGTGGCGGTCTTCGCCCCGGCGCCGCCGTGCGCGGGTTTCCCTTTCTTGCTGGTGCCCTCGTCGACGGAGGCCTTCATGAACTGCCGCAGCAGCTCCGCGGTCCCCGGCCGGATCGCCTGCCCGCCCGCCCGCCGGGCGGCCTTCTCCGTGAACTCCAGCTTCTCGTTCACGAGGCCCTCGTAAAGGGTCGGCGGCGTGAACACGCCGCCCGAGGCGATCGCGTTGACCATCGAGACGACCTGGAGCGGCGTGGCGGTCAGCTCGCCCTGGCCGAACGAAAAATTGGCGAGGGCGCGCGGCACCTTCAGGCTGTTCAGCTCCGGCAGGACGCCGGCGGCCGAAGAGATGCCGGGGGCGATCTCGAACGAGCGCCCGAAGCCGAGCGCGCGGGCCGCCGCGAGGAATTTCTCCTGCGGGACGTGCTGCATCAGGTTCACGAAATAGGTATTGCAGGAATGGGCGATGGCCTCCTTCATCGTCTCTTTCCCGTGGGGCTCGGAATCGAAGCAGTGGAACAGCGCGCCGTCCACCTCGATGCTGCCGGTGCAGGTGTAGGTATAGTCCGGGGAGATGCCGCTTTCGAGCGCGGCGGCCGCGGCGACCGGCTTGAACACGGAGCCCACGCTGTACGCCGCGAGCGCCCGGTTCAGCAGGGGCGAGTCGCCGGCATCCAGCACGGTGGCCACGTCGCCGGGCGGGAAGGCCGGGCGGCTGGCCATCGCGCGGATCTTCCCGGTCGGCACCTCCAGCACGATGACCGCCCCTCGGGTGAGGTACCGGTCGGCCGCCCGCTCCGCAAGGTTCTGCACGCGGGCGTCAAGCGTAAGGACCACGCCGCCCTTCCCCAGCGCCGAGGTGTCGGAGACGGTCTCCCGCTCCCCGGGCAGCACGCGGTTCATCGCGTCCACGGGATAGGCGACGGAGATCCGGCCCGGGTTCCCGCCCAGCTGCTGGTCGAACGCCTTTTCGATCCCCGCGGCCCCGTGCCCGGAACCGTTCAGATAGCCGACGAGATGCGCCGCGGGCTGGGGGTCCGCATACCGGGCGGCGACGGTGAACACGCGGATTCCCTCGGCGGAGACCGCCTGCGGCAGTTGGAGCGCGAACGGCTTGCCCGCCTCCAGCAGCGGGAGGACGGTCTTCATCTTCCCCGCGGGCAGGACGCGGTCCAGCGCCGCGGCGGCCTCGATGCCCGGCGCGACGGCGGCGACGGTTTCCTTTTGCCCGCCGCCGGTCAGGGGGACGCCGTTGCAGTCGTAGATCGTCCCGCGCACCGAGGCCACCGGAAGCGTGTACCGCTGCTGGCGCGCGGCGGCCTGCGCCAGCCCGTTGCCCACGGAGACCCGGTAGACGCTCAGGATACAGAGAAACAGCGCCGTCATGGTAAAGCCGAACAGCGCGACCGCCCGTCTGGACATGAAAACACCCCCGCGGGCTTAGTCTGCCCCGCGGGGGAGCATTTTAACCGCCGGCGCGCTTCCGGAGGATCGCGCCGGCGGGGACGGGGCGCTCCGTCTTCCAAAAGACGGACATCTGCGCGTGGTTCGCGCACTCGACGGGGAGACCGTCCCCGTCGAGGAGGTCGTCGAGGACGACCGCGTACGGCGGGGCGCCGGGCCGCAGGATCTCGGCCGCATCGCCGCGGAAAAAGCGGTTCCGCTGGGAAAGCACGGCGCGCCCGCCGGACATCCCCTCGCAGACGGCGATGATCTCCCACCCGCGCACATAGCCGCCGCTGCGGTACACCTGCCCCGGCTCCCCGCCGAAATAGAAGCCGGTGCAGTACTCCCGGTGGCTGACCTTCTCCGTCTCCTGCGCGATCCATTCGGGGAGCGGAGCCTGCGGGTCGCGGGCCCAGGCGTCGACGGCGCAGCGGTAGGCGTTGGCGGTCGCGGCGGCGTAGTAGGCCGATTTCGCCCGTCCCTCGATTTTGAGGCTGCCGACGCCCGCGCGCGCCAGTTCCGGGATATGGCGGATCATGCACAGGTCGCGGGAGTTGAGGATATAGGTCCCGCCGTCCCCCTCGGAGACGGGCATGTACCGCCCGGGGCGGGTCTCCTCGACCAGCGCGTACTTCCACCGGCAGGGCTGCGCGCACTGACCGCGGTTGCCGTCCCGCCCGGTGAAATAGTTCGAGAGCAGGCAACGCCCGGAAAACGACACGCACATCGCTCCGTGGACAAAGGCTTCGAGCTCCAGCTCTTTCGGCGTCTTCGCGCGGATCCCGGCGATCTCCTCCAGCGCGAGCTCGCGGGCGAGGATCACGCGCGAGGCCCCCAGCTCGTAAAACGCCCGGGCGGCGGCCCAGCTCGTGACGCCCGCCTGGGTGGAGACGTGGATCGCGACGCCCGGGGCGTATTTCTGCGCGAGGCGCAGCACGCCCAGGTCCGTCACGATCAGCGCGTCCACGCCGGCCTGCCGGGCGGAAGCGAGGAACTCCGGCAGGCGGGCGCACTCTTCGTTGTGCACGACGGTGTTGCAGGTCAGGTAGACCCGCACGCCCGCGGCGTGGGCGAACCGGACCGCCGAGGCCAGTTCCTCCGGTCCGAAATTGGCCGGCGAGGAGCGCATCCCGAATTCCCGGCCCGCAAGGTAGACCGCGTCCGCCCCGAAGCGGACGGCCGCCTCCAGCCGCTCGCGGTCGCCCGCGGGGGCGAGGACTTCCGGCTGGGCGCCGCCGCTTTCCCAGCGCATCAGCGCAGGCCCGCTTTCTTCAGGTTGGCCAGGTGCTGGGATTTCGTCGCGGCGTAATAGGCCTTTCCGTCCGCGCTGTGGCAGAAATAGTAATACTGGGTGGAGGCGGGGTTCAGCGCGGCGTCGATCGCGTCGAGGCCCGGGCTGCAGATGGGGCCGGGCGGAAGCCCCTCGGCGGTATAGGTGTCGTACCGGCTTTTATAGGTGCTGCGGATGTTTTCAGGCACGAGGGACTGCTTGCGGTACGGGTAATAGGTGGTCGGGTCGGATTCCAGCTTTTTGAAGACGGGGTTCTTGCTCTTGAGCCGGTTGTGGAACACCGAGGAGACCCGGTACATGTCCTCCTTATCGGCGGCCTCGGCCTGGATCATGGAGGCCAGCGTGAGCGTCTGGTCCAGCGTCATGCCGCCGTCGGCGGCTTTTTCGCGGATCTGCTTGGTCAGCTTGGCGTTGCAGTTGGAGACCAGCTTGCGCACCGCCTGCTCCGGGTCCTCGTTCTTGAAAAACTCGTAGGTGTCCGGGAACAGGTAGCCCTCCAGACGGTAATACCGCTGGGAGCCGTTGGCGATCTCCCGCAGCATGGAGAAATCCTCGTCCAGCTTGGCGCCCTGGATCACGGCGAGGGCGTCCTTCGCGGGGCAGACGCCGCTGCTTTCCAGCTTCGCGGCGATCTCCGGGGCGTTCATGCCCTCCGTGAACGTCACCTTGACGGTATCCACGCGGTTTTTGGAGGACTGGATGGAGTTGATCAGCGCAAGGTAATCCATACCCGTGGTGATTTGGTAGCTGCCGCCGCCGAATTTCTGGGGCGCGTTGGTCATGGAGGCGTACAGCCGGAAGAAGCTGAGGTCCTGCACCGCGCCCGCCTGGTGGAGGATCTGCGCGACCTGGGCGAGCGTCGCGTCCTTGGGGATCTCCACCGTGACGGAGACGTTCTGCCGGCCGGCGCCCATCATGTCGTTGAAGCCGGCCACCGCGTACCGGGCCAGCAGCAGCGAGACCAGCAGCACCATCGAGAACCAGACGAAGCGGAAGAAGCGGCGGTTCCCCCGGCCCTTTTCCTCGTCCCGCAGGGCGTGGGCCAGGCGCGCGCGTTCGGCGGCCTCTTCCTCCGGAAGGGGTGCGCGCCGCCGCCTCGCCTCGCTCGGGTCGCTGTAGCTGCTGATGGTGGTCTCCGGGTACTCGTCTTCGCCCTCTTCGGGGATCTGAAGGCGGAAATTTTCCACCTTCCGGCGGTGCCCCCCGTCCTCCCTGGGTCCGTTGTCCATGCGTGGTCCCCTCTTCCTTTACTCCGGGCGTCCGCCCGGGGAAATGCGCCGCACGTATTTTTCGGTCACGAGGATATCGACCGGGCGGTCGTAATAGCCGTGCGGCAGGCTCCACCGGACGCAGCCGGAATAGCACAGCCCCACGCTCACGCCGCCGAAGCCGGCGAGGAAACGGTCGTAATAGCCCTTGCCGTACCCCAGGCGGTAGCCCTGCGAATCGAAGCTGAGGCCGGGCACGACGCACAGCGCCCCCGCTTCGCCGGGGTCCGACGGCGCGCATCGGCCGGGGTCCGGCTCCGGCACGCCGTAGCTGCCGGGCGCGAGATCCTCCGGCGAGCGGATGGCGTAAAAGCTCATCCCCACGGTCCGCGGCTCGCAGCGCGGCACGGCGACCCGCCGGCCCCCCGCAAGCGCGCGGGTGATCATCGCCCGGGTATCCACTTCCTGCGGCTTGCTGACGTAGGCGAAGATCACCCGCGCCGCGAGATATTCCCCGAGCTGCGAAAGCCGCGCGAGGATGGCCGCGTCCATCGCGGCCTTCTGCTCCGGGGCCAGGCGGTCCCGGAAGCGGCGGCACTGCGCCCGCAGGTCTTTCTTGACCTCGCGGATGTTCCTTATGGGCATTGGATTTTTTTCCGGACCTGCCGCGACTGCTCCGGCCCGAGGAGCACCTCGACGATTCTGAGGGCGAAATCGACCGCCACGCCCGCCCCGCGCGCCGTGATGAACGGCCCGCTTACGCAGACCGGCTCCTTCGAGACCGCGGCCGCACCGAGCTCCCCCTCGTAGCCGGGATAGCAGGCGGCGGTTCGCCCTTCCAGCAGGCCCAGATGCCCGAGGATCGACGGCGCGGCGCAGATGGCGGCGATCCGCCTGCCGTTCTGCGCGCAGTAGAGCAGGGCGGCGCGCACCAGAGGCGATTTCTCCAGGTTCTTCGTCCCCAGCCCGCCGCCCGGCAGAACGACCATGTCGAGGCCGTCGAGGGAAAAATCCTTCTCCCCGAGATCGGCGGTCACCTCGACCCCATGGGAGCCTTTGACCCGCGGCCCGCCGATGCCCACCGTCTGAACCCGCAGGCCGGCGCGTCGGAGGATATCCACCGGCGCGATCGCCTCCACTTCCTCAAAGCCTTCGGCAAGAAAAAGATCGATCATCGAAAGCGCTCCTTTCACGTCAGGAATATTGGGCCGAAACCGGCCGGATATGCAGCCTGAAGTTTTTCGATAAACTGGGGGCCGATTCAGCCTGCCGGAAAAGCGTCAGTCCATCGCAAGCCCCAGATAGGGGAAAAACGGCTCCGCGTCGCGGACAGAGAACCCCCCGAGGGGCTTGATCATGCCGAAGCGCGCCGGTTCCCCCTCGCCCGGAAACGGGCCGCAGCCGGCGGGGAGGCGCAGCCGGTAGGTCTCGGCGGGCATCTCCCGCAGCAGCGCCGCGGCGAGGGACGGGGCGGCGCCTTCGTCCGCCATCAGCTCCAGGATCCGGCACTCCCGCCCTTCCCGGCGGCAGAGGGCGTAGCCGGTCCCGCCCCCGCCGCGGGCGCAGACCAGCCGGTCCCCGTAGGTCCCGCTCAGCCCGCACGCGGAATGGAACATCCGCGCGCTCCAGAGCAGCGAGCCGCCGCACCCGCGCAGGCACCGGCCGCGCAGGGCGTCGAGTCCCTCCGGCGACGCGAGGGTCCTGCCCGCATACCGGGCGCCGCCCGCGATCCCGCACAGCCGCCCGGCCGGCACGGAGAGCGTCCGGACCCGGAAAAAATCGGAATAGCCCTGCGCCGCGTAAAAGCCGAACAGGCCGCCGCCGGAGGGAACAACGGCGGAAAAGCAGTCCCCGCGCTCCGCCCCCGCGAGGGCGGCGTACGCCAGCAGCGACGACATGAAGCCGTGCGAACGGAATTCCGGCAGAGTTGCCGCCGCAAAGACATAATGCGCCCGGAACGTCCGCTCCCCCGCGAGGATCCGCGCGGGCAGCAAATAAACGGCCGAAACGACCCGCCCTCCGACGCGGCAGACCAGGCAGTCCCGCGGCGTAAAAATATTGTTGAGGAAATACCGCGGAACCCGCGCCGGGTCGCCGAAAGCCGCCCGCCAGAGGGCGGAAAGCTCCCCGCGCATATTCCACTCCGCAAGCCCCATCATTTTGAAACGCCCCCGCGCGGAAAACTTTCAGCCTTCAAGGCGCAGCCCCTCCGCCACCGTCCGGAGGATCTCCGCATGGATTTCCCCCGCGGGGCGCGGCGCGCCGTTTTCCGCGCACGCGACCGTCTTCCACCCGAACCGGCGCACGGCGTAGGCCGCGCCCTCGCGGCAGGCGGCGAGATAGCCGGCGCTGTTCTCGTGGATATCCCGCCCGCCGCCCGCGCGGCAGCGGTTTTCGATCAGCCGCTCCGAGACCGCCGGGGGCATGTCCAGGTACACGGTGAGGTCCGGCCTGGGCAGACCCAGCCGGCCGTACTCGAAATCCTCCAGCCAGGCGACGAAGCCGTCCCACCGGTCCCGCGGCAGCTTCGGCATCTGGTAGATCACGTTGGACGTGGCGTAGCGGTCGGCCAGGATCAGCAGGCCGGAGCGGTAGGCCTCCCCCCATTCCCTGCGGAAGCTCGCGTAGCGGTCCACGGCGAAAAAGGTGGAGGCCGCGTAGGCGTTCACGTCCGAAGGGTCGCCGCCGAACTGGCCGTTCAGGTACATCCGCACCGGCGCGGAATACGGCTCCTCATAATGGGGGAACTTGACCCGCCGGAGCGCGACGCCCCGCGCCCGCAGGGCCTTTTCCAGCAGGGCGATCTGCGTGGTCTTGCCGCTGCCGTCGAGGCCCTCCAGCAGGACCAGCCTGCCGCTCACGGGGTCTCCTCCCGCGCGGCGTAGCGCCCCCGCACCTCGGCGGCGCGGCCGCAGGACATTTTCCCCTCCGGGCAGGCGCCGCGCACGCAGCCCGGCCCCGCGTGGAGAAAAAGGTGGGGTGCAACGCCTTTGACCAGGCGGAGCATCTCGTCCGCAACGCCGCGGATCTCCCACTGGGCACGCAGGCAGCACCGCACCGAGAAAAGGTGGAGCAGCTCGCGCGCGTTGAAGGTGCAGACCAGCTTCGTCCCGCAGGCGTTCGGCAGGACGAAGCGCGCGTCCTCGTTGGCCTTTCCCCGCGCTTCGCGCAGGGCGGTCTTTTCGTCCCGGCCGGCGGCCAGAAGGTCCCGGCGGTGCTTTTCGAGCAGCAGGGCGGCCAGGCGGTCGTAATGGCGGCGGTCCTCCGCCATCGCCTCCTCGAATTCCTTCTTCGCCTCCGGGATCGCGGCGATCTCGGGCGGGACGACATACTCGAAATCCGACTCCTTCACATACCGCTGGCTCTTCACGCTGTAGGAGGCGATGCGGTGCCGCGTGAGCTGGGCCAGGAACGAGCGCGAGACGCCCTCGATACCGAAGGTGAACGAGGCGTGCTCCAGCGGGCTTTCGTGCCCCATTTCGGCCAGCCTGCGCACGAAGGCGGCCGTTTTCTCCGGCGTGAGGCCCTCGGTGATCTCTTCGATCCCCGCGGCGGAGTAGCACAGCTTCGCCGCGGCCGCCACCACTTTTTCCGGCTCCGGCGTATAGGCGATGAGGGCGACTTTCGCCATTCCTAAATCCGTCCTTTCCTTCGGCTTTTCCGCGGCCGGGCCGTTCCGCCCCGCCTGCGTTCACCCGTAAATCCAACCTATTATAACAAGGCGGCGCCCCGGATGCAAGACCCGGCGGGCGCGGCGGGGGATAAAAAACAGCCCTTCCCCCACACCGGGAAAGGACCGCTCATGTACTTTCTTCCACTTATTTGCTGCACTGTCCGAGAACTTGCAGAAGCAGCTGGAACAGTTCCTCACAGGTCATATCCGGCACCTCCCAAGATTGATTTGCCTCCATCTGAGGACGGTTCCAGCGTAACACCTTTTGAAATAAAATTCAAATGCAAGTTCTGGAAGGGCGCGGCGGGCGGACTCAAAGGCCGATGAAGCGCATCAGCTCGCGGTTGAATTTTTCGCGCTCCTCATAAAACACACCGTGCCCGGCGTTTTCAAACGGGACCAGCACGGAGCCGGCGATGCCCTCGTGCTGGGCGACGGCCAGCGGGAAAAGGCAGACGCGGTCGTGCACGCCGTGCAGGATCAGGGTCGGCGCGGCAATCTTCCCGAGGTCGTCGAACAGCGTCTCGGTCAGCCACGCTCGGGACACCGCGAGGGTGGCCCAGCTCGCCGCCCCCAGACCCATCAGGAAGAACCAGTCGGAAAGGGCCGGCGTCACCTTCCGGTAAAAGAAGATCCGCCCGAAGTCGCGCAGCTCCTGCGGGCGGTCGGCGGCCGTCGCCTCGAGGATGTTCTCCACCTCGGCGCGCGCGATGCCGTAGGGGAAGCCGGGGCGGCGGATCAGGCTCGGCGCCGCGGCGGCGATCAGGGCCAGCCGCGAGACGCCGTACCCGCCGTGCCGGGCCATGTACCGGACGGCGACGGCGCCGCCGGTCGAGTGCCCCGCGAGCGTCAGGTCGCCGGCGTGCAGAAATTCGACGGCGGCCCGCACGTCGTCCGCAAGCCGGTCGTAACCATAGCCGGAAACCGGCCGGTCCGACCGGCCGAACCCCCTCATGTCCATCCCGATGCAGCGGCAGCCCCGGCTCAGAAGCTCGTTGTACTGGTACTCGAACATCCGGTGGTCGACCGGCCAGCCGTGGAGAAACAGGATCGGGCGCTTCCCCGACGGGTTGATGTCGTTCAGATAGACCCGGACCCCCGGCTCCACTTCCACTCTGTATTCCATTCAGTCACCTTCCCGCACAGATTGCAGCGTTTCCAGGGGCGTTTCGGAATGCTTTTCGCTTCTTTGCGCCGCGGCCGGAACCGCTGTGGGATGCTCCATTTTATTCTTTTCGCGCGGGAAAAATGCCTCCGGCGCGGCCCGGCCGGGCCGCAAAAAAACGGGCGGGCTTTCCGCCCGCCCGGAAAATTCAGTTTTTGTCGGCGGGCGCGTCCCTGCCGTCGATCAGGGCGTAGAGCTTTTCGATCTCGTCCTCGTTGGAGCAGCCGCCCCGCGAGAGGGCCGCGGTGAACGACGCACGCAGCGCCGGGTCCGTGAGCAGCCGGCGCAGGCCGTCCTCCACCCCCTCCGGGGTCATCGGCACGATCAGGCCGTTCCGGCCGGAATCGATCTGATCCGCCGCCGTGGAGAAATCGGTCAGCAGGATCGGCCGGCCCAGGGCCATCGCCTCGTCCACGGCGATGGACTTGCCCTCGAAGCGGCTCGGCTGCAGGTAAACGTCGCAGGCTGAGAGGAAGGGGTACGGGTTGGAGCGTTCCCCGAGGAAAACCACGCCGTCCCCCGCGCCGAGCTCCTCCGCCCGGCGCCGGAGCGCCTGCTCCTCCGGGCCGACGCCGATGATATACCACCGGAACGGGAGGCCCTCCCCCCTCAGGCGCGCGACGGCCGGCAGGGCGATATCCAGCCCCTTCTGGCGGGAAAGGCGCGCGATGGAGAGCACGCGCAGGCCGGAGAAGCCGTCCGCGAAACCGGGGCCTTTTTCCGCGAGCGAGCGCAGCAGGCCGGCCGAGACGATGTTGTAGATCAGGCGGCAGCGGTCCGCATATTCCGGAAACGTGCGCTTGAGCGCGGAAAGGCAGGATTCCGAAACCGTGCAGAGGGCGTCCAGCCTGCCGACGAAGGGGCGGTCGAACTCCCCGCAGAGGCCCATCGCCTCATAATCGCCGTGGATAAAGCCGATCTTGACGGCGCTGCGGACCTTCGTCACATTGTAATAGATCGGCTGCCCCTCCATAAAGGCGACCGCGGCGTCGTATTCCCGGGCCGGCGGGCGGACGAAGCGGCGCTCGACCCGCCACATCTTCGCAAGGCGCTCCCCCATCGTCCCGCGCAGGCCGGCGAAGCTGACCATCAGCCGGCACAGCGCCAGAAGCGGATGCCCCGCGCGCAGCAGGGCGGGGAACGCCCGACGGATATTCCGCCGGTACTCCGCGGGGAAAAGCGGCGGCAGCAGGCGGACCTGCGGGGGAACGCGGTTCAGGAACAGCCCCTCGTTCGCGAAGAGCTGAAGGTCCACGTCGTACCGGCCGTAATCGAAAAGCGAAAGGACCGTGACCAGGCTCTTTTCGATCCCTCCGCTGTGCAGGCTGTAGTTGATGAAAAGCACGCGCTTTTTCGCCGGCATGCCGATTCCCTCCGATCTTCTTTTATCTATCTGCGGCTCGTTTTCGCCCTCAAAATCAGGGAATAGAGGCGGTAGAACAGGTAGACCGGCAGCGTGAAGCGGAGGCGCAGCACGCGCAGCACCGTCCGGTCCGCGCGCGAGCCGCGGCGCAGGTAATCCGACCGGGCGGCCTTCCGCAGAACGGGGCTCCTCAGGATGCCGCGCACCTCGCGCCAGCGGCCGGCGAAGCCCGCCGGATTTCCCGGGCTGAAGCAGTTGACCAGCGCGGAATGGGCCGCCGCGCGCAGGAACCATGCGAGGTGGCGTTCGGCGTATTCCTCCGCCCGCCCGTGCGAGCGAAGGATCTCCTCCACCCACTCGAAGCAGGCGGTCAGCATCTCCATTTTGTGCGGGCGGTAGCGGGTGCTGAGGGAATCCGGGTTCCAGCGGTAGTGGTAATAGGCGCCGCCCGCCACCAGCGTGCGCCGGGCCGAGCAGTGCGCGCGGAGCGAGGCAGGCAGGTCCTCCAGCATGATTTTCCGCTCGTCGCCGTAGGCGATGCCGTTTTCCGCAAACCAGCTCCGCAGGTACATCCGCCGCCAGGCGCTGCCGAGCATCTCGACGCTTTTCCACGGCCCGTCCCCGGCGTCCGGACCCACCAGCTCGGCGATGATGCGTTCGTTGATCTCCCGGCCGAACTCCGGGTAGCGGACGGGCAGGCGGCAGATGCGGCTGCCGCCCGACGCGTCCTCCCGGACATAATTGAAGACGACCAGGTCGGCGCGGGAAGCCTCCGCCAGCGCGAAAAGGTCGCGCAGCATATCCTCCTCCACCCAGTCGTCGGCGTCCACGAACAGCAGGTACTTCCCGGCCGCGCGCCGCGCGCCGTAGTTGCGGGTGTCCCCCAGTCCGCCGTGCGGTTTGTCGAAGACCCGGACCCGCCGGTCGAACAGGTAGTTCCGCGCGGCCCGGAGCGACCCGTCGGCTGAGGCATCGTTGACCAGCAGCAGCTCGAAATCGGTGAAGGTCTGCGCCAGGATGCTCTTCACGCACCGGTCGAGGTACCGCTCCACATTGTAAACCGGGACGATCACGCTGATCTGCGGCAAAACCGGGTCTCCCCTTTCCGCGGCTGCTTTTCGGGGGCTCGTCCCCCTGCGCCGGATGCCCGCAAAATCCGGCGGGACGGCGTTATTATAGCATTCCTCCGGCAAAAATACAATCGGGCTTCCGGTTGAAAAGCCGCCCCCGATATGCTATGCTGAGAAGCAACGGAAACGGAGATAGTAAGAAAAATGAGTGCCTGCCTTGTCATGCTGACCAAATGCTTCCCCTACGGGATCGGGGAGGAATTCATCGAAAACGAGCTTCCCGCCGTCGCGCGGGAATTCGACCGGGTGATCCTGATCGCGACCTCGGTCGCCGGCCCGGCCGCCCCGACGCGCCCGGTGCCGGAAAACACGGAGCCGCACGCGGTCCCCGCCGGCCGCATCCGCCGCCGCGTGCCCGCCGCGGCCCTGAAGACCCTGCTGGTTCCGCCGAAGGGCGCCTGGTGCCCCGCGGAGCGCGAAGCGGCGGGCCGCTCCTCTTTGCGGCGCCTGTTCTTCGCCTATCTCGCCGCGAAAGGGAAGACGGTCGCGCGGGCCGCCTCCGCCGTTCTCGCGGGGGCCGGCCTTTCTCAATACGACCGCGTCGTCTTTTACAGCTACTGGCTGTACGACACCGCCGTCGCCGCCGCCCTGCTGCGGAAAGGCTGCGGGGCCGGCAGCGCGCGCGCCGTGAGCCGCGCCCACGGCTACGACCTGTACCCCTCCCGGAATCCGCTCGGCTACCTGCCGATGCGCCCGTACCTGCTGAAAAACCTAAATGCGGTTTTCCCCTGCTCGCTGGACGGCGCCCGCCTGCTGCGGCGGGCATACCCCGAGTTCGCCGGGAAGGTGGAGCCCGCCTATCTCGGCACCCGGGACTTCGGCCCCGGGCCGCGGAATACGGGAGACGTCTTCCATATCGTGAGCTGCTGCCATATCTCCCCGGTCAAGCGCGTCGATCTGCTGGCGGAGTCCCTGTCGAGGCTTTCCGGCAGCGGCCTGAAGCTGAAATGGACACATTTCGGGGCCGGCGGTGGACTGGACGAGCTGAAGCGGTACGCGGCCCGGAATCTCGGCTTTCTGGAGTGCCGCTTCGCCGGCGAGGTGAAAAACGCGGACCTGATGGCGTTCTACGCCCAAACCCCCGTGGACTGCCTGATCAACACCAGCAGCTCGGAGGGCCTGCCCGTCAGCATCATGGAGGCGTGCTCGTTCGGCATCCCCGCGCTGGCCACGGACGTGGGCGGCACGTCCGAGATCGTGCGCGACGGCGAAAACGGTTTTCTGCTGCGCCCGGATTTTTCGCCGGACGAGCTGGCGGGCAAGATCCGGGAGCTGGCGGAAGCGCCCGCCGGGGAAAAAGCGGCCCTGCGCGCCGCCGCCCGGCGCGTCTGGCAGGAAAATTTCTGCGCCGCGTCGAATTACGAGAAATTTGCCCGCCGCCTGCTGGGCGGGCCGAAGGAAAGCCTCGGCGGCGGAAATCCCGGCCGCTGAGGCTTTTCTTAAAAGATATTCCGCAGATTCGGGATCTCGGACTCCGACATATAGTGGAACTGCGCGAGAACTTTGTCGCAGTCCGAAAGGAACTGGTCCTCCGAGCCGTGCTCGCAGAGCTCCGGCAGCCCGCAGAGTATCTGGTCGATCTGGTGCAGCTCGGTGTGCTCCATGTAAACGCCGAGCGTGTCGTGTGCGTCGTGCCAATCCTCGGCGGCCTGCTCGCTCAGGCGCAGGGCTTTCCCCGCGTCGCCGTCCTCCTGCGCGCTCTTGGCCTGCGTGACGGTCGCCGTCATCCGGTCCGTGATCCTCCGGGTATGGGAAATGCCGAGCACGCTGGCGACGATCGTCGCCAGCATCAGCGCAAACGCAAACCACACGCGTTTCATTTGCTCCCCTCTTTCCTCACGATGAAATAATCGCCTTTGGCGTTGGCGGTCATCAGAAAGATATCGGGCAGCAAAAGCCCTTCTTTATTGAGGACATTCTCGACCCAGTTTCTGTTTTTGCCGCAGAGGGCGAGCGAAACGTCGGAAAGCTGGCCGTCGCTGATCACGACGGTCTCAAGGCCGGTATCCGGCTGCACGGCGTTGAGCATGCCCGCGGTGGGCTGCTCTTTGTCCGGTTTTTTGATCACGCTCAGCTTGCCGTTGGTCTCGACGATCGCGTAGGCGACGTCCCGGATGCTGAACACATCCTTCTGGCGCAGCTGCTCGAACAGATCCTCCGTCGTCATGCGCAGGCGGCGCATCTCCCGCTGCTGGACCTCGCCGTTGTAGATCACGATGATGGGGCGGCCGCAGATCATCCGCCGGAAAAAGCCGTTCTTCACCATCAGGCCCGAGGCGAAGATCTCGCAGATCACGAGCACCGAGATCGGGACCAGGCCGCCGACGAGCGGCTTGCCCGTGTCCTGCATCGGGACGGACGCAAGGTTCGAGATCAGCAGCGTGACGACCAGCTCGCTGGTCTGGAGCTCGCTGATCTGCCGCTTCCCCATCAACCTGACCGCTGCCACAATCACTATGTACAGCAGCAGGGTGCGTACAAAAGAGATCGCCATCTTTCATCACCGGAATTTAGTATCATCCGGATTCCGGCGATTATGCGCGCGGCGGGGAAACTACGCGCCGGTTGTCACAAAGCCCGCGAGCCGGCCGCCCGCCGCCGCGATGCGCCGGCAGGATTCCTTCATCAGCGCAAACGGCGTGGAGCCGTACCGCACGGCGAGGATCACGGCCTGCGCGCGCCCGGCGAGGTTTTCCGCGTCCGGATAGGCGGAATCGGCCGGCGCGCAGAGCACGACGTAATCGTAAAGGTCCTCGGCCTCGGCCAGCAGTTTTTCAAATCCGGCGCCCGCAAGCAGATCCGCCGGGCTGGCCTGCTTCGCCGCGGACCCGGCCAGGACGCTCAGCCCCGGCTGCGAGGGCACGGGGGCCGCGGCCTCCGGAAGGGCGCAGGCGCCGTTCAGCACGTCCGCGATCGTCCGCGCGTCCGGCGTCCCCGCACGCGCGGCCAGCCCGGGGTCGCGCAGGTCCGCATCGACGGCGAGCACTTTTTTTCCGGTCTGCGCGAGCGAGGCGGCGAAACCGGCGGCCACGGCGTCCCCGCCGTCCCCGCCGCACACGCCCGCGACGAGGAAGGCCCGCGCGCCGGGCGCCCGGTGCAGCGCCGCCGCGCGCATCCGGCGGAAAGCGTCCGCGTTCCCGTCGGCCGGGATCTCCGCAAGCAGGCGGGTCTTCAGCGCCTCTTCCGCAAAGCGGCCGTTGCGGACCGTGCGGTCGCCGAGCACGCGGAGCACGCCGAAGCAGAGAGAAAGGATGCACCCGAGAAGGACCCCCAGGATGCCGGACTTAACCATCGACGCCTTTTTCGACTGCGGCTTCGCGGGGACGGAGGGATCGCTGATATCCGCCGTGAGCTTCGGCGACGGAAACTGCCGCTCCATCTTGTCGGCGAGAATCTGGGCGGCCGTGTCGGAAAGCAGGGCGGCCTTGGCCGCGTCCGGCGTATAGACGGTCAGCTTGACAACAGGCGAGGAATTGAGCTGCTCGGCGGCGATTTTGCTGATGTCCGCTTCCTTCACGCCGGCCTTTTGGGCGGTCTCGGTCAGCAGGGAATTCCCCGCCGCCAGGGCCACGGCGGACTGCACCCGGCTGTAGAGGATGTTGGTGTACTGCAGCTGATAATCGCTTTCCGCATTCTGGGGAACGTCGCAGGTGAAAATCAGGGTGGTGCTTCCGCTGTAGGAATACTGGGTGAATTTCAGCGGGAGCAGACCGCAGATAACGCCCACCGCCAGCACGGCCAGGATGTATTTTTTCCTGTTTTCCCTGAAATACCGGGCGATCTCCGAAAAGCTCACGGACAGTTCCATCTCGGTAGTCCTCCTCTTAATTTTTCGCTGCGGCTCCCGCGAAATCGAGCACGCGCTTCATGATATTCTTCCAGTCGTAATGCTCCTGCGCAAATTTTCTCTCCCGCTCGGAAATCTCCGGATGGCGGCGGCAGTTTTCCACGAAGCGCACCACGGCCCCCATGTCCACGGGGGAAGGGTCGTTGGGCAGCTTCAGCGCGAACGGGGCGTCCGGCGGCAGGGTATCCTCGTAGGCATAGAGGAACGGCACCCCCGCGGCGCAGTATTCGCGCGACTTGAGCGGACAGAGCCGGCGCAGGCCCAGCCGGTAGGCCGCCAGCGTGGAGACCGCGGCGTCACATTCCGCGTAGAGCTCCTGAAGCTCCTCCGCTTTCCGGTAGCCAAGAAAGCGGACCCGGCTGCCGACGCCCAGGCGCGCGACCAGAGTCTTCAGCGCCCGGATGGTCTCGTTTTCCCCCACGATCTCGAACAGGATATCGGGCTTGTCCGCCGGGCCTTTCGCCTGATAGCGCGCGATCCCTTCGATCACCCTCGAATAGCCGTGCGCCACGGAGGTCCCCGCGACGCCGAGCAGACGGACCTGCCCCGCCGGGAACGCCGCTCTGCCGCGGAACCGGATCCGGTCCACGGAGACGCCGTTGTCGACGGCGATGGCCGGGATCCCCCACAGCCTTCCGGCCGGCCGGCCGAAGATCGCCAGCGCGTCCACACCCCGCTTCATGCGCGGAGCGGCCAGGCAGTGCTGCGCAACCTCCAGCGCATGGCCCGCAAACGAACGGAGATCCCGCTTTTTGAGATCGACCCGGAACGCATGCCGGTATTCGCCCCAGTAGGGATAGGTGGCGACTTCATAAATCACCCGGCATGCAGGGCGGGCCGCTTTGGCGCACAGGGCGACGCGCAGGCCGTACGGCGTCGCCAGAAACCCTTTGATATAAACGGCGTCGTATCCGCCCTCCTCCACAAAGCCGCAGATTGCTTCCGCAGCGGCGCGCTGAAGCGCCCGCCAGCGAAGCCCCGGCGGAAGCGGTCTGCTCGCCGGGGGAGCGCCGCCCGGGTTCAGGACCACGGCGTTTTCCCCCAGGCACAGGGAATCGGCCTGCCAGCCAAGCTGTGCGACGCCCCGCGTCTGCCCGGCGATCTTTTTGAGGATGCCGGAATTCTGCGCCGTTGCCGAGACGAAACTCACATACAAAAATTTCATTGCCTGCTGATCTCTCCGTAAAACTTTTCGTAATTTTTCGCCGCGTCGAACTTTTCGGCCCAGACCGCGCGGGCGTTTTCGCACAGGGAACGGTACCCGGCCTCGTCCATCTTGCGGACGCGGTCCAGCGCGTCCAGCAGCATCCGGGGCGTGAAATCCGCCGGCAGCAGGAAGCCGTTCGATCCGTCGGAGACGATCTCCGGCGTGCCGCCCACCGCCGTGGCGATCACGGGGATGCCGAACGAGCAGGCTTCCATGATCGAGACCGAGATCCCCTCGCTGGAGCTGACGTTGAGGAAGACGGACACGGGGGTTTCGCGATAATACTCGAGAATCTCCCCGTTCCGTCGCTGCCCCGCAAACTCCGCGCGCACCCCGGGCGGAAAGCCCCCGGCCAGCGCGCGGACCTTCGCTTCCTCCGGGCCGGAGCCGAGATGCGTCCACACCACGGGGAACTCCGCCTGCCGCAGGGCCTGCGCGATCAGGGAAAGCCGCTTGACCGGGACCATGTAGGAGCAGGTCACCACGTGGAACGGCTCGCGCGAGGCCCGGCCGAGGCCGCCGTCCCGCGTGCCGAGATACGCCGCCCGCACCTTTCCGGCGTACCGGGGAAACGCCGAGCGAAGCGCCCGCGCGCCGTCCTCCGAGCAGGGATAGACCCCGTCCTCGCGGCGGAGCAGGAATTCCCGCATCGGCAGATAGCCATTCTTCCGCTCGGGGTAAACGTCGAACCCGTGCGCGCGGGAAATCTGCCGCACCCGGACCCTGCGGCGCCGCAGAAAAGCCGAAAACAGCGCGCCCCCCGCCGCCGCGTCGTAGAACCAGTAGCTGTAGACCACGGCCTCGTCCCCGCGGCGGAACAGGCGCAGCTGCTTCAGCCCGCGGAAAATACGGTCGGCGTTCTTCATGAAGAACAGCAGCTCGTGCGCGCGCCCCACGGAAAACCGGCCCGACCGCAGGAGGCGGAAAAGCTCGGCGGGGACGCAGGGCCGCGCCAGTACGCGCAGATACGCCGCGCGGCCCCGGCGCGCCGCCGGGAGCGGAACCGCCTCCGCACCGGCGGGCAGGGCCTTCGCCGGCCCCGAGAAAACGCCGGGCCGGCACGGGCAGACCACGATCCGGTCGAAGCCGGACGCCCGCTCCAGCTCGGCCGAAACGAATTCCTCCCCTTCCCCGTACGGGAAAGACGTGGTCAGCAGCAGCAGCGTCTTCACGGCTCTTCCTCCGCAGGCGGCCGCTCCACGGCGGAGACCCCGCGCACATGGGCGCCCAGATGCACGCACAGCAGGGCCAGCAGGTAAACGCCGAGGAAGAAGCACAGGTAGGTGAAGCTGAACACGTTCGTCACCCAGAGGAAAGCAAAACTGCGGGGAAGATAGACGAAGTCCTTGAGGGCGATCAGCCCCAGGGCGACGACCACCCACGGCCGCGTGAGCATCGAGGAAAAGAACCGGAACGCCACGCCCGCCATCGCGCTGACCGCCGCGACGCCGACGGCGCCGTAGGCCACGAGCGACTCCGCCACAAAGGACGTGCCGAACCCTCCGCCCGAAAGGTACCGCCCGGGGTCCACCATATAGGTGAGGACATGCGCAAAGTTGGAGGTGGTCTGGACGAATTTGGTGGTCTGGACCTCCACGATGGGGTCCAGGCCGAACATCGTGCGGATAAAGAGATTATTGTGCGCGAACCGCTCCAGCGGATAGAACAGGTAACGGTAGGCCTCGCCATGGTCGAACAGGTCCCAGTTGTTGAGGGTCTGGACGACCACGCGGAAGCTGGCCCCCTGCGAGTAGACGAAATTGACCAGCGAAGAGAAAAATCCTTTGGGTGAAACGCTGCCCGCGCGGAATTCCGCGACCAGTTCCAGCAGATACATCAGGACGGCGGCGGCGAGCGCGCCCCAGAGGACCGTGCGCTTTTTGAGCAGCCGCCCGTCCTTTTTCCTCAGGCTGTCGCGCAGGACGAAATAGATCGCGAGCATCAGCGCCTCGCAGACAAAAGTGTTTCGGCGGCCCGTGAGCAGCGAGGCGAGCATGTAGACCCCATAGACCGCAAGCGGCAGCTTCATCTGCCGCCGGTCGGGCAGGGTCGCGAGGAACGCGGCGAACGCGGGCGCGAAAAACATGGAGAGCCGGCTGACGGCGGAGGGAACGCCGGCGTCCGCCTCCTGCGTGAAGGAGGCGAGATACCCGTGCTGCAGCACGTTCACGATGGAATGGAACAGCGTGAAGAAAAACGCGAGCGAGCTGACCAGCAGCACGGCCTCGCAGATCTGCCGGACGACGGGCACCGTCGGGTTTCCGCGGACGGCGTCCGCGCGCCCCTCCCGCACGGCGGCTTCCCGCCGCGCAAACAGCGGCCCGGAAAGCCGGTACGCCGCCCAGACGACGAAAAAAGACAGCGTGACGATCTGCAGGGCGTTGAACAGGGTGCTGAAATCCTTGGCCTCCAGCCGGTACAGGATCTGTCCCTGCCCGCTGAAATAGGCGACGTAAACCCGCCCGAGCAGCAGCAGATCGAACGAGGCGGCGAAGACCAGCAGCGGAAAATCGCGCCGGACCCTGGTGCACAGGTCCGCGACGACCGCGACGTTCAGCGCGACGTTCGCCGCGAACATCACGGCCGCCGCCGGCTCCTGATAAACCCCGCCCACCGTCGCGAGCAGGTTTGCCGTCAGCACCAGCACGGCGAAAACGCCGAACAGGACCGTGTTCCGCAGGCAGCTCTTCGCGTTGAGATGTTCCGCCGTCATGGCGCGCCTCCCCGTATATCGTGGCCAGAAATTTTTTTCATTATACCATATTCCGCCGACCGTTGCCAGTCACCGGCGGACCCGCAGCCTTTCCACCGCGTCCGCATCCGGCGAGGCGAACACGGTCTTGTTTCCCACATAGACGACCATGCCGGGCTTCGCGCCCTGCGGCTTGCTGACGAAGCGCACCGGCGCGTAATCGACCGCGACGTTCGACGAGCCTCGGCCCCGGCTGTGGTACGCGGCGATCAGCGCGGCCGCCGCGACGGCCGCCGGGGTGGGCTTCTTTCCGCCCAGGGAGAGGATCACGTGCGAGCCCGGGATGTTCTTGGTGTGGAACCACAGGTCGTTCTTTTTCGCGCGCTTCAAGGTCAGCAGGTCGTTCTGCCGGTTGTTGCGCCCCGCGAAGATGGAAAACCCGTCGCTCGAGCGGAATTCCAGCGGCTGCCGCTCCCCGCCGCCCCGCTTCGCGCCAGCTTTCGGCGCGCGGAGATAAGCCTGCCCGGTCAGCTCGGCGCGGATCTCGTCCAGGTCGCGCTCGCTGGCGGCGCGGCTCAGCTCCTCGAACACGGTGTCCAGGTAGGCGAGCTCCTTCCGGCTCTTTTCGATCTGTACCGTAAGAACTTCCTCCGCCGTTTTCGCCTTTCTGTATTCCTTGTAATATTTCTGGGCGTTCTGCGCGGGCGTCAGGAGCGGGTCGAGCGGGATGCGGACGGGCGGCTCGCCCGCTTCGTAGAAATTGGGCAGCTCGGCGGAGGAAAGGCCCTTTTCCAGCCGGTAAAGGTTCGCGTTGAGCAGGTCGCCGGACACGCGCAGTTCGTCCCGCCGGGCGCAGCGTTTGAGGTCCGCCTGCTGGGCGTTGATCCGGCGGCTCAGCCGCTCGGAGGCGTTCGTCAGCACGCGGAGCAGGTCCAGCGAGCGGGCGTGGATGCGCTCGAGGCGGTCCCGCTCGCCGTAAAACGCGTCCAGCAGTTCCGAAAAGCCGGGCTTGCGCGCGACCACAGCGGCGGTGCCGTACTGGGTGATGGGCAGGAACGAAAAGTCCAGCGGCTTTCCGGAGAGGTCGACGGCCATATACGGGGCGCCGTCCGCGTTTTTGACCGTCTCCGCCAGGCGGCCGACGAAAAACGAGAGCCGCCCGAACTGCTCCTCCGTCATCTCTCCCACGCGGAGCTCGCGGCCGCGCCCGACGAGGTGCTGCAGCTCGCGGCAGACGATGGGCGAAAGGCCCTGCAGCGCGGAAAGCAGGGCTTTGGCGAGCCCCGTGCCGGGGGACGCGGCGCGGACGCGCGCGACGATCTCCTCCCGGCCGGCCGTCAGCAGGCACAGCTTGTCCTGCGGCGGCGGAAGGCGGTACTCCACCCCCGGAAGGATCAGCCGCTCCGACGACATCGAGGCGTCCACACGCCGGAGGGCGTCGACGATCTTCCCATCCTCCCCGACGAGGACGACGTTGCTGTAGCGGCCCATCACCTCCACGGCCAGCGTGAGGAGGAGGGGGTCCCCCAACTCGCTGACCGATTCGAAATCGAGGCACAGCATCCGCTCCAGGCCGGGCTGGCGCACGGCGCGCAGCCGCGCCCCTGAAAGGCGCTTGCGCAGCAGCATGCAAAGCATGGGAGGCTGCCTCGGGTTTTCGGGCACGATCTGCGTGAAATGGATGCGGGCGCTGTCCGCCCGCGCCGACATCAGGAGCCGCAGGGCGCCCTCGCGCGTGCGCAGCGAAAAGACCAGCTCATCCCGCGCGGGCTGGTAAATTTTATCGACCCGGGCGCCGAGGGCGGCCTCTTCGATGCCGCGCTTCAGATGCCTTAGAAAAGCCCCGTCCAGAGCCATGCGTTTCCCTCCCTGCGCTACAGATAGTTCTCGGGGCAGTGCGACCGCTCCGCGCGGAGGAATTCCACTTCGGGGAACTCCTTCTTCAGGCGTTCGAGCAGCGGGGGGATCACAACGTCCTCGGTGCGGAAATGCCCCGCGGCGACCAGCGTGACGCCGAGGGTCTCGGCGTCCGTCAGCTCGTGGTGCTTCGCTTCGCCCGTCACGAAGGCCTGGCAGCCGCGTTCGGCCGCCTCGTAGAGATACTCGCCGCCCGCGCCGCCGCACAGCCCCACGCGCGAAACTGCGCGCCCGCCGTCGGCGTAGAACAGCCCGCCGCAGCCGAGGGCGGCCTTCACGAACTGCGCGAACTCCCGCGGCGCGTACTCCTTCGCGGTCTCGCCCAGCAGAGCCTCCGCGAGGCCGCCGGATTCCTTCAGCGCGCGGACGCCGCGCAGGCCCAGCCGCTCCGCAAGGCAGTCGTTGACCCCGCCGGGGGCGAGGTCCAGATTCGTGTGCGCGCAGACGGCCGCGATGCCGGCCTGCGCGAGCAGATACGGCGCCGTGCCCGGCCGCAGCGCGCGCAGCGGATGGAAAATCACCGGATGGTGGCTGACGATCAGCTGCGCGGAACGCTCCGAAGCCTCCCGCACGACGTCCGGCGTGATGTCGAGGGAAAGCAGGGCCCTGCGCACGGGCGTTTCCTCCGCCCCCGCCAGCAGGCCGCTGTTGTCGAAATCCATCGCGGTGCGGAACGGCGCGAAGCGGTCGATCAACCGGTAAATATCCCCCACGGTCGTCAAATCCGATTTCTCCTTTCCATCCGCTCCCGCTGCAGGGCGGCGCTGATCTGCGCGCGGGCTTCCTCCAGCTTTTCCGCCTCCGCCGTCCGCCCGCGGCGGCGCGCGCCGAACGCGCGCTTTTTGAGCAGCCGCATCTGCCGGCGGAGGTAGAGCCGGTCTTCGGGCGCGGCCGTGCCGACGCGGCCCGCGTAGAAAAACCGCTCCCCCTCCGCCCGGTTCGGCGGGTCGTACGCGCAGAGCATCACGCTGTAGACATGCCCGTTCTCCCGCGCGCACCGCTCCCGCAGCACGGCGAACCCCAGCCGCGACAGGCTGCGGCGCAGACCGTCGGCGGAGGTCATCGGCTGCAGGATCAGCCGGCGGTCCCCCTCCCGGAGCCAGGGCGTGCGGGCGACGATCTGGGCGATCAGCAGGCCGCCCATGCCGGCCATCACGACATCCTGCGCCTCTTCCGGCAGCACGGAATCGAGGCCGTCGGAAAGACGCGCCGTCACGGCGGCCCCTGCGCCGTACCGCTCGATGTTCCGGCGCGCCCGCATCAGCGGCCCGGGGCGCACGTCCGCGGCGACGGCATGGGGAACCAGGCCCCTTTTCGCGAGCCACACGGGCAGATAGGCGTGGTCCGTGCCCACGTCGGCCAGCGCCGTGCCCGGGCGCACCATGGCGGCGCACAGCGCGAGCCGCGCGCCCAGCGAGAACAGAGGCCGGCTCATCGGCGCGGCCTCTCAGCCGAACGGCCGCCCGGCAGTCGTTTTGCCGGGCGGCCGAAGCCTGCCGCCACTTATTTTTCCGCCTTCTGCGGGGCGAGGGACGCCAGGTGCTCGTTCAGCCGGCTCACCATCTCGTCGGCGTCCACGGCGTGGACCATGCACGCCTGCTCCAGCGTCTCGCCCAGCGAGGCCGGACACCCGAGGCAGTACATGCCCATGGCGAAGAAAAGCTCGGCGCACTCCGGGTCAAGCTCCAGGATGTCGCCGATCAGCATATCTTTTGTGATGGTTTTGGTCTCCATATTCTAAATCCTCCGAATTTCCTAAATTCTTTCAAACAAACGGAACCGGGATCACGCTTATTATAATCCAGCCGGCTTCTCTTTGCAAGAGGGGGAAAAGCGGACGCAAAAACGGCGTCCCTCCGCATCGTCCGCGCGGAGGAACGCCGCCTTTTCTCCCTTTTTACGGCCGGACCGTGACGATGCAGAAGCGGACCCCGCTCCCGCCCTGCGGCGTGGCGTAAACGCCCGCCGTGCCGGCGCCGACCGCCCGGATCTTGTAATAATAGCTGCCGCCGCTCTTCACGGTGGAAACCGCCCGGATCACCGACGAATTTCCGCAGCCGAAGCGATAGGCGGCGCCCGCCTTCCCCGTCAGCTTGAACTGATAGGAGGCGCCCTTCTTCATGGTGAAATAGAGCGGCGTGTCGGACTGCAGCCCCGGCGCCTGGGGCCGGCTGGAGCCGGCCGCCGTGAACGACACGGCCGAGCCGTCCGGCGCCTTCGTCGTGATCACGGCGGAGCCGGACCCCTTGTTGTCGATGCGGAACAGATATCCGTCCGTCAGCTTTTTGGAAAAAGATACCGAAACCGCCGCGGGATTGGAGGAAACGGCGGAGGGATTCTCCGAAAGCAGCGGCGTGATCTTATAATAATAGGAGGCGCCGCCGGGCTGGAAGGTGTAGGCGGAGGTGTCGCACCGCAGGACGGACGCGGCGGCGGCCCTGCCCACTGCCCGGAACGAAACGATGTAATTTCCGTCGGCGGAGGTGGTGGTGACGGTCGCTTCCCCCGCGCCCTTGTTCGCAATGGTGAACAGATAGCCGCCGGAGGTCCGCCCGGAATAGGTGACGCTCACCGCCGACGGATTGGAGGAGACGGCGGTCGGCACGGACGCGTCGTCCGTTGTGATCTTATAGATATAGCTATTCCTGCCGTTGCCGAAATCGTAGGACTGGGTGTCGCAGAGAAACCGCGTGGCCGGGTTCGGGCTGCCGGGCGTCGGATCGCTCGGGGCCGGATTGCTCGGCGTCGGGTCGCTCGGAACCGGGCTGCCGCCGGCGTAATCGCAGAAGCTGTAGTCCACGTCGCAGATGCCGTCGATCCCCGGCACATTCTCCTGGGCGTACTGCCACATGGTGTACGGCACCGAGACGCCGGGCGCGGAAACCCCGCCCGTGTGGGCGATCCACAGGTCGTACTGCCGGACCAGCGGGCTGGTCAGATGCGCGTTGTAGAAATTGGTAAAGCTATAGACCGCCGTCCGGTACCCCGCCTGCTGGATCCTGCTGCAGAACGTTTGGACGATCTGGCCGAGAGCCTCCGTGGAAAGCCCGAGCTGGCTCTTGTCCTCCACATCGTAGACCACGGGGTAATCCATCGGACGGCCGTTCAGAATATGGAGGCAGAACTCCGCTTCCTGCGCCGCCATCGCCGTATTGGTCGCATAGCTGTAATGATAGGCTCCTACCTTGAGGCCGTTCTGTTTCGCCCCGTTGTAATAATCCTCGAAATACTCGTCGGTCTGGTTCGCCCAGTCCTCGCTGCCGTAGCCGGTGCGGATCATGGCGAAATCGAACCCCGCGCTCTTCACGGCGGACCAGACGATGGGCTTCTTTCCGAGCGAATTGTGCTCGGACACGTCGATCCCCCTGGCGACGATGTTCGCCATCCCGACGGTGACGGTGCAGGTCCTCACCTGACCGTCTGGGAATTTGGCGGTGACGGTGGCGCTCCCGTTGGCCTGCCCCGTCACGTTGCCCCAGCCGTCCACCATGACGGTGGAGGGGTTCGAGGAAGACCAGAACAGCTGGCTCACGGGCTCCGACCCGGCGTAAGCCGTGATCTTGACGGTCTCGCCGACCTTCAGGTTCAGCGTCGCGGCGCTCAGCCGGTCGCCCTCCTGCGCGAACGCGGGAACCGCCACCAGCAGGGCGAAGACCGCGGCGAGGAACATCGCCCCCAGTTTTTTGATCAATCCGATTCCTCCCTTTTTCATTTGAAAGCTGCCGGCGCGCCGGCAGAGCGGCGCCGCCTTGTCGAAAGCGGTCGATTTACAATTTCTATTATATTTTTTTGGCGGCTCACTGTCAAGAAAATAATGGAGAACCGGTTCTGGAAACATTTTCCTCGCTTTGCGCGTCGAATGCCCGCGAAAAGAGAAAGCTCTTGTAACCGCACCTGAAATGATGCTATAATGGCTGGGATATGATATATTATTAACAATGTTGGGCGACGGTCGCCCGTTTGCAGCAATTCCAGTCCTGATGGAGCTGTGAGTTTCGTTGCTTCCCGCCAGAGGCGGGAAGCAACGAAAAAAGCTCCGGCATCCGGCCGGAAACGCTGTAAGTCACAGCGGAGGGAAACAGCATGGCGGTTCAATTCATGACGGCAAAGGAGGCGGCGCGTCAGATTCCGGACGGCGCGACCGTGGGGACGAACGGATTCATGGGCACCGCTTTTCCGGAGGAGATCGTGCAGGAGATCGAGAACCGGTTTCTGGAGACCGGAAAACCGGAGGGGCTGACGCTGTTTTTCTGCGCGGCCCAGGGCGACAACAAATCCAAGGGCCTTCAGCACATGGCGCACGAAGGGCTGCTGCGCCGCACCATCGGCGGGCACTACGGCATGGCGCGGAAGATCGGGGCGATGACCGCGCAGGACAAAATCGAGACCTACGACTTCCCCCAGGGCGTGCTGGCCCAGGTGCTGCGCTCCACCGCAGCTCACCGGCCGGGCGTGCTGACGCGCGTGGGTCTCGGCACGTTCGTCGACCCGCGCGTGGCCGGCGGGAAGATGAACGCGCGCACCCGCGCCTGCGAGGACCTCGTCGAGCTGGTGCGCCTGAACGGCGAAGATTTCCTGTTTTTCAAGAACGTTCCCATCGACTGCGCGCTGATCGCCGGCACCTACGCCGACGAGGACGGGAACATCTCGTTTGAGCGCGAGGGGGTCCGGGCCGAGTCGCTGGACCTCGCGATGGCGTGCCGGAACTCGGGCGGCAAAGTGTTCGTACAGGTGCAGCGCGTGGTGAAGGCCGGCTCCCTCGACCCGCGCAAGGTGGAGCTCCCCGGCGTCCTCGTGGACGGCGTCGTGGTGGCGAGCGACCTCAAATACTGCATGCAGAATTTCGGCACGCAGTACAATCCGGGTTTTTCCGGCGAGCACCGCATGGGCACGGCGGAGCTCCGGCCCATCCCGCTCGACAGCAAAAAGATCATCGGCCGGCGCGCCGCCCTGGAGCTGCAGACCGGCGGCGTCGTGAACCTCGGCGTCGGCATCCCGGAATACATCTCGTCCGTCGCGGCCGAGGAGGGCATCACCGACCGCTTCACGCTCACCGTGGAGGACGGGCTGTTCGGCGGCAGCCCGCAGAGCGGCCTGGATTTCGGCGTGAGCCTGAACCCCGCGTGCATGGTGACGATGGGCTCCATCTTCGATTTTTACGACGGCGGCGGGCTGGACCAGGCGTTCGTCGGTTTTGCGGAGGGCGACCCGCGGGGCAACGTGAACGTCTCGCAGTTCGGCGGCCGGCTGCCGGGCTGCGGCGGGTTCATCGACATCACGCAGAACACCAAGCGGGTCTATTTCTGCGGGACCTTCACGGCGGGCGGCCTCGTCACCCGGTCCGGCGACGGGAAGCTCCGGATCGTCCGCGAAGGGTCGATCAACAAATTCTGCGAAAAGGTCCAGCAGATCACCTTCAGCGCCGAGACGGCGGTCAAAAACCGGCTGCCCGTCCTCTATATCACCGAGCGGGCCGTCTTCCGCCTGACGGAAAGCGGCCTGATGCTCTGCGAGGCCGCGCCGGGGATCGACCTGGAAAGGGACATCTTCGCCCACATGCCGGAACGGCCGCGGCTCGCGCCCGATTTCAGGCGGATGGACGGGCGGATCTTCCGCGGCGAAAAAATGGGCCTGAAAAACCAAGCCTGAGCACACAGCAAAGCGCCATGCCGTTTGGCATGGCGCTTCGTCTTTTCCGAAGGAAAGTTACTTCATGCTTTCCTCGTACTTTTTAATCATGTTTTTGACCATCTGTCCCCCGACGGAACCGTTCTGCTTGGAGGTCAGGTCGCCGTTGTAGCCCTGCTTCAGGGTGACGCCCACTTCGGACGCCGCCTCCATCTTGAACTTGTCAAGAGCCGCGCGGGCCTCCGGAACAACATTCTTAGCCATACTGAAAAACACTCCTCATCAAAAAGTGAATTCGCGTTTGCCTTACTATTCTGTCTAAGGCGCATGCGATTTATGAGTGTTTCTATTTTCCAGACGGCTGCCGGAATTTTCCGGGAGGAAGGCGCTTTACTTTTCGTGCTCCTTTTCGCGGACGAACATCAGGCGGACGTGCCCGTCCTTGCCGCGCACGGCGCGGATCTCGAAGATGTTCAGCGACTTGATGAACGGCGTCAGCTTTTTGAAGCCGTAATTGCGCACGTCGAAATCCGGATACCGCTTGGTGAGGATATTCCCGATATCCCCGAGGGAAGCCCACCCGTCGTCGTCGGAGGTCTCCTCCACGATGGTCAGCACGGTGTTCCGCACGGCGTCGAGCGACGTGTGGTCAAGGCCCGAAAGGCTCTTCGCCGGGGCCGGGGCCTCGCTGGCGGGGCTTTCGGGCGCGGTGTCCTGCGCGGCGAGGACCTCGAGATACTTGAACTTGTTGCAGGCGGCGATGAAGGGGCCGGGGGTCTTCTTTTCGCCCATGCCCACCACGACCATGCCGGATTCCCGCAGGCGCGCGGCGAGGCGCGTGAAGTCGCTGTCGCTCGAGACGATGCAGAACCCGTCGATGTTGCCGGAATACAGGATGTCCATCGCGTCGATGATCATCGCGGAATCCGTCGCGTTCTTGCCCGTCGTGTAGCCGTACTGCTGGATGGGCGTGATGGAATTGTCGAGCAGGACGTTTTTCCAGGAGGTCATCGCCGGCCGCGTCCAGTCGCCGTAGATCCGCTTGATGGTCGCCACGCCGTCGTTCGAGATCTCGTCCAGGATGAACTTGATATATTTTTCGGACACGTTATCCGCGTCGATCAGCACGGCGAAACGCTTTTCGTCCGCCATAACAGCACCTCGTTTTCTTTCTTGCAAAGAAGCTTCCCCCTATGCGCCGGCCCGGTCGGAAGGCACGGGCGGCTGCGCGAGCAGGTCGGTCCTGTCGGCGTGGCCGGTATAGGTCGGCACGAGCTGGTGGACGATCTCCACCATCTTCCCGTTGTCGACGCCGGCGGCCTTGCGGAGGGCTTCGATATCGCTGAGGAAGGTCTGCTCGTTGAACGGGATGGGGTTGCCGATGTAGATCAGCTCGTGCGAAGTCTTTTTGCAGCCGCCCTCGCTGTCGAGCAGCAGCTCCTCGTACAGTTTTTCGCCCGGGCGCAGGCCGGTATACTGGATCTGGATGTCCTTGTCCGGCTCATAGCCGGAAAGGCGGATCAGGTTGCGCGCAAGGTCGACGATCTTGACCGGCCGGCCCATGTCGAGGACGAAGATCTCGCCGCCCTTCGCCATGCCGCCGGCCTGGATGACGAGGCGGGCGGCCTCCGGGATCGTCATGAAATACCGCATGATGTCCGGGTGCGTGACGGTGACGGGCCCGCCCTCGGCGATCTGCTCCTTGAAAAGCGGAATCACGCTGCCGTTGCTGCCCAGCACGTTGCCGAAGCGCACGGCGACGAAGCCGGTCTTGCTGTGGCGGCTGTAATACTGCACGATCAGCTCGCAGATGCGCTTGGTCGCGCCCATGATGTTCGTGGGGTTCACGGCCTTGTCGGTGGAGATCAGCACCATGCGCCGCACATGGTAGCGGTCGCACGCCTGCGCGACGTTCAGCGTGCCGAACACGTTGTTCTTCACGGCCTCGCCGGGGTTCAGCTCCATCAGCGGCACGTGCTTGTGCGCGGCGGCGTGGAAGACCACGTCCGGCCGCAGGCGAGAAAAGACGCGGTCGATCCTCCCGCGGTCGCGCACCGAGCCGATCACCACTTCCATGTCCAGCCCCGGGAAGCGGCGCAGCAGCTCGTTCTGGAGCTCGTAGGCGTTGTTCTCGTAGATTTCGAGCACAATCAGCTTGCGGGGATGGAAGCAGGCGATCTGGCGGCAGAGCTCGCTGCCGATGGAGCCGCCGCCGCCCGTGACGAGGATCACCCGGTCGCGCAGATAGCCGCTGATCTCCTCGACGTTCAGCCTAACCTCGTCCCGGCCCAGCAGGTCGAGAATGCTCACGTCGCGGACCCGCAGGGGCTGCGCGCTGCCGTCGAGGATCTCATACAGGGCGGGGATGGTTTTCAGTCGGCAGTCCGTTTTCGCGCAGATCTTGAGGATCTCCCGCTTGTCCTCTTGTTTGGCCGTCGCAATGGCGAGGATGATCTCGTCGACGTTGTACCGCGCGGCGATGCGGGGGATGCTTTCCCGGCCGCCCGCCACCTTGACGCCGTGGATGCGCGTGCCGCGCTTCTTTTTATCGTCGTCGATCGCGACGACCGGGATCCCCTTCGACTGGGGTGCGCTCTTGAGGTCCTTGATGACCATGGAGCCCATCTCGCCGGCGCCGATGACCATGACCCTGCGGGCTTCGCCCGCGCCCCGCACGCCGGCGCGCCGGCGCTTCAGGCTGCGGACGAAGCGGATGGCGAACCGGGAGCCGCCCACCAGGAACAGCGTCAGCAGCCAGCCCATCACATAGACGGGGATCGGGAACCGCTGGACGTGGTATCCCTGGGAATCGTCCAGCACGCGGGGGAAGACCGTGTAGCCCAGGATGGTCACGATCAGGCAGGCCGTGGTGGTGCCGTAGAAGATCTGGAGCAGCTCGTCCAGGCTGGCGAACTGCCACATGG
>DAIUFE010000016.1:0-34522 GCA_036844765.1 Caproicibacter sp. | reverse complement strand
CCCCCGACCTGCTGATTACAAATCAGCTGCTCTACCAACTGAGCTACGCCAGCATTTTTACAGCGCCCGATTATAATACCATTTTACCGGGCCCTTGTCAAGACTTTTCGGCAAATGCCGGCGCTTCGGCAGCCCGCGCCCACGCTATAAACCCGATGGCAAAAGCATCTCGAAAACGGAGCGGACGGATCGGCGGGGATCGGTTGGAGTATCCCTCCCCGTTTAGACGCTGAGGTCCCGTTTCCGATAGCAGAGATAGGCCAGGGCGGTAAAGGCGGCGGCAAGCAGAAAAGAAAGGGCCGCAACGCCCGGATCCAGGCCGTTCCCGGCTACGATGCGGTCATAGCTGAAATACTTAAAAGGCGAAAGCACATTCAGCGCATCGAGGCGGTCGTCGACGCTGGTGATTTCGGCGACGATGTAGGCCCCGAGCACGATGCCGGCGGCGACGGAGCCCGATCCCTTCGGGCTTTTCATCGACGCCGCGATCCAGACGCCGAGCGCCAGAAAGATCAGCTGGACAAAAAGCAGGCTCACAAAGAACAGGACGATCTCCCCCGTGATATCTTTTCCTCCGCTGTATGCCCGCACCATGAAGACGGAGGAAATCAGCGTGACGGCGTTCAAAACGACGACGTTCACCAGCGCGGCCAGCAGCTTGGCGGTAAGGACGGCGCTCCTTGAAACCGGTTTGACGATCAGAAATTCGGCCGTCTTATCCCGCTCCTCTTTCGCAAGGATCCCGCTGCCCAGGAGGGCGGCGTGGAACGCGATGAGGATCGACAGATAAAGGAACAGAAGCGCGAAAAAGCCGCCGATGGTCGTCACGTCCAGGTCGCCCATCCCCAGCAGGGCCTTGATGGAGCTCGGCAATTCGTCGAACACCCGGTTGTTCGCCCCGCCGGAGGAATAGGCCGTGTATTTGGCCATGCCGCTCAGGACTCCCACCACCATGCAGGCACACCAGAGGATCAGGGCCTTCCGGTTCGCTTTCAGCTCCCTCAAGAATATGTTCATGATAAATCTCCCTCTCAATCGGATCAGCTGACGGCGTGGATGTCTTTTTTCACGTAGACGGTATAGGTAACTAGGATCGAGACCACGGCGACGGCCGCTCCGGCGATCAGATAAGGGCTTTCATAAGCCGAATGCCGAAGAATATAGTCGGTGCGGAAATATTGAAAGGGAGAAAAATAGCGGGCCGCCCCGTCGTTCCGGCCGGCACCGATCAGGGCGCCGAGGAGATAAAGGCCGAAAACGACGCCGAGCGAAAGGGGCAGCACGCTTTTAAGCCTTTTGAAGAATACCGAAACCGCCATGCCGAGCGAGAAAAAGATAAGCTGCAAAAACAGGAGCGTGAGATTGACCATGAAAAAGAGCTTGTGGCTGAAATCGGACGTTTTCACGGCATTGGCCAGGACGGAGACCGCCGCGTAGAAAACGACGTCGGTGGCAAGGAGCATGAGGACCGCCGCCGAAAGCTTCGCCGTGACGATGGAGACGCGCGAAACGGGCTTGACGAGCAGAAAATCCGCCGTCCGCTCCCGCGATTCCTTGGAGAGGATCGACACCCCGAGATTCATGCCCTGGATGGCGCCGCAGAGCGCGATGAACGAAAATGCGAACGAGTAGAATCCCAGCATGGAGGTGATGGAGTCCAGACGGATTCCCAGCATGGCCCGGACGGCCGGCGGATATCCTCCCAAGAGCCGTTTGAAATCCTCGGCGTCCTTGCCGATGCCGGGATAGAGCGACAGGTACAGTGCGGCGATCGCAATGAGGGAACACGTCCAGAGAACGGTGGATTTGCGCAGCGACTTCAGCTCGTGCAGGACCATATTCATACGGCTCGGCCCTCCCCGGCATAGTAGTGCAGGAAAATCTCCTCCAAATCGGGCTCCTCAATGGAGATGTTGCGCAGCTCGAGGCCGGCGACCCGTTTCATAACGGTATTGATGTCGCCCCGGAAAATAAAATCGATCTCTTTTCCCTTCATCTTGAGGTTGCTGACGCCGTCGAGCGCAAAAGCGTCCTTGGCAGGGACGCCCTTCGTCTCGATATGGAACCGCTTGTAGCTGTTGTTCTGCAGATCGCTCATCTTTTCAAGCCGGATGATCCTGCCTTCCTTGATCAGGGCGACGCGGCTGCACATCCGCTGCACCTCGCTGAGGATATGCGACGAGAAAAACACGGTCGCGCCCTTTTTGTTCTCTTCCGCGATGAGCCCGAAGAACCTCTGCTGCATCAGCGGGTCGAGCCCGCTGGTGGGCTCGTCGAGAATGATCAGCTTCGGCTCGTGAAGCAGGCCCTGCACGATGCCGACTTTTTTCTTGTTGCCGAACGACAGATCGTCGATTTTCTTCTTCAGATCCAGATCCATAATCCCGGCGAGCTCCCGGATGCGCTTGGTGCAGTCTTTTTTATAAAAGCTGGCCGAGTACCGGAGCAGATCGACGACCCGCATGTTGTCGTAATAGAAGACCTCCGAGGGCAGGTATCCGACCTCGCGCCGCACCTCCGGGTGCCGGACGCAGTCCCGGCCGAAGATGGTGGCGCTGCCGCCCGAAGGATAGATCAGGCCGAGCAGCGTGCGGATGGTCGTCGATTTGCCGGCGCCGTTGGGCCCGATGAACCCGAAGATTTCGCCCTGCTCGACCTTCAGATTCACATCGGCGATTCCCCTCGACCTGCCGTAGCTTTTGGTGAGATGCGTGATCTCGATGACGCTCACAGACGATCCCTCCTGTTTTTATGAAAGGCGAAGACTGTTTTTATCAATCGCGCAGCGATGAAAGGTATTCTTTTTTATAGAGATTGTTTTTCAGCATGAGGACGCCGTCTTCAAACTCCCGGTAGGCGGCGTCGAGATTCGCCTCGGTGAGCAGGGAAAACCGATTCATATACCCGTAGCCCATCCAGGTCAGCATTTTCATCACCAGCTTCGAGTCCACGCCGTCTTTGAACTTCGAGGCATCCATGCCGTCCAGCACTATTTTTTTTCTGAAAGCTTCCCCCTCTTCGCTTGTAAAAACGGCCTGCAGATCCGCTTTGACCTCCGCGTCCGTCTCAAAATAAGCGCTGTTCAGAAACGAAAGGATCGCCGGGTGCTTCTTCATATAGGAAATCTCGATCTTCGCCGCGAGCAGGATCTTGTCAAAGAAATCCTTCGCGCCGGCGCTGAATTTTTCGTTCATTTCCCTTACGAACGCGCGGCCCAGTATCTGCGTCAGATAGAGGTACAACGCCTTTTTTGTGCCGAAGTAATGGAACACCATCGCCTTCGAGATCCCCGCCGCCGCGGCGATGTCGCTGACGGAAGTCTTTTTATACCCGTTGGCGCCGAACGCGGCCAGGGCGGCGTTGATCACGGCGTTTTGCTTTTCCGCAGGCAGCCGTAAGAAATTCTCCAGCAAAATTTTCCTCCTTCCGGCGTAAACCGATTCGGTTCATACCGATGATAGCACGATCGACCGATTCGGTCAATAGCTTTTCCGCAAAATTTCGGGCCGGACAAAAAATGCCCCCGCATTCCGGATGGCAGAGTGCAGGGGGCATTCTCAATCGTAAAATTTTCAGAGTATCCGACAGACGGGGTCACGCTTTCGCGCGGATATACCGGTCGATGGCCTTGGCGGCGTCTTTCCCGCCGCCCATCGCGAGGATCACGGTCGCGGCTCCGCTCACGGCGTCGCCCGCGGCGTAAACGCCCTCGCGCGTGGTTGCCATCGTCCCGTCCTTCACGACGATGCAGCCGCGCTCGTTGGTCTCCAGACCCTTGGTCGTCGTGCGGATGAGCGGGTTGGGCGAGTTTCCGATCGCCATGACCACGCAGTCGACGGGCAGCGAGAACTCGGAGCCCGAAATCGGCACGGGCCTGCGGCGGCCGGAGGCGTCCGGCTCCCCCAGCTCCATGCGGACGCACTCGATGGAGGCCACGCGGCCGCTCTCGTCACCGCGGATAGCCACGGGGTTGCACAGAAGGCTGAAGATCACACCCTCTTCCTTCGCGTGCTGCACCTCTTCCCGGCGGGCGGGCATCTGCTCCTCCGCGCGCCGGTAGACGATATGCACGGTATCGGCGCCGAGGCGCAGGGCCGTGCGGGCCGCGTCCATCGCCACGTTCCCGCCGCCGACGACGGCGACGTTCTTCGGGCGGAGGATCGGCGTGTCGTATTCCGGCCGGTAGGCCTTCATCAGGTTCACGCGCGTGAGGAACTCGTTGGCGGAATAGACGCCCACGAGGCCCTCGCCCGGGATGTTCATGAACCGGGGCAGGCCGGCGCCCGTGCCGACGAACACCGCCTCGAAGCCGCTCTCGAACAGCTCGTCGACGGAAAGGACCTTGCCGATGACCATATCGGTCTCGATCTTCACGCCCTGCCGCTTGAGGCTGTCGATTTCGCGCTGGACGATCTCCTTCGGCAGGCGGAACTGCGGGATGCCGTACATCAGCACGCCGCCCGCCGTGTGCAGCGCCTCGAACACGGTGACGGAATACCCCATGGCGGCGAGGTCGCCCGCGCAGGTCAGGCCGGCCGGCCCCGCGCCCACCACGGCGACCTTGTGCCCGTTCGGCTCGACCTTGTACTGCTCGTCCTTCCCATGCTTGATGTGCCAGTCGGCGGCGAAGCGTTCCAGCCGGCCGATGCCGACCGGCTCACCCCTGCGGCCGCGGACGCAGACCTTCTCGCACTGGTTCTCCTGCGGGCACACGCGCCCGCACACGGCGGGGAGGGAATTGGTCAGGCGGATGGTATGGTAGGCGCCCTCCGTATCGCCCTGCGCGATCGAGCGGATGAAATCCGGGATATGCACCCCCACGGGGCAGCCGCCCACGCAGGGCTGGTTCTTGCAGTGCAGGCAGCGCGCGGCCTCGGCTTTTGCCATCTCCTCGGTATAGCCGAGGGCGACCTCGTCGAAATTCTTGTTCCTCACGTCCGGCGCCTGTTCGGGCATCGGGGTTTTCTTCGGGTTCATGTCAGGCATCCTTCACACCTCCCAGCAAACGGCATTTGAAATCGCGCGCGGCCCGCTTCTCCTGCTCCGAATAGGTCCGGGACCGCTGGATAGCCTCGTCGAAGTCCACCTCGTGCCCGTCGAAGTCCGGCCCGTCCACGCAGGCGAATTTCGTCTTGCCCCCCACGGTCAGGCGGCAGCCGCCGCACATGCCCGTTCCGTCGATCATGATGGGGTTCATGCTGATGATGGTCTTGATCCCGTACTTTTCGGTCAGCTTGCAGACGGCGCGCATCATCACGAGCGGGCCGATCGCCACGACGAGGTCGTACCCCGCGCCCTCCTCGATATTCTTTTCCAGCGCGGCGGTCACAAAACCCTTGTTCCCGTTGGAACCGTCGTCCGTCATCACCGTCAGGCGGTCGCTCGCCGCCCTCATCTCGTCTTCGAGGATGATCAGGTCCTTGTTGCGGAAGCCGGCGATGATGTCGACCTTCGTACCCATGGCGTGCAGGGTTTTGGCCTGCGGGTAGGCGATGGCACAGCCCGCCCCGCCGCCGATCACCGCGGCCTTTTTGTGGCCTTCCAGCTGCGAGGGCCTGCCCAGCGGACCGATGAAATCAAGGATCGCATCCCCTTCGTTCAGCTGGTCGAGCAGCATGGTTGTCTTGCCGACGACCTGATAGATAATGGTCACCGTGCCCTTTTCGCGGTCGTAGTCGGCGATGGTCAGCGGGATCCTCTCGCCGCGCTCGTTCACGCGCAGGATGACGAACTGGCCCGCGTGCGCCTTTTTCGCGATCAGCGGCGCCTGCACCACCATCAGGGTCATGGAATCGTTCAGTTTTCTTTTTTCCAGGATCGGGAACATCCCTCTCACTCCTCCACGCTGGATTTTATGGTCTGTTATACTTCTGTTTTTATTATACACATCTCCGGCCCCCTTTTGCAACTTAAAAATCGCGCGGAAAGATTTTCCGGAGATCGCCGTGGACAAACTGATATATCAGTGGTAATATATCAGTTGAAGGCCGCTTGGAACGGCCGGAAAACGGAAGGGGGACTGCATCGCGATGCAAATGACCATGCGGTGGTTCGGGACGGGATACGACTCTGTCACGCTGCGGCAGATTCGGCAGGTGCCGGGCGTGACCGGGGTGATCACGACGCTGTACGGCACGAAGCCCGGCGAGGTCTGGCAGCCGGAGGCCATAGCGGCCATGAAGAAAGAGGTGGAGGACGCCGGGCTGACCGTCGCCGGGATCGAGAGCGTGAACGTGCACGACGCCATCAAGGCCGGCACGCCGGAACGCGACCTCTATATCGAAAATTACATCGCCACGCTGGAAAATCTGGGCAGGGCGGGGATCGGCCTGGTCTGCTACAACTTCATGCCGGTCTTCGACTGGACGCGGACCGACCTGGCGAAGCCCTGCGCCGACGGCTCCACCACCATGAGCTACGACCAGTCCGTGATCGAAAAGACGGACCCGGAACGGGCGTTCGAGACCCTCGGCAAAAAATCCAACGGTTTCGTCCTGCCCGGCTGGGAGCCGGAGCGCATGGCGGACCTGAAGCGCCTTTTCGCCCTTTACCGCGGCGTGGACGAGGAAGCGCTGTTCGCCAACCTGATCTATTTTCTCAAGGCTATTATGCCCGTGTGCAAAAAATACGGCATCAAGATGGCCATCCATCCGGACGACCCGGCCTGGTCCGTTTTCGGCCTCGCCCGCATCATGACCAACAGGGAAAATCTGCTGCGCCTGATCCGCACGGTCGACGATCCCTGCAACGGCGTCACGCTCTGCACCGGCTCGCTCGGCTCCAACCCGAAGAACGACATCCCCGGCATCATCCGCGCCCTGAAGGGCCGCGTCTACTTTGCGCACGTGCGCAATTTGAAATACACCGGGCCGGGCCGATTCGAGGAATCCGCCCATCCCTCCCGCTGCGGGTCGCTGGACCTGTACGCGATCATGAAAGCCCTGTACGACACCGGGTTCGACGGCGTGATCCGGCCGGACCACGGCAGGGCGATCTGGGGCGAGGTCTCGATGCCCGGCTACGGCCTGTACGACCGGGCGCTCGGCGCGGCCTACCTGCTGGGCCTATGGGAAGCCATCGATAAATCGTCCGGCGGGCGGATCTGAAGCCGATGGCGGAAAACCGAAAGCCTCCGGTTCAAAAGCCGGGCATCCGGAGCCGCGACGTCTACGCCGGCCTGCGGGAACGCATCATCGGGCTGAACGTCCGGCCGGGCGAGCTCCTCAGCATCCGCGACATCGCGGCGGAGCGGGGCGCGGGCCGCACGCCGGTGCGCGACGCGCTGATCCGTCTGGAGGAGGAGGGACTGGTCGTCTCCCTGCCCCAGCGCGGCATCCGGATCTCGCGCATCAGCCCGCACCGGGTCGCGGAGGAGCGGCTGATCCGCGCGTGCCTGGAAGAGCCGGCCGACCTCGCCTTCCTCCGTCTGCACCGGCCGCAGGACATCGCGGCGCTGAGAAAGAGCCTGAAAGAGCAGCAGGCGTGCGTCCGCTGCCGCGACTGCCGCCGCCTGCTGGAATGCGACGACCGGTTCCACCGCATCTTTTTCGAGGTCACGGACCGCATGCTCTGCTGGCAGACCATCCAGAACGCCTGCGGGCACTACCACCGGGTGCGCCTCTTAACCATGCTGGAAAAAAGCGTGTGGGACGGCGTCGTCCGCCAGCACGAGGCGATCCTTCAAAGCATCCTCGTCGGGGACGCGGAGACGCTCCGGGCCCTTCTGAAAACCCACCTGACCAAAATCGACAGCGAGGAGCCGGAGCTCGCAGGCCGCTACCCGGAGCTCTTCGAGCCGGGCCCCGGGGAGGAAAGCCGGCCCTCTTCCCCGCTGCAGTCCGATTTTCTGAAAACGCTGGAACGGAAGAAAGGAGCACCTCAGCCATGAAACTGAACGACCGGGAACTTCAGGACCGGGAGGTCTGGCACCGCGCGGGGATCACCCTGCCGCGCTTCGACCGCGCACGGATGATCCGCCGCACGCGGGAGCGCCCCGCCTGGGTCCACTTCGGGGCCGGGAACATTTTTCGCGCGTTCCCCGCGGCCCTTCAGCAAGACCTGCTGGACGCCGGCGCGGCGGAGACGGGCATCGTCGCCGCCGAAGGGTACGACGGCGAGATCATCCGGAAAATCTACCGCCCCCACGACGACCTGAGCCTGCTGGTCACGCTGAAATCCGACGGAAGCATCGGCAAGCGCGTGATCGGCAGCGTGGCGGAATCGCTGGCGGCGGACGGGTCCGCCCCCGGGGACTTCAAGCGGCTGAAAGCGATTTTCGCAGGTCCCTCGTTGCAGATGGCCAGCTTCACGATCACGGAGAAGGGGTACCGCCTGACCCGCGCGGACGGGAGCCTGCTCCCCGACGTCGCGCGGGACTTCGAGGCCGGACCGGAATCCCCCAAAAGCTACCTCGGCCGGGTGATGGCGCTGGTCTACGCGCGCTTCCGCGCGGGCAGGCTCCCGCTGGCACTGGTGAGCATGGACAACTGCTCGCACAACGGCGACCGGCTGCGCGACGCCGCGTTCCGCTTCGCGCGGGAATGGACCGGCCGCGGCCTTGCGGACGCCGGCTTCCCGGACTATCTGGCGGACCGGGAAAAAATTTCGTTTCCCTGGAGCATGATCGACAAGATCACCCCGCGGCCGGACGCGGAAGTCAGCCGGATGCTGAACGGGTGCGGCTTTGAGGATACCGAAACGGTCGTCACGGAAAAGCACACCTACTGCGCGCCGTTCGTGAACTCCGAGGAGGCGCAGTATCTGGTGGTGGAGGACTGGTTCCCGAACGGCCGCCCGCCGCTCGAAAAAAGCGGCGTGATCTTCACCTCGCGGGAAACGGTGGACAAAACGGAAAAGATGAAAGTCGGCACCTGCCTGAACCCGCTGCACACCGCCCTGGCCGTGTTCGGCTGCCTGCTCTGCTACACTCGGATCTGCGACGAGATGAAGGACGCCGACCTGCGCCGCCTGGCGGAGGGAATCGGCGTCCGAGAAGGGATGCCCGCCGTCGTGAGCCCGGGCATCCTCGACCCGGAAGCCTTCCTGCGCGAGGTGCTGGAGGTGCGCCTGCCCAACCCCTTCCTGCCGGACACCCCCCAGCGCATCGCGACCGACACGTCGCAGAAGCTCTCCGTCCGCTTCGGCGGAACAATCCGGGCCTATTGCTCCCGCAGCGACCTCGATATCCGGAATCTCCGGCTGATCCCGCTGGTTCTGGCCGGCTGGTGCCGCTATCTGCTCGGCGTGGACGACGCCGGAAAGCCGTTCGCCGTGAGCCCCGACCCGCTTTACGAAAGCCTTTCCGCACGGCTGAAGGGAATCCGGCTGGGCGGCAAGGGGCCGTTCCACGAGGCGCTCGCGCCCATCCTTTCCGACGCGCGGATCTTCGGTATAGACTTATACCGCGCCGGCCTGGGCGGAACCGTGGAACGCGATCTCGGGCTGCTGACCGCCGGGCCCGGCGCCGTGCGCAGGACGCTCCACGCCTCCGTTGCGGAAGAAAAATAAATCTTCACAGCTGAAAGCACTGCGCCTCCGCTTTTTTTTCGGAGGCGCAGTGCTTTTTCGCATCATCGGCGGAATCAGTACGCCGCGCTGAGCGGATTGAGGACGCCGTAGGCTTTGTTTTCGATGTCGTCGATGAATTTGGTCGATTTCCCCGCACCGAGCGCCACGCAGTTCTGCGGGTCCTCGGCCACGGCGACGGGCATTTTCGTTTTTTTGGCGATCAGCTTGTCCAGCCCGAAAAGCTGCGCCGAGCCGCCCGTCAGGGCCATGCCGTCGGAATAGATGTCGCCCATCAGCTCCGGCGGCGTCTTCTCGAGCATCTCCTGAATGGTGCGGGTGATCTGCATCGCGCTGTCGATGAGGGCCTCGAGCGCCTCGTCGCTGGAAATATCCACCCACTGGGGAAGGCCGGTCATGGCGTTGCGCCCCTTCGCGCGGAACGTGAGCAGCTCCTTGCGGGGAAACACGCAGCCCACGGCGATCTTCGCCTCCTCCGCCATGCGGCGGCCGATGATCAGGTTGTATTTGCGGCGCACGTATTTGACGACGGCCTCGTCGAAGGCGTCCCCGGCCACCTTGAGCGAGCGGGAGATCGCGATGCCCCTCAGGGAAAGCACCGCCATGTCCGTCGTGCCGCCGCCGATGTCCACGACGAGCACGCCGTGCGGGGCGGAGATGTCCATCCCGGCGCCGATGGCCGCCGCGACCGGCTCCTCGATCAGGCAGATCTTGCGCACGCCCGCGGCGCTGATCGCGTTCACCACCGCGCGCTTTTCCACCTCGGTGATCTTGCAGGGAACGCTGACCACCACGCGGGGCATCACGATCCGGCCCGCGTTGATCTTCCGGAGGTACGCGGAGATCAGGTACCGCGCGAGGTCGAAATCCGAGATCACGCCGCCGGAAAGCGGATGGGAGACCCGGATCCGGTCCGACGTGCGGCCGACCATCGAGTATGCCTCCGCGCCCGTCGCGACCACCTCGTCCGTCTCGACGTTGACCGCCACGACGGCGGGCTCGCTCAGAACGATCCCCTTCCCCTCCAGATAGATTTTAACCGTCGAAGTTCCAAGATCGATTGCGATATCCGTATCCAGCACTCCCTCGCATTCGTTTTTATCAGTCTCGCCCGGCGGCCGCCCGCAAATTTCGTTCCCGTACGGTTCAAAAAAATTGTCGATTTGTCCGATGGTCTGATTATATTACATTTCAGCCGGCGTTTCAACCCGTTCTTTCGGCGTCCGCGCGACCGCCGCGCAGGACGCCGACGCGGCCCCCGCCGCGAGCAGCGCGCGGACGCATTCGGAAAGCGTGGCGCCGGTGGTCAGAATATCGTCGACCAGAAGGACCTTCTTTCCCACACAGGAAGCTCCCTCCGCGCGGTAGACGCCGCGCACGTTTTCTTCGCGTTCCCGCCGGTTCAGCCGATGCTGCGTCCGGTTCTCCGCCGCTTTCTCCAGGCAGCCGGCGTAGGGCAGACCCAGCTCCCGGGCCAGCCGGCGCGCGATCAGCTCCGACTGGTTGTAGCCGCGCTCCCGTCGGCGCTTCCCGGAAAGCGGAACGGCCGTCACCAGCTCGCAGGGCGGCAGGGCCGAGCGCGCCGCCCGCGCGAGCCGCTCCGCATAAAACGCCGCGTATTCCCTGCGGCCGCCGAACTTGAAGCGGAGCACGGATTCCCGGAACCGGCCCTCGTAGGGATACAGCACCGCGCACGGGATATTCTGCCCGCAAACCCGAAGATTTACACATTTTGGCGCGCCAGCGGCGCTTTCCGCCGCGGCGCACGCTTCGCAGACCCGCTTCCCCGGCGGGACAAGCCCGTCGCAGAACACGCAGCGCGGCGGGAACAGCAGGTCCGCGCAGAACCGCAGCGTCCGCTCAATCCTCCGCCTCATGGCCGCCCTCCGTCAGAAAATAGGAAAGGCCGGTGTAGCGCCGGGTTTTCCGGTCGTTCTCCACCATGGCGCGGACGCTCTCCTGCCGGCCGACGAGGATCAGCAGGGACTTCGCCCGCGTGACGGCGGTATAAAGCAGATTGCGGTACAGCAGCTGCGGCGCGCCGCGGAACACGGGCATCACCACGGCGGGGAACTCGTTGCCCTGGCTTTTGTGCACGGTCATGGCGAAAGCCGGCTCCAGCTCCACCGCAGTCTCCGCCTCGTACCGGACGGTGCGGTCGTCCATGCGGACGGTCAGCGCGGAGGCGCGCGGGTCGATCCCGGTCAGGATGCCGAGGTCGCCGTTGTAGACGCCCTCTCCCTCGGAGCCGTCGTCGCGCGTCCACGGCAGATTGTAGTCGTTGCGGACCTGCATGACCTTGTCCCCCTCGCGGAGCAGGGTGCCGTTCAGGGTGATCTCCCTCTTCGACGGGTCCGGCGGATTGACGGCCTGCCGCAGGCGCAGGTTCAGCTCGCCGGTGCCGAGCTCGCCCTTCCTGCCCGGCGTGAGAACCTGGATATCGGTCAGCGGGGAGTAGCCGTAGCTTTTCGGAAGGCGCCGGCTGCACAGATCGACCACCGCGTCGGCGACCTCGGCGGCCGTGCGGTAGGGCAGAAAGAAAAAATCCGCCGTGTGGACGGCGAGCTGCGGCATTTTGCCCTCCACGATGCGGTGCGCGTTCGTGACGATCAGGCTGCCCATGGACTGGCGGAAGATCTGCCTGAGCTGCACAACCGGCAGCAGGCCGGAGGCGATCAGGTCCCCGAGCACGTTGCCCGGCCCGACGGAGGGGAGCTGGTCGCAGTCCCCGACGAGGACCAGCCGGCAGCCGAGCGGCAGCGCGCGCAGGGTCGCCTCGAACAGGCCCGCGTCCACCATCGAGAGTTCGTCGACGACCAGCGCGTCGCATTCGAGCAGGTTTTTTTCGTTCCTCTCGAATTCCGGGCGGTCGTTCTCGTCCCATTTGACCTGCAGCATGCGGTGGAGGGTCTTCGCTTCCTGGCCCGTCAGCTCCGACATGCGCTTGGCCGCCCGGCCCGTCGGCGCGGCGAGCAGGACCCTCTCCCCCCGCATCTTCAGGATGCGGATGATGGCGTTGAGGGCCGTGGTTTTGCCCGTGCCGGGGCCGCCGGTCAGGATCAGCATCCCCTTGGAGAGCGCCTCCCGCACGGCGAGCTTCTGCATCTCCGCATAGCGGATCCCCTGCTCCCCTTCGACGGCGGAGAGCAGGTCCTCAATGCCGCTCAGCGGCTGCGCCGGGAAGCGCAGCATCATCCTCACGCGCCCGGCGACGTACACCTCCGACCGGTAAAGCGCGGGGGTGAACAGGAACTCCCGGCCGCCGAACGTGCGGGATATCAGGCTGCCGTCCGCTTTCAGGGTTTCCAGCGCGCCGGAAACGAGCTCGGGCGAAGCGCCGAGCATGCGGGCCGCCGCGGGCAGGAGCTTGTCCGCCGGAAGGCAGGTGTGGCCGTTGCCCTCGTTGTGCCTGAGCACATGGACGACGCCGGCGCGCAGGCGCCCGGCGTCGTCCGGCGGGCGGCCCTGCCGGGCCGCGATGCGGTCCGCCCGCGCAAAGCCCACGCCGAGGCCCTCTTCGCACAGGCAGTAAGGGTCCGCGCGCACGCGGTCGGCGGCCTGCGCGCCGAAAGCTTTCCAGACGCGCACGGCTTCTTCCGGCGTGACGCCGTAGCCGCCCAGGCGCAGCATGATCTCCCGGATGCCGTCCATGCGGCGGAACTCCCCGCCGATCGCCTCCGCCTTCGCGGGGGTGATGCCGCGCACCGTGGAAAGGCGCTGCGGCTCCTCCTCGATGACCCGGAGCGAATCCGGCCCGAACGCAGCCACGATTTTTCTGGCGATGGCGGGGCCGACGCCCTTCACCGCGCCGGAGGAGAGGTATTTGAGCATTGCGGCCTCGTCCGCCGGCTGCTCGCGCTCGAATGCGCTGGCCTTGAACTGGACGCCGTAGGTCTGGCTGTTGACCCATCCGCCGACGACGCGCAGCCGCTCCCCCACGCCGACGAACGGAATCACGCCGACGACCGTGACCAGCTCTTCCCCGTTGTTGAGCTCGATGACGGCGTAGCCGTTTTTTTCGTTCCGGAACACGACCGATTCCACGGAACCGGCCATCTCGAGGAGTTTTTCGCTTTCCATAAAGTCCCTTCCCGGCACAAAGATTCCGGTTTCAGTATAGCCTATCCGCTACGGTTTTGCAAACGCGCCCTCCCAGTATTCCCGGAACTCGCCGCGCGTCAGCAGAAGGATGCCCGGATTCTCGTCGCAGACGAGCTCGCAGACCCGGCGCGTCTCCTCGTCCATCCCGTCGTCGAGGCAGACGACCTGCACCTCGCCGCAGAACCAGCGCGCGCGCTCCGCCGCGCTGCGCAGGCAGGCCTCGGCCTGCTCGTCGTGACCGGAAAAGGAGACGATCAGGTAAAACCTGCCGGGGTTGTCGGTCTTGAGCAGCCGGAACACGACCGCGCGCAGCAGCTCGATCACCCCGACCACCGCCAGGATCGCCACGAGAAGCCGAAAAAGAAGATCGGACATAAAATCACCCCGCCACATCCTATGCGGCGGGGCGAAGTTTTGACAGATTATTTCCCGAGGGCGGCCTTCAGGGCGTCCACCTTGTCGCGACGTTCCCACGGCACGTTCAGGTCTTCACGGCCCATCTGGCCGTAGTTCGAGATCGCGCGGTAGATCGGGCGGCGCAGGTCGAGGTTGCGGATGATGGCGCTCGGGCGCAGGTCGAACACCCGCCGCACGGCCGCCGCGAGCTGCTCCTCGCTGCAGCGCGAGGTGCCGAACGTATCGACCGCGACGGAGACCGGTCTGGCAACGCCGATGGCGTAGGCGATCTGGACCTCGCAGCGGCGGGCGAGGCCGGCCGCCACGATGTTCTTCGCCACATAGCGCGCGGCGTAGCTTGCGGAGCGGTCCACCTTGGTGGGATCTTTGCCGGAGAACGAACCGCCGCCGTGCCGGCTGTAGCCGCCGTAGGTGTCGACGATGATCTTCCTGCCCGTGAGGCCGCTGTCCCCGACCGGACCGCCGATCACGAACCGCCCCGTGGGGTTGATGAAGAACTTCGTCCCGCCGTCCAGCCACTGGGGCGGGATCACCGCGCGGATCACGTGCCGCTCGATGTCGCCGCGGATCTGCCGGAGCGAAACCTCCGGGTTGTGTTGGGCGGAAACGACCACCGTGTCCACGCGCGCCGGGGTGTCGCCATGGTACTCGACGGTCACCTGGGTCTTGCCGTCCGGGCGCAGGTACGGCAGGGTGCCGTCCTTGCGCACCTGCGCGAGGCGCTTGGCGAGCTTATGGGCCAGCGTGATGCCGAGCGGCATCAGCTCCGGCGTCTCGTCGCAGGCATAGCCGAACATCATGCCCTGGTCGCCGGCGCCGAGCCGGTCGTCCTCGTCCGTCGCGCCGTTCTGGGCCTCGTAGGACTGGTTGACGCCCATGGCGATATCCGGCGACTGGATGTCGATCGAAGTGAGCACGCCGCAGGTATTTCCGTCAAAGCCGGCGGCGGGGTCGTCGTAGCCGATCCCCTTCACGACCTCGCGCACGATGGCGGGGATATCCACATAGCATTCCGTCGAAATCTCACCCATCACGTGGATCACGCCGGTCGTCGCGGTCACCTCGCAGGCGACGTGCGCGGCGGGATCCTTTGCGAGGATCGCGTCCAGCACCGCGTCCGCGATCTGGTCGCAGATCTTGTCCGGATGCCCTTCCGTAACGGATTCCGAAGTGAAAAATCGCTTTGACATGGTCGGAGAACCTCCCGATAGTTAAAATTAAAAAAATAAACCGTCCGGAAAAACCGAACGGCAGTGCAAACAAACCTCATCTTTCGGTTTCCCGCAGGATTTGGCACCTTGCAAAGGCAGGTTGCCGGACATCACAGGGCCTGTTCCCTCCGTCACTCTTGATAAGGGGAAATATTCAATTTTGTCAGGGGTATTATATCATGGAACCGGCCCGGAGTAAACATACAAAACCGATAAACTGTCTAAAACTCCGGCTCCGTCACGGATTTTGGACCATCCTTCCCAGGGCGGGGCCGATTTTCCGGTACAGCAGGGCGCTCAGGACGGAAACCAGCGCCCCTTTGACCAGGTTGAACGGCACCACGGCGAACAGGATCAGGGTGCCGAGGTCCGTGACGGCGGGGTTGACCGCCGTCCCCATTTGGACGAACGTCTCCACCGGCACGTTCATCACGCGGGCAAACAGCGGCAGCAGCAGGTACGCGTTGGCCAGGCTGCCGGCGGCCGTCATCAGCAGCGTGCCGGCGGCGAGGCCTCCAAGCACGCTCCCGCGGGTCCTGCGGCGGCGGTAGATCAGGGCGGCGGGCACCACCATGCAGCAGCCGATCACGAGATTCGCAAAGTCCCCCACGCCCGCCGTCGAGCTGCCGTGAAGGAAAAAGTACAGCAGGACCTTGACGAGCTCGACCGTCGCCCCCGCGAGCGGGCCGGCGGCGAAGCCGCCGATCAGCGCGGGGATCTCACTCAGGTCCAGCCGGTAAAAGCCCGGCGCAAACCAGAGCGGGAACTCCGCCATCATCAGCAGGAACGAAAGGCAGGAAAGCACCCCCACCTGCGCGATCCACCGGACGTTGGAGCGGGGGAGCTTTCCCCCGCCGGTCTGTTTTTGTCCCATCGCAAACGATCTCCTTTTCCGCTGTCCACGAAAAAGGCCCCGCGGGAGAAAAACCCGCAGGGCGGAAAAAGCACTCTGAAAGCGCATTCTTCTTTCATCCGGACTGTACCGTCGGCTCCGGGATCGCACCGGCATCTGCCAGAAAAGGCTCGTGGGCTCGTCGGCATGCGCCGCATCACCACCGGTGGGGAATCGCACCCCGCCCCGAAGACAGCTGTTTTATTTCTATTCACTATAGCACGCCCCGCGCCGCGCGTCAAGGTCACGAAAGGTCCTGGTATTCCTTCGGGATGTTCGCGTCGATGATTTTCTGAACGAACGCGCGGCTGAAATTCCCGGTCTGCGCGCGGACGCCGTGCTTCGCCGCGAGCGCGTCGGTATATTCGCTGAACGGGTAGATGGTGATATTGGAGAATTTGGCGCCGTAATGGGTGACAAGGGGCGTGAACTTCATGCCGGAATACGAGGTCTTCCCTGTCGCCCCGCTTTTCGTCACGGTGACGGTCAGCAGTCCGCTGACCATGTTCCGGCCGTACAGCTGGGCGGAGACGAAGTTGCCCAGGGCGAAGATCACCGGGCATTTCGCCCCGTCGGAGGCGCGCGTGAGCAGCGTGAGCTTCTGCACCACATGGGGGTGGTTGCCGAAGATGATGTCCGCGCCCCAGTCCACCATCTGCTGCGCGAGGGTCTTCTGCTTCTCCGTGAGGGTATAGGTGTCCTCCGTGCCCCAGTGGACGGAGACGACCACCACGTCGGCCATGCCCTTCGCCTTTTTGATCAGGCGCTCGATCAGCGCCGTATTCTCCGCATAGATCAGGCGGTACTGCGAGCCCTTGGGCAGATACATCCCGTTGGTCATCTCGGTCACGCCGAGATGGGCGGTTTTGATCCCCTTCGCCTCGACGATTCGGATGTTCTCCAGGTCCTGTTCGTTCCGGTAGGCGCCGACGGCCTTGACGGGCTTCGTGTCCCAGTAATCCAGCGTGGCTTTGATCCCCTTCTCCCCCATGTCGAGGATATGGTTGTTGGCGTGGTTGATCACGTCGAAGCCGGCGCCGACGAGCGCGTCCCCGACCTCCGTCGGGGAATTGAACAGGGGATAGTTCGAGGGCGGCAGGATCTTCCCCGCCAGCACGGTCTCCTGGTTCACGACGGCGACGTCCGCCGCGCGGATGCGGCCGGCCACGCGCGCGTAAACGGGGGTGAAATCGTAGCCTTTCCCGCCCGCGCGCTGCCTCGCCTGCTTGTAGATGTTGCTGTGGATCAGATTGTCCCCCGCGCCGAGGATCGTGATCGAAACGTCTTTGGCCGGCGCCTTCGACGGGGCCGGGGACGCCTGCGAGGCCGGGGCGGACGGCGCCGCGGCGCCCGGGGCCGGGTTCCCGGCCGGCGGCGTGCCGGGGCGGAGCGCAAGGGCGGCCCAGAAGACCGCCCCCAGCGCCGCGATCAGCAGAAGCCCGGGCAGGAGCCTGCTTCTTCGGCGGCGCGCCTGTCTTCTCACCACATGCTGATATCTTGCCAAATTTCATCCCATCCTTCGTTTTGTCCGTCCCCGGCATCCCGTTTTCCTGTAGTATAGCATGAACGGCGGATTTTTGCCACAGAAACGGCCGCGGAGCCGCAAACCGCGCCGGAGAGCCATTGCCACACGGGTTTTTTATTGCTATAATGTTTATAATAGTTTTATTCTATCCATTTTGGCCCTCAAAATCTCCCTGAAACGAAGGGTGCCTATGAACCGCAAGAAAGATATGAAGGAAGCCGCCGTGATCGACATCGACTCCAACGCGCTGAAGATGCGGATCGCCCAGCTCAAAAAAGGCCGGATCGTCGATATCGACCGGCTGGAGCACCCGATCCGTCTGGGGCACGAGGTCTTCACGGACGGCAGGATCAGCTTCGAGAGCCTGCGCGAGCTCTCGTCGCTGCTGCGCGGCTACAGCGACGTTATGAAGGAATACGGCGTGGGGAAATACCGGGTCGTGGCGACCACCGCGCTGCGGGAAGCCGGCAACCGCGCCTACGTCCTCGACCAGCTCAAGATCCAGAACGGCATGTCGGTCGAGGTGCTGGAGGAAGACCAGGAAAAAACGCTGATCTACGCCCGGGTGCTGGAGCTGCTGGAGCAGGCCCGGAAGCGGAAGAAGCAGGACGGAGAAGCGGAGGAGACCGGCACACTGGTGGCCTACATCGGGGCGGGGACCATCGGCCTTTCCGTCTTCGACGGGATGCGCGCGGCTTTTTCGCAGAACATCCCCATGGGCTCACTCAAGCTGCACGATATGCTCGGCAGCATCCGGAACCTGACGGGCGACTATTACACCGTGGTAGAGGAATACTTAGACACCGTGCTCGACCACGCCGCCGTTCCGTTCCGGGAGGGACGCGTCTCGAACCTGGTGCTCACGGGGGGCTGCATCCGGCTGATCGCGAAGCTCTGCGGTGTCCATGCGCCGGACGGCTGCTTCACGCTGGAGGCCGCGAAGCTCAAGGAGCTTTTCCACGCCGTGCTTTCCCGGCCGCAGGAAAAGACGGCGCTCCAGTACAAAATCTCCGAGGAGGACGCGGAGCTGCTGTATTCCTCGCTGGCCATCATCGTCCACCTGCTGGATTTCGCCGACGACGACGCCATCGTCTTCACTCAGGCGGAGCTGTGGGATTCGCTGATGCGGCATATGCTGGTGCCGAAAAGCCGCTCGGAATATCTCAAGCAGGTCTGCGACAGCGCGCTTTCCTGCGCGCGGGAGATCGCCTCGGCCTACCGGTGCAACGCCGTGCATTCCGAGTGCATCCGCAAGTACGCCTGCAAGATCTTCGACCGGATGAAGGGTGCGCACGGTCTGGACCGCCGCAGGCGGCTGCTGCTGGAGCTCGCCGCCATCCTGCACGAGTGCGGCTATTACGTGACGGCCAAGCAGCACCGCATCAGCTCGTTCGACCTGATCAAGGACACCGACATCTACGGCATGACGGACGAGGAGATGCTGATCTCGGCCTGCGTGGCGCGGTACAACGAGTTCGACGTGCCGGATTTCGACAGCCCCGGCCTGCGCGAACTGAGCGTGAAGAACCGCCTGATCGTCTCGAAGCTGGTGGCCATCTTCCGCCTGGCGAACGCCCTCGACAAATCCCACCGGCAGAAGCTGGGCGACATCAAGGTCCGCGTCGACGGGAACCGGCTGCTGATCTCCGCGAAGAGCGACGCGAACCTCTACCTTGAAAAATGGGCGTTCGGGCAGTGCGCGCCGTTTTTCCAGGAAGTGTTCGGCTACCACCCGGAGCTCTCCATCAAATCGCCGCTGGTCTGAGGCGGCGCGTCCCGCAGAAACTGAAAGGTCGTGAACCGTTTGCCGGAAAAGGAACAGAAGCTGCCGTATATCAACCGGGAACTGAGCTGGATGGACTTCAACGCGCGCGTGCTGGAGGAGGCGTTCAACCGTCGGAATCCGATCATGGCGCGGATGAATTTCCTGGGCATCACCGAATCGAACCTCGACGAGTTCTTCATGGTGCGCGTGGCCGGCGTGCGGGAGCAGGTCGAATCGAAATACCGGGTGAAGGACCCCTCCGGCCTTTCGCCGGAGGAGCTGCTCCCGCTGCTCTCCGCGAAAATCCACTCCTTCACCGAAAAGCAGTACTCCTGCCTGAACCGCTCGCTGCTGCCCGCACTCAAAAGGCTCGGCATCCGCTTTCTTTCCCCCGAGCAGCTCGACGAAGCCCGGCGGCAATACCTTTCGGATTATTTCGACAAGGTGCTGTTCCCCGTGCTGACGCCGCTTGCGGTCGACCGCAGCCGCCCGTTCCCCCTGCTGGCCAACGAAAGCCTGAACATCGCCGTGCGGCTGGACCGGGCGGGCAAATCCGATTTCGCCGTGGTGCAGGTCCCCTCCATCCTGCCACGGTTCCTGCAGGTGCCGTCGGAAAGCGGCCGGGATTTCGTTCTGCTGGAAGACATCGTCGTCTGGAAACTCGACAAGCTGTTCGAGCTGAACGATATCCGCTCCTCCTGCGCGTTCCGCATCACGCGCAACTCCGACCTCGACATCGACGAGGACACCGAGGACCTGCTCAGCGAGATCCGCAAATCCATCAAGATGCGCAAGCGCGGGAAACCCGTGCGGCTGCAGCTTTCGCGGCGGCACGACCCGGAGACCGAGCTTTTCCTCAAGGAGATGCTCGAGATCGGCGACGACGAGACCTACCGCATCCCCGGTCCGCTCGATCTCACGTTCTGCACGAAATTCTCGGCGCTGCCGCAGTTCGAGTCCCTGCGCTACCCGCCCCTGCTGCCCGTGTACCCGCCGGCGGATTTCGTGGGGAGTGGCGATATCTTCAAGGCCATCCGGGAACGCGACCGCATGGTCCACCACCCCTACGAGAGCTTCGAGACCGTGATTGATTTCGCGCGCACCGCGGCGGAGGACGAGAACGTCCTCGCCATCAAGCAGACGCTCTACCGCGTGAGCGGGCATTCCCCGATCGTGGCGGCGCTGATCCGCGCGGCGGAAAACGGCAAGCAGGTCACCGTGCTGGTGGAGCTGAAGGCGCGCTTCGACGAGGAGAACAACCTGAAGTGGGCGAAAAAGCTCGAGCAGGCGGGGTGCCACGTGATCTACGGCCTGGTCGGCCTCAAAATTCACTGCAAGATCCTGCTCGTCGTGCGCCGGGACGAAGACGGCATCCGCCGCTACGTCCACCTCGGCACCGGCAACTACAACGACTCCACCGCGAAGGTTTACACGGACCTCGGCCTCTTCACGTGCCGCGAGCCGTACGGCACGGACGCCTCCTCCCTGTTCAACGTGCTGACGGGCTACTCCCGCCCGCCGGAGTACAACCGCTTCGTGGTGGCGCCGGACGGGATGCGCGCCTTTTTCCGCCGGATGATCGGGCGGGAGATCGAGAACGCGCAGAAGGGCCTGGCGTGCGGCATCACCGCGAAGGTCAACTCGCTGGTGGACCCCGAGACCGTGGCGCTGCTCTACCGGGCGTCCGGGGCGGGCGTGCCGGTCCGGCTGCTGGTGCGCGGCATCTGCTGCCTGGTCCCCGGCGCGCCGCAGACCAGCGAGAACATCACCGTTCACAGCATCGTCGGGCGGTTTCTGGAGCACAGCCGGATCTTCCGGTTCGAGAACGCGGGCGACCCGAAGATCTTCTTCGGCAGCGCCGACTGGATGCAGCGGAACCTCGACCGCCGCGTGGAGCTGATCTTCCCGATCGAGGACGAAACGCTCAGGCAGCGCGCCTTTCAGACCCTGGATCTGATGTGGGACGACAATATCAACACCCGCGTCATGAAGCCGGACGGGACCTACGCCCGGGCCGACCGGCGCGGGAAAGCGGCGATCGACTGCCAGCGGGAATTTCTGGGCCTCGCGGCCCAGGCCGTGGAACGCCTGAAGACGGAGGACCGGTCGCAGCCCTACGTGCCGGTGCGCGCCCCGGAGGAAAAGCCGGAGGAGCGGGACCTGGAGCCGTAGGACGGCAGCCCCGCGCGGCGGCGCGGAAAAGGAGAGATTGGGAATTTGAGAAAAATAGGGATTTTAACCAGCGGCGGCGACTGTCAGGGGCTGAACGCCGCCATCCGGGGGATCGGCAAATCGCTTTACACGAAGTTCGGCGGGGACGTCGCCGTCTACGGCATCCACGACGGGTACCGCGGGCTGATCCAGGGGCTGTTCCATCCGATGGGCCCGCAGGAATTCTCCGGGATCCTCGCGCTGGGTGGGACCGTCCTCGGCACCTCGCGGCAGCCGTACAAATCGCTCTGCAGGGCCGAGGAAACCGGCGCGCAGCTGGTGGAAAACATGAAGAAGACCTACGCGGATCTGGGACTCGACTGCCTGGTGATCCTGGGCGGCAACGGGACGCACAAAACAGCCAACCTGCTTTCCAAAGAAGGACTGGACATCGTCACCCTGCCCAAGACGATCGACAACGACATCTGGGGGACCGACATCACGTTCGGCTTCTCGAGCGCGGTGGAGATCGCCGCGCACGTGATCGACTGCATCCACACCACGGCGACCTCGCACAGCCGCGTCTTCATCGTGGAGGTGATGGGCCACAAGGTCGGGTGGCTGACGCTTGAGGCGGGCATCGCGGGCGGCGCGGACGTGATCCTGCTGCCGGAAATGCCCTACGACACCGACCGGATCGTGGAAGCCCTGCGGCGGCGCAACAGCAGCGGCAAGCGGTTCTCGATCCTCGCCGTGGCGGAAGGAGCCCTCTCGCAGGACGAGGCCGGGCTGAACCGGAAGGAGTTCCATGCCGAGCGGAAAAAGATGAAATACCCTTCCGTCTCCTACCGTCTGGCGGACGAGCTCGGGAAGATGACGGGGCAGGAGATCCGCGTCACCGTCCCGGGTCACATTCAGCGCGGCGGAAGCCCCTGCCCCTACGACCGTGTGCTGGCGACGCAGTTCGGCACGGCCGCCGTGGAGCTGATCGAGCAGAAGAAATTCGGGCGGATGGTCGCGCTGAAAAGCGGGAAAATGGTGTCCGTCCCGCTGGACGAGGTGGCGGGCAGGCTCAAGACCGTCCCGCCCGACTGCGGCCTGATCGGCGCCGCGCGGGACATCGGCATCAGCTTCGGCTGTAAAATCTGACGGAAACGGAGGAATTCAGGGTTATCATGCGCTACGCAAAAAGCAAAAAGCTGTTCCGTTCGGGTCTCTCCCCCGCGGCGGCGGCGCTGATCGCCGCCGCCTTTCTGCTGGGCTTTTACGCGGGCGGCAGGCAGGGCACGCCGGCCGTCCCGGTCTCGGCGGGCGGCGGCACCCGGACGGAGAACGTGCAGTATTATTTCCCGCGGGCCGGGCAGAAAGCGCAGCCGCAGCTGATCGGGATCATCAACTCGGCCGAGCGGAGCCTCGACATCGCCATCTACAGCTTCACGGACGGCGACGTCGCCGACGCGGTGGAGCGCGCGAAAAAGCGCGGCGTCGCCGTGCGCCTGATCACGGACCGGCAGCAGGCCGCCGGGCAGTACCAGAGGGGACTGCTGAAACAGCTCGCCGGCGACGGCATCCCGATCAAGATGGATTCCCACAGCGGGATCATGCACCTGAAGGTGACCGTGGCGGATGGAAAGGTCGCGACCACGGGGAGCTTCAACTACACGAAATCGGCCGAGACCGCGAACGACGAAGTCTTCGTCGTGCTGCGGGACGAAAAGGCCGCGGCCGACTTCGAGGCCGAGTTCAGCCGCATGTGGGGCGACGCGCAGGACTACGCGGACTACGGCGGCTGACGCTGCGGGAGGGGCGGACCGGTAAAATTCAGGCAAATGCCTTGACAGCCGCTCTTCCTGAGATTATACTAAAAGGCAGTTCGCACAGAATCCAAAATTTGTGACAAAAGAAAGGGGGCGGACAGGATGACCGATTACGACCAAGGGACAGGGCGCTTTTTCGAGGATGGGTTGATTGTCTTTATAAATCGCTTGGGGGTCGTTTTGCCCGTTTCCCGCGGATGACGGATGCCGCCGTCCCGGCGGAACGCTATGGGAACGCAAATCGCCTCTGAGTTTCAGGGGTGTTTTTTTATGTCTGAATTGATGCAGAACAGGACGGATACGATGAAAAAAGAGAAAAAGCGGCGGAACAGGGCCGCGCTGATCTGGCAGTTTCTGCGGGGCAGCGCCTGGTTTTTCGCCGGGGCGCTGGTGTTTTCCATGCTCAACACCGCGCTGAACGCCATGCTTCCGCAGATCATCCGCGTGTCGGTGGACACGGTGCTCAACGGCAGGCCGCTGCCCCTGCCCGCCGCGCTGAGCGCGGCGGCCGGCTCCGTCCTCCGCGACCCCGCGAGCGCCCTGCTGCTGGCGGCGGGCGCCTCCGTGCTGACGGCGGTCCTCGCCGGGCTGTGCGGCTACCTGGGGCAGATGGGCATCGCAAACGGCTCGGAAAATTTCGTCAAGGCCCTGCGCGACCGGCTGTTCGAGCATATCCAGCGGCTCCCGTTTTCCTGGCACAGCGAAAACCAGACGGGGGAGATCATTCAGCGCTGCACGTCGGACGTGGACGTGATCCAGCAGTTCGTCGCCAACCAGCTTCTGGAGGTTTTCCGCACCGTCTTTCTGGTCGCGGTCACCCTGGGCGTGATGTTTTCGATGAACGGGAAGATCTCGCTGATCGCCGCCGCTTTTCTGCCGGTCGTCGCGGCCTATTCGTGCGTGTTCCACGCCAAGATCGCCCGGCGGTTCCGCGCGGCGGACGAGGCCGAGGGGACGCTTTCCGCCGACGTGCAGGAGAACCTGACCGGCGTGCGCGTCGTGCGCGCCTTCGGGCGCGAGCGGTTCGAGGTCGGCCGGTTCGACAAACTGAACGAGCAGTTCGCCCGCCTGTGGATTCGCCTGGGTTCGCTCCTCAGCCTGTACTGGGGGACCAGCGACCTGATCATCGGCCTGCAGGTCCTCACCGTGACCGTGACGGGCATCGTCGAGACGCTCCGCGGCGGCATCACGCTGGGCGAGTTCCTCGCGTTCATCTTCTATAACTCAACCCTGATGTGGCCCGTGCGCAACCTCGGGCGCATCCTTTCCGAGATGAGCAAGGCCGGCGTCTCCATCGAGCGCGTGGCCTATATCCTCGACGCCGAGGAGGAAAAGGACCCGCCGGACGCGCTGGAGCCGCCCATGGACCGCGACATCGCGTTCCACCGCGTCACCTTTGGCTACAACGGGCAGGAGCCGGTCCTGAAGGACGTCGATTTCACGATACCGGCCGGCAGCACCTTCGCCATCCTGGGCGGCACGGGCAGCGGGAAATCCACGCTGATGCACCTGCTCGACCGCCTGTACGAGCTGCCGCCGGAGTGCGGCAGCATCACCGTCGGCGGGGTGGACATCTCGAAGATCAGGCTTTCGTACCTGCGCCGGAACATCGGCATCGTCCTTCAGGAGCCGTTCCTGTTCTCCCGCACCATCCGGGAGAACATCTGCGCGGCGAGGTCCGACGCGACCCGCGAGGACGCGCGCCGGGCCGCGCGCATCGCCTATGTGGACAGCGCCGTCGAGGATTTCTCCGACGGCTACGACACCATGGTCGGCGAGCGCGGCGTGACCCTTTCCGGCGGGCAGAAGCAGCGCATCGCCATCGCTCGGATGCTGCTGCAGCGCACGCCGATCATGGTCTTCGACGACTCGCTCTCCGCCGTGGACACCGAGACGGACGCCAAGATCCGCGCGGCGCTGAAGCAGAACCTCGGCAAGGCGACGACGATCCTGATCTCCCACCGCGTGACGACGCTGATGCAGGCCGACCGCATCCTGGTGCTGGACGGCGGCAGGGTCGCGGAGCTGGGGACGCACGAGGAGCTGCTGCGCAAAAACGGCATCTACCGGAAGATCTACGACATTCAGATGAGCAGCGCCGACCGCGCGCTGCTGAACGGGGAGGCGGGATAACATGGGGTACGATGAGCAGGAATACACGAAGTCCTTCGACCTGAAGATCTGGAAGAGCCTCTGGCCCAGCCTGAGGCCCTACCGCCGCACGCTGCTGGCGATCTTCGCGCTCAACCTGTTCTGCGCCGCGCTGGACATCCTGCTGCCGCAGTTCCAGCAGTACGCGATCAACCACTTCATCCAGGCGGGCACCGCCGAGGGTCTGCCAGCCTTCGCGCTGGTCTACGGGGCGGTCATCGCCGTGCAGACGCTGGCCGTCGTCCTGTTCACGCGGCGCTGCATCCGCGTGGAAATGAACCTCGGGCGCGACCTCAAGCGCGCGTGCTTTGTCCACCTGCAGACGCTTTCCCTCTCCTATTACAACACGACGCCGGTGGGGTATATCATGGCCCGCGTGATGAACGACACGAACCGCATCGCCCAGATCGTCGCATGGAACCTGTGCGACATGCTCTGGGCTTCCTCCTACGTCGTGGGGGTGTTCGCGGCCATGCTGATGATGAACGTCCGCCTCGCGCTGGCGGTGATCCTGGTCGTCCCCGCCCTCGCGCTCGTGACCTTTTATTTCCAGGGCCGCATCCTGTTCTGGAACCGGAAAGTCCGCAAGACCAACTCCCGGATCACCGGCGCCTACAACGAAGGCATCATGGGGGCGAAGACTTCCAAAACGCTGGTGATGGAGGACAAGAACTACGGCGATTTCCGCAAGATCAGCGAAGAGATGCGGGCTTCCTCCGTGATGGCGGCGCGCATGAACGCCGTCTACATCCCGCTGGTGCTGTTCCTGGGCTCCCTCGCCACGGCGGCTATCCTTGTGCGCGGCGGCGGAATGGTCCTGCAGCACACCCTGCTGATCGGCACCCTCTCCGCGTTCACGTCCTACGCGATCGGCATCCTGGAGCCGGTACAGGCGCTCGCCCGCAACTTTTCGCTCGTGGTCGCCGTGCAGACGAACATCGAGCGCGTCACCGGCCTTCTGGACCAGAAGCCGGAGATCGTGGACCGGACGGACGTCGTGGCGAAATACGGTGACACGTTCCATCCCAAGCCGGAAAACTGGGAGCCCGTGAAGGGCGACATCGAATTCCGCGACGTCACCTTCCGCTACCCGGACGGGAACGAGGACGTGCTGGAGCATTTCAGCCTGAAGATTCCCGCCGGCACGACGGTCGCCATCGTCGGGGAAACCGGCGCGGGCAAAAGCACGCTGGTCAACCTCGCCTGCCGCTTTTTCGAGCCGACCTCCGGGCAGATTCTGATCGACGGGCGGGACTACCGCGAGCGCAGCCAGCTCTGGCTGCACAGCAACATCGGGTACGTGCTGCAGAACCCCCACCTGTTCTCCGGCACGATCCGCGAGAACATCCGCTACGGCCGGCTGGACGCGACCGACGCGGAAGTGGAGAGTGCGGCGAAGGCCGTGAGCGCGGACCTGGTGACGGCCAAGCTGGAAAAAGGCTACGAAAGCGACGTGGGCGAGGGCGGCGACCTGCTCTCCACCGGGGAAAAGCAGCTGATCTCGTTCGCGCGGGCGGTTCTGGCCGACCCCCGCATCTTCGTGCTCGACGAGGCGACCTCCTCGATCGACACGCAGACGGAGCAGCTGATCCAGAACGCGATCGCGCGCCTGCTGAAGGGCCGCACCTCTTTCCTGATCGCCCATAGGCTCTCCACCATCCGCCGCGCCGACCTGATCCTGGTCGTGCGGGACGGGCATGTCGTGGAGCAGGGTACCCACGAGCAGCTTCTCCGGAAGCGCGGCTATTACCACGAGCTTTACAGCCGGCAGTTCGCGGAGGAATCCTCCGCGGGCGCGCTGGAAACCGGCGCATGACCCCCCGCGCCCGGAACCGGAATTTTTGATCCGCGGCGGATAGCCGGGCGCCGCCCGGCCATACTATCAATCATGGAAGAGAAAACAGGCGTCCGCCGATTTTAGCACTCTTGATATTAGAGTGCTAAAATTTACAGTATATTCATATTATATCCCTTTTTCATTCACAAAATCCGATTATACTGAAGGCGTCGAAAGGATCAAAAGAGATTTCCCGGAGACAAAAAATAAAATGGGGGTTTTGAGTATGTTTGATTTGATTCCTTTTGAACACAGGAACAGCTCCATCTTCGATGCGTTCGACCGGATGATGAACGACAGCTTTTTCGGTGGGTTCGGGAATGACTACGCCCCCTGCCGCACGGACATCATCGACCAGGGCGACAAGTACGTGATGAAGGCCGACATGCCCGGCTTCAACAAGGAAGACATCAACATCGACATCCAGGGCAACCAGCTGACCATCTCCGCCGAACATAAGGACGAAAAGAAAGAAGACACGAAAGGCTTTATCCGCAGGGAGAGGAGATACGGCGCCCTGAGCCGCAGCTTCGACATCGAGGGCATCGACGCGGGGAAGATCGCCGCTTCCTACAAGAACGGCGTGCTCGAGCTGGATCTGCCGAAGGTCCCCGAGGCAAAGCCGCAGGGCAAGAAAGTGGAAATCCAATAACCGGTTTTCCGGAAATCGGCTGCTGAAACGCCAGGGCCGTCCCCAGCGGGACGGCCCTTTCCGTTTGCGAAGAACCCGGCTTTCGCCGGGCTCCCCGTTTTTCATAAAGCTGATTTTCAGCCTTTGATTCCCCCGGCCTGCAGACCCGTCACAAAATATTTCTGGAAGCAGATAAAGACGATCAGGACGGGGACCAGGCTGGATACCGACATGGCGAAGACATAGCCCCACTGCGTGAATTGATGCTCGCCGAAAAAACCGGCGATCGCGATTGGGAGCGTGCGCTTCGCGCTGTCGTTCAGGACCGTCAGCGCCCAGGGATACTCCTCCCAAGCGGTGAGAAAATTGAAAATGCTGACGGATGCAACCGCGGGGCTGGCCAGCGGGACCGCAATGGTATGGAACACCGTAAAAACGCTCCCGCCGTCCATATAGATCGCTTCGTCGAAATCCCGGGGAATCCCTTCGATAAAGCCCTTGATCATAAAAGTCGAGAAAGGGATCACCCACGCGACGTAAAACGGGATCAGCCCCCACAGGCTGTTCGTCATGTGCAGAAAAGACGCCAGCCGGAACTGCGGGATAATCAGGGTTGTGCCCGGGATGATCATGGTGCCGATCACAAGGCCGAACAGAAAGGCCCTTCCCGGAAACCGGAACCTTGCGATGCAGAAGGCCAAAGCCGTTGCAACCGCCGCGGCAAGCAGGACGGTCAAAGCGGAAACTGCCAGGCTGTTGAGGAAATTCCAGTAAAATTTCTGCTGCTGAAAAATATAGCCATAGTTTTCGGCGGTCACGCTGCCGGGCGCCGGGAAAAAGCGAGGCGGATATTCGTACAGCGCGCCGTTCGGCCTGAGAGAAGTGCTGATCATGTAAACCATCGGAAGAACGGACACGGCCCCGCCCAAGATCAGGAAAAGATAGACCAGGCCCTTTCCCCAACCGACTCTGCGTCCCATCTCAGCCTCTCCCTTCTTCGGTGCGGTCTTTCATGGCCCTGAACTGCAGCACGGCGAGAAATACGAGCACCATCGCCACGATGAAGGAAAGAGCGGCCGCATAGCCGAAGCTTCCCTCGCTGAAACCCTTGTAGTACATCCAGGTCAAAACGGTTTCCGTCTGATGCATGGGTTTCCCGTCCGTAATCATCTTGATGGAAGTGAAGACGTTGAATCCGCCGATCGTCAGCATCACCAGGGCAAACAGGATCGTGCTCCGGATGGACGGCAGCGTGATGTAAAAGAATTTCTGAGCCGCGCCGCAGCCGTCTATCGCGGCGGATTCGTAAAGCTCTTTCGGAACGCTCTGGAGCGCCGCGAGAAACACCACCATGTTCCAGCCCACGCCTTTCCAGATGCCCAGCAGCATGGCGATGGTCAGGCCGCCCCAGCGGCTGTCCAGCCAGGCGACATTGCCGCCCGTCAGATGGACGACCTGCCACAGAAAATAGTTCAGCAGGCCTTCCGTGTTGAAAATATATTTGAATACCAAAGAGACGATGACCCACGACGTGATGACAGGCAGGTAATAGACCACGCGGAAGCCCACCTGGAATCTCGGGATGGAGTGGATCAGTACGGCGACGAGAAGGCCGATCGCCATCTGCGTCGGGACCGTGATCAAAGTGTAGACCAGCGTATTTACAAAAGAGGTCTGGAAGGTGGGGTCCGTCAGCACTTCCCGATAGTTCTGCCAGCCCGCAAACCCGCCGTCCACCGCCCCGTAACCGCCCCGAAAAAAGCTCATCTGCAGCAGCTTTCCGATCGGGTAGACCGTGAAAACCGTGAAGAGCAGGATCCCGGGGAGCAGCAGAAAGAGAATCTGCAGCCTGTTTTTGATTGATTTTGTCTCCATGTCGCCGTATCTCCTTACCGGCTTGGAAAAATGCGGGGAAACCGCTGAATCTCCGATTTTCTATTGACTATTTGGCCGTCGGCGGTATAATTTATTTGATTATTTTTTAGCAAGCAGCGCATCCACTTTTGCGGCCAGGGAATCCAAAGTCTTCTGGGCGTCGGCGCCGTCCTTGACGATCGAGGTCATCGCCGTCGTGAGTTCGTTGTCGATCTCCGACCAGGATGCCACCGGAGGACGGGCTTTCGCGTTCACGATCGCATTCAGGAACGGGGCAAACGAGGCGTCCTTCACGGTCTGGCTGTCCAGGGCCGTCTTGTTGACTGGAATCAGCCCGCATTTCGCCATCTCTTCCTGAGCGAATTCTCCGGTCATGAACTTGGCGAATTTCCAGGCGCCCTCTTTATCCGCGGAGCGGAACACCCCGATGTCCTCGCCGCCCAGGACGGAATGGGAACCCCCTTCCCCGGCGGGCATGTCCGCGGTTCCATAGGAGAAATCCGGATAAGAGCCTTTCATTTCCGCGATTTTCCACGGGCCTTCCAGCAGCATTCCGTAGCGCCCGGTGCCGAATCCGTCCGTCATCGGGATATCCCCGCTGTTAAAGCCGGTCATCGCACCGTCTTTATAAAGATTGGCGAGCATGTGGATCGCCTGGACCGTTTTGGGCCCGTTCAGGTAGCCTGTGGCTTTGGTGTAGTCTTCGTTCGTGATCTCTCCGCCCATGCTCCAGATATAGGGCAACACGTTCCATCCGGCAAGCGCAGGCTCGTTCAATCCCCAGATCTGCTGCCCCTTGTCGTTCTTGCCGGAGAGCTTCTTGACGGCCGCAACGAACTCCTCCATGGTTTTCGGGGCGGAGATTTCGGCTTTCTGGAGGGCGGCTTTATTATAGAACAGGATCTTGGTATTGGTGTTCAGCGCAAGGCCGTAATAGCTGCCGCCGACGTCGGCCGTGCTCATGGCGCTTTCCAGAAGAGCACCGGACGCCTGGCCGAAATCGCTCATCTCCCGATCCAGCGGAACCAGAAGATCAAGCTTTTGGAATTCCGGTACCCAGGCGATATCCAGCCGCGCCACGTCGGGGAGGGTCCCGCCGTTGGCGCTGACCAGAATTTTGTCATGGAGCTTCGCCCATTCATAGGAGGTCGCGTTGATCTTATACTCGGGATTCTCCTCTTCAAATTTGGGGATGAGCACTTTCATTAGAGTTTCATTTTCCGGGGACTGTGCGCTGTAATGGTGCCAGAAGTTCAGGGTTACGGTTTTTTTCGGCGCCGTGCTCTGCGCGCTTTGGGAATTCTTCTGTGCAGCTTCGGAGGATGGACTACTTTCTGACGTTTGCCCCTTGCACGCAGTCAGTGCTGTCAACATTAAGGCTGCGGCAAGAGCAAATGCCAGAATTTTTTTGGACCTTTTCATACAAACACACCCTTCTTTAATATTTTTACGGAATACGGGGACAGGGCCAGGCTGACCTTGCTCCGGTATTGCGTAATGTCATAATTGTAACAGGCTCCCCGATCGGCAAGTTTTTCCGAGCGCACCGGCCTTTGCTCTATCAGCTCTTCCAGTTCGGTATCCTCTTTTTCCAGAATCGGAACGGAAATTGCAAATTCCCGATCTGTCGGATTAAGCACCACATAAACATTTTCCGGCCCCAAAGACCGGATGAACCCGTACGGTCCCAACCCCTCTCCGCAGAAATTGGCGCGGTAGCTCCCCAAGACCAGGGCGGGGAGCCGCTTTCGGATGCGGATCAGTTTCCGGTACCATTCCAGCAGGGCCCGGTCCTGCCGGTCCCGATCCCAAAGCATCGCCCTGCGGCAGTCCGGGTCGTTGGCTCCGGTCAAACCGATCTCGTCCCCGTAGAAAACAGCGGGGCAGCCCGGAAAAGTCATCATCAGTGCGGCGGCAACGCGCAGCCTCCGTTTGTCGCCGGCACACTCATACAGAAATCTGGGCGTATCGTGGCTGTCCAGCAGATTGTACATTCTCAGACGGACTTCTTCCGGATAAAGCGCCAGCATTTTATTGACCCGATGATCGAATTCCCGGGTGCTGACGGTTCCCGTGGCCGCCCAGGCGGTCACGGCATTTTTGAACAGGTAATTCATGGCGCCGTCCAAGCGGTTGCCTGTCACCAGCCTGCCGGCATCGCCCCAGGTCTCTCCGATCAGAATGGTATCCGGGAAATCCTGTTTCACCTCGCGTGAAAAACGTTCCCAGAACCTGCCTTCAATTTCATCCGCGACATCCAGCCGCCATCCGTCGATATGGCAATGTTTGATCCAATATTTTCCGACTCCGATAAAATAATCGCAGGTCTTGGCATTGGCGAGATTGAGCTTCGGCATCCATTGGTACCAGCCCACGCATTCGTAATTCGGCGGATCGGTTTTCAAGGGCAGGTCGTGTGCGAAAAACCAGTCCCGGTAGCGGGACCGCGCCCCGTTCTTCAGAAGGTCCTGAAAAGCCGGGAAATAATAGCCGCAGTGGTTGAACACCCCGTCCAAGATGATCCGTATTCCCTTTCTATGGCAGCTTTCCGCCAGGATTCTCAGATCGTTTTCCGTGCCGAACTGCGGGTCGACCGAAAAATAGTCCACCGTGTCGTATTTGTGATTGGAACTCCCGTGGAACACCGGCGTAAGATAGATACACGTAATCCCGAATTCGGACAGATAATCCAACCCGTCGAGGATTCCCTTCAGATCTCCGCCCATATAGTTTTCCCGCGTGGGAGCAGAGCCCCACGGGACGGCTCCGGCAGGGGTGAGGGCGGGGTTCCCGTTCCGGAAGCGCTCCGGAAAGATCTGATAATAGATCTGGCGGCTGAACCAATCCGGGGCCGCATGCCCGTCCGCGGGATTGGGATAAAGATATTCAAAAAAGGTATCGTCGGGGAATTTGTTCTGCACGCCCTGGGCGCCATACCAGGCGACCTGCCCGCCGTCATCCAGTTCGAAGCAATATCTGATGTAGCAGGCGGTATCGGGAAAGGATACCCGTGCCGAAAAATAATCGTGATCGCGGTCGCGGAGAGCGCATTCCATTTCGGCTCGTCTCCGGTCGGAAGGATTCTCGCCCCTGCGCCAAAAGATCAAGGCGCAGGTTTTCAGATCGCCTTTCGCCCCTTGAAACCGAAACAATAATCGCTTTGCATCCACGGGATAGACGAACTCCTCGGTGGGGCGGTGCAGAAAAGCGGCGGTGTTCACTTCTTTCACTCCTCCTGCTCTTTTTGCGTGGAAGCGCGTTCTATGATCTTTGTTGAAATCAAAATCTGCCGGCTGCTCATCTGCTTATCTTTGATCTTCTGAATCAAAACGGAAGCCGCCTGCATGCCGAGATCGAAGGTGTCGATATCGACCGTCGTGATCGCGGGTTCCGACAGCTCGGTGACCGGCGTATTATCAAAGCTGACAACGCCCAGATCCCGTGGAATGGAAATTCCTTTCCGGCGCGCCGCGCGGAGAGAACCCACGGCAAGGTAAAAATCGCTGCAGATAACCGCATCCGGGCAGTCCGCACCGTCGAGCAATGCGGACATCGCCCGCATGCCGCTTTCCAGGCTGGAATCGCAGTAACGAATACGGTCCTTGACCAGCGGAAGGTTCAGTTCGGACAACGCGCGGGAATATCCCGTGATTCTGTCCTGGTTGAAGGTCTCGCGGCTGCCGCTGGAAAGGAAGGCGATATTCCGGTACCCCTTTTTCGCCAGGTGATGGACAGCTATGCTGCCGCCCTGGATATTGTTGATATCGACCCAGCTGCTGCTTGCGCCGAACGGCCGGGGATCGCCTAAAATCACATAGGGAAATCGGATGCCGTCCAGCTTATCGAGAAATGCCGGAGCGACCATGGAGGTCGGCAGGATAATCCCATCCACTTTTTTGCCGAAGACCAGTCGTTCCGCGGACGAGGGGCTTTTCTCCTGATTGTGGCCGTTGGTAATGATCAGGTTGAACGCATTCCGGTGCGCCACCGTTTCGATTCCAAAAACGCTGCTGTTGAAGAAATTGTTGGAATACGACCGGGCGTCGGCCACGTCGATCATCAGCGCGACTGCGGACGCGCTGCCGTTGGCGAAGCTTCTGGCTGTGTCGTTCGGAACGTATTCAAGCTTCCGCATCGCATCCAGAACTCTATTGCGGGTCTCTTCCGAAATCACGCCTTTCTGATTGATAATGCGCGACACCGTGGAAGTGGAAACCCCGGCCGCTTTCGCAACATCCCGTATCGTTGTTGACATGAGCCCCTCCATGCAATCGATTTACTTTATTATTTAGCTTTATATCGTATTTTATGCATTATATTATTATAATTTTTATAAATAATAATTATATAACATTATAAAATAATATATTATTTTATAATGTTATGCAACCGTTTGCATTATCAGTATAGAATAAGCTTCGGCGTTTGTCAATATATTTTTTCGATAAAATGCAGAACTTTTTACAGCCGGACCGATCCGTTCTCAAAACGGCGGACAGAAGGGGACTGTTGCACAACGGCCCCCAAAAAAGTCGGAGCAGTTATCCCGAAAGGGGTTGGCTGCTTCGGTGTAACCGGACAACGTATTTGAGAAAGGCGGGATAAGGCGGGACAGCACGGGAAC
>DAIUFE010000015.1:5095-34970 GCA_036844765.1 Caproicibacter sp. | reverse complement strand
GATGCAAACATTGAAGGCCGGCATTCTCGGGGCCGGCGGCATGGGGAAAATCCACGGGAAAAATCTTTCCGGCATCGACGGCGTGCAGGTGACGGCGGTCTGCGACGCCGACGCCGCCAAGGCTGAAAGCCTTGCGGATCTGTTCGGGGCGAAAGCCTACGGCAGCTTCGACGAGATGCTGGCGGACGAGCGGCTCGATCTCCTCTATATCTGCCTGCCGCCGTTCGCCCACAGCGGGCAGTTCGAGGCGGCGGCCCGGCGGGGCATCCATATCTTCATCGAAAAGCCGATCGCCATCAGCTCCCGGCGAGGCGAGCTGATGGCGGAGGCGGCCCGGAAGGCCGGGATCAAGACGCAGGTCGGGTTCCACATGCGGTACGGCTCCGCCGTGAAGAGGCTGCGGGAGCTCGTGCGGTCCGGCGAAACCGGGCGGCCGGTGCTGTTCAACGGGCGGTATCTCTGCAACTCGCTGCACACGCCGTGGTGGATCGACGTGAACCAATGCGGCGGGCAGATTTTCGAGCAGGCGATCCACGTCTACGACCTGTGCCGCTTCCTGTTCGGCGCGCCCAAATCGGTGACGGGCCTGATGGGCAACGTCTGCCACGCGGCGGTGCCCGGCTATACGGTGGAGGACGTGAGCGCCTCCGTCACGGGCTTCCCGACCGGCGCGGTCGCCTCGATCACGGCGACGAACTGCGCGGTGCCGGGCCGGTGGGACGCGCCGTTCGACCTGACCTACGAGAAGGTCAGCGCCTTTTTCAAGGACCCGGACGAAGCCGAGTTCCATTTCATCTCCGGCGGCGGGGAAAAGATCGAGCTCTTCCATCAGCCCACGGATCAGAAGCTGCTGGAGGACCTCGACTTCATCGACGTGATCCGGAACGGAAAGCCGTGCCCCTGCCCGATCGAGGAGGGGCTGAGAAGCCTTTACTACGTGGAGGCCGTGGTGACCTCCGCGAAGCTGGACGGAAAAAAAGTCCTCGTCCGCAACTGAGAATACATTTTGGAGGGATTCACGATGCTGAAAGAACTGCTGGTCAACGACGATCACATGCCCGAGCTGTACGAATACGACGAAAAGCCGCTGGAGGCCGGCCTGGTCCGCGTCCGGTCGCTGTTCGGCGCCCCGAAGCACGGCTCGGAGCTGACCGGATTCCAATACCACCCGTTCCGGGGACAGCGTTACGACGAGCAGGCCCATATTTTCAAGAAAAGCGACGAAACGCCCCCGCAGGGCAGGGAAAGGCTGGGGAACATCTTCGTCGGCACCGTCACCGGGATCGGGAACGGGGTCGAGGGCTTCACGGTCGGCGAGCGTGTAGCCGGCTACGGGCACCTGGCCTCGACCCATACGGTAAAGGCGGACGAACTGCTGAAAATGCCGGAGCGCATGACCTGGCAGGAGGCCGTCTGCTACGACCCGATGCAGTTCGCCATGGGCGGCCTGCGCGACGCCCACGTGCGCCTGGGGGACGCCGTGCTGGTCTCGGGGCTCGGTGCGATCGGGCAGATGGCCGCCCAGGCGGCGAAGGTCGCGGGCGCGTCGTTCGTGGCCGTATCCGACCCCATCGAGGCCCGGAGGAAGGCCGCGCTGGAAAACGGCGCCGATCTCGCCGTCGACCCCGCCGCTGAGGATTTCGGGCTCAAGCTGCGCGGCTACACCCACAACATCGGCGTGGACGCGGTGATCGAGACCAGCGCCAACTACCGGGCGATCGAGCAGTGCCTGCGCGCCCTCGCCTATACGGGCAACATGGCGCTGGTGGGCTGGTTCAAACATAATCAGGTCACGCTCGATTTCGGCCACGAGGGCCACTTCAACCAGCAGAACATCTTCTTCTCGCGCGCCTGCAGCGAGCCGAACCGCGACTATCCCAAATGGGACTTCGCGCGGATCTGCCGGGAATCCTGGAAACTGGTTGCTTCCGGACGGATCCGGTGCGGGAACGTCGTCCATCCGGTGGTCGATTTCGACGAATGCGACCGGGCCTACACCCGATACATCATCCAGCACCCGGAGGAAAGCATCAAGCTGGGCGTGAAATTCTGACGCCCGCGGCCAAAAGGGCCTCCCGCCGTTATCCTGCGGCGGGAGGCCCTCTTTTTTTACATTCTCCGAAAAATCCGGCTCCTTTTAGTCGATGGGGACGACGGCTCCGGCGAAAGTGTCCGTGATATACTTCTTGATCTGGTCGCTCTTCAGGACTTCCACCAGCGTCTTGATCTCCTCGCGGTCCTCGTCGCCCTCCCGGACCGCGATGATATTCGCGTAGGTCTTCGCGGCCTCGGAGTCGGCGCTCTCCGTCGCGAGGGCGTCCGCGACCTTCAGCCCGCCGGAAATGGCATAGTTCCCGTTGATGACCGCCAGATCCACGTCCTGAAGCGAACGGGGAAGCTGCGCGGCTTCCAGCTCCTTAAAGCTGATATTCTTCGGGTTCTCCGCAATATCCTTCGGCGTCGCTTCCAGACCGACGCCGTCTTTCAGCTTGAGCAGGTTGTTGGTCTGCAGCAGCAGCAGCGCGCGCGCCTCGTTGGTCGTGTCGTTCGGGACGGCGACGGTCGCGCCGTCCGGCAGGCCGGCCAGATCGGAGGTCTTGCCCGCATAGACGCCCAGCGGCTCGTAATGGATGGCCCCCGCCGAAACCAGGTGCGTGCCCTGCTTCTTATTGAAGTCGTCCAGATACGGCTTGTGCTGGAAGTAGTTCGCGTCCAGCTGCTTTTGCTCCAGGGCGGTGTTCGGCAACACATAGTCCGAAAATTCCTTGACCTCCAGCGTGATGCCCTTGTCTTTGAGAATTTTCGCGGCTTCCTTCAGGATCAGCGCGTGCGGCGTGGGCGAAGCCCCCACCACCAGCGTCTTGGAGCCGCCGCCCGCGCAGCCCGCTCCCGCCGCCGCCAGCAGGACCGTAAGAGCCAGTGCGATCAGTTTTTTTACGCTTTTCATAATATGTACCCTCCGTATAATTGCAGAATCATAATACTATCTTTTGTCGCTTTTCCGTGCCGCCCGCATGAAAACCTCCTGCAGGACCTGCACCACCGCCACAATCAGGACCAGCGTGACCAGCATCACGTCGTACTCGTAGCGGTAGAATCCGAAGCGGATGGCGATGTCCCCCAGGCCGCCGCCGCCGCTGAAACCGGCCATGGCGGAATAGCCCAGGATCGTCGTGGTCGCGATCGCGCCGCCGACCAGCAGGGACGGCTTTGCCTCCGGCAAAAGGACCTTCCGCACGATCTGGAACGTCGTCGCCCCCATCGACTGGGCCGCCTCCACGACGCCGCCGTCCACCTCCTTGAGGGAGGACTCGACCAGCCGGGCCACGAACGGCGCCGCCGAAATGGCGAGCGGGACGATCGTCGCCGTGGGGCCGATGGTCGTCCCCACGACCGCCCGGGTGAACGGCAGGATGGCGATCAAAAGGATGATGAACGGGATGGAACGCGCCAGGTTGACCGTCACGTCCAAAATCTTATACGCCGTGCGGTGCGGGCGGACCCCGGCCGGAGCGAAGACGACCAGCAGGATGCCGAGCGGCAGCCCGATCGCATAGGCAAAAAGAGCGGAGGTCAGCACCATATACAGGGTTTCGCCAACGCCGACCGCCATCATGCGCAGCATTGCCTCATCCCACATCGTTCCCCACCTCCTCCGCAGTCAGGCCGCGCGAACGGACGTACTCGAACATCTTCCGCGCGACGTCCTGCTCCTCCGGCAGCTGCACGATCATCTGGCCGAACGCTTTGCCGCCGATATTTTTGGTATCCGCATACAGGATATTGACCGGCTTTCCGCAGGCCAGCACCATGTTGGCGATCACCGGCTCGAACGCGGAGTTTCCGTCGAACACGATGCGCATCCGCCGGTTGCTCACGAACCGGTCGATCCGCCCGCCGGGGTAGAACAGGCGTCGCGCGGCCTCGGTCTTGGGCTGGAAGAAGACCTCCTCCACCGGGCCGCATTCCGCGATGCGGCTCTCCGAGATGATGGCCACGCGGTGACAGATCGCTTCGATGATGTTCATCTGGTGGGTGATCACGACGATGGTGATGCCCAGCCGCCGGTTGATGTCCTTCAGCAGCTCGAGGATCGACTTCGTCGTCGTCGGGTCCAGCGCGCTGGTCGCCTCGTCGCAGAGCAGGACCTTCGGGCCGGTCGCAAGGGCCCTCGCGATCGCCACGCGCTGCTTCTGCCCGCCGGAAAGCTGGGCGGGGTACGCTTTCCTGCGGTCCGAAAGGCCCACGAGCTCCAGCAGCTCCGCCGCGCGCGCCCGCGCCTTCGCCTTGGAAACGCCGGCGATCTCCAGCGGGAAACAGACGTTCCCCTCCGCCGTGCGCTGCATCAGCAGATTGAACTGCTGGAAAATCATTCCCATCGAGCGACGCACTTCCCGAAGCTCGGCGTCCGAAAGGCGGGAGAGATCACGCCCGTCGAACAGCACCGTGCCGGAGGTAGGCTTTTCCAGCATGTTGATACATCGCACGAGGGTGCTTTTCCCCGCGCCGCTCATGCCGATGATGCCGAAGACCTCGCCCTTTTCGATGGAAAGGCTGATATCGTTCAGCGCGCGGACCTCCGCCGTTCCGGTATGAAAGATTTTGCTCAGCGAGCGGATCTCAATGATCGGCGCTGCCCCCATGGTCCGGCACCGCCTTTCCAATCCGATCCCATACTAAGTATATAGGATTTGTAAAAGTATATGCTTCCGCTTTCATTCTGTCAAGTCTTTCCTTTACCGCCCCGATACACGGCTTTCAGGGCCTTGATTTTGACTCCCCGCCGCAGGAACAGAATCTCGTGCTCCGTCAGGATCCCTCCGGCTTCGGGGCCGGCGTGCAGATCGTACGTTTTGCGGACGACGTCGAAGCCGCACTCCGAAAGATAGCCGAGCGTATCGGCGAAAAGGCCGTCGTCGTCCGTTTTGAAGAGCAGCTCGCCGCCGGGCTCGAGGATGGTCTTGTAGCTTTCCAGCTGGCGCGGGTGCGTGAGCCGGCGCTTGTGGTGCTTGGGCCGCGGCCACGGGTTGCAGAAATTGATGTAGATGCGCCGCACGGAATCCTCCGGGCCCATGGCGTCGCGGATGCGCTCGATATTCATCGCGGCGAGCAGAATGTTGTCCGGCTCGCGGCCCGCCTCGCGGAACGCCTGCTCGATGTTCCTCTTGGCCGGGCCGAGGACGGAATCCTTGAGGTCGATGCCGATGAAATTGACCTGCGGGTTCGCGGGGGCCGCGCCCGCGAGGAACAGGCCCTTGCCGCATCCGAGCTCCAGCCAGACCGGGCCTGCGCGCCGGAACTGGCCGTGCCACTCCCCGCGCAGACGCTCCGGGCGGCGGATAAAAAACGGGCAGGCGTCCAGCTCCGGCCCGGCCCACGCCTTGAAGCGCATCCTCATCCCTTCGGCACGCTTTCCGCGCTTTTGCAGACGTCCACCCACCCGGCGCTGCGGGAAACCTCGGCCAGCTCTTCGCAGGTCAGGCAAACGCACGAATCCGGGCTGCCGCCGGCCGGATAGACGCGGTCGAACCGGCGCAGGGAAACGTCGCAGTACACCTTTGCGCCGGGCGGATTGCCGAACGGGCAGACCCCGCCGACCGGATAGCCCGTGAGGGCCTCCACCTCGGCGGGGGGCAGCATCCGCGCCTTGAAGCCGAACGCCGCCCGGAACTTCGCGTTGTCGATCTTGGTGTCCCCCGCGGCGACGACGATCAGGCAGCCGCCGCCCGGATCGCGGAAAGAGATGGATTTTGCAATGCGCGCGGGCTCCGTATGCAAGGCCAGCGCGGCAAGCTCCACCGTCGCGCTGGAGACCGGAAACACGCGCAGGCGGTCCTCCAGCCCGTACCGCTTCAGATAATTCCTGACTTTTTCGACCGACATGCGCGGCTGCCCCCCGTTTTCGTGAAAGATTCCGGATAATCTGATTCAGTATAGCACGTTCCGCCGGAGGCCGCAACGCCGGCCGCTATTTTTCCTCCGGGTGAAAGCTTTCGTACACCTTCCGCGCGGCCGCCTCGTTCATCGCGGGGGCGGCCGTCAGCTCCGCGAGGTCGGCCTGCCGGATGGCGGAAATGGTCCGGAAATGGCGCAGGAGCGTTCTGGCCCGCACGGGGCCGATCCCCTCGATGGAGGTCAGAGCGGAGGAGATCGTCGTCTTCTTCCGCATCTGGCGGTGGTAGCCGATCGCGAAGCGGTGGACCTCATTCTGGATGGAAGAGACCAGCGTGAACGCGCTCCGGTTGGAATGGATCGCTATCTCGCCGCCGTTCTTCGCGATGGCGCGGGTGCGGTGGCGGTCGTCCTTCACCATGCCGAACAGCGGGATCTTCAGCCCCGCCGCATCCAGCACCGGCTGCACCGCCGACACGTGCCCCTTGCCGCCGTCGAGGAGGATCAGGTCCGGCAGGCGCCCGAAGCCCGCGCCGGTGTCCTTTTGCTTCCCGTATTCCGCCAGGCGCCGCGAAACGACCTCGCGCATCGAGGCATAGTCGTCCTGCCCCTCGACGGTCTTGATCCTGAACCGGCGGTAAGCCTGCCGGAACGGGCGGCCGTTCTCGAACACGACCATGCCGGCCACGTTCTCGCCGCCCGCGAGATTCGAGATGTCGTAGGCCTCGATATAGGCGGGCGGCTCCGAAAGGCCCAGCAGCCGCGCCAGCTCGTCCAGCGCCGAGGCCTCGCGCCCCGTGCGGCCGATGGTCTGGGCGAGCTGCTCGGCGGCGTTGCTGCGGCACATCTCCACCAGGCGGGCCTGCTCTCCCTTCTGCGGCAGGACGATCTGCACCTTCCGGCCCGCTTTCTCCGAAAGCCAGCGGGCAAGCAGCTCCTCCCCCTCGGCGGGGCCGTCGAGGGAGACGCGCGGCGGGATGCGGCCGCGCATCGAATAATACCGCTCGAGGAATTCGCCGCGCGCGGCCTTCGGGTCGCCCGTCTCCCCCATCAGGAAGGTCTCGCGGTCACTCAGGCGGCCGGCCGTGAAGCGGAAGACCTCGAAGCAGCTCCGGCCCCCGCCCTGCGTGAAGGCGACGACGTCCTGCTCCGCGACGGAGGAGGCCACGACCTTCTGGCGCTCCCCCATCCGGCGGATCGCGGCGATCCGGTCGCGGATGCGCGCCGCGCGCTCGAACTCCAGCTTCTCCGCCGCCTCGCCCATCTTTTTTTCGAGGGTCCGCAGGCTCTCGGCGCTGCCGCCGCGCAGGAACTCGAGCGCTTCCTGCACGGACTCGGCGTATTCCCCCTCGGTCATCTTCCCGCGGCAGGGCGCGCAGCACCGCTTGATGTAATAGTTCAGGCACGGCCGCCCTTTGCCGATGTCCTGCGGGAAACGGCGGCTGCAGGTGGGCAGGCGGAAAATGCGGAGCGCCTCGTCCACCGACTGCCGGACCGTCCACCCGCTGACATACGGACCGATGTATTCCGCCCCGTCGTCGGCGGCCTGCTTCGCCTCCGAGATCCGCGCCCACGGGCCGCGCGTCACGCGGATATAGCTGTAGCCCTTGTCGTCCTTAAGCAGGATGTTGTATTTCGGCGCGTGCTGCTTGATGAGGCTGCATTCCAGGACCAGCGCCTCGAACTCGCTGTCGGTCAGGATATACTCGAACCACTCCACGTGCGCGACCATCTGGCGCACCTTTTCGTCGTGGTTCCGCTCGGAGCCGAAATACTGGCTGACCCGGTTCTTGAGGGCCTTCGCCTTGCCGATGTAGATGATCTTCCCGGCCCTGTCGTGCATGATGTAGACGCCGGGATGGAGCGGAAGGCTCATGGCGCGGCGCCTGAGCTCCCGGATATGCTGTTCGCGGTCAGTCACGCTTGTCCCCCCCCCTTTTTTTCCGAAGAGCAAAAAGGCACCGCCCAAAGCGGTGCCTGCCCACGATGACCGGAGTTACTCGGCAAAGCCGGACTGGACCAGCTTGACGAGGTTGTCGACGGCTTCCGCCTCGTCCGAACCGTCCGCGATGATCTTGATGGTCGTGCCGCCCACAATGCCCAGGGACAGAACGCCCAGCAGGCTCTTGGCGTTCACGCGCCGCTCCTCCTTTTCGACCCAGATGGAGGATTTATATTCGTTGGCCTTCTGGATAAAGAACGTGGCGGGGCGGGCGTGGAGGCCCACCTGGTTTTGAACCAGCACTTCTTTTACATACATCACAGATTCACTCCTAACAATATCACGGGCGTTATTTCAACCGAAAGATCCACGAAAAATTTTCAAAAGCATTCCGGACCCCAAACCATTACTGCCATTATAGCACGTCTGGACAGGCCGTCAAGAAAAGCGGCAGAAGTTTGGCATTGATCACCGAACCGGCCCGAGACCGGAAATCTACTTTGTGCAAAATGCTATTATTGTTGAAAATTTTTGTTTCCTCTGACCTATAATAACCGCGTTTATAGTATATGCGGAAGTTCCGGCTCCGATACGGGATTTTCCTCCCCCCGGCCCACGGCGCCCGCCCGGCCCAGAAAAGCGCGGTCCTCCCGCGTCAGCTCCGCGTCCCGCAGAAGCTCCGGCCGCTTGCGCGCGGTGCGCAGCAGGGACTGCTCCCGCCGCCAGCGGCGCACGGCCCCGTGGTTCCCCGTCAGCAGCACGTCGGGCGCGGCGCGCCCCCGCCAGACGGCCGGGCGCGTGTACTGGGGATACTCCAGCAGCGAGCGGTAGTGGCTCTCCAGCTCGAAGCACTCGCTGTCCGACAGGACGCCCGGGATCAGCCGGCAGACCGCGTCCGCCAGGATCAGCGCGGGGAGTTCCCCGCCCGTCACGACGTAATCGCCGATGGAGATCTCTTCGTCCACATATTCGTCGAGCACGCGCTCGTCCACGCCCTCGTAGTGCCCGCACAGCAGCGCGAGGCCGTCCAGTTCCGCCAGCTCCTTCACGCGGCCCTGGGTCAAGGTCTTCCCCTGCGGCGAAAGGTAGACCGTGTGCGGCCTGCGCCCGAGGTGGTCGGCCAGGTCGTCCAGACACAGGGCGATGGGCTCCGCCATCAGAAGCATCCCCATGCCGCCGCCGAAGGGGGAATCGTCCACCCGCTGGTGCTTGTCGAAGGCGAAGTTCCGGATCTGGTGGCAGCAGACCTGCACCGCGCCCTTCCGGCGGGCGCGGCCGATGATGCTCTCGGCCATGACGGTCTCGCACATCTCCGGGAAAAGCGTGAGCAGGTCAATCCTCATCGTCGAAGATCCCCTTCACCGGGCGCACCAGCATCCGGCCCTTTTTCAGGTCGATCTCGCGGACGACGGGGGCCACGGCGGGCAGCAGATAATTTTTATGGTCCATCGAAGTGACCTGGTAGACGTCGTTCGCGCCCGTGCGCAGGATCTCAGTCAGGGTGCCGTAATAGACGAAGGTGTCGGCGTCGTAGACGTTCAGGCCGAGGAGGTCGTCCATGAAATAGCGGCCCTGCGGCAGGCGCGCGTCGGCGCGGTCGAAGCAAAGGACGCGCCCGCGCAGCAGATCCGCCCGCTCGACGGAATCCACTCCCTCCAGCCGCAGGAGCAGCTGGTTTTTATGGACGCGGGAGGAAAGCACCTTCACCGGCGTCGCGCCGCCGTCGAGATACAGGGTGCGGAACCGCCGGAGGAAATCGGCGGAATCGCACCACGGTTTGACGCGCAGATCGCCCCGGACGCCGTGCGTTCCGACGATCTGCCCGCCTTCCAGATATTTTTTCAGCATCACTTCACTCCCTCCGGTTCCGGCTGCCGCGGGAAAAGAAAAGCTGCAACACTGAAACGATGTTGCAGCGGCCGGGGTCAGTCGATCTCGACGGAGACCCGGCAATTGTTCTTGGTCGCGGCGGAGCGCATCACAATGCGGATGGCCCGAGCGATGCGCCCTTGCTTGCCGATCACGCGGCCCATGTCGCTTTCCGCCACATGCAGGTGGTAAACGACCGTGCCGTCCTCGGCCGGCTCATCCGCGTCCACGCGGATCGCGGACGGGTCTTCCACAAGCCCCTGCGCGATGGCGATCAGCAGTTCTTTCATGGCGTTGCACCCCCCGGTCACAGGACGCCGTTCTTTTTCAGAAGGGTCTTGACGGTATCCGTCGGCTGGGCGCCGTTCGCGATCCACGCCTTGGCCTTGTCGGCGTCCACCTTTACAACGGACGGATTCTGCAGCGGATCGTACGAACCGATCTCCTCAATGAAGCGGCCGTCGCGCGGAAAGCGCGAATCGGCGACGACGATGCGGTAAAAGGGGGCCTTTTTGGCGCCCACCCTGCGCAGCCTGATCTTGACAGACATTGATTTTCACCTCCGCGGTCCTGGCTTTTATCTTCACCGGCGCAGAGCGCCGGGCAGATTCCTGTTTCAGAACGGCATCCCCATGCCGGAAAAGCGGCGCCTCGCGCCCTTTTTCTTGAACTGCTTCATCAGCTTCTGCATCTGCCCAAAGCTGCGCAGCAGGCGGTTCACGTCCTCGACCCTCATGCCGCTGCCCTTCGCGATGCGCCGTTTGCGGGAGGGGTTGATGATCTCCGGCCTCTCCCGCTCGCGGGGCGTCATTGAGAGGATGATGGCCTCGGTGCGGTCCACCATGCGGTCGTCGACCTCGGCGCTCTGCATTTGCCGGGAAAGGCCCGGCACCTTGGCCAGGACGTCCTTGAGCGGCCCCATCTTCTTCATCTGGCGCATCTGCTCCAGCATGTCGTTGAGGTCCACGCCGCCGCGCATCATTTTCTGCGCGGTCTGCTGGGCCTTTTTGCGGTCCAGGTTCTTCTGCGCGTCCTCGATCAGCGTGAGCACGTCGCCCATCCCGAGGATGCGCGAAGCCATGCGGTCGGGGTGAAACACCTCGAGGTCCGAGAGCTTTTCCCCCGTGCCGGCGAACTTGATGGGCTTGCCCGTCACCGCGCGGACCGAAAGGGCCGCGCCGCCGCGGGCGTCGCCGTCAAGCTTGGTGAGGATCACGCCGGTGATGTTCAGCAGGTCGTCGAACGACTTCGCCACGCCCACGGCCTCCTGCCCCGTCATGGCGTCCACCACAAGCAGGATGTCCGTCGGATGGACGGCGCCGCGGATGTTCCGCAGCTCGTCCATCAGCTTCTCGTCGATCTGCAGGCGGCCGGCGGTGTCGATCAGCACGATGTCGTTGCCGTAGTTCTTTGCGTGCCGGACGGCGGCCCGGCTGATCTCGACCGGGTCCTTGTCCGTCCCCATTTCGAACACGGGGACGCCCGCTTTCTCCCCCACCAACTGGAGCTGCCGGACCGCGGCCGGGCGGTAGACGTCGCACGCGGCGAGCAGCGGCCTGCGGCCCTGCTCGCGCAGCATCAGGCCCAGCTTGCCGGCGTGCGTGGTCTTGCCGGAGCCCTGCAGCCCGCACAGCAGCACCACGGCGGGCGGCGAAGCGGGGCTGTTCAGCCGGGCCTCGCCCCCGCCCATCAGGGCCGTCAGCTCCTGGTCCACGATGCGGATCACCGTCTGGGCCGGGGTGAGGCTCTCCATCACCTCGGCGCCCACGGCGCGCTCGCCGACCCGTGCGACGAAATCCTTCGCCACCTTGTAGTTGACGTCGGCTTCCAGCAGAGCGAGGCGCACCTCGCGCAGCACCGCCTTCACGTCCGATTCGCTCAGTTTTCCCTTGGATTTCAGCCGTTTGAACACGGCCGAAAGCTTTTCCGAAAGGCTCTCGAACGCCAAAAGCGGCGCCCCCTTTCCCCATTTTTCCTTATTCTTTCCTTATTCGCCGAGCCTGCGCGCAACCGCGAGGATCTTTTTCGCTTCCTCGTCGATCCCGCGCACGCAGGCGGCGCGGGCGTTCTCGCCGCGGATGCGTTCGGCGGCGGCGCGGATCTCCTCCAGCCCGCGCTGCGTCTCGCGGAAGCGGCGCGCGAAGCCGAGGCGGCTTTCCAGCTCCAGAAGCTGCGCCTCGGCGCGTTTGATCGCGTCGCGGACGCCCTGCCGCGTGATCCCCTCGTTTTCCGCAATCTCGGAAAGCGACAGGTCGTCGTTGTAATAATATTCGACGACCTCGCGCTGCTTCTCGGTGAGCACGTCTCCGTAAAAATCCAGCAGGAAAGAGATTTTCATGTCTTTCGCCATGGAAAACACCCCGTCCGGTGTAAAGCGTTTTATCTTTACACATTTGCCATTATACCGCAAAAGCCGCCGCCTGTCAAGCGGATTTTCAAGAGGCGATCTTCAGCCCCGCGGCCGAGCCGATCACGAAGCGCCCGTCGCGGATCTGCAGGCCCGTGACCCGCACGGAGCCGGAGATCCCGCCGTAGGAGGCCGCCGCGCCCGGCGCGCTGCAGCAGACCGTGTCCCCCTCGGCGGAAAAGCCGTTCGGCAGGTGCCCGCGGGCCTGCGCCAGCAGCGGCCCGACCGGCACCGGCAGACGCCCCACCCGCGCGGAATCCACCCGGAACCGCAGGCGCCCGCCGGCGTCGTCGAACCCGGGCGTCCCGTGGAGCAGCACGCCGAAAAGCTTCCCGCGGAACGGCACGCGCAGGTAAAGGTCCGCGGAATTCCCCGAGGCGTCCGCGACGGCGAGCGCGCGGAGCTGTTTTTCCGCGGGCTTCCCCGCGTTGTAGTCCTGCAGCGCGCCGGCGAGGAAGCCGTTCACCTCCTCCGGGGAAAACGAGCTTTCCCCGCCGGTCAGCGAGGCGGCGAGGACCTTCCGGGCCACCGTGCCGTCCGGTTTGACGCCGCCGAAGCGGTCCGCGTTCGGGTCGCTGAACAGCAGGAACGAAACGGCGCATCCGGCGGCCAGCAGAACGGCCAGCACGGTAAGCAGAACGGTGACGCCCCGTTTTCCCCGGCTGTGCGGAAGGGCATATTTTCCCTGCATCCTTCTCCTCATCCTTTCCCGGGGCGGACGGCGTCCGCCCTATTTCAGCTCGACGATGGTCACGCCGGACTCGCCCTCGCCGTAGGTGCCGAGGCGGAAGCTCTTGACGTTCGGGTGGTTCCGGAGCCGTTTCTGCACCGCGCTGCGCAGCACGCCCGTCCCCTTGCCGTGGATCACGGTGAGCTGCCCCACGCCGGAAAGCACGGCCGAATCGATGAAGCGGTCCAGGTTCATCACGGCCTCGTCGGCGGACTGGCCCCGCAGGTCCAGCTCCATGGCCGAGGCCTCGCGCCCGCCGGAGGAAAGCTCCTTCGTCACCGTGCGGAACGCCCTGCGCGGCTGCGGCTTCTCCTCCGCCAGGCGCAGGTTGGCGACCGGCACGCGCGTCTGGAGGATCCCCGCCTGCACCAGCGCCTCCTGTGCGCCGTCCTCCGGCGGGCGGAGAACGGTGGCCTTTTTCCCGAGATCGCGGATCAGCACCGTGTCGCCGGCCCGCAGCGGGCGGGGCAGGCGGTACGGCTCGTCGTCCGCGCGCGCGACGGGGTCAGAGGCTTCCTCCATCGCGTGCAGGCCGGCGTTCAGCCGCGCTTTCTGCTCGGCGGTCAGCGCCTTTCCGCGCTGCTTCTTCAGCTCCTCGAGCTCGTTGAGCAGCGCATCGGCCTGCGCGCGTGTGCGGGCGACGAGCTGCGCCGCGCGTTCGCGGGCGCTCTGCAGCTCCCGGTCTGCCTGCGAGCGGACCCGGTCCCGCTCGGTCTCGGCCTCGCGCCGGGCCCGCTCCGACTCCGCGCGGGCCTTCTCCGCCGCGGCGCGCTCGTCCTCCAGCTTTCGGCGGCTGGCCTCGAGGCTGCCCACCACGTCCTCGAAGCGGCGGCTTTCGCCGGAGACCAGCTCCTTCGCGCGCTCGACGACCTCCCTTTCCATGCCGAGGCGCAGCGAGATCGCGAACGCGTTCGAGCGCCCCGGCATCCCGATCAGCAGGCGGTAGGTGGGGCGCAGGGTGGCGACGTCGAACTCGCAGCAGGCGTTCTCCACTCCCGGCGTCTGGAGCGCATAGGCCTTCAGCTCGGCGTAATGGGTGGTGGCCGCGACCTTCGCCCCTTTGCGGCGGAGGGCTTCCAGGATCGACTCCGCGAGGGCCGCGCCCTCGACCGGGTCGGTGCCGGCGCCGAGCTCATCCAGCAGGATCAGGCTTCCGCCGTCCGCGCGCCCCATGATCTCTATTATATTCTTCATATGCGCGGAAAAGGTCGAAAGCGACTGCTCGATGCTCTGCTCGTCCCCGATGTCGGCCAGCACCTGGGGAAACACGGAAACCTCGCTCTCCTCGGCCGCGGGGATCATCAGGCCGCACATGGCCATCAGCGTGAACAGGCCGAGGGTCTTGAGCGAAACGGTCTTGCCGCCCGTGTTCGGCCCGGTGACGACCAGCGTGTCGAACCGGGCGCCGAGCTCGATATCGGTCGGCACGACCTTCGCCGGGTCGATCAGCGGGTGGCGCGCCCGGCGCAGCACGATCCTGCCGTCCTGATTGAGCTTCGGGCGGGTCGCCTTCATCTTGTAGGCAAGGGCCGCCTTGGCGAAGATCACGTTGAGCCCGACCGCCGCGGCGTAGCTGCGCGCGATGGTGTCGGCGAAGTTCCCCGCCTCGGCGGAAAGCTCCGCGAGGATGCGCTCCATCTCCTTCTTCTCCTGGGACTGGAGGACGCGCACCTCGTTGTTGGCCTCGACCGCGCCCATCGGCTCGACGAAGACCGTGGAGCCGCTCGCGGAGGTGTCGTGCACCAGGCCCGGGACCTCGTTCCGGCACTCCGCCTTGACGGGGACGACGAAGCGCCCCTCGCGGATGGTCACGATCGGCTCCTGCAGGAATTTCTGGTACGAGGGCGAACGGGCGATGCGGTCCAGCGTCTCCCGAGCGCGGGCCGAGGCGGAGCGGATCTTCCGGCGGATGGACGCGAGCGCCGGCGAGGCGGTGTCCGCCATCTCCTCCTCGGAGAGGATGGCGGAGGAAATGCGGTCCTCAAGGTATTTGTTGGGGGTGATGATCCCGAACCGGTCGTCGAGGGAGGTCCGCGCCCCGGCGCATTTCTTTTTCCACTCGGAAACGCCGCGCAGCGCGCGCAGCACCGACTCGACCCGCAGCAGCTCCGCCATGTTCAGCATGCCGCCCGCCTGCGCGCGGCGCAGGGGGTTCGCCACGTCCGAAAGGCCGCCGAACGACGGCGAGCCGAACCGCGCCATCAGGACGAAGGCGTCGTCCGTCTCCTGCAGCAGGCGCGGCGCGTCCTGCGGCGAGGGGGCCAGCTCCAGCGCGGCTTTCGCCGCGTCCTCGCAGGCCGTCTCCTTCGCCAGCAGCCCGAGGATCTTGTCCAGCTCCAGCGCGTGCGCGTGCCTGGACCAATCTTTCTGCTCTTTCTGCACGTTTTTTCCTCCAGAGTTTTCCGGTTTCGCGTTCTACGCCTTTCCCGTTCCCCCGGCGCCGCTTTCCGGCCCGGGGGCGGCGGAGACGATCCGATGGTAGAAATCCAGCGTGCCGAAGCCGTGCCCGAGCGTTTCGAGCACATAGCGCTCCGCGGCGGCGGAAAGCTGCCCAGCGGCCTCCCGCGAGACGCGGAACGAAAACAGCTTCTCAAAATCCGCATAGACGGTGTGGCGCAGGGCCGTGAGGGCGCCCCCGCCCAGCTCGGACGCCGGGCCGCGGTGCTCTTCGGGACGAAAGCATTTTTGGCAGAAAAGCCGGCCTTCGTCCGGCAGAAAAAACATCCGCTCCGCCTCGTAGCGTTTGCAGCCCGCGCAGCAGACGAGGTCCGGCTGGTATCCCGCCAGCGACATCATCCTCATCTCGACCGCCGCCTTGAGCGGCGCTTCCGGCCGGTCGCCCCGGCCCAGGAAATACAGCGCGTTCAGCATCAGGCGCAGGAACCCCTCCGCCGGCTCGCCCTGCGGGGCCAGCGCGACGGCCAGCTCGCAGAAATACTGGGCAAGGGAAAGGCGCCCGATATCCTTCCGCAGGTCGAAAAAAACCTCGATGGGCTGGGCGTCGTCGATTATGTAGCGGTCCCGCCCCTCGAAGACCGAGAAGCGGGAGTAAGTAAACAGCCTCGTCGCGGAGAGTTTTCCGCCGGCCCCGCGGCCCGGATGCCGCACGAACGCGCGCAGGATGCCGCGCTCGCACGTCAGGACCGTGACGAGGCGGTCGTTTTCACCCACGCGCTTCTCCGTAACCACCAGGCCCTGCGCGTCCAGTTTCATGACGGCCCTCCCGCGGCTGCTCCGCCTGCTGCCTGCACTGGGCATAGATTAGATAATCCCGGATGTTCCCCGATTTTTTGAAGCAGTTCCAAGCCGTGTTCTCGTCCAAAACGACCGCTCCCTTCATCCAATCTTCTGAATGAAGTATTTGTTTCCGGAGCGGTTCTATGAGCGGTAAATTTATGAATCCAATCCATAATGTGACAGAATTCGTCCTCAGCGGTCGAGCTGCGAGCGGTCGTAGCCGAGCGTGCGCAGCGCGGATTCCCGGTCGCGCCAGTGCTCGCTGACCCGGACCCACAGCTTCAGATTGATCCTGCAGCCGAAAAATTTTTCCATATCCTCGCGGGCGAAGGTGCCGATCCTTTTGAGCGTCGCGCCGCCTTTCCCGATGATGATCCCCTTGTGGGACTCTCTTTCGCAGTAAATGGTCGCGGAAACGTCGGTAACGCCGCCCTCTGGCCGCCGCTCCATGCGCTCCACCAGCACCGCGGCGCCGTGCGGCACCTCGCTTTCGAGCAGGCGCAGCAGCTTCTCGCGGATGATCTCGCCCGCGAGCACGCGCTCCGGCTGGTCGGTCAGGGCGTCGTCGTCGAAAAAATGCCCGCCCGGCTCCGCGCGCTTTTTCAGCTCCGCCTTCAGGTCGCCGAGGCCGCTGCCCGTCGCGGCGGAGACCGGCACGACGGCCGCGAAATCGCACTCGCGGCTCCACTCCGCGATCTGCGCCATCAGCCGGGTCTTGTCCGCCAGCAGATCGATCTTGTTGATCGCCAGCAGCGCCGGCATCTTTTCCTCCCGGAATTTTCGAGCCAGGCCTCGTTCGGAGTCCGCGATCCGTTTCCCCGCCTCCGTGACCAGCAGGCAGGCGTCCACCCCGGCGACCGACTGCTCCACCGAGCGCAGCATAAAGCCGTCCAGGCGGCTGCGGGGCGTCAGGACGCCCGGCGTGTCGAAGAAGGCGAGCTGGTCGTCCCCTTCCGTCAGCACCCCGAGCACGCGCGTGCGCGTCGTCTGCGGCTTGCGCGAGACGATGGAGACCTTGCTGCCGAGCAGGGCGTTCAGCAGCGAGGATTTTCCCACGTTGGGCCTGCCGACGATCGCGATGAACGCGGACCGCCGGTCCGCTCGGTCACTCACGGCGCTCCCGCCTTTCCCGGGCCTTCGCCCCCGCCCTGCCCAACCGGTCGCGGATGCCGAGCGGGCCGAGTGCGACGAACGCCGCGCACGCCGCCGCGCACGCCGCGAGGACGGCCAGCATCCAGGGGCGCCCGCGGAAAAACACGGCCATGCGGCGGAAGCCCTCCGGCTGCCAGAACAGGGCCGCCCCCACGCACACGGCGAAGAAAGCGCCCGTCAGCACCCCGCCGGAGGCCATGTCCTTGACGATGCGCACGACCGGATGGAAGCTCGCGGCCACCATGTCGCAAAGCTCCTCCGCGACGGTGTTGAACAGCTCCGCCATGATCACGCACGCAAAGGTCAGGAACAGCGCCGCGTAGCCGGCCCGCGTCACGTCGAAAAAGAACGAGAACGCGAACACAACCGCCGCGGCCACCAAGTGAAAACGCATGTTCCGCTCATTGTTGATGCAGTAAACGACGCCCCGGAACGCATATTTGAAGCTTTTCAGAAAGCGCAAATCCTATTCCTCGTCCTCGTCCAGAACATAGCTGCTGGTGCTGGGCAGGCCGAGCTCCGTCATGACCTGCTCCTCCTTTTCGCGCATGCGCACCTTCTCGATGCCGCCGTTTTCGTGGTTGTAGCCCAGCAGGTGCAGCATGGAATGCGCCGTGAGGTAGCCGACCTCGCGCTCCAGGCTGTGGCCGTACCGCTCGGCCTGCTCCACCGCCTTTTCCATCGAGATCACGATGTCGCCGAGGATTTTAGCGCCCGTCGCGTGGTTGATATCATAGACGCCGTTTTCCCCCATCGGGAAGGACAACACGTCGGTCGCCGCGTCCTTGTTCCGGTACTGGGCGTTCAGCTTCCGGATCTGCTCGTTGTCCACGAAGATCACGCTGATCTCCGCCGGGCTGCCGAAATTCTCCATCCGCAGCACCGCGTTGCAGCAGCGCCTCACCAGCATCCTCAACCCCGTCGGGATTTTGACCGCCTTTTGCTTGTTGTCGATGATCACTTTGATCTTTTCCATGACAGTCACCGCTCCGCTTCCTCATTTTTCTCATAGGCCTTGATGATATCCTGCACCAGTCTGTGGCGCACCACGTCCCTGCCGCTGAACCGCACCTGCGCGATATCGTCGATGTCCCTCAGGATATGAAGCACGTCTTTCAGACCGGACCGCTTTCCTTCCGGCAGGTCGATCTGCGTGATATCGCCCGTAATGACCATTTTCGAGCCGAACCCCAGGCGCGTGAGGAACATCTTCATCTGCTCGGGCGTGGTGTTCTGGGCCTCGTCCAGGATGATGAAGCTGTCGTCGAGGGTCCGGCCGCGCATATAGGCGAGCGGCGCGACTTCGATGTTGCCGCGCTCCACGTATTTCTGGTAGGTTTCGGCGCCCAGCATGTCGAACAGCGCGTCGTACAGCGGGCGCAGGTAAGGGTCCACCTTCTGCTGAAGGTCGCCGGGCAGGAAGCCCAGCTTTTCGCCCGCTTCCACCGCAGGGCGGGTCAGGACGATGCGGTTGACTTCCTGCGCGCGGAAGGCCGTCACCGCCATGGCGACCGCCAGGTAGGTCTTGCCCGTGCCGGCCGGTCCCACGGCGATGGTGATGGTATGGGACTGGATGGCGGAACAGTACTTCTTCTGGCCCAGGGTCTTCGCCTTGACCGGCTTGCCCTTCGACGTAATGCAGATGCAGTCCCCCGCGAGGGCTTCAATCTTGCTTTCGCTCCCCTCGTTGACCAGGGAGATGCAGTAGCGCACGTTCTGCTCGCTGAGGGACTCGCCGCGGTTGACGAGGGAAAGCAGGCTCTCGACGGTCCGCACGGCTTTCGCCACGTCCTCCGGCTCGCCGGAAATCTTCATCTCGCTGCCGCGGCACACGATCGCGACCTGATACTCGCGCTCGATCAGCTTCATGTTCTCATCGAAGCTGCCGAACAGGGCGACCGCCTGTTCCATGCGGTCGATGCTGATCCTTTGTTCGAACATCCCATCACCATACTTTGCCGGGGCCCGTCGGGAAGGCTCCGAATCCTTGTTTTATTATATCACAATTACAAAATTAAGTCATCATAAAATATACAAAAATTTGTGACTATTTTATGAATATTTCCGACTGTTCTGCGATATTTTCTTCGCATATAAGCTCGACCGTATAATTCAGCGTTTCTTTTTCCCATTGTTCCGACGGGCGGGACGAAACGACCCTGCCGTTTTTCAGCAGCTCCTTCGTGCGGCGGTCGGCCTCCCGCCGCGCCTCCTCCACGGCCTGCCGCTTCGTCAGCGTGTAATCGACGGGGCGCACCTCTTCCCACCGCTCCGTGTAGACCCAGGCGGGCAGGATGTTCCCGAAAAACTGAAAATCGGTTTTTTCGAGGGAGAGCCGGTAATTCCCGCGCGGCCGGACCCGCAGGGTCAGGGGGAACCGCGCGCCGTAAAGGTCGAAATTCCGCCGGACGACGACCCGGCCCGTCGGGTCCCAGCGGCGGCGGTTCAGCTCGACGGCCACCGAGACCGTGCGAGAGGTCTCCGCGAGGATCTCGGCCTGCGCGTGCGTGAGCAGGCTGCCGCCCGCTTCGTTCTCGACGACCGCGCTGACCAGCAGCTGCCCCTCGACGACGGCGTCGCCCTTCGAGACCAGCGGCGTGCCGGCGTAGACCTTCATCGAAAGGATCTGCCCCGTCGCGGCGGCCTTGATGTTGCAGACGCCGGCCCGGTCGACGACCTCCGGCTTCGCGACTTTTTCCTGGATCACCGCCTGCGCCACGCATCCCTGCGTGTTGACGCTCATCCAGCGGATCTGCGGGAAGCGGAGCATCAGCTTCTGGGCGAGCAGCTCGGGGTCGACGTCCTTTTTCGGGACGCCCGGCGAAAGGCCCGCCGAGGAAAGCCCGGCCAGAATCTGCTCCGTCGGCACGGAGACGTTGCCCACCGCCTGCACGCACCACACGCGCAGCGAAAGCAGGTACAGAACGGCCGCGAAAGCCGCCGCCCCGGCCCAAAGCCCCCCGTGCCCCCGCGTGCGGCGCAGCAGGAAAGGCAGGCCGCGCCGCTCCCGCACCCGCAGGCGGCACCCGGCCCTGTGCGCGCAGGGCCGCAGGCTCCGGTAGCTCCGCACGGCCACGCAGGCGCCGCCGTTCCGGCGGCCCGCGATATCCCACAGATACGCCCCGGCGCGGGCGCAGGAGCTATAAAACCGCTCGGGGCTGCCCCCGAGAACGGAAAAGCGCACATAGCCGAGCAGCCAGCGCGTGATTCTCAGAACCATCCTATCCTCCCGCCTCAGGCCAGGAACTCGATTCCGGTGATATAGCCGGTCACCACGAGGGCGTCCGCGGTCAGGCTCCGGATGGCCAGGCCGCGCCCGGTGAAGCGGACGACCTGCCGCCGGGTTTTGACGCGCACCACGTCGTCGTCGTATTCCAGCACGCCGCAGCAGCCCTCCACGGTCGCCTCCCGGTTGCCGCGGAGCTCCAGATGAAACGGGAAGCCGGCCTCCGCAAGGCCGGGCGGATTGCCCCTGTTGCGCAAATTGCTCACCCCTCCGCATTTCTGATAAATGCTATGCGCCGCCTGACGTAAATATCCGCGGCGGCACATATACATGATCTTACGGGGTGATTTCATGAAGTTCAAAACGGGCGCCCTGCTCGCGGCCGTGCTGACGGCCGCCTGCGCGCTCCTGATCTTTCCCGCCCAAGCGGCGCGCGGCGCGGCGAACGGGGTCGGCTACTCGCTGGATATCCTGGTCCCCTCGCTGTACCCGTTCATGGTGCTTTCGGTCTTCGTGGTCAGGAGCGGCCTGGCCGGGAGGATCGGCGGCGCACTGCAAAAGCCCACGCGCGCGCTGTTCCGGCTGCCGGGCGGGGCGGCCGCGACTCTGCTGATGAGCGTGATCGGCGGCTACCCGGCCGGGGCGCGCTCGGTCGCCGCGCTGTACGCGGAGGGGATCGTCAGCCGGGCGCAGGCGCAGCGGATGCTCTGCTTCTGCGTGAGCGCGGGGCCGCCGTTCGTCGTGACGGCCGTGGGGATCGGCTTTCTGAAAAGCGCGGGGGCTGGGGCGCTCCTGCTCTCCTCCCAGGTCGCCGCGTTCCTGATCATGGGCGTGCTGTGCGGGATCGCGGCGCCGCGGAACGGCGCCGGGAAGTCGCCGGTCCCCAAAAAGAAAGCCGGCGGCACGGCGCAGGCGCTCATCGATTCCGCGGCGGACGCGGCCTACTCCACCCTGATGATGTGCTGCTTTGTGATCCTGTTCGCCGTGCTGATGAACCTGCTGCGCCTCTTCGTGACGGACCCGGCCCTCTCGGCGGCGCTGTCGTCCCTGCTGGAGATCACCGGCGGATGCGCCGACCTCGCCCGGCTGGGTGTCCCCCTGTGGGGAATCGCGTTCGCGCTGGGGTGGGGCGGCGTGTGCGTCCATTTCCAAGTGCTGGCCTGCACCGCGGGCGTCGGCGTGAAAAAGGGCCGTTTCCTGCTCTGCCGCCTGCTGCAGGGGGCTCTGGCGGCCGCGGTCTGCCGCGGGCTCTGCGCCCTGTTCCCGGAAAGCGCCCAGGTCTTCCAGAATATCGAGGGCCCGGTGTCCGGCGTGCTTTCCAACTCCGCACCGGCGGCAGCCGCGCTGGCCCTGCTGTGCCTGGCCCTGCTGCTCTGCGTCCCCCGCCGGGTGGAAATCGCCGGGAAACCATGCTATAATGGGGCCGAGCAAAGCACGGGAGGCGACGCCATGTTCGGGAAGAAGAAAAAGATGTTCGGCGGCGGGATCGAGCCGCGGTGCGAATACTGCGTCCATTTTTCGGAAAGCGCCCCCTGCCGGTTCGGAAAAAGCGGGACCCCCTGCCGGCGCTTCCGGTACGACCCGCTCCGGCGAACGCCCGTCAGCCCGCCCCCGCTGAAAAAGCACGATCCCGGCGAGTTCACCCTGTGACCGCCGCGAAAAGCGCCGCCCGAATGAGTGTCATTCAGGCGGCGCTTCGGCTTGCTGAAGGGATTCTACGGGAAAAGGGGCGGGGATCAGCCCTTGTAATTGGCCTCCGAATAATTCCCGTCCGCATCGACCAGATGACACGAGACCAGGTGCCCCGGCCGCAGCTCGCGGGGCTTGGGGGAAACCGACCGGCAGACGTCCTTCGCGTAGGGGCAGCGGTTGGCGAACGGGCAGCCCGGCTTCGGGTTGATGGGGCTGGGGACGTCGCCCTTGATCACGGCCGCCTTCTTGTGCGCCTCGCGGTCGGGGTCCGGGATGGGGACGGCGGCCAGCAGCGCGCGGCTGTACGGATGGAGCGTGTGCGCGTAGACCTCGTCGCTGTCGGCGAGCTCCACCAGGTTGCCGAGGTACATCACGGCGATCCGGTTCGAGATGTATTTGACGATGTTGAGGTCGTGCGCGATGAACATGTACGTCAGGCCGAATTTTTTCTGAAGGTCCTTGAGCAGGTTGATGATCTGGCTCTGGATGGAGACGTCCAGCGCGGAGATCGGCTCGTCGCACACGATGAACTCCGGGTTGATGGCGAGCGCGCGCGCGATGCCGATGCGCTGGCGCTGGCCGCCCGAAAACTCGTGCGGGAAGCGGTTGGCGTGCTCGCGGTTGAGGCCGACCGTCTCCAGCAGCTCGTAGACGCGCTGCTGACGCTTTTCGCGGTCGTACAGCTTGTGGATCTCCATCCCCTCGGCGATGATGGTGCCGACGGTCATGCGCGGGTCGAGCGACGCGTAGGGGTCCTGGAAGATGATCTGCGCTTTTTCGGAATAGCGGTAGCGGTCGCCCGTATGCTTGAGGTTGACCTCTTTGCCGCGGTAGCACAGCTTGCCCTTCGTGGGGTGGTAGATGCCCATCACCACGCGGCCGAGCGTGGATTTTCCGCAGCCGCTCTCGCCCACGACGCCGAGCGTCTCACCCTTGTAGATATCGAGGCTTACGTCGTTCACGGCGACGAGCGTCTGCCGCCCGCCGAGGTAAAAATACTTGGAGATATGGTCCAGCGTGATCAGCTTTTCCATTTCAGTTTCCCTCCTTTTCGCGGGGGAAATCGGGATGCAGCCGCCAGCAGGCGGCGGTGTGCCCCTGGGCGACCGTGAACTGGGGGGGCTGCCGGTGCCGGCACAGCTTCATGCAGTGGCGGCACCGGCTCGCGAACGCGCAGCCCTCCGGCGGGGCGTAGAGGTCCGGCGGCGTGCCGGGGATGGAAACCAGCTCCTCGTTGCGGGCGGTCTCCACCGTGGGCAGGCTGCGCAGCAGGGCGGTCGTGTAGGGGTGCGCCGCGCGGTAAAAGATGTCCCGCGCCGTCCCCTCCTCCACGATCTTGCCCGCGTACATGACGGCCACGCGGTCAGCGAGGTTCGCCACCACGCCGAGGTCGTGGGTGATCAGGATAATCGAGGTGCCGGTCTTGTCGCGGATCTCCTGCATCAGCTCCATGATCTGCGCCTGGATGGTCACGTCGAGCGCCGTCGTGGGCTCGTCGGCAATGAGAAGCTTCGGATTGCAGGAAAGCGCCATCGCGATCATGGCGCGCTGCCGCATCCCGCCGGAAAACTCGTGCGGGTATTCGTCCACCCGCTGCTCCGCGTTCGGGATCTGCACCGCCTTCAGCAGGCGCACGGCTTCCGCGCGGCACTGCTTTCTGCTCAGATGCTTGTGTTTCCTCAGGGTCTCGGTGAGCTGCTTGCCGATCTTCTTCGTCGGATTCAGGCAGGTCATCGGGTCCTGGAAGATCATGCTGACCAGCTGGCCGCGGATCCCGCGCATCTCTTTTTCGCCCGCGGCGACGATGTCCCTGCCGCACAGGTCGATCTTGCCACCCTTGATGCGCGCCGGCGGCATGGGGTTCAGCTTCATCACCGTCTGGGCGGTCACGCTTTTGCCGCAGCCGCTCTCACCCACGATGGCCAGCGCCTCGCCCGCATCCACGTGCAGCGACACGCCGCGCACGGCGTGCACCTCGCCCGCGTAAGTATCGAACGAAACCTCGAGGTCTTTGATATCCAAAATTCGTTCCATCCGGACGATTACCTCCTCAGTTTGGGGTCGAAAGCATCCCGCATCTGGTCGCCCAGCAGGTTGAACGCGAGCATGGTGATGCTGATGAACACGGCGGGGTAAACCAGCTGCATGGGGTAGATCTGGAACACGGCGATGCCGTCGTTGGCCATGATCCCCCAGGAGGACTGCGGCGGAGCGATGCCCAGGCCCAGCATGGAGAGGAACGCTTCCGTGAAGATCACGTTCGGGATGTCGAGCGTCACGTTGACGACGATAAGGCTCAGAAGGTTCGGCGCAAGGTGCCGGGCGATGATGCGGGAGGGTTTGGCGCCCATGGCCTCGGCGGCGATCAGAAACTCCTGGTGCCGCAGGGCGAGCACCTGCCCGCGCACCAGGCGGGCCATGCCGGTCCACCCGGTGATGGAATAGGCGACGATGATGGTGCCGATGCCCCTGGGCAGGACGATCATCAGCAGCATCACGATGATCAGGTAAGGGATGCCGCTGATGACCTCGACGATACGCATCATCACGTTGTCGGTCATGCCGCCGAAATAGCCGGAGACGCCGCCGTAGATGATGCCGATCACGCAGTCGATCAGGGCGACGGCGACGGCGACGGTCAGGGACACGCGCGCGCCCATCCAGATGCGCACCCAGACGTCGCGGCCGAGGGCATCCGTGCCGAAAAGATGGAGCTGGCTCGTCTCGTTATCCACCCACATGGGCGGCTGGTTGGAAAACGCCACGTTCTGGCGCGAATAATCGAACGGGCTGATGATGGGAAGAAAAATCGCGCCGAGAATCAGCAGCGCCAGGATCACCATGCAGAAAGCGGCGACCCTGCTCTTCCTCAGGCGCCGGAACGCGTCCTTCCAGAAGCTGATGGAAGGGCGCGAGATCGCCTCCATCTCGCCCGCGTTCGGCCCCACCCACTCGAATTCCGAAGAGTCGATCGGTCCGGCGGCGGTCACGGCTTTTTCATTTGCCATTTTCCCTCACTCCTTTTCTCCGCCGAGCTTGATCCGCGGGTCGAGCAGGCCGTAGATGATGTCCACCACAAGGTTGGCGAAGACCAGGAACGACCCGTAAAACAGCGTGGTTCCCACGATCGTGGTGTAGTCGTTGTTCTGCACGCACTGCACGAAGATTTTGCCGAGGCCGGGGATCGCGAAGATGTTCTCCACGACGAAGGTCCCTGTCAGCACGGCGGCGACGAGCGGGCCCATGATGGTCACGATGGGCATCACCGCGTTGCGCACGGCGTGCTTCCAGATGATCTCGGCCCGGCTCAGGCCCTTCGCCTTCGCGGTTCTTATGTAGTCCTGGTTCAGCACGTCCAGCATGCTGGTGCGCATCAGCCGGCTGATGCTCGCCATGCTGCCGAACGCGAGGGCGAACGCCGGCAGGAATTTGCTGTTGGCGGGCCCCCAGCCCATCACGGCGAAAATCTGCCGCCCGGTCGACTGGTAGAGCTTCAGCCCGAGGGAATACTGCAGCAGCGCGCCCAGAATGAACGACGGGACGGAAACCCCGATCAGCGCCAGGAACATCGTGCCCGTATCCCACGCCGTGCCGCGCTTGACGGCCGCGACGATGCCCAGCAGCAGCCCCATGATGGTGGCGAAAATCAGCGAGCGGATGCCGAGCTCCGCGGAGACCGGGAAGGATTGCATGATGGTTTGGGCCACGGGGCGCTTATCCTGCAGCGAAACACCGAAATCGCCGTGCAGGATGTTCCCGACATATTTGAAAAACTGCATCGGAAGCGACTGGTTCAGGCCGTATTTCTCGTACAGGGCCGCTTTGACGTCGGCGGGGATCGCCTTCTCGCCTGTAAACGGGTCGCCGGGCATCAGGTGCATCAGAAAAAAGGTGACGCAGATCAGCACGAAGATCGTGATGACCGAATACAGCACCCTTTTCAGAATATACTGTAGCTGCTTCGGCAAATTGAATCAACTCCTTGCAAAATAAAGCGGGATAAAGCGGGCGGGGGAAACGCGGCGTCTTTCCGGATGAGGTCCTTTCGGGAAACGCGCGGCTTTTTACCCGTGAAAGCCGCAAAACGACCTTATCGGCGGTTTTGCGGTTTTCACAGGCAAATAAAGCCACATCCTAAAACATGGCTTTATTTGCAGCGTTCTTCGAGGGATCCGGGCAAACGTCCGGCCGCTCTGATTCAGAATTCTATTTTTATTTCGTCAGCTTCGCGCCGTCGTGGTAATCGCCCGGCCAGCCCTGGAACGGCGTGTAGGTGCCGCCCGTGAACTTCTGCGAAGTCGTGAAGGTGATGGACCGGTAGTAGATCGGGAAGATCGCGGTGTCCGTCTGGACGACCAGCTTTTCCGCCTGGAACAGGTAATCCTGGCGTTTGACGGGGTCCGCTTCGTTCATGGCCTTGGTGACCAAGTCGTCATACGTCTTGTTGGAGTATTTTCCGTTGTTGTTCCCGTTGTCCGTCATGAACAGGTCGAGGAACGTCAGCGCGTCGTTGTAGTCCGGCGCCCAGCCGGCCATCACGATTTCAAAATCCTGGGTCTGCATCGCCTCAAAGCGGGCTTTGTTGTCCAGCGGTTTGATCTCCACGTTGACGCCGAGGTTCTTCTTCCACTGCTCCTGGAAGAAGGCCGATTCTTTCTGCCCGCCGGTCGTGTTGCTGGCCGTAAAAAACGGCTTGAACTGATCGGCGGAGATTCCTTCCTCTTTCAGGCCTTCGGCCAGCAGGGTTTTCGCCTTGGCCGGGTCGAACGCCGGCTGAATGGTTCCGCGCGTCTCGGCGTAATCCTTGCCGTCCGCTCCGGCGATCCCCGGGGGGACCAGGCCGTCCGCTTTGGCCGAGCCGTCGGCCAGAACGTCGTTGACAAAGCTATCCAAGTCGACGGACAGCCCGAACGCCTGCCGGACCTTTGCGTTGGTAAACGGCTTCTTGGTCGTGTTGTACTGGAAGTACCACGGGCCGGCCTCGATATACCTTGCGATCGGCTGGCCCTCGGCCTGCAGCAGCTTGATCTGATCCTTGCCGACCGTCATGAAGTCGAGCTGGCCGGCCTTGAAGGCGTTCAGAGTCGCGTTGACGTCCGACAGCATGACGTACTTGATCTTCGGGATCCCGATCTTGTCCTTATCCCAGTAATCCTCATTCTTCGCGAGGGTCACGTGGTCGTTGTGCTGCCACTCGGCCACCTTATAGGCGCCGTTCGTCACGACCTTGTCGGCTTCCTTCGCGTAGTTGTCGGCCCCGATGGACTCGTAGGCCTTCTGGTTCAGGGGCATATAGGCGGTGAATGTGAACAGGTGGAGCGCGTAGGGGATCGGCTTAACGAACGTGATGCTCAGCGTATAATCGTCCGGGGCCGAGATGCCGAGACCGTCCTCTTTGATCTTGCCGGCGAAGTAATCCTGCCCGCCCTTGATGTTGTCGGTCAGGATGAAGCTGTAGTTGGCGGCGGTCTCCTTCTTCATCGCGGTCGTCCAGCCGAAGACGTAGTCTTTGGAGGTGACCGGCTCGCCGTTCGACCACTTCGGGCCCTGCTTGAGCTTGAAGGTGTAGGTCAGCTTATCGTCGCTGACGGTGTAGCTCTCGATCAGGTCCGGGACCGGCTTGTCGTTTTTGTCGAGCTTGAACAGCCCGGACACGATCTCGCGCAGGATCGAGCTGGAACCGGTGTCGTAGGCCAGCATCGTGTTCAGCGTCGTCGGCTCGGAAACCGTATTGATGGTGATCATATCGGCGTCCGGGGTCCCGGCGTACTTGCTCTTGGCCGCGAGGTCGTCGGACTTTACCAGGCCCCCTTCCGTTTCGGATTCGGAAGAAGCCGCGCTGCTCGTTTCGGCTGCGGAAGAGGCCGCTTCGCTGCTCGCAGCGCCTCCGTTGCCGCAGGAAGCCAGCACCAGGCATGCCGCAAGCGCCAGGCTGACAGCGGCGATCCTCTTTTTCTGCTTTCTCATAATTCACCCTTCTTTGCATCATACTATAAATCTTCAAACGGGCCGGCCTTTTGCCCGCCCTATGGCGGGAGAAAGTCCGTCCGTTGCCGGCGGAATCAGCGGGAAACCTTTTTTCCATGGACAGAACATCCGTTTTGTGCCGCTTAGAAGCAATGCTCCGGTAAAGCGCGGCGATAAAAAAGTTATACAAATGGCAGGCACATTCCCCTTCGAATGTACCCGCCATTCAACCCCCCGCGCAGTCCGGGGCCGCATATTCCGGCCGCGGGCCGAGCTTCGCTTCTACGGCGCCCGTTCCCCGCGGCATTTTGCAGCCGCATTTCCCTTTTCATCCGAATTCGGCGGACGAAAACGAGGAAATCTTTGGAACCGTCGCCCGAATGGCTCTGTTGGTTTGAATATATGCATCATTATAGAAGGGTGAATTCAAAATGTCAAGGGCACGGGCCCGATTTCCGACTTTATTTTTCGCCGGCCGACCCTGCGGATCCGCCGCGGAGGCCGCGGATATGCTATAATAAGCTATCCTGTTTTTCTGCCCCGGCCCGCGCCGGCTGCGGCGTCGGGCGGAAGCAGCATCAGAAAGGAAGGATTCTTCATGACCTTTGCAGAAATGCCGTACCGGCGCCCGGACCTCGGCGCCGTGCTCGACCGGTACGACGAGCTGACCCTGAAGTTCAGCTCGGCCGTCTCGGCGGCCGAGCAGGCCGAGCTGATCGAGCGGCACGAAAAGCTCTCGGCGGATTTCCAAACCCTTTCAACCATCGCCTATATCCGCAACAGCATCAACACGGCCGACCCGTTCTATGAAAAGGAGATGGCCTTTTTCGACGAGAGCGCGCCCGTTTTCGAGGAGCGCGTGCAGCGGTTTTACCGCGCGGTCACCGCTTCCCGGTTCCGCGAAGAGCTGGAAAAGAAGACGGGGAGCCTGTTCTTCAAAAACCTGGAGATCGCCCTGAGGTCGTTCTCCCCCGCCGTGGTGGAGCTGAAGAAAAAGGAAAACGCGCTGGTCACGGAATACGAAAAGCTGCTCGCCTCGGCGCGGATCGACTTCGACGGCAAGGTGCTGAACCTTTCGGAGCTGCAGAAATACCAGATCTCGCCGGACCGCGCGACGCGGCGCGGGGCCTGGGAAAAGGCCGCCGGGTTCTTCGGGGAAAATGCGAAACGGCTGGACGAAATCTACGACGAGCTGGTCCGCAACCGCACCGAGCAGGCCAAAAAGCTCGGATACGAAAGCTACGTGCCGCTCGGGTACGACCGGCTCGGCCGCAACTGCTACGGGCCGGCGGACGTGAAGAAGTTCCGGGACCAGGTCGCGCGCGATTTCGTCCCGTTCGCCGCGAAGATCAAGGCGGGGCAGGCGAAGCGGCTGGGCCTCGGCGCCCTGCGCCTGTACGACGACGGCTGCCTGTTCCCGGACGGGAACCCCGCGCCGAAGGGCGGCCGCGAGGAGCTGGTCGCCCGGGCGAAGGAAATGTACCGCGAGATGGACCCCGTCGCCGGCGAGTTCTTCGTCTTCATGCTCAAAAACGACCTGTTCGACCTCGAGAGCAAAAAGGGCAAGGCCGGCGGCGGATACTGCACCGATCTGCCGGAGTACCGGGCGCCGTTCATCTTCTCCAACTTCAACGGGACGGCCGGCGACGTGGAGGTCCTCACGCACGAGGCGGGCCACGCGCTGGCCAGCTACCTCGCGTTCCGGAACATCCCGCTGCAGGAGCTGCGCACCCCGACCATGGACGCCGCGGAGACGCACTC
>DAIUFE010000015.1:0-5041 GCA_036844765.1 Caproicibacter sp. | reverse complement strand
GAAGTTCCACCGCTACCAGCTTGAGGCCGCGCTGGACTTCATCCCCTACGGCACGCTGGTCGACGAGTTCCAGACCGCGATGTACGAGGACCCCGCCCTCTCGCCGGACGAGCGCAAGGGGGTCTGGAAGCGTCTGGAGGGGAAATACCGCCCGTGGATCGACCTGAGCGCCACGCCGTTCTTCCGCGACGGCGGCGGATACCAGCGCCAGCACCACATCTATTCCTTCCCCCTGTACTATATCGACTACTGCCTGGCGCAGACGACCGCCCTCGAGTTCTGGGTCGCCTCCGAAAAGGACTGGAAAGAGACGTTCGGCCGCTACCTTGCCTTCGTGAAGGCCGGCGGCACCCAGACGTACGAGGAGCTGGTGCGCGGGGCCGGCCTCGGCTACCCGATGGACGGCGGCTGCCTGAAGCGCCTGACTGAAGAGATCGCCCCAAAGCTCGGGCTGTAAGTTTTCCGGGACCGGTTGGCCGCAAAAAGCGACCGGATACCGTTTTCCCCTTTTCTCCTTTCGCGGGATCGGCTATACTGAGGGCGGACGGGGTGATCGGATGAAGGTGCGCGTCGAGGTGGCGGAGGATCTGGCGGAGGACGAGGTGGTGATCCGCTGCGGCCGCGCGGGCGAAGCTGCGGAGAAGATTCGGCGCTTCGCGCTCGGGCTGGGCAGCGGGGAACCGGAGATCGCCTTCTACAAGCAGAACCAGGAGTTTCATTTTCCGCTCGCCGACGTCCTGTTCTTCGAGACCGAGGGCGAGCACGTCTACGCCCACACCGCCGGCGACGCCTACCGCATCCGGTACCGCCTGTACGAGCTGGAAAAGATCCTGCCGAAAGACTTCGCGCGGGCGTCGAAATCCGCCATCCTGAACCTGCGGCGGGTGTATTCCGTCACGCGGGGCCTCTCCTCCGCCCGGCTGGTCCGATTCGCCGGCAGCCACAAGGAAATCTACGCCTCGCGGCACTATTACCGCGAGCTGCGGCTGCGGCTGAACGAAAGGAGTTCTCATGAGACATAGAAACTGGTTCTGGGGCCTGTTCTTCCTGGCGGCGGCCGCGTTCGTGCTCGCCGGCCAGACCATCCGGTTCGGCGAGATCGGGTTATGGACCATCCTGGCGACGATCTGCCTGGCGGCGCTCGCCGTGCAGAGCGGGGCAACCCGCAACTTCTTCGGGATGTTCTTTTCCGTCGCTCTGATCTACGCGCTCTACCAGAAGCCGCTCGATCTCGTCCACATCTCGTTCTGGCTGCTGATGGTGGCGGCCGCGTTCGCCTCCATCGGCTGCAGCATCCTCTTCCCGTCCCGCTGGCACAGGGGCCCGGACGGTGACTGGCAGGGCTTCGGGGACGCCGGGTGCGAGGCGTTCCGCAGCTCGGCGCAGACTATCGACGACGACAACCCCTCGGCGCGCGTCAGCTTCGGCTCCTCCTGCAAATACCTGCACGGCGACTGCCTGAGAAGCGCCCGCTTTTCCGTCGCGTTCGGGAAGCTCGACGTCTTCTTCGACCAGGCGAAGCTCAGTCCGGAAGGCGCCGACGTCTTCATCGACTGCAGCTTCTCCGGGATGGAGCTTTACCTGCCGAAGGAGTGGAGAATCGTCGACAACCTTCGGGCGGACCTCGGGTCGGTCGAAAACACCCTCCGCAGCGCCCCGCCCGCGCCGGACGCGCCCCGCCTCACCGTGAACGGCAGCGTCTCGTTCGGCAAGGTCATCCTGCACTATATCTGAGCTTTTTGTTTTTTCCCCGCCTTCGGCGGAGAAAAAATGGCATAAAAAGGGCGGCGCGCTTCGGAATCAAGGCGCCGCTCTTTTTTTACGCCGTCACGAGGATCTGGGCGGCGGCGTCCGCACGCAGCGCGATCACCGCGCCGCGGATCAGGTACGCCACCGGATTGCCGGAGGGGCTGCTGTAAAGCGGCCGGATCACCGTGCCGGCGATCACGCCGAGGTCCAGCATGCGCCGGCGCTCCGCCCCCGCGGCGGCCAGGCCCGTCACGCTCGCCCGGCCCCCGATGGGCACGCGGCTGAGCGGCATTTCTTTTGAAAGCATTCCGCCTTCTCCTTTCGCCCCGCGGAACCGCCCGGCGGCGGCCGCGGAGGGAATTTCGACCGTTGCACTAAACCAAAATATGGTTCTCCGGCTGAAAATGTTACCGATTTTTCACCCCGCTTCCCGCGGGAAAATCTTTTTCCCCGCCCGCGCGCGGTTCTGAAACCGGCCCGGCGGAAATATCCTTTATCGAAGGCAGCAAGGGAAGGGATGCGTGTGGGAAAAGAGAATCCGGGGTTCCGGACCTCGCGCGGATATCAGATGATCGACCGGCGGGCGGGCAGGATGACGCCGGCGGAGGAGGATTACCTCGAGATGATCTTCCGCCTGTGCAGCCGGGAAGGCTACACGCGCGTGGGCAGGCTGGCGGGGCTGCTGCACGTGAAGCCCTCGTCGGCGTCCAAAATGATCTTCAAGCTGGCGGAAACGGGCTATGTGAAATACGACCGGTACGAGATCGTGCTGCTGACGGAGGCGGGCCGGCAGGCCGGGCAATTCCTGCTGGGCCGGCACAACACCGTCGCGGAGTTTCTGCGGCTGATCGGCAGCGGGGACGACCTGGAGGAAACCGAGCAGATCGAGCATCCGCTGGGGCCTTCCACCGTGCGGAACCTGAACACGCTCCTAAATTTTTTCCGGGAGGACCCGCAGGCCGCCCGGAGATACCGGGAATTCCGGGAAAGGGAACGCCCGGAAAAATAGACGGGAAAGCGGGCGCCGCGGAAAATCTCCGCGGCGCCCGCTTTCCCGTACAGGGCCTTCACTTGTTCTCAAGCGCCCTCATCAGCCAGACATAGGCGAGGTCCATCGCGAGGTACAGACCGCTCTTCTCGCTGGTCTTGACGATCTGCTTGCGGTTGACGTCGAGGTCCGTCCGCATCAGCTGAACGGCGACCCGGTCCGCGACGTTCATATCCTTCACCTTTTTTTTGCTTTTGACCTCAAGGCGCACGACGTATCGGTCCATCATGCTGCCGTAATACAGCACGTCGCCGCACCGCACGAGGGGCTTCCCCCGGTAGGTCGGGAACTGCGGGGCGTCCGATTTCTTTTTTTCCATCCGCCGGTATTCCTCCTGCTGTCCAAATATTCTAAAACGGTCCGGCGCCGCCTATTCGCCGAGATAGGATTTCAGCAGCACCTGCAGCAGCTCATCCCGGTCGATGCGGCGGATGAGGCTGCGGGCGTTGTTATGGGTGGTGATGTAGGTGGGGTCCTCGGAGAGGATGTAACCGACGATCTGACTGATCGGATTATAGCCCTTTTCCTTCAGGGCGTCGTACACGGCCGTGAGGATCTTCTTGATATTGTCCTCGCGGTCGCTGCCGAGCGAAAAGGTCATCGTCTTATCCAGCACTGGAAACACCTCCCGTACCGCTATCATACAACAAGCACCCGTCGAATGCAAGGGGAAAGTTTGCGGTTTTCTCCCCTTTACAGCCGCAGGGAGGCGCCGATTTTCTCCAGCTCGCCGATCACTTTCCTCATCACGCCCGAGACGCGCTCGTCGGTCAGGGTCCCCTCGCCGGAACGCAGTGAGATGCGGAACGCCACGCTCTTTTTGCCGCTTGCGATCTGCTCGCCGCGGTAGACGTCGAACAGGCGGATCTTTTCGAGCAGGCCGCCGGCCCCCGCGCGGATGGCTTTCTCCAGGCTCTGGACGGGCACGCCGTCCCCGCACACGAGGGCGAGGTCGCGCGTGACCGCCGGGAACTTCGGCAGCGGCGTGAAGATTTTTTCCGTGCGGGCGCGCTCCTTCAAAAGCTCCGCGTCCAGCGAAAAGCTGACGACGCGGCCCTCCATGCCGTAGTTTTCCACGACCTCCGGGTGCAGCTCGCCGAGCACGCCGAGCGGCTCGCCGCCCGCCGTCAGCCGCGCGCACCGCCCCGGGTGGTAGCTGTACTCTTCGGGGGCGGCCTCGGCCTCCAGGTCCGCGATGCCCAGGCGGTCCAGGAGCTCCTCGACCATCCCTTTCGCCCGGAAGAAATCCGCGTCCTCGCCGTACATGCCGCAGATCAGCACATCCCGTTCGTCGGGCAGCCGGTCCGGCGCCGTGGGGCGGTAGACCTTCGCCAGCTCGTAGAGGCAGGCGCTCTCGTTGCGGTTGTTGTAGTTCCGCGCCAGCGCGTCCATCATGGACGGCAGGGCCACGGTGCGCATCCGGCTCGTGTCCTCGCCGAGCGGGTTCGCGATGGTGACCGAACGGCGCAGGGGGCAGTCCGCCGGCATGCGGATCTTGTCGTACTCCTTCGGGCCGAGGAAGGAATAGGTCATGATCTCGCTCGCGCCGAGGGCGCGCAGGGTCTCCCCGATGAAACGCTCCAGCTTCTGGCGGGGGGTGTAGCCTCCCTGCGCGCCGCCGCGCAGCGGGGCGCACGGGATCTTGTCGTACCCGTAGAAGCGGGCGATCTCCTCGGCGATATCCGCCTTGTGGACGAGGTCCGGGCGGAATGTGGGGACGATGATCTCGTCCCCGTCGAATCCGCAGTCCAGCTTTTTAAGGATGGCCTTCATCTCGTCCGCGCTCAGCGAAAGGTCGAGGAAACGGTTGATCCAGTCCGCCTCCAGCGGAATTCTGCGGCGCTCCTCCGTGAAATTTTTCACACAGACCGCGCCGTCGGTCACGTCGCCGGCGTCCAGCAGCTCGACGAGCTCGCACGCGCGGTCGAGCGCGGGCAGGCAGTTGTTCGGGTCCAGCCCCTTCTCGTACAGGGCGGAGGCGTCCGTCCGCATCCCCAGGCGCCGGGCGGTCCTGCGCACCGACGGGCCGTTGAAGCAGGCGGATTCAAACACGACCTGCGTCGTGCCTGCGGCGATCTCGCTGTTCTCGCCGCCCATCACGCCCGCCACGGCGACGGGCTTTTCCGCGTCCGCGATCACGAGGTCCCCGGGCGTCAGGCCGTGCTTCGTTCCGTCCAGCGTCGTGATGGATTCTCCTTCCGCCGCGCGGCGCACGCGGATCGCGTGCCCGGAAAGGCAGCGGTA
>DAIUFE010000014.1:0-35365 GCA_036844765.1 Caproicibacter sp. | reverse complement strand
GGAGAAATACCCAAGTGGTGAAGGGGCTCCCCTGCTAAGGGAGTAGGTCGGGTAAACTCCGGCGCGTGGGTTCAAATCCCACTTTCTCCGCCAAGTCGAGAGCCTGGACGCAATCCGCGTCGGGCTCTTTTTCCTTTTCGGGCCTGGATGCCGCGCTTGAAGCCCGCATCTGAATCGAGCAAAAGACACCGCCGAGAGACCCGGCATGCCATTCGCGCACCGAGGCTTTTTCTTGATCCTCAAAACCTTCAAGCCAAAATTTCCGCGATGAAAACCGTATCCGAGCTGAGCAAACGACGCGCCCGCGCCCTGAGGCAGACCGCATCCGCCTCCGTTTCATCGGGACCGCACTCCGCTCGGCTGAGCCCGGCTGTATTTTTCGGGACGCTATTGACAACCGGGGTTTCGGCGCGTAGTATTAAACGTGTTTAGAACATGTTTGTCAAGAGATGGATTGGGATGGACGAAAACAAGAAAGCGGCGCTGCTGAACGCGACCGTGGAACTTCTGAAAAAATCGGAGCACCCGGAAACCGTCACGTCGCGGCAGATCGCCGCCGGCGCCGGGGTCAACATCGCCATGATCAACTATTACTTCGGCGCCAAGGAGGAATTGGAATCCCGGGCCGTCGGGAAAATCCTCAGCGACGCCTCAAAGATCTTCCATGCGCCGCCGGACCCTTCCGACCCGCCCAAGGAGCGGCTGCGGAAAATCCTCAAGCAATTCTGCCAAGTGATTCTGAAATACCGGCGATATACCAAAATCTACGTCCCCCACATTCTTTTGGAAGACGAGATCCGGCTGCCCCTGTATGTGCTCCCCGAGATCCGCGAGCATTTCGGAAACCGGCGGAGCGACACGGAATGCCGCGTCGCCGCCTACGAGATGATTTCTTTTCTGCAGCTGGTTCTGTACCGTTCCGAAGAATTTCTGCGCTACACGGGCATGAACCTGTCGGAAGAAAGCGCGTGCGGCCGGCTGATCGACTGGGAGCTGGAACTGTTTTTGCCGGAGGTGGAGAAACCGTGAATCTGACGGAATATCTCAGCGGATCAATCGACGGAATCTTTCGGCGGGCCCTGCGTTTTCCCTTGGCAAGTCCGAGGGAGAGCAGCTTTCTGATCCGGGCGGCGGCGCTGCAAAAAAAGGCCGCCGGCAGGCGCCTTCAGGCGGAGCGGGAGGGCGGCCCCGTTCCCCCCTTTCTGATCGCGAGCATCGCCAGCCGGTGCAACCTGCACTGCGCGGGGTGCTATGCCCGGGCGAACCGCATCTGCGCCGACGCCGCGGCGGCCGGGGAGCTGACCGCCGCGCGGTGGGGAGAGCTTTTCGGGGAGGCCGAAACGCTCGGCGTGTCCTTCATTCTGCTGGCGGGCGGAGAGCCTCTGGAACGGCCCGACGTCCTCGAGCAGGCGGCGAAAACCAACGGGCTGATTTTCCCCGTCTTCACAAACGGAACGCTCTTCACGGAGAAAGCGCTCGGGCGATTCGACCGCTGCCGGCACCTGGTCCCCATCGTCAGCGTGGAGGGCGGCCGCCCCGAGACGGACGCCCGGCGCGGGAAAGGGACCTTCCGGCTGATTTCACGCGCGATGGAAGAAATGCGGCGCCGCGGCATCCTGTACGGCGTTTCCATCACGGTGACAAAAAAGAATCTCGACTCCGTGACGGGCGAAGAATTCGTCGCGGGGCTCCGGGAAAACGGGTGCCGGATCGTCTTGTTCGTGGAATACGTGCCCGCGGACGGCGGCACGGACCTGGAACTCGGGGAAAAAGAGCGCGAAATCCTTGCCGGGCGCCAGGAGGCGCTCCGCGCGGATTTTACCGACATGATTTTTATCTCCTTCCCCGGCGACGAGCAACAGATGGGGGGATGTCTGGCCGCGGGGAGGGGCTTTTTCCATATCAATCCCTTCGGCGGGGCGGAGCCCTGCCCCTTTTCCCCGTATGCCGGCACCGATCTCAAAACCGGAAGCATCCGGCGGGCGCTCGGCTCCGCGCTGTTCCGCAAAATCCGGCAAAGCGGCCTCCAGGCGGAAAAGCACGCCGGCGGCTGCGTCCTGTTCGACCGGCGGACGGCCGTCGAAAATCTGCTGGCTTCTTTGGACTGAAGGCGCTCCCAAAATATGGACAGGAATCGGCCGGGGTGAAACCTATGGATACCAAAGGACTTCTTTCAGCCTTTTTCGAGGCGGAAAACAAACGGGATTGGGTCACATACCGAAAATTTCTCTCTCGGGATGTCGTCTGGGAGCTGCATTCCCAGCAGGTAAAAACCATTCGGGGAATCGACGATTATCTTGCCGCCATCCGAGAGGCATACGGGGCCTGCGGCGACACCTTCGTCTGCGAAGCCCTGTACCGGAGCGGCGACGGCACCCGTATCGCCGCAATCCTGAAGAACAGCCTGGGCGACCGTTCCTGCGACATCTTCGAGTTTTCCGACGGACGGATCACAAAGGAATATGAATTCATCCTGAATGGATGAATGCCAGTTCGGCGGGCGGGGCCGGGAAGGGCCTGCCCCCGCATATCCTGATTCCGGGAGGCACGGCGATGGAATATCTGCCGGTCGGCGGGAAAAACAGAAAACAGGCCGACGCTTTTCTGGCCGAACGCTGGTTTTCGACCATTATGATTATCCGCGGCGAAAAAATAGACCTGACGAAGGCGGACGGCATCGCCGCGCTGGAAGACGGCCGGATCCTCGGCCTTCTGACCTACCTCGTCCGCGGCGGGGTCTGCGAGATCACCTCTCTGGACAGCCTTGCGGAAAACCGGGGGATCGGGACGGCCCTGATCCGAAAAGCGATCCGCATCGCCGGGGAGTGCGGCTGCCGGAAGGTCGTCGTCGTGACGACCAACGACAACATCAGGGCCATCCGTTTTTATCAGAAGCGGGGCTTCGACATGGCGGCGTTCCGCCGCAACGCGCTGGACGTCTCGAGAAAACTTAAGCCGGAGATCCCGCTCGTCGGGGACGACGGCATCCCGCTCCGGCACGAGATCGAATTTGAGCTGGAGCTTTCCCGATGAGCGCCCCCTGCGCCCGATTTCGCGGCGCGGAACCGCCGCGATAAAGAGGCGGAGCGTGCCCGCGGGCGCGCTTCGCCTCTTCGACGTCTTCGGGCGGTTCTTTTTACGGCCGCTCCTCGTTTTCCAGGACCAGCATCGGGTCGAAGCCGAAGCGGCCGGTGTGGAAGCCGTACAGCGTCAGGCCGCCGCCTTCCGCCTCGAACCGGACGGGGACGCCCTCCCCCGGCTTCCGGGCGGCGATCGCGGCGAGGACCTCGCCGCTCAATTCGAGGACGGTGCGGTAACCGTAGCCGTACCGCCCCATTTTTTCATGGCGGTACGGCTCGCCGCCGAACGTGGCGAAGGTGAAGAGCGCCCGCTCGTCGAACGGGTCGTCCGGCAGGACGACGCTTCCCGCGGGAACGCCGCACACGGAAACGCGCAGCCGCGTGCTTTTTTTATCCCCGTCGGTCCAGTTCACGCCTTCGATGCACGCGCGGGCCGCGGCCTCGAACAGCAGGCGTCCCCGGACGACGGAGCCGGCGGGCGCGGCGTTGGCCGGGAGGAAGCGGTATTCGTAAAAGCCGCTGTCCTTGCCCCAGGCGAGGGAGCGCTGCCCCTCCTCCAACGCGCCGCGGAACCCGTCCCATTCGCCGCGCAGCGGCCGGGCGGGGCGGGCCGTGAGGACGGCCGGACCTTTCAGGGCACTCCATCCCTCCCCGCCCGTGATCTCCAGGCAGAGATAGTTGGACGAAACGACTTTTTCCCCGCACAGAAGCTCGGCGAACAGCCATCCGCCCGCCGCGTCCGCGGGCACCCGGAACTCCGCGCGGCCCGCCCGCGCCACGGAGGCCGCCGGCACGCTCAGCCGCCCGCCCCCGCTCGCGAGCGGGGGCGTCGCGGCGCCGAACCGGTCGATCCCGCGGAATTGCCAGGCGAAACGGCAGCCGCTCAGATCCGCACCGCCGAAATGCGAGACGAAAAGGTCGGCCCCGAACAGGCCGCCCGCCTCCGCGGCGCGGTGGCGGCTGCTGTCGAAGGCGATCAGGTCGGCGCGGTTGACCATCGCGTAGCCGGCGGGCGAAAGGTCGGGGTGGACGAAGCCGAGCTCCCGCTCGTCCCGCGTCGCGGTGAGCGGGCTGTAATCCTCGCCCTGGGCGGAGGCGAGGTTCATCCGCACGTAGCCGCCGAATTTCGGGAAGCGCCGCACGAGCTGCTCCATGCTGTCGGTGTGGAGGAACTCGCTCACGACCGCGACGCAGCCCGTCTGCCGTTCTTTTCCCGTCGCTCCCCCGCCGTTCTCCGCGTTGTAATAATTGTAGGCCGAGCCGGGATGGATTTTTTCCGAAAGGCTTTCCCACTCGCGCACGGCGGCGTCGTAGGAGGGCGGGTAGGAATGGAAGTCGTCGATCTGCCCCGCTTGGGTTTTCCCGAAGCCGGAGTTGTCGCAGACCAGGCGCGAGGGGTCGAGCTTGCGGCACAGCAGCGCCATTTCGCGCTGGAAGGCCTGCCGCTCCGGAACGTCCCACGGGCTGCTGCATTCTTTGCCCTGCACGCCCCAGCTCTCGTTGATCGTGCTGTAGATCAGCACGGAGGGATGGCAGCGGTTCCGCCGGACCATATTCTCCAGCTCGCGCCGGTACGCCGCGCGCCAGCGGGCGTTTTCCGGCACGGCGTGCACGTTGCCCGGATGCTCGGTCCAGACGGCGACCCCGGCCGCGTCGCAGGCGTAATACCAGAGCGGCTCGTTCTCCTTGATATGCATGCGCAGCGTGTTGTAGCCGTACTCCGCCGCCTTGCGGACGTCGAAGCGGACGCTTCCCTTCTCGGGATCCTCATATGCGCGGTACGTGTGGATCCCCCACGGGTTGTAGCCCTGGTCGAGCACGCCGCGCAGGTAGAACGGCCGGCCGTTCAGGTAGAGGTACTGATACTGCTCTTCGGGCGGCACGCCGTCCCGCGGCCCGTGGCCGGGGGCCCAGCGGCTCTCGATGCGGCGCAGGCCGAAATAGCTTTCGACCCGGTCCTCCGGCTCGGGGCCGTCCCCGAGCAGCCGGACTTCCACGCGGTAAAGGGCCGGCCGCCCAACGTCCCAAAGCTCCGGGTCGGGGACGGGGACGCGGTCCTCCCCCGAAAGGGCCTCCGCGCCTTCCTCCGGCTCCAGCGAAAGCTCGCGGCGGGCAAGAAGGCCGCCGTCCGGCTTCCGTATCGTCACGGCGGCGCGCATCGGCCGCAGGACGTCCGAGCACTCGATCGTCCGGACGCGGACGCCGCCCGGCCCGCCCCGCAGCGCGCGGAGCGTCAGGCGGTTCTCCCCGGCGCGAAGGCGCAGCAGCAGCCGGACGTGCCCCTCGACATCCGGACCGAGCGTGCCGGGAAAATCGGCGGAGCCCGCGATCTGCCGGCCCCCGAGCGCCAGCGCGCACGCGCAGTCCCCGCCCGGCGCCGTATAGCAGAAATCGACGAGGCGGAAGCCCCCGGCATCCGCCGTCAGCGGGAACTCCGCGCCGGACGCGGCGGCGTCCCCCCGCCCGGCCCAGAGGGTGCGGCAGAGCCGGCCCGAGGCCCGCACGCGCAGCGAGGTTTCCGCCGCGGGCTTCCCCGAAACGAACCCGACGCGGCCGCCGCACTCCACGCCGGAAAGATAGCGGCCGCCGCGCGGCTCGATCCACACGGTCTGCCAGATACCGGGGCACTGGGTGAACCACCAGTGCTGCTTGCCGAGGCAGATCGAGCGCAGGTCGTACGGAAACCGCACGCGGACGGCCAGGGTATGCGCGCTGCCCGGCCGCAGCGGGCCGAGGTCGAACTCCAGCTCGCCGTAATTGTCGGACGACATGCCGGCGAAGCGGCCGTCGCACCAGACCGTCGTGACGGCGTTGGACGCGCCGATCTTCAGGATCGTGTTTTCTCCGGCGAACGAATCCGGCACCGTGAATTTCCGGCGGTACCAGCCGGTCTCGCCGGTGACCTCATAGTTGCAGTAGAAAGGGCTGGCCTCGAGGCCGGAGTCGTTGTCGGCGAGGAAGCCCTCGCCGTGCGCTTCCAGCGACGACCACGAAAACGGCACCTTCAGCCTCATGCCGAACGGGCGGCCGCCGGGGCGGTGCCATCCCTCCCGCTCGCCCGCGTTCTCAGGGTCGAACTCGAACTCCCAGGTGCCGTTGAGGTTCAGCCACCGCCGGGAGCGGTCGAAATCGGGGCGGTTGTACTCGCGCCGCGGAATATTGAGCGGCGTTTCCCGCTCCAGCGCGAAGCGGCACCCGGCAAGGCCGCCCCGCGGCGCCGAAATCTCCCGCGCGGCGAACCGGTATCCTTCCGCGGCGGCGATCAGGGTGCTTTTGCCGGCCGGCAGGCCTTCCAGCCGGAAACGGCCCTGCGCGTCCGTCTCCGCGCGGAGGGCGTAGCCGTACCCGGCCGCGTGAAGCACGGCCCCCGCGACGGGGCGGCCCGCAGCGTCGGCGACCGTCCCCTCCGCGGCGGCGGGCGGGGCGATCCCGCGCAGCTCGGCGGCACGGAACAGCGCGCGGCTCTCCGGCGCCTCCGGCTGCGGGCGCGGGTCGCGGACGCTTTTGAGCAGCGCCCGCGCGTCGCCCCGAAGGCCGGCGTAGCGGAAGGACCCGACCTCCGTTCCGTTATACAGCGCGGTGTAGTTTTCCCCCTCGCGCCGCAGCTCCAGTGTGCAGGGCCAGCAGAAATTGCCTTCCCGGCGGAACAGGACGTACCCGCTCCGCGCGCCGCGCATCAGCGTGTCGTTGACCGTCAGGCCGGAGGGCGCGCTCGCCTCCACCCGGCCCTGCAGCACGGCCAGCTGAAGGTAGCGGTTCCATCCGCCCGCGCCGCCGTAGAGGGCGACGGCCGCGCCGTAGCCGTATTCCCCGATCTCCGCCCGCACGGAGCTGTTTTCCTCCGCGAGGCTTGCCCGGCTCAGAAGGCCGCAGGCGCCCGCGTAGTGCCTGGCCGCTTCCGTCAGGCGGACGCCGCCCGCCTCCATCCGGTACGTCCGGCTGCCGGGGCTGCCGAAAAACGCGAAGTCCCAGCGGCCGTCCGTCGGCTTTCCGCCGGTAAAATCGTCCCGAAATCCCGTGGTCCGCATGGCTCTCCCCTTTTCAAAATTACTATCCCTTGATGCCCGAAAGGGCGATGCCCTCCACGAAATAATTCTGCGCGGCGCAGTACAGCGCCAGAATGGGCGAAACGCAGATCACCGTGCCCGCCATCATCAGGCTGTAGTTGGAAGCGTGCTCGCTGTTGAAGCTCGAAAGGCCGATGGGCAGGGTGAACATGGAAGGGTCGTTGGTCACGATCAGAGGCCACTGGAAGTTGTTCCACGCGCCGATGAACGAGAACACGCCGAGCGTGGCGAGCGCGGCCTTGGAGAGCGGCAGGATCACGTTCCAGTAGACCTGCAGCTTATTGCACCCGTCGATGGTGGCGGCCTCGTCCAGCTCGGTGGGGATGCTGAGCATAAACTGGCGCAGCATGAACGTGCCGTACGCGGTGAAAATGGCCGGCACGATCAGCGCCTGGTAGGTGTTGACCCAACCGAAATACCGCATGAGAATGAAGTTCGGGATCATCACGACCTGCCCCGGAATCATCATGGTGCCGAGGTAGGCGAGGAAGAGCGCGTCCCGCCCCTTATAGTGCAGGCGGGCGAACGAGAAGGCCGCGAGCGAGCTGGTCAGCAGCTGCCCGGCCACGGTCGTGACCGTGATGAACACGCTGTTGAAAAAGTAATGGCCGAAGTTGGCCTTCTGCCAGGCGTCCGCATAGTTGCTCCACTGCGGCGGATGCGGGATCCACACCGGCGGGTACACGAAGGTCTCCCCCGGCGTCTTGAGCGAGGTCGAGAGCATCCAGAGGAAGGGCACCCCCATGCACACGGCGAGGATCGTCATCACGAGATACAAAAGGATCTTTGCAAGCAGCCTTTTCCAGGCTGCGTTTCTGCGGGCCATGCCGACCGCCTCCCTCTATTCGTAATATTCGACCCACCGCTTCTGCATCCGGAACTGGAGCAGAGTCAGCAGGAAGATGATGACAAACAGGACCCACGCCATGGCCGAGGCGTACCCCATCTTGAAGAACCGGAACGCGTTGTCGTAAATATACGAGACGATCGTGCGGGTCGCGTTGTTCGGCCCGCCGCCGGTCATCATGTAGACGAGGTCGAAGACCTGGAAGGAGCCGATCAGGCTCATCACCAGCACGAAGAACGTGGTGGGGGTCAGCAGCGGCAGCGTGACCGAGAAGAATTTCTGGAATGCGCCCGCGCCGTCCAGCTCGCAGGCCTCGTAAAGCTGCTGCGGGATGTCCTGCAGCCCGGCGAGGTACAGCACCATGTTATACCCCGCGCCGGACCAGATGCTGACCAGCGAGATGGCGAACATCGCGGTGTTCGGGTCGGTCAGCCAGTTGACCTGCGGAATGCCGAAAAGGCTCAGGAAGCTGTTGACCAGGCCGAAATCGGGGTTGTACATCCAGTTCCACACCAGGGCCACCGCGACCGAGGAGGTGACGACGGGCAAAAAATAAATGAAGCGGTACACGATTCTGCCGCGCAGCTTCTGGTTGACCAGCAGGGCCAGGATCAGAGCCATGACCAGCGTGCCGGGCACGGTCATCACGGTGTAAAGCGCGGTGTTCCCCATCACCTTCCAGAACAGCGGGTCGTTCCGGAAAAGCTCGGCGAAATTGGAAAATCCCGCGAACTGCGGCGGGTTGATCAGATCCCAACCGAAAAAACTCAGGGCCAGGGAAGAGATCACCGGCAGCAGCGTAAAGATCAAAAAGCCGATGAAGTTCGGCAGAAGGAAGGCGAGGCCGACCAGCACTTTCTTCCGCTCGCGCGCGCGTCTCTGTTTTTCCAACGATATCTCACTCCATTCACCGTAGACACCGGATGCTTTTTTGAAGAATCTCCCGCATCAGAAGCTTTATATCAACGAAGGGCAAAGCCGCCGATCTGTATGCGGCTTTGCCCTTCATAAGCTTTATTTCCAAAAAACAAAACCCTGTTGCTATTTAGCTTCATCGAGTTTGGCCTGTAACTTAGCTTGAATACTATCAAGCACAGCTTGAACATTAGCGTCCGGTTTAGTCCAAATTTCATCAAAGCCGGGCCATACGTCGGTCTGAACTTCACTCCAATTTGATGATACATAAGCAGGCCGTGCTACCTTCAAAGCCTCCAAAGTTACTGACAGATCAACTCCCGGGGTAGTAGAAGATTTAAGATATGCATCAGAATTTGCCACTTCAGTATTGGTAGGCATGCCAACCTTGCCTTCCGCTGAAATTTTCTGACCGTCCGGGCTGGCGCAGAATGAAAGATATTTCCAGACATCATCCTTATTTTTAGACTGCTTCACCATGAACCATCCGTTTGGATATTCATTGACCACGCGGTTTCCGGTCGGCGCCTTCGGGGGCAGCGCAATGCCGTAATTGAGCTTGTTGAGATCGCAGGTGGCGATATCCCAACTGCCTAAACTGGTCATTGCGACTTTCCCCGTCTCAAAAGAAAATGCATTATCTTTGTTAATCTGCGGAGAAGGAGTAACCTTATCTTTGTAAATCAAATCGTGCAGAAACTGAAAGGCTTCTACATTTTCCTTGGAATTTAAGACGGCAGTTTTTCTGTCTGGTTTTACAAATTCACCACCGTTGGACCAGCAGTACGTGAAACAAAAATTAGGATATGCAACAAAAGAATAGCCATACTGGTCGATCTTGCCGTCACCGTTTGTGTCGAGGGTCAGCTTTTTGGCGACCTCGCGCAGCTTGTTCCAGTCCCAGGTATCGTCGGGGTAGGGCAGCTTCGCCGCGTCGAACATCGTCTTATTATAGAACAGTGTGTCCACATATGTCATTGCAGGAATAGCAAAAACCTTTCCGTCCACAGTAAAAGGTCCGTAATGCGTTTCTGCAAGCCAGTCTTTATGAAAGGAAGAATCCTTTTCCATATAAGGAGTCAAATCCTCCATAAATCCCTTAGAAACATGTGTGGGGGTAAGCATTTCCTGCTCGAACGCGATGTCCGGCGCCGTTCCGCCCGCGATCATGGTCTGCACCTTCGTCCAGTAATCGTCCTGGTTGGCCACGGTCAGCAGGTTCACCTTCAGGTTCGGGTATTTTGCGGAGAACGCCTCGTTGACTTTCTTCTGCGCGTCCCAGCGGGCCTGCTCGCCCCACATGATGGCCTGGAGCGTCACGGCCTTGCCGGCGTCGGCGGAAGAGGCCGGCTCGGCGGCCGACTCTGCGCCGGAGGAAGGGGCCTCGCTCCCGCCCGCGGGGTTTGAGCATCCGCCGAACACGGCGGTCACCGCGGCGAGGGACAGGAACGCCGCGAGCAGTCTGCTGCCCATCGATCTTTTCATTTTCATACTGAAACTCCTCTCTGAAATTTCTATTTTCAGGCCGGCGCCGGTTTCTTTACGGGCCCGGCGCCCGTGCCGAAATAGCTTTGTTCCGCGCGGCCCTCACCGGCCGCCGTTGATCTTCCGGATCTCCTCCGGGTCGACCTTCGGGACCCGGTCGAGGGTCAGCAGGCCGTTCTGCTCCTGCTCCACGTCGGTGAACTGCGTGTAGCAGGAACCGCACACATAGGGGATGGACCGGATGGCCCCGGTCAGCTCCCGGAAGCGGCGGAGGAACTCCTCCTTCGACCCGACCTTCTCATTATATCCCCAGCCGTCGCTTTCCGAAAAGGCGATGCCGCCGTATTCGGTGATCAGCACGGGCTGCCCGCGGTACTCCTGCCCGCGGCCGAAAAGATACTTCGGATACCCGGAAGAGGGCTCGTCGCACAGCAGCCGCTCCCGGTCCCCATACACCGACTCGAAATGGCGCGCGCCGTCCCCGTAATCGTGGATCGTGACGAGGTCTGTCGCGTCCGTGTGCTCCCAGCCGTCGTTGTCGACGACGGGCCGCGTGCCGTCCATTGCGCGCGTGAGCTCGACCGCCGCCCGCGCGAAAGCCTGCTCCCGCGCGCTGACGGACAGGTTCGGCAGGCCCCACGACTCGTTGAACAGCACCCACGTGACGATGCAGGGATGGTTTCTGTCGCGCTCCAGAATCGCCTGCCACTCTTCCAGCAGGGTCCGCATGCTCCGCTGCGTGAAGGAGTAGAACGACGGCATCTCCTCCCACACGAGCAGGCCCAGGCGGTCGCACCAATACAAAAAGCGGGAGGACTCGATCTTCTGATGGACCCGCAGGCCGTTGAAGCCCATACGGCGGATCATTTTAAGGTCCGCGGCGATCTCTTCGTCGTCCGTGCTGGTCACGAGGCCGTCCGGATAATACCCCTGGTACAGCACCAGCTTCTGGTAGACCGGGGCGCGGTTGAGCAGCAGCCGCCCGTCTTCAGCGCAAATCTCCCGCAGCCCGAAATAGCTGCGCCTTTCGTCCACCGGGCGGCCGTCCCGCAGCAGCTCCGCCTTCAGGTCGTAGAGCGCGGGGTCCTCCGGCGACCAGAACAGGGCCCCCTGCTCGAACGCGCCGTTTTCGAGGTCCACGCGGACCGACGCGCGCTTCTGCAGGGCGCGGCCGCGCAGGGAAGCGATCTTCCGCCCGCGGGCGGAAACCTCCACGCTCCATTCAAGATTCTCTCCCGCCCCGCTGAAGCCCAGCTCCAGCTCCGCCGCCCTGCCGGAGAAATCCGGCCGGACGGAAAGGCTTTCGATATGGGCGGGGTCGAGCGCCTCCATCCACACGGACTGCCAGATCCCCGCGTAGCCCGTGTACCAGCAGCCGAAGTTTCCGGGCATCCAGCTCTGCTTGCCCCGCGGCTGCTCCCGGCTGAACGCGTCGTCGCGCACCCGCAGCACGACCGCGTTCTCCCCGCCGAAAACGACGTGCTCCGTGATGTCGAAGCAGAACGGGGAATAGCCGCCCGCATGGCGGCCGGCCGGCGCGCCGTTCACCCAGAGCTCGGCGTCGAAATCCACCGCGCCGAAATGCAGGAGGATCCTCTTCCCCGCAAGCTCACGGCCGACGGCGAGTTCCCTCCGGTACCACAGGACGTCGTGGCGGCGGCGCCTTTCTTCCTCCGCAATGCCGCTGCGCCCGCACTGATAGACATACGGCACGTTGATGCGCAGGGGGAACGAGCCTTTTTCATACCAGCGCCCGGAAATGCCCTGGTCGCCGTCGTCGACGGCGAACTCCCATTCGCCGTCGAGACTCTCCCACGCGGGGCAGGCGAAATCCGGCCTGGGGTGCCGGTCGGTCGTGCCGAGATTACTGCACAAATTATCCACTTCTCTCTGCGCTAAATATAGATTCTTGCCTGGATCGGTTTGATTATATTATATATTATTATGCGTGTAAATACTAAATTTAATATAAAATAATAAATTTGTTTTAATTATTTTCTGAAAAGCCTAATTTTGCAACATTTATCGTCATAATAATAGGAGTAATACAAACATTTTGTCTCTATTCTTTCCGATCGCTCTTGAATTGTATTACAAGTATGTTATAATAAATGAAAGAAGTTTCCTATTTTTTGCGTAACGGTGTGGATGAAAATGAAAGACCTCCCTCTTTATAAACAGATCAAAAACCGGATCCTCGAGAAGATCGCTTCGGGCGAGCTGAGGGCCGGCGACCTCGTCCCCTCCGAGACGGAGCTGATGAGCACGTACCAGGTCAGCCAGATCACGGCCAAGAACGCCCTTTCCAGCCTGGTGGACGACGGCGTGATCTACCGCATGCAGGGCAAGGGGTCCTTCGTCTCGCCCAGCGCCCCGATCCTGGGCGCGAAGGCGGAGCCGCCGAAAGAGCGCGCCGCCGGCGGGAAAGGCCTGAGCGGCATGATCGGCGTGCTGTTCCCCTACCTCAACACCAAGCTGGAGTACCGGCTGCTTTATTACCTGGACCGTTTTCTGTATCAGAAAGGGTACCAGATGCTGCTGCACAACTGCGGCGAAAACGAGCAGGAGGAATCCCGCACGCTGAAGAACTACCTCTCGCTCGGGGTGGAGGGCATGATTATCTTTCCCGCTGTCAACGAGCAATATAACGAGAGCATCCTGCGGCTTTCGCTCGACCGCTTCCCGCTCGTGCTGATCGACCGGTATTTCAAGGGGATCAACACGTTCCACGTCGTGACCGACAACTTCAGGGCCACCTACGACGCCATCACGCTGCTGCTGAACAAGGGCCACCGCCGGATCGCCTATCTTTCGCCCCGCATCATCAACTCGACGACGGAGGACCGGTCGATCGGCTACGAGAGGGCCTTCCAGGACCAAAAGCTCTCGATCGACAAGAACCTGTGGCTCACCAACCTGGATTCGACGAGCAGCGACGAGGATTTCAGCAACGTGCTCCATTTCTTCCAGGGCAACCCGGGCATCACGGCGGCCTTCACGGCCAACGTCCGCACGCTGGGCCTCGCCCTGCAGGCCCTCCGGCAGCTCGGCAGAAAGGTGCCGGACGACATGGAGCTGTTCACCTTCGACGAGCCGGACCGGCCGGACGTCAACTACATCCTTCAGGATTACGAAGCGATCGCCAAAGCCGCCGTGGACCTGCTGATGGACCAGAAAAAGCCTTCGCCCGCGCCGGAGCGGGCGCGCGTGATCCCCGCCCGGCTCATGCTGCGGCCGGTCAGCCGCTGACGCGTGCAGGCTGAGCCTGCGCGCGCGGCCCGGCAGCGTGACGCTGCGTCTACGGCCCGCCGTTCAGCTCAAAGCGAAAAAAATTTCGTTTGGCGGGGCGGAAATACAAGTCTCCCGAAGCGTTGAATTCCGCTTCGGGAGATTTTTTTGCAGGGCAAAGGGCGAAGAGAATTATTGGAAAAATTCCTGTATTTGTCTTATTAAATATAATAAATATTATAAATATAATTTTATAGCTATATCATTAACTATATTTTCTATTTTTGGATATATATTGATCTATTTTTCTTTTTTCAGCGCTTTTAATAAAGATTATAGAATAATTTTACTTAGTCTATACCTGTTTATGCTTAAAAAATATATTTTACAGATTAAAATATAATTATAAAAAAACAAGTTCCCGGGAGCCATACAAAAGGAGAGCTGTTCTATGAATCGGATTCAAAACGTTCTGTCCAAAATGCTGGTGGCCGCGCTGCTGATTTCCTCGCTGGCGGGGTGCGGCAGCGGTGCCGCTCCGTCGCAGAGCCCGTCTTCTTCCGGCGAAGCGCCCGCGTCCGGGGCCGCCTCGTCCGACGCGGCGGCCGGCAGCGTAAAGATGCTGACCGCCGTGACCGGCGGCAAAGACGACGCCGGAATGAAGAAATTCCAGGAGGAACTGAGCAAGGAGACCGGCCTGCAGGTCACGATGGAGAAGCCGGCGGACTACGACAAGGTCCTGATCCAGAAGCTGCAGAGCGGCGAGAAATACGACCTGATCTACCTCGGCGTGAACCAGTACCTGAATCTGATCGGGCAGGGTTCCCTGACCGACCTGACGGACTTCATCCAGAATTCCCCCGCCTTCGCGGCGGACAAGGTGGACCCGCAGGAGATCAGGGACATCACGGTGGACGGCAAGATCTACGCCGGGTTCAACAAAAAGGAAGTGGAGCGCGTGGTCGCGCTGAACCGCGTCCAGCTTGAAAAGGCGAAGATCGACTACAAGTCCATCGAGCCGACTCTGGACGGCTACTACCGGACCTTCAAGGCCCTGAAGGCCGCGAACACCGCCCAGGACTATTACCCGCTCGACATCGTGCTCAGCACGGTGTTCGACATTCAGCCGTGGATGGCCTCGGCGGGCATGAAGGGCGGCGTGGTGACGGACCAGGACGGCAAGACCTACGTGCCGTACTCGACCGACGCCGCGGCCCCCGTCTGGGACTGGCTGCACAAGCTTTACAGCGAAAAGCTGCTGGACCCCGCGTGCTTCGTGGATAAGACCAAGGATCTGCGCGCCAAGATGGGCGCCGCTTCCCAGAAAGCCGGCTGCACGGTGGACTGGGCCGCGTGGGTCGGCCTGCACAACGCCCAGGCGCTGGCGGGCGGCGTGAGCGCAAAAGATTTTGAAGTTGTTTCTCTCCCCGGAACCAAATCCCCCTCCGGAAGCTATATGCTGACGAAGGGCAGCGCGAGCCTGTGGGCGATCCCGACCAACGCGGAGAACCCGAAGGGCGCGGAAAAGATTCTGGAATTCTTCGCCTCCCAGAAGGGCGGCGAGCTGCTGAGCGTCGGCGTCCCCGGTTACGACTACACGGTGGAGAACGGCAAATACGTCCTCACCGAGGTCGGCAAGCTGGCCGGCTGCGACCACGGCGCCCCCGTGCCGATCCTCAAGACGTTCAAGCACCCTATCGGCTACAACCCTGGCGTCGAAGAAGCCCTCAGCTACATGCAGTACGCCTCCATCGAGACGCCGATCGCCAATCAGTCCGATTATGAAGAGGTCGTCGGCAAATGGGGCACGCAGATCGTGAAGGGCGAAATCTCCTCGAAGGACGGCCTCGCCCAGATGCGCGCCGAGCTGGTCTCCCGCGGAGTCTGCCAGAAATAAACGCGCCTCCGGCCGCAGGACCGGAACCGAAGCGGAGATTCCCCTTTGCAAAAAACGCGGCCGGACCGGTGGGCGAAACGGTCCCGGCCGCGTTCGTTTATGGGGCCGGAAACGCAGGAAAGGAGCCCGAGATGGAGCAAAAAGCAAGGTTTTGGAAGCGGGTGAAAAAATACCGCTTCATCTACGCCATGATGCTGCCCGTGATTCTTTATTATCTGGTCTTCTCGTACGTTCCATTGATTCTGGGCGTGATCACCAGCTTTCAGAAGACGCGCATGATCGGCGCGCCGGCGTTCGCCGGGCCGGCGAACTACGCCGCGGTGCTGAAAAGCCCGGTCTACGGAGAGGCGTTCCGCAACTCTCTGGCGATCGGCGCGGGCACGTTCCTGGTGCAGTTCCCGCTGGGGCTGCTCATCGCGCTCGCGCTCAACGAGGCGGGCAGCCGCTTCTCAAAGTCGCTGGTGCAGTCGATCTCCTTCATCCCGAACCTGCTTTCGTGGACGGTGGTGGGCGGGATGTGGCTCTCGATGCTGGCGCCCGCGGGGCTGGTCAATCAGATCGCGCGCGCCGTGAGCGGAGGCTCGGCGCCCGCCGTGATCTTTATGTCGGAGCAGCGCTATGCCCAGCCGATTATGGTTCTCTCCGGCGCGTGGAAGGGTGCCGGCTACTACGCGGTGCTTTTCCTCGCGGCCATCACCGGCATCAACCCCTCCGTTTACGAGGCCGCCGCCATCGACGGCGCGTCGCGCCTGCGGCAGATCGGCACGATCATCCTGCCGAGCCTGCGGCCCACGATGCAGGTGGTCACCCTGCTGGCCGCGATGGGGGTGCTGCGCAATTTCGACCAGATCTACGTGATGGGCAACGCCAGCATCTACCCCAAGGTCCGCACGCTGCTGTACCTCATTTACCAGGACGGCATCGTGGACTTCAAAACCGGGCAGGCGACCGCCGCCGCCACGCTGATCCTGGCGGCCACCTTCCTGTTCACCTTCCTGACGCGGCGCGCCACCGGATACGACGCGTCCTATACCTGAGGAGGCCGCATCATGCGCAGAAAATCCGCGTTCGGCAACCGGCTCTCGCCGCTGCCGCGCCTGATCAACAGGCTGTTCCTCGCCGCGGTCTTCCTCGTGATGTTCATCCCCATGTGGAACGTGGCGGTGCTTTCCACCTCGACCGAGCTGAGCGCCTCGGCGTACGGCGTCAGGCTCTGGTGGTCCGCCCCGCCCAGCCTGGAGGGCTACGCCTATGTGTTCCGGGTCGTGAACCTGCTGCGCCCCGTGCTGAACTCGCTTTTCGTCTCGGTCGTCTCCACGGCTGTCCAGGTGGTGCTCTCGTCGCTGGCGGGGTATATCCTCATCCAGCGCGAAATGCCGTTCCAAAAGTCCCTGACCAGCTTCGTCTTCCTGACCATGATGGTCCCCGGCGACCTGACTCTGGTCTCCCTTTACCAGCTGAACAAACGGCTCTATCTGGTGAACACCTACGCCGGCCTGATCGTCAACGGGCTGATTTCGGGGTTCTGCATCCTGCTGATGCGCAATTATTTCCTTTCGGTCCCGGCCTCGCTGGCGGAATCGGCGCGCATCGACAGCGCGGGCGAGTTCCTGATCTTCTGGAAAATCTACCTGCCGCTGTCGGTCGCGGGCCTGGCGACCACCTTCTTCCTCCAGTTCGTCGGCAAATGGAACGAGCTGATGCTGCCGGCCTCGCTGATCTCGGACCAGAAGCTCTACACGCTGCCGCTCGTGCTGAAAAGCATGGTGATGGACAGCTCCTCCACCTCCGGCACGATCCCCGTGCCGGAGAACGCCGTGATGGCGACGGTGGTGATCTCCTCGCTGCCGCTGCTGCTGCTCTACACGTTCGCGCAGCGGTACCTGCTGGAGGGCATGACCCTCGGCGCCGACAAGGGCTGACCCGCGGCGGGCGCGGGCCCGGAAAAAACGAAACGGAGGGAATTCTTTTGACAAAAGCGCAGACCGTCCGGCTGCATATTTCCAAATCGCAGGAGGGGACGTATTTCACGATCCCGTTCTCCGTGCCGGAGCGGACGGAGCGGATCGACATCGAATATTCCTATCCCCGGCGGCAGACCGCCGAGGAGGGCGGCTGGTCCCGCAGCAGGGAGGTCAACGTCGTGGACCTGGCCGTCGAGGCGCCGGGCGGCGAGTGCGCCGGCTCCTCCGGCTCGAACCGGACACGCGTCTGGATCTCCGCCGGCGGCAGCGCGGAGGGCTTCGCCCCTCTGCCCGCGCGGGCCGGCACCTGGGCCATCGTCGTCGGCGCCTATCAGATCCAGACCGGCGGCGTCGACGTTGTCTACACCGTGACCTGCACGCCGAAAATCCTCCGCCTGCTGCGCGGCGACACGCACCTGCACACGCGCGGCTCCGACGGCGCGCTTTCCGCCGGCGAGGCCGCCGCGCTCGCCAGGCAGTCGGGGCTGGACTACGTCTTCCTCACCGACCACAACAACTACGCGCAGAATCTTCTTCCGCCGCAGGCGAAGGACCTTACGGTCCTGCCCGGCATGGAATGGACTCATTACCGGGGGCACTGCGGCATGCTCGGCGTGCGGCGGCCGCTCCGCAGCCCCTTCTGCGCGAACACCCGCGAACAGGTCCTGCAGAAGCTGCGCGAAGCCAGGGCGGCCGGGGCCCTGCTGGTGCTGGACCATCCGTTCTGCCCGTTCTGCGGGTGGAAGTTCGGGTTCGACGTCCCGTTCGACCTCGCGGAGGTCTGGAACGGCGGCACCGTGCCGAAGGCGAACGCGGAGTGCCTCGCCTGGTGGCAGTCCCGGCTGGAGGCGGGGGAGCGGATCCCGGTCTCCGGCGGGAGCGATTTTCACCGGCCCGACCTGTTTCACCGGATCGGCTCCCCGTGCGACTGCCTCTACGCGCTCTCCCGGGAGCCGGGCGACATCCTCGCCGCGCTGAAGGGCGGGTGCGGCTACCTCACCTATGAGCCGGAAGGGCCCGGCGTCTCCGCGCGCGCCGGGGACGCCCTGCTCGGCGGCGCCGCGCCGAAGGGGACCGCCGTGGCGGCGACCTTCTTCAACCTGCGGGGCGGGGACCGGCTGCGCGTGATCTCCGGCGGCAAGACGGAGGAGGTCGTCTGCGGCCCGGACGCCGCACGGTATTCGCTGGAATTTTCCGCCGGGGACGCGGGTTTCTGCCGGTTCGAGGTGCGGCGCAGCTACCAGCCCGGCCTGCCGGAGATGACGGCGATGATCTCCAATCCGATCTATTTTGAATAAGCCCCCGCACGGCGCGGGAACCCGAGATTGACAAAAAATATATTTTATTGTATGTTAGATATGATAAAATATGTCGATATGAGTTTATAAGGATCGATTGTGGTGAAGTCGGAATTTTTATACAAACAGCTTTATGACAGCCTGGCCGAAAGGATCCGCTCCGGGCAGTATCCGGCGGGCGGCCTGCTTCCCTCCGAGGCCGCCCTGCGCAAGGAGTTCCAGGTGAGCTCCATCACCGTCAAAAAAGCGTTCGGCCTTCTGGCGGAGGAAGGCTTCATCCGGCGCGTGCCGGGCCGGGGGACCTTCGTGCGGGACGGGATCCCGGGCGGCCGGCCCGGCCCGGCGGGGGGAGCGGCCCGGCGGATCGGCGCCGTGCTGGAGCACGTCTCCACTCCCTTCGGCCTCGAGATGATGTACCGCATGGACCGCGCCGCGGAAAAGGCCGGGTACAAGCTGTGCGTCCGCTTCTCCTACGGCAACCAGAAAAAAGAAAAGGAAGAGATCGCGTTCCTGATCGCGCAGGGGGTCTCCGGCTTGATCGTGATGCCGAGCCACGGCAGCCATTACAACACGGAGATCCTCAAGCTGGTGGTCGAAAAATTTCCCGTGGTGCTGGTCGACAAGCGGCTCGACGGGATCCCCGTCCCCTCCGTGCGGACCGACAACGGCAGCGCCGCGGCGCAGCTGGTCCGGGCCCTCGCGGAAGAAGGCTGCCGGAGGATCTCCCCGGTCACGTACGAGGAAAGCGGCGCCACCTCGCTGGAGGAACGCCAGCGAGGGTTCTCGGACCAGCTTGCGCAGCTCGGGCTGCCCGAGGCGCCGAAATGCGCGATCCCCGCTCTGGACGCCGCCGATATGGTGGACAACGCCCCGACGGAGGACATCGTCGAATTTCTGAAGAATTTTCTGCTCCGGACGAAAGGCGGCCTGGACGGCGTCGTCTGCATGGAATACGGCGTCGTCCCGCCCTTTCTGCTCGCCGCGCGGGCGGCGAAGGTCACCGTCGGCGCCGGCGCGGGGGAGCTGAAGCTCTGCTGTTTCGACGAGGACTACCTTGCGCCGGAAGGCTTCCGGTTCACCCACGTCAAACAGGACGAGACCCGCATCGCGGAAAAGGCCGTCTCGCTGCTGATCGCGCAGATCCGCGGCGAGAAGAGCCCGGCGGAGGATTACCGGATCCCCGCCGTCTTCCGTCGGGGCCCCACGGCCTGAACGCGCCGGTTCCGCTCTGCGCGCCGGGAAAAACGCCCGGCGGAAGCGGGCTTCAGGGCTTCCGCGCGCCTTTTCCGGGGCCCGGTCCGGCGAGCTGCATCAGCAGGTTCTGGAAGATGCGGATGTGCAGCTCCTCGTCCTGGAGGATCCTCTTAAGGTTGGCCACGGCGTTCTCGTCCCGGATATTCCGCGCCTGCAGGGTGTATTTGCGGACGGCGGCCTTCTCGCTTTCGACCGCGCCGCGCAGCATCGCGCCGATCTCCCGCGGGTAGTTCAGATACGCGGGCGTCCACCAGAAATAGCGGCCGCCGCGCCGCTCCCAGAGGCGCGGGTCCACGCCGAACTGCAGCGCAAGCTGCCCGAAGATCGCCAGATGGTGCATCTCGACGACGGCGACGGAGTGGAAGGCCGCGGCGATCTGCCCATACCTTTCCCCCGCCGCCAGGCTGTTGTAAAAATACTGGCCGACGGCGCTCATCTCGGAATTTCCGCCGCCCACGTTGCTCAGCATGGCGCCCGCGTAAAGGGGGTTCTTCCCTCCCGCCCGGACCGGCGGATAGGGCTGCTCCGTTTTGGCCTGGATCCCGCTGCTCATGGTCCCTTTCCCCTTTCATGATGGAGATCGTTCATCCTATCCTATTATTCCGGCGCGCGGACTATTCCGCCTCCCCGCCGGGGAAAAGGGGATTTCTGCGAAAACGGCGCAAAAAACGGCCGGCGCGCGGAAGAACGGCGCGCCGGTCCTGGGAAAATGAAAAAGTCACGGCTTCTCCGCGAAAAAAGGCTCGAGCGGTTTCAGAACCCCCCGGTCGTCGGTGTGGATCTGCAGCTCCATCGGCTTTTCGAGATCCATGCTGAAGATCCCCATGATCGATTTTGCGTCGACGATGCGGGCCCCCTCCACCAGCTCGCAGTCCACGGCGATCTTGGAAACGGCGGAGGAAAATTTTTTGACTTTTTCAATACTGTCGAGCAGCACTTTCACTGTAAGCACGGTCTGCCACGCCTCCTTATTTCGTCAGGAACTCCTTTTTGCCGATCCGGTCGATGAGATTCTGCCGGAAATTGACGACCTGATGCACGTACTCCTCCTCCATCAGCGGGGAGCGGATCATAAAATCGGCCGTCGCCCGGTTGTTGGCGATGGGAATGTCGTAAACCTGCGCGATGCGCAGCAGGGCCTTCACGTCGGGGTCGTGCGGCTGGGCCTCCAGCGGGTCGGAGAAAAACACGACGAAATCGACGGCGCCCTCCACGATCTTCGCGCCGATCTGCTGGTCGCCGCCGAGCGGGCCGCTGTTGTATCCCTTGACCGGAAGGCCGGTGCTCTCCGCCACCAGCCACGCCGTCGTGCCGGTCCCGCACAGGTTGTGCCTGCGCAGGATATCCCTATTCTGCCTGCACCATTCGATCATCTCCCGCTTTTTGCCGTCGTGGGCGATCAGCGCGATCGTTTTCTTTTTTCCGATGGTAAACGGGATCGTTTCGACGTTCATGCCCTGCCCCCATTCCAGACGATTTCCAAAAGATGTTTTTATTATACCATACCGCCGCACGCCTGAACAGAGCCGCAGCCCTTCCGCCTTTTGAAAAAGGCGGGCGAAAACTTTACCGTCGCGGAACGGGAGTTGCCCGGAACCGTCCCGTCTCAAAAAGCTTCTTTTTTGCTCCGGGCTGAACGGCGGGCCGGGACCGGCCGCTGCCGGCTGCTTAGAGATGGAGCGCGCCGCGGGGGCACTCCTCCAGGCATTTCATGCAGAGGATGCACTCCGTGCCGTTCAGGCGCCCGCGGGAATTGTCGGTCATATCGACGTCCATCGGGCAGACGCGGCGGCATTTTCCGCAGGAGATGCATTTCGCTTGGTCGTTTTTCACGCGCAGCAGCGAGAAATAGCTCGCGGGCTTCAGGAAAACGGTGATCGGGCAGACGTATTTGCAGAACGCCCGGTTGTCCTTCAGCGCGAACGCGAGCGCAACGCCGACCCCGTAATACAGCGCGTTTCCGGCCAGGAAGCTCACGAACATCACCCGGTCCAGGTCCGGGACGCGCAGCAGGAACAGCGCGCCCACGAACAGGAGCGAGGCCGCGAACACGATCCACCGCACAAAGCCGAATTTCTTCCTCGGGGCGCGCGGCGTCTTGTAGGGCAGCAGGTCGAGGACCATCGCCGTCCAGCAGGCGTAGCCGCACCAACCGCGCCCGAACAGCAGCGGCCCGAAGATCTTGGCGATCGCATAGTGCAGCACGGCGGCCGCGAACACGCCGGAAAAAAGGTAGAACCAGAACCCCTCGATCTGCATGTTCTCGCGCGACAGCACGCCGAGGTACACCAGCATGTAAAGCCCGACGGAAAGCTGGACCAGGTTCCGCGCGTACTTCACTTTTTTTATGTAGAAAACGATGCCGAGGGAAACGCAGGTTCCGATATACGAAAAGTTGAGCAGGTAAAACAGGCTCCCGCGGGCCAGTCCCAGCGCAACCGCGATCGCCTCGAACAGGACCCACAGGGCGAGGGGAAAAAGATAAGGGCGTATTTTTTTCATGCGGACGTCTCCTGTTCTCCAGGGCAGGGGCGGGCGGCTTCTCCGATCGCCTTTATCATACCATGCGGCGCGGAAAAAGCGAAGGCAAAATCAAAATTTTTGCCTTCGCTTTTCTTCGGGAAAATAAGGCCGCGCCGCCTTTTGAAAAAGGCGGGCGAAAACTTTCATCGCGCCGCGCTTCAAAAGCGTCGGGAGCCGCTGAGGAAAAAATTACTTTTTCACAAAGTTCTGCCACGCGGAATTTTCGGTGCGGAATCCGGCCGTGTCCTTGTACTTGACGGAAAGCTCCACATGGTCGCCCAGCTCGTGGGAGACGGGCAGGCTGAAGCCCATGGTGCCGTTGTCCTTGAAATAGAGGACCGCGGAGGCCGCGCCCGCCTGCACGACGGACGCCGGGTAAGAGGCGGCCTTCTTCTCGGACATCTGCGACTGGACGGCGTTCTGCAGCGCCTTCAGCAGCGCGCCGTTGTTCTGGACCATATCGGCTGCGGAAAGCGCGCGGCCGGCCTTCAGGTCGTAGTTGACGGCCCGGAACGACCGCTTCGCCTCCGCGTCCTCGGCGGATTTGTAGCTTTCCTGGAACGTGACGCTGAGAAAGTTTTCATCCTTGTAGGCGACGTGGTCCGTGACCTTGACCTCCGCAAAGGCGGCGGTGTTCGCGGTGCCGACGGATTGGATGGTCTTGAGGGCCGTGCTCTTCAGCAGCTCGTTGACCTTGCCGTAATCCTTGCCGGAAGAGGAGATCTGCGGATACTCCGCCCGCAGGCTCTTTTTGTCCTTGACGAATTTATAAGCCGTCTCCTGGACGGAAACCGACGGTTTGACGACGACCTTGGCGGGGACCGACTGCCCCGCCGCGGAGGCCGCGCCCCCGGAAGCGGCTCCGCCCGAGGGTGCAGCGGTGCCCGAAGGCGCGCCCGAAGCCGTGCCGGAGGAAAGCGGAGCGGACGCGCCGCTCTGCGTGCCCGGCCCGCCGGACTGCGTGCTGTCCTGTTTTTTACAACCGAAAAAAGCCGCGGCCACAACGGCGGCCGCCAATGCGAGGACGATCAGACGTTTCAATGGAATCATTCACACCTCTCGATAAAAATCCATGCGGCTGTGCCGGACGGCTGAAAAGCCGGCAAACCGCTCTTGATGCTGCCTCTGTTTTTGATTATGCCCGCACGAAAAAGAGCCTATGCGGCGAAAAGGAAAAAAGCGGAAGCGCCGCGCAGGTCACTGCTGCGTCTCGCCCTTGTCTTCCAGAAGCTTGACCCGCACGTTCCGGGTCTCGCCCCCGCCGGTGATGGAACCGCTGTAGATCGTCATGGAGATCTCGTCGCCCGGCTTGTGGCCCGACAGCACGGCGTAAAGGTCGTCCATGCCGGTGAGCTGCTTGCCGTCGGCGGCGGTGATCACGTCGCCCGGCTTGACGCCGGCGCGCTTCATGTCGCTGTCGCCGTCGATCGATTTGACCATCACGCCCTCCGGGTACCCGATCTGGCGGTAGACCGCCTCCACGGTATTGCCCGAGATGCCCAGCCGCGTGCGCCCCGCCACATACCCGCTGCGGACAAGCTGGTTGATGATGTTCTTCGCGTTGCTGACCGGGATGGCGAAGCCCATGCCCTCGTATCCCGTGGCGACGATCTTGTTGGAGTTGATGCCGATGACCTGCCCGTACAGGTTGACCAGCGGGCCGCCGGAGTTGCCCGGGTTGATGGCCGCGTCGGTCTGGATGTAGGTCATGCCGTTGTCGCTGTGGCTCTCGATGCTGCGGTTGAGCGCGGAGACATAGCCGCCGGTCAGCGAGCCGGCGAAGCTGAGCCCGCCCGGGTTGCCGATCGCGATGACCGGGTCCCCGACCTCCATCTCGGCCGCGCTGCCGAACTCGGCCGGGGCGAGATTTTTGGCGTTGATCTTCAGCACCGCAAGGTCGGAGGTCTTGTCGAACCCGACCACCTTGGCCGCGTATTCCTTGTTGTCGTAAAGCACGACCTTCACGCTGTTGCTGCGGGAGTAATCGACCACGTGGGCGTTGGTCAGAACATATCCGTCCGCCGTGGCGACGATGCCGGTGCCCTCGTCCTGCGCCTCCCGCCCCGTCGCCGTGGCGGAGGCCGGGATGGTGGTCTCGACGCCCACCACGCTGCGGATGACCTTCTTATACACCTGCTTCGCGTCCAGGGCGGCGCCGGAAGGCCTCTTCTGGATGGTGACGCCGGCCGAGTCCGCATCCGTGCCGTCGCCCTGCACGCCGCCGATCACGGCGCGGGAGGAGGCCGCCGGGCCGCTCTGCGCGCCGGCGGGCTCGGAGACGGCCGGTTTGCCGGAGGAGGCGCCGGTCTCCGGCGCCTGCGAAAAGGCCCGCGGCTGCACCGCGAAGAGGATGAAGGCGGAGACCAGCCCCACCGTCACGACGCCCACGGCCCACAGAAAGACCTTCAGACCGGTGCCCATACGTTTCGGCGGAGGGGTCGGTCCGTAAGGGCCGCGGTACGGCGGCGGGCCGTAGGAACCGTAGCCTCCGCCGTAAGGATAGCCGCCGTACGGGCCGTAGCCGTTCCCGTAGGGCGGGTTCGGCGGCGTTTGCGGGTTCGGCGGCGTTTGCCGGTCCGCGCCCGGCCGGCCCTCATCGCCCGGCTGAGGCGCGCCGGCCGGCCGGCCTTCCTGCGGATGCTCCGGCTCCGGCGCCCCGGCGCCCGGCGTTTCCTGCGCTTTTCTATCCTCCTGCTCCCAGGGGTCTTTCTCCTGATGGTTCCAGTCCTGATCGCTCATAAGGCACCTTCTCCTATTTTTCGGGGGCGGCGGGCCGCCCGGCGGTGGTTTCCACAAGGCGGCGCTGACCGTCGCGCTCGTGCGGCGGCTCGGCCTTCTTCGGGAGCCAGAAGGTAAACCGGCAGAACCGGCAGAACTCGCTTTCGGCGGTGATCTCCCCCCCGTGCAGGTGGATGATGGTCCGCACGATATAAAGCCCGAGGCCGAGGCCGTTCTTCTCCCTGCTGCGGGATTTGTCCGCCTTGTAAAAGCGGTCGAACACCAGCGGCAGGTCCTCCGGCGCGATGCCGGCGCCGCTGTTCTCGACGGAGACGACCGCCCGGTCCGGCTTTTCGGTCACGGTGATGCGGATATAGCCGCCCTCGTTCGTGAATTTGACGGCGTTGTCGACCAGATTGTAGACCACCTGATGGATCATGTCGGGGTCGCCGTTCACGAACAGGCTTTCCGCGTCCCCGATCCCCTGGATGTCGATCTTCTTCGCCTCGATCTTCTGCTCGAACGAGAGAAGGACCAGCAGGACGGTGTTCGTCAGGTCGAAGCGGGCGGGGTTCAGGCGCAGCTCGCCGCTGTCGATGCGGGAAAGGCTCAGCATCGTGCGGACCAGGCGCGAAAGGCGCTTGACCTCCTGCGAGACGATCATGAGGTAATGCCTTTCCTTTTCCGGCGGGATGGTGCCGTCGAGGATGCCGTCGACGAAGCCGGCGATGGTCGTCATGGGGGTCTTCAGCTCGTGCGACACGTTGGCGATGAAATTGCGGCGCGCGCCCTCGCTCGAAGCGAGCGAATCCGCCATGTGGTTGAACGCGACGGAAAGCTGGCCGATCTCGTCCTCGCTGCACACCGGCACCCGGACCGAGAAGTCCCCTTCGCCGAAGGCGCGCGCCGCGGCCGCCATCTTGCGCAGCGGCTGCACCATGCGGTACGAGAACAGCCACACAATGCAGAACGAGACCAGGAACGCCGCGATCGCCGCGAGGAGGAAGATCTTCACCATCTCGCCGCGGAAGGCGTTGAACGAGGACGTGCCATAGGCCGCGAACACCGCGCCGATGGCCGTGGGGCCGGCCGCGGTCTCCACCGTGATGGGCACCCCGACGATATAGTACGGCCGCTTGTAGACGCCGCCCAGCGTCCCCTCGGCGCTGTAGCGCCCGGCCAGCGCCTGCTTCATGACTTCCTGCCCGATCTTCTTCGTGCTGTCCACGTCCCCGCCGCTGCCGAAGGCCGCGAGGACCAGCTGCCCGCCGGTCTGGGTGATAAAGATGTCGGAATCGATGTTCTGCGCGAAGGCCATCGTGAAGTTCTGGATCTTCCGCGCGTCCAGCGTGTACTCGTTCCGCGTCACCGAGATCGCGCTCGCCGCCGTGATGCCGGCCACGCTTTCCGCGTTTTTGCGCAGCAGGCCGCGCTTTTCGTTTTTCCAGTAGCCGGAAATGAAGATCAGCATCACGAGGCTCAGAATCAAAAAGCTGACCAGGATCACGGAGGACGTGATGCCGAGATATTTTTTGAACAGGGTTCTGCGCATATTTTCACCCCGGAAGAGCGGAGCCTTTACTCTTTGACCTCAAATTTATAGCCGACGCCCCACACGGTCTTGAGCGCCCATTGGTCGGAGACGCCCTCCAGCTTCTCGCGCAGGCGCTTGATGTGCACGTCCACGGTGCGGCTGTCGCCGTAGTAATCGAACCCCCACACCTCGTCCAGGAGCTGGTCGCGGGTAAAGACGCGGTTCGGGTTGCTGGCCAGGTGGTAGATCAGCTCCATCTCCTTGGGCGGGGTGTCGATCTGCTTGCCGTTGACCTTCAGCTCGTAGTTGGTCAGGTTGATGGAGAGTTTGTCGTACTTGACCTCCTTGACCTGGCCGCTGCCGTTCTTGCCCAGGCGGCGCAGCACGGCCTTGATGCGCGCGACGACCTCCTTGGCCTCGAACGGTTTGACGACGTAGTCGTCGGCCCCCAGCTCCAGGCCGAGGACCTTGTCGAAAACCTCGCCCTTCGCGGTCAGCATGATGATGGGGCACTGGGATTTCTTCCGGATTTCGCGGCAGACCTGCCAGCCGTCCAGGCCGGGGAGCATGATGTCGAGGAGGATCAGGTCCGGGTTCTCCCGGTCGAAGACCTCCAGCGCCTTTTTGCCGTCGTCCGCCAGCACCGGGGTGAAGCCTTCCTTTTCCAGGTACAGGCGCAAAAGCTCGCAGATATTCTGGTCGTCGTCCACCACCAATATTTTACCCGCCGACATGGATTCTCCTCCTTCGCCTGCTCCGGCATCCGAATTTCGGGCCGGCCGTTCCCGCGCGTCCGCCCCGTCCCTTTATTATAGAGGGAAACGCGGGGGAAGGTATGAATTTTTTATAAAGTTTAGGCCCGGCAAAAAAGAGCGGCGGGCGTTTTCAGCTTTCCCCGCCGCCGCGCCTTTTATCACGGGCCCGCCGGTTCAGGCCGCCGTCAGCTTTTGGAACAGCTGCTTCGAGGCGGCGTAGTATTCCGGCGCCTTGCCCTCGATCCCGGAGCCGTAATAGACCCGCAGCGAAAGGCTCAGGCCCTTCGGCAGACCGGCTTCCGCGCTGCCGGAGGCGGTCTCGAAGCGGATTTTAAGGCCCGCGAGCTTCGGGCATTTTTCGAGCGGCACGCGCATCCGGTCGTAGTCCTTGTCGCCCTCCTTCGGGGTCGAGCCGTCGGTGTAGGCGAAGACGCCGTCCTGCCCCTGCACCTTCCGGAACGTCGCGTCGTCCGTGAAGAACAGGATGCTGTCCCCCGCGCTGAGGTCCGCCATGAACTTGGTCTGGTAGGCCATCAGCGCCTGCGGGTCCGCCAGGGAGCCCGAGGGCAGGTCGTCGCCGCCCGCAAGGACGTAGGGCACGACCGAAACGACCACGCGGCCGTCCCCGTTGAGGTCCTTCCCGTATTTCGCCATCTCGGTCTGGAGGGCGTCGGTCACCTCGGAAGGGTAGGCGGCCTGCGTCGCCAGCCCGACGGTGTAGTCCGGCCGGACGGCGCTCGCGGTGTCGTAGATCACATAGCCGAGGACCGCCGCCGCCAGCACGCCGAGGATCACGTGCTTCTTGTGGTAATACCAGAAATTGTCCCACTTTTTTCTCGGGGTGTCCGCCCGGATCTCGACGGACGGGTCGTGGATTTCATCCTTTCCGGCATGCAGAAGATACCCTTCTCTCGCCACGGCTATTCCTCCTTCGGCTTCATGGTCGGGAACAGCAGCACGTCGCGGATGGAGGCGCTGTCCGTCAGCAGCATGACCAGGCGGTCGACGCCCATGCCCATGCCCCCGGTCGGCGGCATGCCGTATTCCAGGGCCGTCAGGAAATCCTCGTCGATCATGTTGGCCTCCTCGTCGCCCTTCGCGCGCAGCTCCATCTGGCGCACGAAGCGGGCGCGCTGGTCGTCGGGGTCGTTCAGCTCGGAGTAGGCGTTCGCCAGCTCCAGCCGGCCGGCGAAAAGCTCGAACCGCTCCACCAGCTCGGGCGTGCCGCGCTTGCGCTTGGTCAGCGGCGAAATTTCAACGGGATAATCGTAGACGAACGTGGGCTGCACGAGGGTGGGCTCCACCTTCTCGTCGAACGCGAGGGCCATCACGTCGCCCCACTGCGCGCCGGGCTTCGGCTCGATCCCGAGCTGCGCGGCGGCCTCGCGCGCCTTCGCGTCGTCGCCCCGGAACGAGAGGAAATCGACGCCCGTGCATCTCTGGATAGCCTCGTTCATGCTGATGCGGCGGAACGGCACCGAAAAATCGATCTCCTCGCCCTGGTAAGAGACGCGGTCGCCCCCGCACGAAGCCAGCGCGCAGGCGTGCACCAGGTTCTCGGTGCGCTCCATCATGCCGCGGTAATCGGTGTAGGCCTCGTACATCTCCAGGGTGGTGAACTCCGGGTTGTGCCGCACGTCCATCCCCTCGTTGCGGAAGATGCGGCCGATCTCGTAGACGCGCTCCATGCCGCCCACGATCAGCCGCTTGAGGTGCAGCTCGGTCGCGATGCGCAGGTACATGTCGATGTCCAGCGTGTTGTGGTGGGTGACGAACGGCCGCGCGGCCGCCCCGCCGGGGATGGTGTTGAGCACGGGCGTCTCGACCTCGATGTAGCCGGCGTCGTCCAGCGCGGCGCGCACGGCGCGGATGATGCGGCTGCGGCGGACGAACGTCTCCTTGACCTCGGGGTTGACGATCAGGTCGATGTACCGCTGGCGGTAGCGCAGGTCGGTGTCCTTCAGGCCGTGGAACTTTTCCGGCATCGGGAGCAGCGACTTCGCAAGCAGGCGGATCTCCTTCGCGTGGACCGAGATCTCCCCCCGGCGCGTCTTGAACACGTACCCCTTCACGCTGACGATGTCCCCGACGTCCCAGTAATTCTTGAGGTCGGAGTAGCTCTCCTCCCCCACCTGGTCGATCTTCATGTAGACCTGGATGCGGCCCGTGCGGTCGTACAGGTCCATGAAGCCGGCCTTGCCCATGTCGCGCCAGCCCATGATGCGCCCGGCGATGCAGACGTCTTTGTTTTCCAGCTGCGCGAAGCCGTCGCGGATCTCCTGCGCCGTGTGGTCGCGCGGGCAGGTGGTGATGAGGAACGGGTCCTTGCCCGCTTCCCGCAGGCTCTTCAGCTTGCCGCGCCGGATCTCGGCCTCGCCGACCTCCGGCTGCGTCCCGCCGCCCTGCGCCGTGCCTGTCGTTTCCTCGCTCATTTGTTTTTCCCGCCTTTCAAATTTCGTGTGCCGATAAAAAGCGGGCAGGGGGGAAGAAGCCCTCGCCTGCCCGCTGTTTATTTGGAGATGGTCAGAACCTCGTATTCCATCGTTCCGGCGGGCACTTCCACCGCGACCTTGTCGCCGATGCCGCGCTCAAGCAAAGCCTTGCCCACGGCCGATTCGTCGGAGATGCAGCCGTTGAGGGGGTCGGCCTCGTTCGAGCCGACGATCTTGTAGTTGACGACCCGGCTGCTGCCGGTCTTCGGGTTGGTGACGCGCAGCTCCACCTTCGAGCCCATGTGAATGGTCCCGGAGCTGAGCTCGCTTTCGTCGAGGACCCGCACGTTTTTCAGCATGGCCTCGATATCCGCGATGCGCGCCTCGACGATGGCCTGCTCGTTCTTCGCCTCGTCGTACTCGCTGTTTTCGGAAAGGTCGCCGAACGAAAGGGCGACCTTGATCTTTTCGGCCACTTCCTTGCGCTTGACGCCCTTCAGCTCGTCAAGCTCGGCCTCCATCTTTTCAAGTCCTTCTTTGGTAAGAAGAATCTGCTTCATCAACCGTAAAACCCACCTTTTCCAAGCGGCGGATTCTCCGCGCGCCGTCAGCCGCCAACACCACTGTTGACAATAGTACCATTATAGTGATCCGGCGGCGTTCTGTCAACACCGCCGGACCCGCTCAGTCCACCGCCGCCGGGGCGGAGGAACCTCCCGGAGCGGCGGCCGAGGAGGCCTCCGGCATCCGCAGCACGGCGGCCCCCTGCCGCGCCAGCGAGGCCACCGCGGCGCTCACCTGCGCGTCCTGCGCGGGGGGAAGGCCGTTGCGCTCCAGCAGGGCCCGCTGTTCTTCGGAAAGGCTCTTCCCGATATCCGCGGCGACGCCCGCGCCGCCGAACGATTTTTTCCCCGCCGGCAGGTACTCCGCGACGGGCAGCAGGACCGCCGACCCGTCCGAAAGCGGGACGGCCTCCACCTTCGCGCTGCTGCCGGCCGTCTTTTCCCCGACGACCAGCCCTTTCCTGAAATCCCGCACGTCGGCGGCGAAAAGCTCGGCCGCGCCGGAGGTTCCGCCGTTCACGAGCACGCTGACCGGCAGCGGGATCTCGTTCGCCTTCGAAGTGAACTCCACCGTGACCTTGCCCGTGCGGTCGCGGCTGGCGACCGTGTCCCCCGCGGGCAGCAGGGTGTCCAGCACCTGCGCGGCGGAGGCCACGCTGCCCGCGCTGTTGTTCCGCAGGTCCACCACAAGGCCCGCCGCCCCGCGGATCAGGCGGGAAAGGGCGGTGTTGAACTCCTGCGGCGTGCCGTCCGCGAAGCGGCTGATCCGGATGAACGCGATGTTCCCGTTGATCAGGGAGGAGGTCACGGTCTGCTGCCGGTACTCCCCGCGGACGACGGTGAGCTCGAAAGGCTGCGCCGCCGCCGCGGAATCCGCCCCCGCGGCCCGGCGCAGGATGCGGAACTTCACGCGGGTGCCCGCCGTGCCGTCCAACCGGTTGAGGGCGGCGGCGTAGGTGATGCGCGCCACGTCGTCGCCGTCGACGGCGACGATGGTGTCGCCTTTTTTGACGCCAGCCTTTTCCGCCGGGGAGCCGGGCGCCACCTCGATGACCTCCATGTTCCCGTCGCGGTCCTGCACGGTGGCGATGCCCGCGCCGGTGCCCGAGGACCCGGCCGAGCCGAGATACGCCTTGTACTTTTCGGCGGAAAGGTACTGCGCGTGCGGGTCGCTCAGCCCGCCGACATAGCCGGCGCAGAGGCCGTCCCTCAGCGCCGCCTCATCCAGCTTGCCGATGTAGTCCTGCCGCACCTTGCGGTCGATCTCGCTCAGCTTGGTGTACATGGCCTGCCGCTCGGTCACGTCCGCGACCTTCCGGTTGAAATTGTCCATCGCGTAGCCGTAGGTCAGCGAGACCGTCACGGCCGCCGTCACCGCCGCGACCGACACGGCGGCCGCGACGGAGATTTTTCTGCTCATCTGCGCCCGTCCTTTGCCGCCGCCCGCCTCAGCCGAACCACTTCATCGGGTTCTGGGCGGCGCCGTTCACGCGGATCTCGAAATGGAGGTGGGGGCCGGTCGCCTGGCCGCTGCTGCCCACATAGCCGATGATCTGCCCTTTTTTCACCTGCTGGCCGTTCCCGACCGCCACCCGGCTCATATGCCCGTACAGCGTGGAGTACCCGCCGCCGTGGTCGATGGCGACCACGTTGCCGTACCCGCCGTATCCGGTGCCGTAATAGCCCATGCCGGCCTGGATCACGCGGCCGGAATCCGCCGCCACGATGGGCGCGCCGTAAATACCGCCGCGCGAGATGTCGACGCCCTTGTGGAACTCGCTGCCGCCGCCGAGGTTGCGCCAGCCGTATCCGCTGGTGATGTTGGTGCAGCTCGGCACGGGCCACGTGAAGTTGCCCTTGCTCACGTAGCCGCCGCTGCCGGCGCCCGCGCCGCCCCCGCCCGCGCTGTTCTTCTTGCGCGCCAGCTCGGCGTAATAGGCCTTGAACCAGTCGTCGATCGCCCGGTCGAGCTGCGCCTGCTGGGCCGCGACCTTCTTGTTGTCGGCAAGCTTCTGCTGCTCGTCGGCGGAAAGGCCGGCGATCACCTGCGCCGCCTCGTTTTCAAGCTGGGTCAGGTCCTTCTCATCCTGCTCGTACTCGGACCGGGCCTCGGTCACGGATTTGCGGCTGGCCTCGATCTGCTCCTTCTGCTGCCGGACGCTCTCCATGTCGCTTTTCAGCCGGTTGATCAGCTCGGTGTCGTGCTCCGAGATCACCCGCAGGAGCTCCGCCTTGTCGGCGAGGTCCATGATGTTCTCCGCGCTCAGGATGATCTCGAGGTTGGAGGCCTCCCCCGTCAGGTACAGCGCGCGCACGCGCTCCTTGAACTTCCGGGTGTCCTCGTCGATGCTGCGCTGCTTGTCCGCGATCTGGGCCTCCTTCGCCTTGATGTCGGCGTCGTAGCCCGCGATCTGGTCGTTCAGGTTGTCGATCTGGTTCCGCTTGTTGGTAATCTGCGCGTCCAGCGCCTTTTTATACTCCAGCTTCTTGGCTTTGTCGTTTTTCAGCTTCTTCAGATCCTGCGCGATCTGCTGCTGCTCCTGCTTGAGCTGGCTCTGCTTCTGGCGCAGCGAGGTGAGGGACGAGGCCGAAACCGGCACCGTGCCGAACCAGCCGGAGGCGAAAACCAGCAGCGCCAGGGCCGCGGCCGCCGCGCATTTCGCAATCCGCTTACCAGTCAACGATATCGCCTCCTTCTTTTTTCAGGTACTTCCCGATCGAGATCATGCCGCCCAGCGCGCCGAACAGACACCCGGCCAGCAGGAAGGCCGCCGTCAGCCGCCCGGAGACGGCGCCGATCTCGATGGGCGAGAAGCGCACGATCGAGGTCAACGTCCGGGTCAGCTGGCTGTAGAGCAGGTGCAGGATGCCGCTGCTCACGGCCCCCGAGATCAGGCCGATGGCCACGCCCTCCACGATGAACGGCACGCGCACGAACCAGTTGGTCGCGCCGACCGATTTCATGATGTTGATCTCCAGCCTGCGCGAGAACATCGTCACGCGGATGGTGTTGGAGATGATGAACAGCGAGACCAGGCTCAGCAGCAGGATGATCCAGAAGCCGCCCGTGGTGACGATGCGGTCCAGCTTCGTGAGCTTGGCGGCGATGTCGGAATAGTCGTTCACGCTGCCCACGCCGTCGATCTGCTGGATCTTGGCGACGGTCGCCTTATATTTTGAAAGGTCGCGGAACGAGACCTGGTAGGCGTCGGGCAGGGGGTTGTCTTTGCCCGTCATGCCGTTCAGCAGCGCCGCGTCCTTTTCGCCCAGCATCCCCATCACGCGCTCGAGCGCGTCGTCCTTCGGGATGAACTTGCAGCTCGCGATGTTGTCGAGCTTTTTGATCTCGGCGCCGACCTTGACGGCCGAAAGCACCGGCAGCCCCTCCTTCATGTAGACCTTGACGGAGTTGGTGCCCTCGATCGCCTTCATGGCGGCGTTGATGTTCATGGAGAACAGCACGGCCGCCCCCGTAAGCAGCAGGCAGGAGATCAGCACCCCCACCGAGGCCAGCGACATGGTCCGGTTGCTCCAGATGTTCCGCACGCCCTCCTTCAGAAGATAGCGGAAACTGCGGATCATCGCGCCACCTCCCATGTGCAGCTGTCGGCGACGACCGAGCCGCTCCTGATCTCGACGACTCGGCGCCGGAACTTTTTGACGAGCGAATGCTCGTGCGTGACCATCAGCACGGTCGTCCCGCGCTTGTTGATCTCGCTGAGAAGGTCCACAATCTCAAACGACAGCGCCGGGTCCACGTTGCCCGTGGGCTCGTCCGCGATCAGCAGCTTGGGGTTGTTCACGAGGGCGCGCGCCAGCCCCACGCGCTGCTGCTCGCCGCCCGAAAGCTCCCGCGGGTGGCAGCGCGCCTTGTCCTGCAGATTCACAAGGCCCAGTATGTACGGCACGCGCCTCCGGATCTCCCGGCTGGAAGCCCCCACCACGTGCATGGCGAACGCCACGTTCTCGTAGACCGTCATCTTGTTGATGAGCCGGAAATCCTGGAACACCATGCCCATCATGCGCCTTAAGTACGGGACCTCGCCGCGCCGCAGCTCCGAAAGCTTCTGCTCGCCCACGATGATCTCGCCCTCGGTGGGGCGCTCCTCGCAGGTGATTAGCTTCAGGAACGTGCTCTTCCCGGCGCCGGAAGCCCCGACGATGAACACGAACTCCCCGTCCTCCACCCGCAGGTTCACGCGGTTCAGTGCCTGCGTGCCGTTCGGATAAATTTTACTGACATCCTGAAACTCTATCAATGCGATCGCTCCAATATCTCCAATCGTTTCCTGTAAATCAACCGTTCCCCTCTCGGCCCCGTCGGCGGGCAAAAACGCGCAGCCCACCGGTACGGTTTCATCATACCAATGGGCGGCGCTTTTATTGTTCTTTTTTGTGATTATTTTGTAATATTTCTGTTACTTTTTACTTCCTGTAAAATTCAGGCTGAAAGCCGCCCTAAAATTTTGACGGGTTGGAAGAAAGATACTTTTTGACCATCAGGGCGACCTTGAACACGATGGCGTCCTCGAACTCGCGCAGGTCCAGGCCGGTGATCTTCTTGATCTTCTCGAGCCGGTAGACCAGGGTGTTGCGGTGGACGAACAGCTTGCGCGAGGTCTCTGAGACGTTCAGGTTGTTCTCGAAGAACCGCTGGATGGTGAACAGCGTCTCGTGGTCGAGCGAATCGATGGAGCCGCGCTTGAACACTTCCTTGAGGAACGCCTCGCACAGCGTGGTGGGCAGCTGATAGATCAGGCGGGCGATGCCCAGGTTGTCGTAGCTGACGATGGCGCGCTCGGTGT
>DAIUFE010000013.1:12959-37562 GCA_036844765.1 Caproicibacter sp. | reverse complement strand
GCGTGGCCCGAGGCCTTCCGCTGCTCAACGTCGCCCAGTTGATCGCGTACCACAAGGCGCTGAAACGGGGCCTCAACCCGGGGGAGCCGCAGGGCCTCACCGCGTGGATCAAGCTGGCGTAACACAAGGTTTCTTGGGAACAAAACAAGCAAGACTGTGTCAGTTTTCAGAGGGGAGGATGACGGCAGTGCTCCATGAGAAGACCCGAAAGACGGTACCTGAAAAAAGATCGCCCTTGTTTTCGCGGAAGGATCTTCCGTTCTATCTTTTTGCGTCGCCTTGGATCATCGGGATGCTGGTGTTTTTCATTTATCCGGCGATCATGTCCTTCTATTATAGCCTGACGAGCTATGACATCGTGTCTCAGCCTGTATTCGCCGGGCTCAAGAATTATGTGACCCTTTTTACCAAAGACCAGATCTTTATGAAATCGGTTCAGAACACCCTTTATATGGTGGCTTTTTCGCTTCCGCTTCAGCTGGTGCTTCAGCTTCTGCTTGCGATGATGCTGAACTGGAACATGAAGGGCATCGGCGTTTACCGGACGCTGTTCTACATTCCTGTCCTCGTCCCGCCCGTTTCGATTTCCCTTTTGTTCACCATGGTTTACGACGACAACTACGGCATCCTGAACGCCCTGCTGAAATTGTGCGGCCTGCCGCCGCAGCAGTGGCTGACGTCCGTGCAGCTCTCGAAACCTTCCATCATCATCATGGGGCTTTGGACGGCGGGAAGCGGGATGCTGTTTTATCTGTCGAGCCTGAAAAATGTGCCCGCCTCGCTTTATGAATCCGCCAGCATCGACGGGGCGTCCGCGTGGACCAAAATGTGGAAGATCACGCTGCCGATCATTTCGCCGACGATTTTTTTCCAGCTGATCATGGGCGTGATCGGAACGTTCCAGCTGTTCACCGAATCGTATGTGCTGACAAAAGGCGGCCCGGATTTTTCTTCCTATTTCATGATGTATTATCTCTACCGTACCGCATTTAAGGAAGGAAAAATGGGAATGGCGTCCGCGATGGCGTGGATCCTGTTCGTCATTATCCTTCTGTTCACGATCCTCATTCTTGCGACCTCTAAAAAATGGGTCTACTACGAAGAGGAGGGGAAATAGAGCATGACCTCGAAGACGAAAAGGAGAATCATCACAAGCGTCAAATATCTTCTGCTTTCAGTAATCGGAGCCATTTTCATGCTTCCCCTGGTTTGGCTGGTGTCGAACTCGTTCAAGACTTTCGACCAGATCATCCAATTTCCGCCTTCTCTGATCCCGCATCCGTTCATCACGTCGAATTACACGGACCTGTTTGACAGCACGAACCCGAATTACGTGCCAATGCCGACCTTCATCAAGAACTCTTTTCTCGTATGTGTCGGCACCGTCATCGGGACCCTCCTCTCGACGGTGGTGGTAGGGTATGCGTTTGCCCGCCTTCGCTGCCGGCTGAAGAATATTCTGTTTATCATTCTTCTGTCCACATTGATGATCCCGTCCTCCGTTCTTGTGATCCCTATTTTCACCATTTTTCGAGACATCCACTTTCTGAACACGCTCAAGGCCCTGATTGTTCCGTCCTTTTTCGGGAATGCTTTCTTTATATTTTTCATGCGGCAATTCATCATGGGGATCCCTTACGAGTTGGACGAGGCGGCCTATATGGACGGGGCTTCCAACCTGCGCATCCTGTTCAATGTGCTTCTTCCGCTCTGTAAGCCGGTGCTCATGTCGATTGTCGTTCTGGAATTCGTCTGGACCTGGACAGACTTTTATACTCCTTTGATTTACCTGACCTCCGAGAACAAAATGACGCTCGCCGTCGGTCTTGCCATGTTCCAGGGCCAGCGCCAGTCGCTGTTGGGGCTGATCGCGTCTGCCACGGTGGTCAGTGTGATCCCGATGATTATCCTCTTCTTCTCGGCCCAAAAATATTTTGTGGAAGGGATCAGTTTTTCCGGAATGAAAGCTTGATCCGTTTGTCCTGACTTTTGTCATTCACGATATATCATTAAAAACTTTGGAGGGAATTTGTGATGAGAAAACGTTTTGTAAAGTTCTTTTCCATGGTGACGGCGGCCGCACTGCTTGCCGCGTCGGTTGCCGGCTGCCAGAACGCAGGTGGACAGGGATCGGAAGCGCAGGGATCGCAGGCTGGGCAGAAGGCGACGATCCGCTATACGCGCTGGGGCCTGCCGGAGGAGATGAACGGCACCAAAAAGCTGATCACCGCTTTTGAAGAGGAACACAGCAATATCACGGTGAAGCTTGAAAGCAGCTCCTGGGACCAGTACTGGGAAAAGATCCAGACCGAAATCGCCAGCAACACCGCGCCCGACGCCATGCTGATGGACGGCGGCTGGTATCTGTCGCAATTCGCCCCCAAAGGCGTTTTGTCCGATATCGGCGCCCTGATGAAGAAGGACGATATTTCAAAAGACGATTATTTCGACGTCTGGAAAACCTTCACGTATCAGGATACCGTTTATGCGATGCCCCGCGATTACAACTCCATCGTCCTGTACTACAACAAGGATCTGTTCAAAAAGGCGGGCGTTACGGAATATCCGAGCGACGACATGACCTGGGACCAGGCCGTGGAGCTCGGTCAGAAGCTGACGCTCGACAAAAACGGAAAGAATGCAACCGACGCAGGGTTCGATGACAAGAACATCACGCAGTACGGCCTTTACCTGCCGACCAATAACGTTGATTCCACCATCGAGACGCTGATCTGGCAAAAGGGCGGCAAACTGATGAGCGAGGACGGCACGCAGTGCCTGATCGATTCCGCCGAGTCCAAAAGCGCGTTCCAGTTCCTTTACGACCTGACTTACAAGTATAAGGTCGCCCCTTCCGCGTCGGAAGCTCTTAAATACGGCGAGGAGGCGTTCCCCAGCGGAAAGTTTGCGATGGTTTATCAGGGCTCGTGGCTCCAGTCTTCGCTGACAGAGTCTAAATTTGAATGGGATATTGCCGTTGCCCCCACCTTTGGGGCCCAAAAGATCTGGTGCACCCAGAGCGTCGGCAATGCGATCCTGAAATTCTCGTCCAATCAGGAAGCCGCATGGGAATTCATCAAGTTCATGTCCGGCAAGGAAGGACAGAAGATCATGGTGGATTCCCACGACTCGATCCCCGTCCTGAAAGACGTTGCGGAAAATTACTATGTGAAGCTGTCCGGCGCCCCGAACAACAAGCAGGCGATCTTCGATGAAGCTGCTTCTTCGGTCCCTTATGTGGACTATCCGCAGAAATCCAAGATCTTCGACGTGGTTGCCAATGTGACTCCCCTGTATTTCAACAACAAGGAAAGTCTGGATACCACGGTCGGAAAAGTCAAGGATCAGGTGGAAAACATTCTGAGCACAGGGGAATGATCCCGAAACAGGCGGATCCGCTACGGATCGTAACAGAGGAAAGGCCATCCGTGGCCTTTCCTGCTGTTGTGCCGCAGCGACGGAAAAAGCGACATGGACGTGCAAGTGAGGGAAAAATGAAATCGAACGATATGGTGCTATCGGTACACAGCCGAACGACTGCGGTCGAGTTCGACAGCGCGCTCAGAAGCCGGCTGATCCTTTTTCAAGCATCCGGCGCCGCGGCGCTCGGCGGTTTTGAAGATTCCTGTTTTCTTCTGACGGATCGGACTAAAGACGGGGAAATGCAGCTGTTCCATGCGCCGGAGGAAAAGCCTACCGACCGGTTCGGCGGCGGAAAAGAGTATGTCCTGACCGGAAGATCGGACCGGCTCGAAAAAGTCCTCGTGTTGACCGTCTGCGACAAATTTCCGTCGGCTGTCTTGGTTCGGGCGCGGTACAGAAACATCGGGCAAGAAGAAATCAACGTTTCGGGATGGGTCGCCAATCGTTATACCCTGCAGCCGGGGGAAGAAGCCGGAGAAATTCCGTTTTGGTCGTTCCAGGGTGCCTCTTATGAAGAAAGGCCCGATTGGGTCCTGCCCCTGCGCGACGGCTATTTCAGGAAAAATTACATGGGGATGAACGCGCCGGATTATGGAGGGGGCATCCCGCTGGCCGACGTGTGGAGAAAAGACGCCGGCGCCGCCATCGGTCTCTGCGAGTCCGGACCGAAGCTCGTCAGCCTGCCGGTGCAGGTGTCCGACGGAAAGGCTTCGCTGGAAATCCGCTCGGAAAACGCTTCGATTCTCCAGCCCGGCGAAACGCTGGAGACGGAGGAAACCTTTGTCATGGCGCATGAGGGCGATTTCTTTGGGCCCATGTGCGAGTACCGGAGGATTCTGGAAGGGCTTGGGCTTCGCTTTGCATCCGTCAATCCGGAGGCTTATGAGCCGACGTGGTGTGCCTGGGGCTATGAGCGCGGCTTTACGGTGGATCAGATTTACTGCGCCCTCCCAATGGTGAAAAAGCTGGGATTCAAATGGGTGTGCCTCGACGACGGCTGGCAGAATGAAGAGGGGGACTGCGAGCTTTCCAAAGAAAAATTTCCGGCGGGCGAAGACGGGATCAAAGAATTTGTGCGCAACGTCCACGCGCAGGGGTTGAAAGTCCAGCTGTGGTGGATTCCGATGGCCTGCGACCCGAAGTCCAGGTATTATGCGGAACATCCGGAGAACGTGATCCTCGATTCCGCAGGAAAGCCCCGGCCGATTTCCTGGTGGGACAACGACTATCTGTGCCCGGCCCTGAAAAACGTCCGGGAATATACGAAACAGTCGGTCAGAAAAATTCTGGGGGAATGGGATTTCGACGGGCTAAAAATCGACGGCCAGCATCTGAACGCCGCGCCGCTGTGCTATAATAAGGCCCACCACCATGAAAGCCCGGCAGATTCCTATGAGGCCGTTCCCGGATTTTTCCGTATGGTTTACGAAGAGGCGAAGCGGATCAAGCCGAAGGCTCCCATCATGTTCTGTCCCTGCGGGACCTGCTGCTCCGTTTTCACCATGCCTTATTTCGACATGCCGGTCGCTTCCGACCCCGAAAGCTCCTGGCAGGTGAGATCGAGGGGAAAGGTGTATAAAGCCCTGATGGGGAACCGAGTGCCCTATAACGGAGATCACGTCGAATTGAGCGACGGCGGGTGCGATTTTGCTTCCACGGTCGGGGTCGGCGGGGTGATCAACACGAAGTTCACCTGGCCGGTCGGTTCCGGGCCGGTGTCGGTCGTCAGCGAAGGCGCGGATTACGATCTCGGGCCGGAAAAGGAAGAGCTGTATCGGAAGTGGCTTTCGATTTACAGAGACAAAAAACTTTCGTCGGGCGAGTATCTCGGCGGGCTTTACACCTTGGGCTTTAATCTCCCGGAATGCCATGCCATCCGCAGGGCCGATCGGATGTATTACGCTTTTTTTGCCGATCGGTTCAGCGGGGAGCTGGAGTTGCGGGGCCTTGGCAACCGTTCTTATGAGGTGACCGACTACGTCAACGAAAAGAAGCTCGCGCGGCTGAAAGCGGGTGAGAACAGGCTTCGCGCGGAATTCCGGGTATTCCTCCTCTTGGAGGCTGCTCCGGTGGAAGACGATTGACGAAAGCACAGGGAATCGAAGGGGGATAAAATGAAACAAATCACGGCGATTCTGATCGGCGCGGGGCTGCGGGGCATGGACGCTTACGCGGACTACGCTCTGAGAAACGAAAGCGAGCTCCGGTTCCTTGCGGTGGCAGAACCGGACCCGGAACGGAGAGAACGGTTCCGCACGCTGCACCATATCCCGGAAAATCTTTGCTTTGAGAGCTGGGAGCAGATCCTTGACCGGCCGAAATTCGCGGATGCGGCCCTGATCTGCACGCAGGACCGGATGCATTTTGAACCGGCCATGAAGGCCATGCGGCTGGGGTACGATCTGCTGCTGGAAAAGCCGATGGCGGCAGACCCGCACGAGTGCGTGCAGCTGGGAAAGTACGCGGAAGAGAACCACAGGATTCTGCGCATCTGCTACGTACTGCGCTACACGCCGTTTTTTACGACGATTAAGCGGCTGCTCGACAGCGGGGCGATCGGCCGGCTGATGTCGATCCAGCACAACGAGAACGTCGGCTACTGGCATATGGCGCACAGCTTTGTGCGCGGGAACTGGCGGAATTCCGACGAGTCCAGCCCCATGATCCTCCAGAAGAGCTGTCACGACATGGATATCCTGCGTTGGCTGGCCGGTGCGGACTGTGTGAACCTTTCGTCGTTCGGGGAGCTTTCCTGGTTCAAAAAGGAGAACGCTCCGGCCGGCGCACCGCTCCGGTGCCTGGACGGATGCCCGCATAAAGATGAATGCCCGTTCTATGCACCAAAGTTTTATCTGACCGAGAACACAGATTGGCCCACTTCTGCTATCAGCAACGACCACAGCTACGAGGCGCGTGTGCGCGCGCTGAAGGAAGGGCCGTACGGCCGGTGCGTTTACCACTGCGACAACAACGTCGTCGACCACCAGGTGGTCGGTATGGAATTTGCAAACGGTGTCACCGCCGTTTTCACCATGTGCGCGTTTACCAACGAGATCAGCAGAACCATCAAGCTGATGGGGACAAAAGGCGAGATCCGGGGCGCCATGGAAAAGAACGAGATCCTGGTCAAAACGTTCGGCACGAACACCGAAGGGCTGATCCGCCTTTCAGAGTCCGGGTCCGGCCACAGCGGCGGGGACGACGGCGTGATGAGCAGCTTTGTGAAACTCCTGCAGCCGGGAAGCGCCGGACAGAGCCGCAGCGATATCGCCGATTCCGTCCACAGCCACCTCATGGCCTTCGCGGCGGAGCGGTCGCGGCTGGAGAAAAAGGCCGTGAACCTCTCTCACTATGAAAGCGGGCTCTTTCAGTAGACCGAAACATGCGGCCTGAAAACGCCCATCCATGCAAAGGAAAAGGAGAAAATATGCCACTTGTTACCAGTAAGCAGATGCTGAGCGACGCCCAGAAGGGCGGGTATGCCGTCGGCGCTTTCAACGCCGAGAACATGGAAATGGTCCAGGCGATTCTCGCGGCGGCCGCCGAGCTGAAATCCCCCGTGATGATCCAGACCACGCCCGGCACGATCCGCTACGGCGGGCTGGAGTATTACTATGCCAACGTGTCCGCGGGAGCGGCCCTCGTGGGCGTTCCCGTGGCGCTTCACCTGGACCACGGCTCCAGCTTCGAGCTCGCTTCCCGCGCCTACCGCGCGGGGTATACGTCGATCATGATCGACGGCTCCAAGCTGCCCTTCGAGGAAAACGTCACCGTTTCGCATAAGGTCGCGGAGATGTGCGCCGCCGGCGGGATCCCGGTGGAGGCGGAGCTCGGGACGGTCGGCGGCAAAGAGGACGACCGCGAGTCGCAGGGCGACATCTATACCGATCCGGAAAAGGCGGCAGAGTTCGCCGAAAGGACCGGCGTGTTTTCCCTGGCCGTCGCGATCGGAACGGCGCACGGGTTTTACGCCAGAACGCCGGTGCTGGACGTGAACCGCCTGACCGAGATCCGCAAGCGTGTGGAGATCCCGCTGGTGCTGCACGGTGCCTCCGGGCTCAGCGACGAACAGGTGGCCGAATGCGTCCGGCGGGGAATCTGCAAGGTCAATTTTGCAACCGAGCTGCGCGACGCGTACTCCAAGGGCGTCAAAAAGGTTCTCCGCGAAAATCCGGAGGTCTTCGACCCGAAGGTTTACAGCAAAGAGGGCAGGGAGCGCGTCAAGGAACTGGTGATGCACAAGATCCGCGTCTGCGGAAGCGCGGACAAGGCCCGGTAGCTGGGCTCTGTCGGAAGGGAGCGGCTCACATGGTCTGTCTCGGCATCGACGGAGGCGGCACGAAAACCGCCTTTCTGCTGATCGACGAAAAAGGGAACATCTTGTCCAAATACCGGACCGGCACCTGCAATTACATCCAGATCGGCAAAGAGAAGTTCGGGGAGGTGATCGGAGAAGGGGCGGCCGCCTGCTGTGAAAAGGCGGGCCTTCAAAAGGCCGATATCGCCTGCGCCTGCATCGGCATCCCCAGCTTCGAGGAAATCGCGGAGGATACGCCCGTCCTCAAAGAGATCGCGAAGCGCGCCCTCGGGGGCGGCCGCGTGGAATGCGTCAACGACGTGGTGGTCGCCTGGGCCGGATCCCTGGCCTGCGAGCCGGGCATCGATCTGCTGGCGGGCACCGGCTCCATGGGCTACGGCGTGGACCCGGAGGGCCGCGCCGCGCGCTCGGGCGGATGGGGATATTTCTGCGGGGACGAGGGCTCCGGCTACTGGCTGGGGAAAAAGCTGATCGAGCTGTTCTCCAAGCAGGCGGACGGCCGGATGGAGCGGAGCAAGACCTATGAGATCGTGCGCGGGGAGTTCGGCCTTGCCTCCGATTTCGATCTGATCCCCCTCCTTTACCATAAAATGAACCTGCGGCGGGATGAGATCGCCGGGCTGCAGCTCCTGCTGGAAAAGGCGGCCCGCGCGGGGGACCCCCATGCGGCCGACTGCTACCGCCTTGCGGCGCACGAGCTGGCCTTGATCGTGCGGGCGATCATCCGCCGGCTGCATTTCCATCCGGAAGAGCCCGTGACGGTTTCTTACTCCGGAGGGCTGTTCAAAGCGGGCGACCTGATCTTCGATCCCCTGCGGAAAGAGCTGAACGAATGCCGCGCGCGCCTGGCGGAGCCGGAATTGAGCCCCGTGGCGGGGGCGGCCCTCTATGCGTTCGAGCAGTGCGCCGGCAAGAGCCGCGGAATGCTCGAAAATCTGCGCCGTCAGGATAAGGGCCGGTGACGTCGCGTCGAAGAGCGCCCCGGCCGCGGAAAGCATGAGAAAAGGATCCTCCGCCAATCCCGGTACGGGGACGGCGGAGGATCCTTTTATGCCTGGCGCTTCGCTTCCGCGCGGCGTTTTTCCGGCGGAGAGGCTCCGGACCGGATTGGCCCGTTTTATGAATCGGCGATGATGCAACCCTGCGGAAATTCCGGCGAGCAGCACCCCTCGTTCGGAATCACATAAGGCTCGTCTTCGCGCGCCGGTTCCGCTGCTTTATCCGAATGAAGTTCATTCCTATGAAGTTCGTTCATATTGGAATCCCCCTTTGTGGATCTTTCAGTGAGGCTTTTCACTTCTGCATTAACTATACTTGTTTTATCCACTTTAATCAAGGGGCAATCGGACGATTTCAAAGCCGATTCTGCAAGTCTTTTTATCTGAATTGCAAAATGCGGCGATGCGCACCGCGCCGATCTGTCGGGAAGAAGAAGCGTCCGCTGCCCGGCGGCCTAAAGATTTTCGATAAACTGCACCCGAAAGCCGTCGGGATCGGCGGCATAGAAAAAGCGCACGTGCGGGTTCGGCTGGATCATATCGCCGATCACGGGGACGCCGGCGGCCTGAAGACTCTTGAGCTTCTCGGGCGCGGATTCCACTTCAAAGCCGATCGAAACGCCGTTGCCGATCACCGCATCGGGCCGGTCCTTCTGATGGATCAGCTCGATTTTTGTTTCGCCGTTTCCCAGAAAAGCGATCTCGGTCCCGGGTCCCGCCGGATAGCGCCTGTGGACGGGCAGCCCTGCGACTTCGGTGTAAAAACGGATCGATGCGTCCAAATCTTTGACCGTCAGCGTGACATGGCAGAAATTCATGAAGGATCCCTCCTGGCTTCATCGTTCCTATTATTGGGAAAGCGCGATGGGTTCCCCTTTACTATAGCATAACGGCGCCGGGGCCTGTCAAGAAATTGAAAGGCTTTTTCATCACAGGCATAGGTTGGGGGCCGCCCGGAATAAGTATTGATGATTTATGGCAATTCCATTTGTGGTTGAGAGATGAAAATTGCTTCTCCCCTCCGCAGACGGGGGAAGCAAAAAAACTTTTACAACCTCACTGGAAAGGCTGCAGGGCTCGGGCTGAAGAAAACGGGGATAAGGGAAGAAGGAGTGAGTCGGCATGTGCACGGCGGTCACCCTGCGGTCCGGACAGGGAGAGCACTATTTCGGCCGGACCATGGATTTTTCTTTTGATATCGAACCGAGCCTCTACCGGGTCGGCGGAAATTATGCTTGGCGCAACGTGATCGACGGGGATCCGATTTCCGATCGCTACGGCTTTCTTGCGATCGGTCAGGAAAGCGAGGGCCTGCTCGCCTTTTTCGACGGGGTCAACGAAAGGGGATTCGCGGCGGCGGCGCTCTATTTTGCGGGCTATGCGCAGTACGATGCGCAGGCGGCGCCGGGGAAAGCTCCCGTTGCGTCGGTGGATTTTCTGCATTACATTTTGGGACGGTGCGGCTCGGTGGAGGAATTGGAAGAGTTGCTGCGGCGCGTGAGCCTGATCGGCCTCCGGGACCCGGTGACCGAGACGGTCGCGCCGCTGCACTGGATTGCGGCGGACAAGAGCGGAAACTGCGCCGTCGTCGAGCAGACGGCGGGAGGACTGGAACTGTTCCGGAATCCGATCGGCGTGCTGGCGAACAGCCCAGACTTTCCATGGCAGATGACGAACCTTCGGAATTACCGGAACGTTTCGCCCGGGCAGGCCGGCGAGGTCGTCTGGGGAGGAGTTCCCCTGTCCCCGTTCGGCCAGGGGGCGGGCACCACCCCTCTGCCGGGAGGCTATACGTCCCCCGAGCGTTTTGTGCGGACGGCCTACCTGAAAACCCATCTTCCGGTGCCGCAGGGCAGGGCGGAGACGGTGACGGCGTGCTTTCACGTCATGGACGGCGTTACGATCCCGAGAGGGGCGGTTCTCACGGACCGGGGCGCTTATGATTACACGAAATATGTGGCTTTTATGAATACGGACACCGGGGAATATTTCTTCAGGACTTATGACAACAGCCAGATCGCGGCCGCGGGCCTTTGGGAAAACGGCCGGCCCGGCGCTCAGGCGATCCGGCTATTTGGACTGAACCGCCCGGTCGTGTTCGATAAAATCTGATTTTTCGTCCGAGTGACTGGGTTCGGGTAGTGCAATCTCGGGCCGCGTTCCGCGCACCCCTGCGAGAGGCCCGGAACGATAGTAGGTGTCTTCGGTCCTCCGCGTTGCGCTGGCTGCTTCTGCTTACCAATCACGCGAGACGAAAAATCAAACCGGCCGCAAGGCCGGTCTGATTTTTGGTCCGAGTGACTGGGTTCGGGCAGTGCAATCTCGGGCCGCGTTCCGCGCACCCCTGCGAGAGGCCCGGAACGATAGTAGGTGTCTTCGGTCCTCCGCGTTGCGCTGGCTGCTTCTGCTTACCAATCACGCGAGACGAAAAATCAAACCGGCCGCAAGGCCGGTCTGATTTTTGGTCCGAGTGACTGGGTTCGAACCAGCGGCCTCGTGGTCCCAAACCACGCGCGCTACCAACTGCGCCACACCCGGGAATATGGAGATTGTGCCCTTTTCGCGCGCGCTCGCCAGCGTCGCGCGCTGTACCCCCGATAAATTCCATTCTATTATAGGAAAAAACAGACCGCCTGTCAAGAAAAGCCGATTTAGGTCTTAAATTTCTTTTGTAATTATCTATATGAGTAAATCAGAGATATAATGAGACCAAATAGACTCAGAAAAAGCAGGATGCAGTCGCTCCGCCATTCCGCAGGAGGCTAAAATGATGGAAAAATCAATCCGTCGCCGCAAAAAAACCACTCGGTTCCTGCGTTCGTGCACAGCTCTGTTTCTGGCCTGCGCAGCCGCTTTTACCTTTTCGGGGTGCTCGGGAAGCGCTTTGGGCGCCGGAAGCGCCCCGGCGGTTTCGTCCGCAGCGTCCGAACCGTCCCGGCGGACGGCGGCTTCCGCGCAGGCGGTTTCGGGCCCGTCCCCGGTTTCTTCCGCACCGGCTTCTTCCGCACCGGCTTCCTCCGCGGTTTCGGCGGCGAGCGGGAAAAAGAAGGGCGGAACCTTCCGGAGTGTTTCCACGCCGCTCACCGCCGAGGCTGCCCCCCGGCAGACGCTGCAGCCGGTTGCCGCGGCGCCGGGAGCTTACCCGGAGGTCCGCCAGCGCGGCGCGTATTCCAGCCTCCCGGCCGGGGAGCGAACGCTGTACGACAAAATCGGGGAAAGCGTCCTGAGCATTTCAAATCAAAAAAGCGGGGACGGGGTATATCCGGCCGCGCGCATTTTGGTTTCCGGAAAAATTTCGGAGGCGCGGCTGCGCGTCGTCCTGCAGGCTTATTTCGATGACAACCCGCAGGTCTTTTGGCTTACGAACCACTATTCCTACGGCTATGGGAACGGGCAGACCGAGCTCCGGCTTTTTTCCGCCCTCTCCCCGCAGGAATACGCCGCCGCGGTCCGGAAGCTGCAAGAAGCGGTTTCTGCCGCTTTGAAGGCGGTGCCGGCCGGCCTGAGCGAGTTTGACCGGGAGGAAGCTCTGTTCGGCTTTCTGACGGGGCGCTGCGCTTACGATCACGCGGCGGTGACCGACCCGGGCCGGTGGCAGTCGTTCACCGCCTACGGAGCGCTGGTGAACGGTCTGGCCGTCTGCGAGGGATACGCCAAAGCGATGCAGCTGCTGGCCGGCTATGCGGGGCTGAACTGTGCGGTGGTCCACGGCTCCGCCGACGGCGAGGGCCATACTTGGAACGCAGTGGAGATCGGCGGAAACTGGTACCATCTCGACGTGACGTGGGGCGACGACGACTTCCCCGTCTACAATTATTTCAACGTGACGGATGCGGTGATCGGCCTGACGCACAGCATCGGAAAGCCGGCTTCGTCGCTGACGGACGCCCAGATCTGCGGCGGGAACGTCCCGTATAACGTGTTCCTTCCGGCGTGCGGCTCGGCGGACGCCAATTATTTCCGGCGGAAGGGCATCCCGTCGGGAAGCGGCGACGCGGCGGTGACGGCCGCCCTGGCCCGCGAGATGAAGGCGAAAAAGACGACCATTGCGTTTTTCCTTTCCGGCTCGGCCGGTTTCGACGCGCAGCTCAGGGAAATGATGGACGGCCCGTCCTACCGGCTGGACCGCTGGCTCAAGGCCGCGGCGAAGCAGTCCGGCAGCACGCCGGATTACGGCAGCCTGACCTATGTGTCGGACCCGGCCGACCGGGGCGTCACGCTGCGGGTTCGGTACCGGTAGCGGACCGCACGGGCGCAAAAAAACAGAGGCCGGTTTTGTTCCGCCTCTGTTTTCAATTTCAGCCGGTTCAGTCCAGCATGGAGAGAATGTCCTGCTTGCTGCGCACGCCCACCGAAGTCTCGGCCGGCTCGCCGTTCTTGAATACCATCAGCGTGGGGATGCTCATCACATTGTAGCGTTCGGCAAGGTCCGGCTGTTCGTCCACGTTGACCTTGGCCACCTTGTACCGGCCGTCCGATTCGTTGCCGATCTCGTCGACGATGGGCGAGACCATGCGGCACGGGCCGCACCACGAGGCCCAGAAATCCACCAGCACCGGCTTGTCGGACTCCCGCACGGTCTTGTCGAAATTATCCTGCGTCACAGTTACAACCGCCATATTTAATCTTCCTTTCTCGCTGTCGCTGAACTTATTATACCCGCATCCCGCCGTTTTGTATGTGATAAAATCACATAATTTTCTTTTTCGCGCGTCCCGGGCGCGGGCGGTCCCGGCCTTGACAGGTTACGACCGTTCTGCTATACTAAAAACAGAAGAGTAGAAGCCATGAAGGCTTTTAGAATGTTATTTCGAAAAAATATTTTGTAAATTGCAGAACCACGAAGGGAATTCCGTAAGAATACGGGCCTTTCGCGGCTTTTCTTTTTGCCGCGGATGGAGAGCGATGAAAAACGATTGCGGGAGGTTCGTCAACGATGAAGAAAACGAGAATCGTTTCCCTGACGGGAACGGCGCTGTGCATGGCGCTGGGGCTGGTGCTGCCCCTGCTGTTCCACCTGATCGGGGCGGGGCCGGTGTTCCTGCCCATGCATATTCCGGTCCTGCTCTGCGGCTTGCTGTTCGGCTGGCAGTTCGGCGCGGCCTGCGGGCTTCTGGTGCCGCTCCTTTCTTCCGTGTTCACCGGGATGCCGCCCCTGTTCCCCACGGCGGCGGCCATGATGCTGGAGCTCTGCGCCTACGGCGTGCTGACGGGCGTGTTCTACCGCAGGCTCCGCTGGAACGTCTATCCCGCCCTGATCGGCGCGATGCTGGGCGGGCGGATCGTTTCCGGCGCGGCGAACGCCGTCCTGCTGGGGGCGGCTGGGAAGCCCTACGGCTTCGGCGCGTTTCTTTCCGCCTCGTTCGTGGAGGCGTTGCCGGGCATCGCGATCCAGATCGTACTGATCCCGGTCGTCGTGCTGGCGCTGGAGAGGGCGAAGATTTTCCGGCGGGAGCAGGCATGACGGAGACGGAGGAGATCCGGTCCTTTTTCGACCGCCTCGCCGGGACGTGGGACGAGTGCTGCCGGCACGACCCCCGCAGGATCGCCGCGATCGTGACGCTGGCCGGCGTTGCGGAGGGCTCGCGGGTGGCGGACGTCGCCTGCGGGACGGGCGTTCTGTTCCCCGAAATCCTTTCTCGGAATCCGGCGCTGCTTTTCGGGGTGGACCTTTCGGGTGAGATGATCAAAAAGGCCCGCGCGAAGATTTCGGACCCGCGCCTGCGCCTTGCCGCCGCGGACGTGTTCGACGTGCGGGAGACCGGCTTCGACACGGTTCTGCTCTACTGCGCATATCCCCATTTTCCGGACAGGGCGCGCCTTGCGGAGAAGCTGGCCGGGATGCTGAAGCCGGGCGGCCGCGTGATGGTCGCCCACGGCGAGGGCAGGGAGGAGGTCAACCGCTGCCACGCCGGGGCCGGGAGGGTCTCCCGGCGGCTCGGGCCCGTCCGGGAGGAGGCCGCCGCTTTTGAAGGGGCCTTCCGGATCGACATGACCGCCGATACCGAAGAAATCTATTTCTTTTCGGGCGTAAAGCTGTAAATTTTCTATTTTCCCCTGAGACCGCCGGTTTCGAGCCGGCGGCCTCAGGGGAAAAATCATCTCAATCTCAAAGACGAACGACACCGGTCGCCCGGACCTGGGCGGCCTTTATCATGCAAGTTGCGTCGGGAAAGGGAACGCGCCGGCCCGTCGGCCGGTACTATGAAAACGGAGGTGTATGTACCGGTGATTCGCGGCATCGATCTTTCGCACCATCAGGGCAGCCCGGATTTTCAGCGGGTGAAAAAAGCCGGTGTCCGGTTCGTAATGCTGAAGGCGACGGAGGGCGTCGATTACGTCGACCCGTGCTTCCATACCAATATCCGGTCGGCGGCCGCGGCGGGCCTGCCCGCGGGAGCTTATCACTTCCTGCGGGCGACGCCGCTGGAGCAGCAGGCGAGGGATTTCTTGGCGGCGATCAAGCCGTACCAGATCACATGGCCCGCGGCGGTCGATGCGGAGGACGCTCCCGGCACCAGGGAGCTGTCCGGTCTCGGCCGGGGTGCGCTGACCGCCCGGGTGCTGGAGTTCTGCGCGCGGGTGAAAGCCGCCGGGTATCAGCCGGCAGTCTACAGCAACTACAACTGGCTGTACGGTGCCCAATATCTCGACATCGGCCGCATCCGCGCCGCTGGCATCCCGGTCTGGATGGCATGGTACAGTAAGGCGACGCCTGCCGACACCGACCGCTCCGCCCTCTGCGACATCTGGCAGTACGCGAGCGACGGCCGCGTGGACGGCATCGCCGGAAACGTGGACTGCAATGTCAGCTACCGGGACTTCGGCGCGCCGGCGTGGACGTGCGACACCTCCGGCACGGTGGAGGTCGCGCGGGGCGCGGCGTATCAGGCACTCATCACCTGCAGGGGCCGGCCGCAGGTCGCCGCGGGCACGCCGGACATCGTGACCGTGCTGCACCGGTATGACGACGGCGACAAGCACTACTACTATTTTGTCCCGATCGGTCAGTCGGGCGACGCCGTCGGCATCTATATCAACGGCGGACCGCGGCAGTTCATCGTCAGGATCAAGGGAAAAACATGAGAATTCGGGCGCCGGCGGCCCGGATTGTTCAAGGGAGAAGCCGACGCCGCATAGCATGGTAGCAGCCGGAAGATCCGGCGGAAAGGAAACCGAAGATGGATCGAATCGATTGGAAACGCAAGCTTGCCTCCCGCAAGCTCTGGCTGGCCGTGGCCGGACTCGTAACCGGCGTGACCGCGCTGTTTCAGCCCGGATCGGACACGTCGCAGATCAGCGGCGTCATCCTGTCGCTCGGCTCCGTCGTGGCCTATATCGTCGGCGAGGGGCTCGTGGACGCGGCGGCGGCCGGGACTTCGGACCCGCCTTCCGGCCAGTCCGGAAAATCGTCCCGGGTATAAACCAAAGCTGGCGTATTGGAATTTCCCGATGCGCCTTATCTTTCTCCGGTTTTCTCCGCCGGAGGAACGGTTCGCCGGCTCACCGTCACTTCGCAGGGAACGACCTGCAGCGCCCGGGAGAATTCGGCCGCCTCGCATTTCAGCCGGATCAGGGGGCGCATCCCGGGGATCCGGTACCGGTGGGAAGCGTAGTAAAGAGAAGGGGAGCCGGGGGTCCCGGTCAGCAGGAGCCCCCGGTTTTCCAGCTTGCCGCTCGCCCAGTCCCTGACGATCGGCGTAATGTCGATCTCGGTATAGCCGCGGCGGCGGTCGTCTTCAAAGTCCACGCGGCGGGCAGGATCCGCGGCGGGCGGGCAAAACAGGTCGCTGAAGGCGCTGAAAAAGTCCAGCAGAGGATACAGCGCGTATCGGCCGGCGGGGGAGGCGGCCTCCTGGATGCGGCAGGAGGAAATATAGGGAAGCTTGAAGAGGATCAGGCTGGCCTTCCGCAGCATGCAGAAGCTGAAATCGGAAGGCGGCAGATTGAAAAAAAAGCAGATCGGCCTGCGGGGCCCCAGAAACAGCGATTCCTGCCCGCGGCAGTCCGGCGCCGAGGGGCTGTAGGAATCCCGGCATTTCAGGTCCGCGATGCGCATCCGCATTTCCCCCTTTTTTTCATAATATGCCGCGCGCGAATCCGTGAAACCGAGATTCAACCTTTTCCGGGGCTATGAATACACTGCGCATGGGAAGTGTTTTCACATCTTTCGATCGAAGCGGTTCGACCGAACAGAAGAAGGGGGAACTGTCTTTGGCAGCAATCAACGTGACCGCAACCGCATCGGCCCTGTCGGCCAGCTCGCCGTACAGCGTCGTGGACCTCGCTTTCACCTATGCGGATACGACGGTGCAGAACGGAACGGTCATTTATTACGGCGCGCATCTTTCCGACGGAACGGCTTCGGAGGATGTTCTGTTCCCGTTCACCGTGACCGCGGGGTCGAACATTCCCGCCAGCCAGGAATTCTCCTATACTCCGGGCGTGACTTTTTCCGGAGCGATCACCGCCACCGACGGCAAAATCTATTATACGGCGTGACGGGAAAATGGAATCCGCGGATTCGTTCTGCCGCCGGTGCGGACAGACCGGCACGGTTTGAGCAGGCAGGACGGGCGCGCTCTCTGGTAGGGGCGGGATCCATATCCCGCCTCTGTTTTTTTATGACCGTTCACTCCCATACGTCCAGCTTTTTATTTTTATAAAAATAAGTTACGTCTTTCTCCCCGATCTCGCGGACGGCTTTGCACGGCACCCCGAACGCGACGACATTCGGCGGAATGTCATGGGTCACCACGCTTCCCGCGCCGATGACGGAATTCTTGCCGATCGTGATGCCGGGTACGATTTGAACGCCGGACCCGATCCAGACGTTTTTCCCGATATGAACCGGAAGGTTATATACGTAATGATGCATTCTTAAAACGGGCAGGATCGGATGCCCGGAGGTGGAGATCACGACGTTGGGGGCGATCAGGCAATCATCGCCCACATCAATGTCCGCATCATCCACAAACGTGACGTTCGCGTTGCAGTAGATTCCTTTTCCAAAATGCACGTGCCTGCAGCCCCAGTTCGCGTTCACCGGCGTCTCGACATGGCAGCCTTCTCCGATCTCGGCAAACATTTCTTGGAGCAGCTGCCGCCGCTTTTCCGTTTCCGACGGGTGGGAGCGGTTATACTCGTACAGCTTTTCCTGATACTGAAACTGATTCCCCAAAAGCGACGGGTCGTCGTAGCGGTACACCAGCCCGCTTTCTTTCCGTTCTCTGTTGGTCATTCTTCATGCGCTCCTAACGTTTTATTATATTTTTGCGTCCGTTTGAAAAGACCGTCCTGCGAGGCATCCTTTTCGGGTGCCCGGAAGCCGCGGCTCTTCGTGGGGCCGATGAACCGGCGCGTCCCGGCCGTACCCCCCGCGATATTAAAATCGTATCTTGCTTTGCCGCAGATTTGATTTTAGCGGACCCTGCTTGAATTTTCAATCAATATAGGATATGCTGCTATCAAAATCGTATTTAATCGGATGAGAGGAACGTATGGATTCACCGCTGGAGATATTTTCCGACCGATCCGAACGGCTGCATTATAACGATCCGGAATTTCCGCTGTATGTGCGCAAAGACGTGCTGAGGCGATACGGCTTTGCCGCCGCCTGCCATTGGCACCCGGACCTGGAGTTTATTCTGATCCTCGACGGGTCGATGGATTATTTCGTAAACGGGAAATCGGTGCGCCTGGACGCCGGCCGCGGCATTTTTGTGAACAGCAGGCGCCTGCATTACGGCTTTTCAGAAAACAGGACCGATTGCACTTTCATCGCCGCCGTCGTTCATCCGACGCTGCTTTCGGGAAGCTCGCGGGTGGCGCAGGGGTATCTGGCGCGGAAATTCGGGCCGGAAGCCGAAGACTTTGTGCTGCTGGGCCCCGATGTTCCCTGGCAGCGGAAGGATCTGCGCCTGCTTCGTCTGCTCTGCGGGGAAACGGAGGGCGGCGCAGCGAATCCGCTCCGTCTTTTATCGCGGGCCGCCGTCCTTTGCGCCGATATCGGCGATCATATCCGGCAGAATCCGGAAAATTGCGCGGATGATCTCCTGCGGCCGATCGTATTCCACATGGCGCAGTTCGTTCATCGGCATTATGCGGCCGCGATTACGCTCGACGACATTGCGGCCTCCGGCGCCGTTTGCAGAAGCAGATGCTGCGCATTGTTCAAGAAATACGCCGGTCAGTCCCCAAACGCCTATCTGACGCGCTACCGCATTGCCAAAGGCTGCGAGATGCTGCGCGAAACGGACAGAACCGTTTGTGAAGTTGCAGCCGCGTGCGGTTTTCAAAGCGCAAGCTATTTTTCGTATGTTTTCCGAAAAGAAACGGGGCGGACGCCGCAAAGCTACCGAAAGGAGATCGCCGCCTCATAATGGAAGCAGCCGCTTCGGGTGCGGATTCGGTTGAAAAGCTCCCGCCGCAGGCTGATGCTCCTGCGGCGGGAGACTCTTCACACCGATCCGGTCCGGCGGCGGTTTATTCGGTCGTCACGGTATAAATGCCGGGTTCCGTCTGGGTGTAGCTGATGGTTCCGGCGAGGGTGAACTCAATGCTGTTCCCCGAAATCGCGCTTGTCGCGGTCACGTTCGCGCTGACGTCGGGGAAATCGGCGGATACTTTCGGGATCGGCACCCAGGCCGACGTTCCGGTCGCCTGCGCCATGCCGGTGGCCCCGCCGGCCGTGTCGTAAGTCTGGTAGACCAGATAGCTGAACTGCATCCTGGCGTTCGCAAGATCGGTCGAAAGGCCGTACACGACGCAGGTCGGGGAGCCGATCAGCGAAGCCGGGACGGAGGCGGGCGTCACTTTCGCGACGGTCGTGCTGGGCGAAGTAGCGGTTGAGGCTACGTTTAAGACTGCTCTTACTGACATAACCATTCTCCCATCAAAATACAGCGTTTCCAGTTGAGGTGTGGAAGGCTTTTTGCCTTTCTCCACACGGCCGGAATTGCCGCAGGATTGGAACAGCATGCCGCTGTCTATTACAATGTATGAATTCTTTTCGGTTTAGTAGACAGAAAAAATTACATCAATCGGGGAATTTCGCAGCGGAATACCTCCCACTGCGGCGCAAAAAAGCAATTTCCCCGACGGTCCCGCGGCCGCCGGGGAAATTGGAATCGCTTTGAAAAACCCTCACATTTGGACGCCGCCGGGCTGCGAAATATCCTTGAGGGCTTCGCCCGCGTTATCCTGAAGGGTCGGCTTGACGGAAAGATCGCCCAGAGAAACGACTCCGACAAGATTGTCGTTCTCCACGATGGGCAGTCTCCGGATCTGCTTTTCGCTCATGATTTTCGCGACCTCGTGGACATCCATCTCAGGATCTCCGACGACCGGATTCGGGCTCATCACGTCCTTGACCTTCTGATTCGAGTCCTGGCCGGCGGCGGTCGACCTCAGCACGATGTCCCGGTCGGTCACCATGCCGACCACTTTCCCCCGGTCGCAGACGGGGACCGAGCCTATGCCGTGCTGCTTCATCAGCTGGGCGGCTTTCTCGACGGGATCGTCTGAAGCGACGGTCATCACGGTCTTCGACATGATATTTTTAGCTTTCACAAAAATCACCTCGCCACTATGATTCCCAGCAAACGCGGCTTTATCTATGGCGGGAAACATAACGGAACGGCGATCCCGGGATGTCCTTATTTTTTCTTTACATAGGGATCGAAACAGATTACTATGTAGAAAACGCCGTCCTATCCCCGGCCCGCAAATCCTGCGCGGAGGGATTCGGCCTCGGAACTTCGGATGATTCAGAAAAAAATGTCACGGAGGGGGAAATCCCATGCCAACCATACAAATTGCCGGAAGCACCGGCCTTGAAAACTACGTTGAGGCGCTCGCGCTCTGCGGAGCCCGGAGCGTCCTGTCGCTGGACCCCGGCCGTGAGCCTGGCTGCGAGGCGCTGCTGCTCCCCGGAGGAGGGGATATCGATCCCTCGTTCTACCGTCGGGAAAGCCGTGGCTCCTGCGGCGTCGACCGACGGCTGGACGAAAGGCAGTTTGCGCTTCTGGAACGGTACCGGGACGCCGGGAAGCCCGTGCTCGGCATCTGCCGGGGGCATCAGATCATCAACGTTTTTTTCGGCGGGGATCTGATCCAGGACCTGCCCACGGCCGAGCGCCACAAGCAGAAAAACGGCGCGGACGCGGTCCATCCGACCGCGGCGGAACGGGGTTCCTTCCTGGCGGCCTTGTACGGCACGAAATTTGCGACGAACAGCTCCCATCATCAGGGGATCGGCGTGCTCGGAAAAGGCTTGGCCGCCGTCCAGCGCGCGGACGACGGGGTGATCGAGGGGATCCGGCACGAGAGATTTCCGATCTTCGGGGTGCAGTGGCATCCGGAGCGCATGACGGACGCGCATCCGAATCCGGACACCGTGGACGGCGGCGCGCTGTTCCGGTATTTTCTTTCCCTGACTGCCGCGCGCAAATGATGCTTTTTCGGCATTCCGGCAGCCGCGATCGGCACCGCGGCCGGGGAATAGCCCGGGTATTGTTGGAAGACGCTTGCATCTTTCAAATTTTTTGCGTGTTTTTCCGCATTTTTGAGTCAAAAACAGAAAAATAAAAACCGCACAAAACACCGGAAAATCCAGTGCCCATGCGGCTTTTTAGGTGGTGGGCCATCAGGGACTCGAACCCCGGACCAACCGGTTATGAGCCGGCAGCTCTGACCAACTGAGCTAATGGCCCGCTTTTCCGGATGTAAAAAAGCAAAAACAGTATAGCACATCCGCGCCGGGAGCGCAATCCCCCGGCTTCCGCGCGGCGCACGGCTTCCGGAAGCCGGGAGGAAATAAAGGCCGGAGCGCAGTTGAAAAAATCTGGAAACTCTGTTACACTGTTGAAAACGGCGGCCGCTCCGCGGGCTTCGGCCGGAAACCGGGGAGTTGTCCGCGGCTAACTTTCATGCTATAATATCGTCGGGTAGGCGGAAAGCGATCGCCCGGGGAAGGGCGGCCTTGCCGGAAGAGGGTCAAAATGTCGGATTCACTGATCACCAAAAAAGCGATTGCGGCTTCCATGAAAGAACTGATGAAGCGCAAAAGCCTCGAAAAAATAACGGTTTCCGATATTGTTCAGAACTGCGGTCTGAACAGGCAGACCTTCTATTACCATTTTCAGGATAAATACGACCTTGTGAACTGGATCTATTACAGCGAGGTCGTCTCGGCCGTGGCGCGGAACACCGGCTACAGCGACTGGAGCGACGTGATCCTCGACGTGCTGAACATCATGAAGCGCGACCGGCACTTCTATACCAGCGCGCTGAACGTCAGCGGCCAGAACGCCTTTCAGGATTATTTTTTCAGCGTGACGAAGGACCTTCTGCTCGAGATCCTCAGCGGGATCGACGACCCGAAGGAATCCGGCGGCTCCCTCGAGGAAGGGGAGAAGAACTTCATCGCGGATTTCTATACCTACGGCTTGGTGGGCGTGGTGGTGCAGTGGGCGCGCAGCGGGATGCGCGAGCCGCCCGAGGAGATCGTCGACCGGCTCCGGTGCGTGGTGGAGGACAGCCGGTTCGCGGCGGCGGCGCGCCGCCTTCGCCGGAAGAAGCCGCCCTCCCCGCAGCGTTAGGACCTCTGCTTTCCGCCCGCCAGAAAGAATTTGGCCCGGATCTTCTTCTTCCCCAGCAGCAGGCAGCAGCGTCCCCCCGTGACGAAACGGTCCATCATGCGGCCGTCGAGCTCGGGGTCCAGCAGCAGGAGCGGCGGGGGGTTCGCTCCCGCGGCCGAGCTCATCACGGCCCGGACCGCTTCGAGAAATTCTTTGCGGCCCTTCCCGAAACCGCAGAAATACCAGCCGAACAGGCAGCCCGAGCGGGCCATGCGGTCGACGAATTCGCCGCGGCAGCCGGTCGCCGCAGCGGGCGAATCGACCCGCACGGAAAAGCCGTACAGGCACCGGTGCCGCTTCAGCGTGACAAACGCGCGGCAGCCGTCGGAGGATTCCTCCGGCAGGAACGGGGGGCGCAGGTTCACCGCGAAGATCATGTTTTTCGCCAGGGCGGCCTGCCCCGCGAGCCGGTCGTCGACATCTTTTCCCTCGGCACACAGGTAAAAGACGCAGTCGCCGTTCTGCCGGCAGACGTCCAGCACTTTTTCCCGGCCGGAGGGGGAACTGCCGCCGTTGATCACATAAAAATAAACGCCGTGTTTTTTGCCGTACCGAACGGCTTCTTCCAGGCTCAGGCCGAAGAGGGCCCGCGCGCCCCCGGGGAAGGGCTTCCGCTTTCTGTCCTCACGGGCGGGGAAAAGCGAAACGCGGTTGTAGCACAGGTTGGTGCCCACCGTTTTCAGAACGGCCGCATCCACGTTCGCCGCCATAGAGGTCACCATTTTGAAGAACGAGCTTTTCGGATTGCACGCCTCCCGGCGGATCCGCTGCATCAGGCCCTCGTCGAAGATGCCGCGGGTGAAGCAGTCGAAAAAGTCCACCGCCTTGCGGATGCCGCGCTTCGGGTCGTTCAGGATCGCCCGGAGGGATATCATCACAGTCGCGCCGATGGTGGCGCGCTTCATCACATTTTCAAAAGGCATCGGTTTCACTCCCTACTGATGAATATACATGCAGCGGCGCGCGGCGCAAATAGACAAATTCACCGATTTGTATGATTTTCTTACGAATCGGAACGTCTGTTGAACCGATGCGGAATTATGAACAAGAAAGATGTTGATTTTTCGTGCGATCTGTCAGGTTTCAATCTTTTCTCCTGCGGCCGATATGATATACTGATTCATGGGCCGGGTCCGGCGGAACCGGCGGTGAAAGGCGGCTCGGAAGTGCGTGCGACTGAGGTTTCCATCCTGTTTCCGGTCAGGGATATCGAAGAGAAAATTCCGGAGATCCTCCGCTTCGAGGCGGAGCAGGCAAAAGAGATCGGTGCGGAGGTCGTGGTCGTCGACATGGGCTCGACGGACCGGACCGTCCTGCGTGCGGTGCAGGCCATCAAGGAGCTGGGCCTGCCCGGCTTCGTCGTGCAGAACGGCCGGTCGCAGGTCCCCGCGGCCCTCAACACCGCCGTGCGCCGGGCGGGCGGGGAGTACCTGACGTTCCTGTTCGCGCGTCGGGTCTACGGCGGCTTTTTGAAGCCGTATCTCGACGCCGCGCGCCGCGCCGGGGCGGATTTTGTGTACGGCTGCAAGGAGAAGGAAGAAATCCCCGCGGCCGGGCGCAGGGCGGTCAGCAGCGTGGTGCGCCGGCCGGACGGCGGCACCCTCGTGCGCGGGATGCTGGCCGGCGGCGCCGTGCCGGACATCGCCGCGGTGCTGGTGCGCCGCGAGTTCCTCGCCGCGCAGGAGCTGTTCCTTGCGGAGGACTGCGCGTTCGGCTATGCCGAGGAGTTTATCCTGCGCTGCCTGCTCTGCGCCGGGGCCGCCGTGCAGGCGCCCGTCGTCCCGGAGCGGCACCGCGCCTGCGAGATGCGGCGCGGCAAGCAGAGCCCGGTGGGGAAGGCCGTCTTCCAGCGCGTGCCCGCCATGCTCCGCGTGCTGGAAACCGCGAAAAGCCGCTGCGGCGGGGACGCCGAGCTTCTCCGCCTGCTGCAGCGGGAGCGGCTTCCCGCCGCCGTGATGAGCGCCGTGAACGTCGCGCTGCGGGAGGGCGCCGATTACCGCAAGGTGAAGGAATACCTGAGCGAGACCGGCTTCGACCGGCTGCTGACCGTCGACCGGCGGACCAACGCCGCGCTCCGGCGCCGCGTGCGGCTCTGGAAGACCCTGCCGCGCCTGTACCGCCCCTACGGCGATTCCCAGCCGTGACCGAGAGGTGAAAACGGCTTCTCCCGCCGGAGGCGTGGAGCGGGGAGAAGCGAAGGTATTCCGCGCGCTCCCGGAGACGG
>DAIUFE010000013.1:0-12859 GCA_036844765.1 Caproicibacter sp. | reverse complement strand
CGGAGACGGAGAGAAACAAAAATATTTCAGGGGAGCCTCTATTGACAGATTGATACTATGCAATGTATTATATAGGTCAATAGGAGGTAATGCCTTGGACGCGCAGATCAAAAAGGGCCTGCTGGACGTCTGTGTCCTGGCGGCCCTGATGCAGGACGACTCCTATGGGTATCGGATCATCCGGGACGTTTCGCCGTGCGTGGAGATATCGGAATCCACCCTCTACCCGATCCTGAAGAGACTCGAGGCCGCAGGGTGCCTTTCCACCCGCTGCGTGGTGCACAGCGGCCGGCTCCGGAAATACTACCATCTCACCCCGCTCGGCAGGGCGAGGATCCGCGAATTTTACCGGGAATGGGACGAAATGGTGCAGATCCACGATTTTATCGTTCGGAAAGGGGAAGCGTAATGGATCGGGATCAGTTTTTCAGGAAGCTCCGGCGCCGCATCCGCAGCCTGCCGCCCGACGAGGTGGAGCGCGTGGTCGCCTATTACGGCGAGATGGTCGCGGATAAGGTGGAGAGCGGGTGGACGGAGCGGGAGGCCGTCGCGGGCCTTGGCGGCGTGGACGCGCTGGCTCAGAAGATTCTGGAGGAAAATCCGAACCGCCGCCCGAGGAACCCGGGCAGGGCCGTCGCGGTGGTCGCGGTCTCGCTCTGCGGTATCCTGCTGATCGTGCTGGCCGTCGGCGCGATATGGACCTGGGCCGCCGTGGGGACGGCGAAAGACGGCGCCCCGCTTTTCGCCGGATGGGGGCGCGCCTCCGCCCATGAGACCAAAACCTATACGGCCGGCGCCGAGGGGATCGGGAGCGTCCGCATCCGCGCGGAGTATAAGCGCGTGCAGGTCGAGGCCGCCGATTCGGACAAAATCGAAGTGGAATACGAGACGAACGGGGACCAGACCTACGACTTTTCTTCCGGCGGCGGCGTGTTCAATCTGAAAAACGAAGACCGCGGCGCCCGCGGCTGGCTGGGGACGAAGGACGATGCCCCGCGCATCACCGTCCGCCTGCCGGAAGGCTACGCGGGCGGCCTTTCGGTCGACAACCTGGGCTACACCGAAATCGCCGGTCTCCGTAGCCTGGGGGAGGTGGAGTGCAATTCGGACAACGCCGCGATCCGGATCGTGGACTGCTCCGCGCAGAGCGTCCGGATCGAGACCCACAACGCCGCGATCGATCTCGACGGGCTCGCCGCCGGCCGGGTCTCCGCCGACACGACGAACGCCGCGATCCGCATCCGGTCCCTGGATTCCCCGGACGTCACCCTTGACACCACGAACGGCCTGATCGCCGGCTCCGTCCGCGGGGCGGAAGAGGCGTACACCGTCCGTTCGCAGACGACCAACGCGGTCAGCAACCTTTCCGACCGGGACGGCGGCGACCGGAAGCTGACGATCCGTACGACCAACGCGCTGATCCATGTGGAGTTCGAGGAATAAAAATCCGGCGAAAAGCAGAAGGGGAGTTTTTATCATGCCGAACACACCCACGCCGCACAACGGCGCAAAAGAAGGGGAGATCGCCCGCACGGTCCTGATGCCGGGCGATCCGCTCCGCGCGAAGTTCATCGCGGAGCATTATCTGGAGGACGCCCGGTGCTTCAACACGATCCGCGGCATGCTCGGCTTCACGGGCCGGTACCGCGGGAAAGAGGTCTCCGTGATGGGCGGCGGGATGGGAATGCCGTCCATCGGCATCTACACCTACGAGCTGTTCCACTTTTATGGCGCGGAGGCCGTGATCCGCGTGGGCACCGCCGGGGCCGTCGCGGAGGGGGTCCGGGTGCGCGACGTCGTCGCCGCCATGGGCGCCTGCACCGACTCGAATTACGCCGCGCAGTACCGCCTGCCCGGCACGTTCGCGCCGATCGCGGATTTCGGCCTGCTCAGCCGCGCGGTGCGGGCGGCCCGGGAGCGGAACGCCCGCATCCTCGTGGGCAACGTGCTTTCGAGCGACGCGTTCTACAGCGACTCGCCGGATTCCCTGAAGGCATGGCGCAAGATGGGCGTCCTCGCGGTCGACATGGAGGCTGCGGCCCTTTACATGAACGCCGCCCGGGCGGGGAAGAAGGCCCTGTGCCTGCTCACGGTCTCCGACTGCCCGCTCACGGGGGAGGCGCTCCCCGCCGAAGAGCGGCAGACCGGCTTCACGCAGATGATGGAGATCGCGCTCTCCCTGGCTTGAGGAAGGCGGAAACGATGGTGGGGGACAGAGAGCTGGTTCTGGCCGCGCTCGCCGCGCGGGAACGGGCCTACGCGCCGTATTCCGGCTTTGCGGTCGGGGCGGCCCTGCTCGGGAAAAGCGGGAAGGTCTACCCCGGCTGCAATGTGGAGAACGCAGCCTTCACGCCGGGCTGCTGCGCCGAGCGAGCCGCCTTTTTCCGGGCGGTCTGCGACGGCGAACGGAAATTTTCGGCCATCGCCGTGGTCGGAGGCAAAGCGGGGGGCCCGGCGCTCGATTTCTGCCCGCCGTGCGGCGTCTGCCGCCAGGTCATGGCGGAGTTCTGCGACCCGGCCGCGTTCCGCGTGCTGCTCGCGAAAAGCCCCGGCGAGCGCAGGGTCTATACGCTGGGCGAGCTGCTGCCCCTGAGCTTCGGGCTCGGGGAGAAGGAATAGCGGGGCCGGAATTTCGGGAAAGGGCGGGATCGGTCGGGATGCGGATGTACGACATCATTGCCAAGAAGCGGGACGGCGGGGAGCTGACGGAGGACGAGATCCGGTTTTTCATCCGCGGCTGCGTGGGCGGGGAAATTCCGGACTACCAGACCTCCGCGCTGCTGATGGCCGTCTGCCTGCGCGGCATGACCCCGCGGGAGACCGCGGACCTCACGCTGTGCATGGCGCGCTCCGGCGAAACGGTGGACCTTTCCTCCGTCCCCGGGGTGAAGGTGGATAAGCACAGCACCGGCGGCGTGGGGGACAAGACGACGCTGGTCGCCTGCCCCGTCGCCGCCTCGCTGGGCGTCCGCGTGGCCAAGATGAGCGGCCGCGGCCTGGGGTACACGGGCGGCACCGTCGACAAGCTGGAATCCATCCCCGGCCTGCGCACCTCGCTGAGCCGGGAAGAATTCCTCGGCGTCGTGCGCCGGGTCGGCATCTGCCTGGCCGGCGCGTCGGGCAGCCTGGCGCCGGCCGATAAAAAGCTCTACGCCCTGCGCGACGTGACGGCGACCGTCGAGAGCCTCCCGCTCATCGCCTCGAGCGTCATGAGCAAGAAGCTCGCCGCCGGCGCGGACTGCATCCTGCTGGACGTCAAGACCGGGAGCGGCGCGTTCATGAAGACCGAGGAGGATTCCATCCGCCTGGCGCGGGCCATGGTTTCCATCGGCGAACGCGCGGGCCGCAGGACGGTCGCGCTGGTCACGGACATGAGCCGCCCGCTCGGCCGCGCGGTGGGCAACGCGCTGGAGGTGCGGGAGGCCTGCGAGACCCTCCGGGGCCGCGGCCCGGCCGACCTGACGGCGCTCTGCGTCGAGCTTGCGGCCGGCATGCTGGCCCTCGCCGGGCGCGGCGGGCCGGAAGAATGCCGGAAGGCGGCGTCGGCGCAGATCGCGAACGGCGCGGCGTTCGCCAAATTCCGCGAGATGGCCGCGGCGCAGGGCGGCGATGTCGCCGTGCTGGACGGCCGCGCCCCGTTCCCGCGGGCGAAGCTGATCCGCGAGGTATGCGCCCCGGCGGACGGCTTCCTTTTCGCGATGGACACCGCGCGGTGCGGCGAGGCCTCGGTGCTGCTCGGGGCCGGCCGCGCGAAGAAGGAGGATTCCGTCGACCCCGCCGCCGGCTTCGTGCTGCTCCGGACGGTCGGGGACCGCGTGCGCCGCGGCGATCCGGTCGCCGTCTTCCACACCTCCTGCGAGGAGCGGTTCCGCGAGGCGGAGGCCCTGTTCCTCTCGGCGCTCTCCATCCGGGCACAGGCCCCGGAGCTCCCGCCGCTTGTCCATGCCCGGGTCACCCGGGACGGGGTCGTGCGGCCGGCGTGAAAACAGGGCCGCGGCCCCGTTATTTCTGTTGCGCGCGGGGCGTTTCTATGGTAAGATAAGGCCGGATGGAAAAGAAAGCCCGTGCCGAAGGAGGAAAAAGCGATGGTGCCTTTTGTCTGGCTCGGCGTGATCGTCCTTGCGGCCCTGGTCGAGATGGCGACGCCGCAGCTCGTGTCCGTCTGGTTCGCCGTGGGCGGCGTAGGCGGGCTGATCGCCTGCCTGCTGGGCGCGGAGCTGTGGGTGCAGATCCTGATTTTCGCCTGCATCACCGCCGTGTCCCTCGCGGCCACCCGGCCGCTCGCGCGGAAGATGTTCGCGGTGCGGAAAACCAACACCAACGCCGACCGCTATATCGGGCAAACCGCGGTCGTCACGGCCGAGATCGACAACACGGTCGGCACGGGCCAGGTCAACGTGCTGGGCAGCGTGTGGACGGCCCGCTCCGCCGACGGCACCGTGATCCCGGCCGGGCGGCGCGTGCGGGTGGAGAAAATCGACGGCGTCAAGCTGATGGTCCGGCCAAAGCCGGAGAAAGAGTAAGGAGGAAGCGGCAATGCCCTACTACATAGGCCCCATCGTTCTGATCCTGCTTCTGGTCTTCGTGTTCTTGGTGCTGATCGCCAACATCAAGATCGTCCCGCAGGCGCACGCGTTCGTGATCGAGCGCCTGGGCGCCTACCGCGCCACCTGGGAGACCGGCCTGCACTTCAAGGTGCCGTTCATCGACAAGCTCTCGCGGAAGGTCTCGCTCAAGGAGCAGGTGATGGACTTTCCGCCCCAGCCGGTCATCACCAAAGACAACGTGACCATGCAGATCGACACCGTCGTCTATTTTCAGATCACCGACCCCAAGCTTTACACCTACGGCGTGGAGCGCCCCCTTTCCGCGATCGAGAACCTCTCCGCCACCACGCTGCGCAACATCATCGGCGAGCTGGAGCTGGACCACACGCTCACCTCGCGCGACGTGATCAACGCGAAGATCCGCACCGTGCTGGACGAGGCGACCGACGCCTGGGGCATCAAGATCAACCGCGTCGAGCTCAAGAACATCATCCCCCCGCGCGAGATCCAGGAATCCATGGAGAAGCAGATGAAGGCGGAGCGCGAGCGCCGCGCCCAGATTCTGACCGCCGAGGGCGAGAAGAGCAGCGCGATCCTGGTCGCAGAGGGCGAGAAGCAGTCGGCCATCCTGCGGGCCGACGCCGTCAAGGAGACGAAGATCCGCGAGGCCCAGGGCGAGGCGGAGGCCGTCCTCCTGGTCCAGAAAGCTCTGGCGGACAGCCTCAAGCTCCTCAACGAGGCGAACCCCAGCGACAGCGTGATCGCCCTCAAGAGCCTGGAGGCGTTCCAGAAGGCCGCGGACGGCAAAGCGACGAAGATCATCATCCCTTCGCAGATCCAGTCGCTCGCCGGAATGGCCACTTCGCTCAAGGAATTTTTCACCGACGCGCCCGTTTCGGCGGACGCCGCGGCCGCTCCGGAGAAAGCCGGCGGCGGGCCGAACGGGTGAGTCGATCCGCATAAAAACGTCCCGCGGCTTGCATTTTTTCCTCCGATCCTTTACAATAGGGGTGAAAGGTTGCGGGGAACGGGTGCCGTGCGGCCGGAAGAACCGGCCGCTTTTTCGTCTTCCGGCGTCCGCCCCCGGCGAAAGGAGCGTTCCAAAACTATGGCCGGTTCCAAAAAGGTCGCCGTCGTCATGGGCAGCGACAGCGATTTTCCCGTCGTCTCGAAGGCCGTGAAGAAGCTGAAATCGTTCGGCATCCCGGTGGAGACGCACGTGATCTCCGCCCACAGGACGCCGGAGGCCGCGGCCCGGTTCGCCTCTTCGGCGGCGGAAAACGGCTTCGGCGTGATCATCGCCGCGGCGGGCAAGGCGGCCCACCTCGCGGGTGTGCTGGCCGCGGGCACGGCGCTGCCGGTCATCGGCGTGCCGCTCAAATCCTCCGCGCTGGAAGGGCTGGACGCCCTCCTCGCGACGGTGCAGATGCCCAGCGGGGTGCCGGTCGCGACGGTCGCGATCGACGGCGCGGAGAATGCGGCCGTCCTCGCCGCGGAGATCCTCGCGCTGAGCGACGGCGCGCTCGCCGCCCGGCTGGCGGAGATGAAGCGGCAGATGGCCGAAAAGGTCGCGGAGAAGGACCGGCAGATCGGCGAAGAAGCCGGCCGCCTGTGACCGGCCGCGCGACGGAGGGAAAAGGGAGCATGAAGAGCTTCAGCGAGAGCTACAAGGCCGCCGGGGTGGACGTCACGGCGGGCTACCGCGCCGTGGAACTGATGAGGCGGCATGTCGAAAGGACGCGGACGCCCGGCGTCCTTTCGGGCATTGGCGGGTTCGGCGGGCTGTTCCGGCCGGATCTTTCCGGCATGAGGGAGCCGGTGCTGGTCAGCGGGACCGACGGCGTCGGCACCAAGCTCAAGATCGCGTTTTTGATGGACAGGCACGACACGGTCGGCATCGACTGCGTCGCCATGTGCGTGAACGACGTCGTGTGCTGCGGCGCGAAACCGCTGTTTTTCCTCGATTATATCGCGGTGGGGAAAAACCGCCCGGAGACGGTCGCGCAGATCGTCGCCGGCGTCGCCGAGGGATGCGTGCAGGCCGGCTGCGCGCTGGTGGGCGGCGAAACGGCCGAGATGCCCGGCTTTTACCCGCCGGAAGAATACGACCTGGCGGGCTTCGCCGTCGGCCTCGCGGACCGGGAAAAGCTCGTCGACGGCTCCCGGTTGCAGCCGGGGGACGCGCTCGTGGGGCTGCGCTCTTCGGGGCTGCACTCCAACGGCTTCTCGCTCGTCCGCAAGGTTCTCGGCATCGACAAAAGCAACGTTTCCCGGCGGGTCCCCGAGCTGGGCCGCACGCTGGGCGAGGAGCTGCTGACGCCCACGAGGATTTACGTGAAGCCGGTACTCGCGCTGATGGAAAAGGTCCGCGTGAAAGCGGTCTCGCACATCACCGGCGGCGGATTCTACGAGAACGTCCCCCGCATGCTGCGGCCCGGCACGGCGGCGAGGATCGAGCGCGCCGCCCTGCCGCGGCTGCCGGTTTTCTCCCTGCTGCAGGAGAAGGGCCGCATTCCGGAGCGCGACATGTTCAACACGTTCAACATGGGCATCGGCATGTGCCTGGCCGTTGCGAAGGAGGACGCGGACCGGGCGGTCGAGACACTGAGCGCCGCGGGCGCGCCGGCCTCGGTGATCGGGGAGATCGCGCCCGGTGACGGGGGCGTGACGGTATGCTGAAGATCGCCGTGCTGGTCTCCGGCGGAGGGACGAACCTGCAGGCGCTGATCGACGCCGAGAAAGCGGGGAAGATTCCGGGCGGTGAGATCGCCCTCGTCGTCTCCGGCAACGAAAAGGCCTTCGCCCTCGAGCGCGCCCGCAAAGCCGGCATTCCAGCCGCCGTGCTGCCCCGCCGCGGCTTCGCCTCGCAGGCGGAGTACGACGCCGCGCTTCTGGGCCTTCTGGAGAAGAGCGGCGCCGGGCTGGTCGTGCTCGCCGGTTTTCTGACCTTCGTCGGCCCGCGGGTCGTGGAGCGGTACCGCAACCGGATCCTCAACGTCCACCCGTCGCTGATCCCGTCGTTCTGCGGGCCGGGGTTTTACGGCCTGCGCGTGCACGAGGCGGCCCTCCGGCGCGGCGTGAAGGTGACGGGCGCGACCGTCCATTTCGTCAACGAGGTGTGCGACGGCGGCCCCATCGTCCTGCAGAAGGCGGTGAAGGTGCTGCCGGGCGACACGCCGCAGACCCTTCAGAAGCGCGTGATGGAGCAGGCGGAGTGGAAGATTCTGCCGGAGGCCGTCGCGCTTTTCTGCGGGAACCGCCTTTCCATCGTGGACGAACAAGTGTTGATCAGGGAGGGATCATCGTGAATCAGCTCAGCATCCAGCAAGTTCTCGGCGCCAATTCCTACCCCGGCAGGGGCATCCTTTTCGGGAGGAGCGCGGACGGCCTGTTCGCCGTGATCGTCTATTTTCTCACCGGCCGCAGCGAGAACAGCCGCAACCGCATTTTCGCCGTGGAGGGCCAGAACCTCCGCACCCGGCCGTTCGACCCGGCCAAGGTCTCCGACCCGTCGCTGATCCTCTACGCGCCCGTGCGCGCGCTGGAGGGCGCGACCGTCGTGACGAACGGCGACCAGACGGACACGATCTGCGACTACCTCGCGCAGGGCCGCACGTTCGAGGAGGCGCTTCGCACGCGCACCTTCGAGCCGGACGCGCCGAACTTCACCCCGCGCATCTCCGGCCTGATGGAAACGGGCCGCGGCCTGCGCTACCGCCTTTCCATCGTCAAGAGCGGGGACGCGGAGGGAAAGACCGTCCAGCGTTTCTTCTATGAGTACGAGGCGCCGCAGGCGGGCGCCGGCCGACTGATCCAGACCTATCAAGGCGACGGGGACCCGCTGCCGGCGTTCGAGGGCGAGCCGGTCCGCGTCGCGGTCGAGGGGGACATCGACGCGTTTTCCCACGCCGTCTGGGACAGCCTGGACGCGGAAAACAAAATCTCACTTTTCGTCCGGTTCATCAATCTGAAAACCGGGCTGACCGAGACGCGCGTTTTCAATAAGAATCTCTGTACGAAAAATGAAGAAAATTAAGGAAAGGCGCCGCGAAAAGCGCCTTTTTTACAGCCCGATTGAAGAAAAGAAAGCAGGAGGAACACGATGGCGAACGAACGGATGCTGAAATACGGCTGCAACCCGAATCAGAAGCCCGCCCGCATCTTCATGCGGAACGGCGGCGACCTGCCGGTCGAGGTGCTGAACGGCCGCCCGGGCTACATCAATTTTCTGGACGCGCTGAACGGCTGGCAGCTCGTCCGCGAGCTGAAGCGGGCCGCGGGCCTGCCGGCGGCGGCCTCGTTCAAGCACGTCAGCCCGGCGGGGGCCGCCGTGGGCGTTGAACTTTCCGAGACTCAGAAAAAGATGTTTTTCGTGGACGACCTCGACCTTTCCCCGCTCGCGCGAGCCTACGCCGCGGCGCGCGGCGCGGACCGCATGTCCTCCTACGGCGATTTCGCCGCGCTTTCCGACGTGTGTGACCGCGAGACCGCCCTGCTGCTCAGGCGGGAGGTGTCGGACGGCGTCGTCGCCCCCGGCTACACGGACGAGGCGCTCGCGATCCTGAAGACCAAGAAGAGGGGCGCGTACAACATCGTCCGCGTCGATCCGGCCTACCGGCCGGACCCCGTCGAGCGCCGCGACGTGTTCGGCATCACGTTCGAGCAGGGCCGCAACGACGCGGAGATCGACGCCCCGCTGCTGCGGAACGTCGTGACGAAGAACCGCGCGATTCCGGAAAACGCGGAACGCGACCTGCTGATCTCGCTGATCGTCCTCAAATACACGCAGTCCAATTCCGTCTGCTATGTGAAGGACGGCGCGGCCGTCGGCGTCGGCGCGGGGCAGCAGTCGCGCATCCACTGCACCCGCCTGGCAGGGAACAAGGCGGATACCTGGTTCCTGCGGCAGCACCCGGCGGTCCTGGCCCTTCCGTTCCGCCCGGGGCTCCGCCGCCCGGACCGGGACAACGCCGTCGACGTCTATCTTTCCGACGACTGGGAGGACGTCCTCGCGGACGGCATGTGGCAGCGCGTCTTCACCAGAAGGCCGGAGCCGCTTTCCCGCGCGGAGAAAAAAGCGTGGATCGCGAAGCAGAGCGGCGTCTCGCTCGGCTCGGACGCGTTCTTCCCGTTCGGAGACAACATTGAGCGAGCGCGCCGGTCGGGCGTCGCCTATGTGGCCCAGCCGGGCGGCTCCATCCGCGACGACGACGTGATCGCGGCCTGCGACCGCTGCGGCATCGCGATGGCGTTCACGGGCCTGCGCCTGTTCCATCATTGAATCGGGGGTGCGTGGGATGAAGGTTCTGGTCATCGGCGGCGGAGGCCGCGAGCATGCGATCGTCCGCAAGCTGAGGGAAAGCCCCCGTGTTTCGGCGCTGTACTGTGCGCCCGGCAACGGCGGCATCTCGCGGGACGCCGAGTGCTTTCCCGTCGCCGCTTCGGACATCCGGGGCGTCGTGCGGCTGGCGAAGGAAAAGGAGATCGACCTGGTATTCGTCGCGCCGGACGACCCGCTGGCCGCCGGCATGGTCGACGCGCTGGAGGCCGCCGGCGTCCGCGCGTTCGGCCCGACGGCCGGGGCCGCGCGGATCGAGAGCAGCAAGGTCTTCGCCAAGGACCTGATGAAAAAATACCGGATCCCGACCGCGGAGTACCGGGTGTTCGACGACCCCTCGGAGGCGCTCCGGTTTATTTACAGCCGCGGGAAATTCCCCGTCGTGATCAAGGCGGACGGCCTCGCGCGGGGCAAGGGCGTGCTGATCGCGAAAGACCAGGCCGAATCTCTTTCCGCCCTCCGGCTCATCATGGACGACAAGGCGTTCGGCGCGTCCGGCAACCGCGTGGTCGTCGAGGAATATCTGACCGGGCCGGAGGTCTCCGTCCTCGCCTTCACGGACGGAAAATGCGTCCGCCCAATGGTTTCCGCCCAGGACCACAAGCGCGCGCTCGACGGGGACCGGGGGCCGAACACCGGCGGCATGGGGACGATCAGCCCCAGCCCGTTTTACACGCCGCGGGCCGCCGAAATCTGCCTGCGGACGATCTTCCTGCCGACGGTCGAGGCGATGAACCGGGAGGGGTGTCCGTTCAGGGGCTGTCTGTATTTCGGCCTGATGCTGACGCCCGACGGCCCGAAGGTCATCGAGTACAACGCTCGGTTCGGCGATCCGGAGGCCCAGGTCGTCCTGCCGCGCCTGAAAACGGACCTCGTGGAACTTCTGGAGGCCGTGATCGGCGGCCGGCTCGCAGAACAGAAGATCGAGTGGGACGGCGGCGCCTGCGCCTGCGTGGTGATGGCCTCGGGCGGCTACCCGGGGGAGTACCGGACAGGGTACGAGATCGAGGGCCTCGGCCCGGACGGGCAGATCGAAGGCGCCACGGTGTTCCACGCGGGCACGGCGTACCGGGACGGCCGGTTCTATACCGCCGGCGGCCGGGTGCTCGGCGTGACCGCGCCGGGGAAGGACCTGCCGGAAGCGGTGGCGGCCGCCTATGCCGGCGTGGGGAAGATCCGTTTCAGGAACGCACAGTTCCGCACCGATATCGGGAAAAGAAGAAATCCTTGACAGGAGCCCGTCCGGGTGCTATGATGAACTCACAATCGAACGGAACTTTTTCAAAGCGTTGACGAGGAAGCCGTCTTCCGGCCGCATCAGAGAGCGCGCGTTGCAAGCTGAAAGCGCGCGCGGCGGACAGGGAGGAAAGGTTACCGCCTCCGAGCCGCGCGCCGAGGCCGCAAAGGCGAAAGGCGCGCCGTCAGCGGCCCGTTAGAGCCGCACAAGAGGGCGGAAGTCCGTTTTTCCGCCGGAATTGGGTGGAACCGTAAGCGCCAGCCTTACCCCATGTTTTGCATGGGGCGAGGCTGTTTTTATTTTGATATTTAAGGAGTGGATCTTTATGATGGTGAAAGTCAGCCTGAAGGGCAATGTTCGGGAATATGAGAGCGGGACCACGGCGGCGGAGATCGCCCGGTCCATCGGGGCCGGGCTCTACCGCGCGGCCTGCGCCGCCAAGATCGACGGCAAAGTGGCCGACCTGCGCACGCCGGTCGACCGGGACTGCGAGCTGCAGATCCTCACGTTCGACGACGCGGAGGGCAAAAAGACCTACTGGCACACGACCTCGCACATCATGGCGCAGGCGGTCAAGCGCCTGTTCCCGGGGGCGGGCTTCGCCATCGGCCCGGCGATCGAAAACGGGTTCTACTACGATTTCGACCTGCCGCGCACCCTGACGCCCGACGACCTCAGGAACATCGAGTCCGAGATGAAAAAGATCATCCAGGAGGATCTGCCGATCCGGCGCTTCGAGCTGGACGAGGACGAAGCCGTCGCGCTGATGGAGAAGGAGCACCAGAAATACAAGGTGGAGCTGATCCGCGAGCACGCGGGCAAGGGCGAGAAGATCAGCTTCTACCAGCAGGGGGACTATATCGACCTGTGCGCGGGCCCGCACCTGATGAGCACCGGCCGCGTCAGGGCCGTGAAGCTGACCAACTGCACCGGCGCTTACTGGCGCGCGGACGCGAAGAACAAGATGCTCCAGCGCGTGTACGGCATCTCGTTCCCGAAGGCCGCCGACCTGAAGAATTATCTGGACATGATCGAGGAGGCCAAGAAGCGCGACCACCGCAAGCTGGGCAGGGAGCTCGACCTGTTCGACATCTACGACGAAGGCCCCGGCTTCCCGTTCTTCCTGCCGAAGGGCATGATCCTGCGCAACCAGCTCGAGAGCTTCTGGCGCGAGGAGCACGCCAAGCGCGGCTACGAGGAGGTGCGGACGCCGATCCTCCTGAACGAGGAGCTCTGGCACCGCTCCGGACACTGGGACCATTACAAGGACAACATGTATACCACCACCATCGACGGCATGGAGTACGCCATCAAGCCGATGAACTGCCCGGGCGGAATGCTGGTCTATAAGCGGAAGGTCCATTCCTACCGCGATCTGCCGGAGCGCATCGCGGAGCTGGGCCTCGTGCACCGGCACGAGCTTTCCGGCACGCTCCACGGCCTGATGCGCGCGCGCTGCTTCACGCAGGACGACGCCCACCTCTTCATGACGCCGGAGCAGGTCGAAGGGGAGATCCTCGGCGTGATGGATTTGATCGACAGCTTCTACAAGGTGTTCGGGTTCGATTACAGCCTGGAGCTTTCCACGCGCCCCGAAAATTCCATGGGCACCGACGAGCAGTGGAAAATGGCGACCGACGCGCTGATCCAGGCGCTGAAAAAGAACGGCAGACCCTACGAGGTCAACGAGGGCGACGGCGCGTTCTACGGCCCGAAGATCGACTTCCACCTGCGCGA
>DAIUFE010000012.1:0-38099 GCA_036844765.1 Caproicibacter sp. | reverse complement strand
TTGTGGAGTTCCTGAAAAACCCGCGCCGGTACAACGAGCTGGGCGCGCGCATCCCGAAGGGCGTGCTGCTCGTCGGCCCTCCGGGCACCGGCAAGACGCTGCTGGCCCGGGCCGTCGCGGGCGAAGCCGGCGTGCCGTTCTTCTCGATCTCGGGCTCCGATTTTGTCGAGATGTTCGTCGGCGTGGGCGCTTCGCGCGTGCGCGACCTGTTCGAGCAGGCGAAGAAGAATTCGCCCTGCATCATCTTTATTGACGAGATCGACGCCGTCGGCCGCCAGCGCGGCGCCGGTCTGGGCGGCGGGCACGACGAGCGCGAGCAGACGCTGAACCAGCTGCTGGTGGAGATGGACGGCTTCGGCGCGAACGAGGGCGTGATCATGATCGCCGCCACCAACCGGCCGGATATCCTCGACCCCGCGCTGATGCGCCCCGGCCGTTTCGACCGGCAGGTGATGGTTGGGTATCCGGACGTCCGCGGGCGCGAGGCGATCCTCAAGGTCCATGCGCGAAACAAACCTCTCGCGCCGAACGTGGACCTGCAGACCATCGCGAAGTCGACGGCGGGCTTCACCGGCGCCGACCTCGAGAACCTTCTGAACGAGTCCGCCCTGCTTGCGGCCCGCAGGCACCGCAGGGCCATCACCATGGAAGAGATTGAGGAGGCGACCATCAAGGTCGTCGTGGGCACGGAGAAGAAGAGCCACGTGATGACGGAGAAGGAGAAGAAGCTGACGGCCTATCACGAGGCCGGGCACGCCGTCGCCACCTATTACTGCCCCACGCAGGACCCCGTGCACCAGATCTCGATTATCCCGCGCGGCATGGCGGGCGGCTACACGATGCAGATCCCCGTGGAGGACCGCTCCTACCGGACCCGCAAGGAGATGGCGGAGAGCCTGGTCGTGATGCTGGGCGGCCGCGTCTCCGAGGCGCTCACGCTCGACGATATCTCGACCGGCGCCTCCAACGACATTGAAAAGGCGACGAAGGTCGCGCACAGCATGGTCACGAAATACGGGATGTCCGACGAGCTCGGCCCCATCACCTATGGCCGGGACGAAAGCGAGCCGTTCCTCGGGCGCGACATGGGACATATCCGCGATTATTCGGAAGAGACGTCCTACGCGATCGACCGCGAGGTCAAGCGCCTGATCACCGAGGCGTACAAACGCACGGAAGCCATCCTCAAGGCGCATATGGATAAGCTGCATCTGATCGCGGCGCGCCTGTACGAAAACGAGAAGATGAACGGCGACGAGTTCGAGGAGCTGATGCGCGGGGAAGCCAAGCTGCAGACGCCTTTGCCGCCGGCGGGAAATCCGCAGCCGGCCCAGTCCTGAAAAAGGGAATGCGTGGACATTCCCTTTTTGTTGCGCGCATTTTCCGGCTTACATCTTTCTTGGAAGGACGGCCTTGGCTTTGAAACGAGAATACGGGAACGAAAGCATCTCCGCCCTGAAGGGCGCGGACCGCGTCCGCCGGCGCCCGGCGGTGATCTTCGGCTCCGACGGCCTCGAGGGGTGCGAGCATTCCATCTTCGAGATCATCTCGAATTCCATCGACGAGGCGCGCGAGGGCTTCGGCCGGCAGATCGCCGTGACGCGCTACGCGGATCATTCGGTGGAGGTGGAGGACCACGGCCGCGGCATCCCGGTCGAGTTCAACCATAAGGAGCAGCGGTACAACTGGGAGCTGGTGTTCTGCGAGCTGTACGCCGGCGGCAAATACAACAACGCCGCCGACGAAAGCTATGAATATTCCCTCGGCCTCAACGGCCTGGGCCTGTGCTCCACGCAGTACGCTTCGGAATATATGGACGTCGACGTCCGCCGCGACGGGATGCGCTACACGCTCCGCTTCGAGCACGGCGCGAACGTCGGCGGCCTGAAAAAGGAGCCGTACTCCGGCCGGGATACGGGAACGAAAATCCGCTGGAAGCCCGATCTGCAGGTTTTTACGGAGATCGACGTGCCGGCGGAATATTACGCCGACACCCTCCGGCGGCAGGCGATCGTGAACCCGGGGCTGACGTTCCGGTTCCGCAACCAGACCGAGACGGGCTTCGAGACGTCGGAATTCCTGTACCGCGAGGGCATCGCCGACCACGCGAGGGAGATCGCGGGCGACGACGCGCTGACCCCCGTGCAGTTCTGGCAGGCGGAGCGCAAGGCCCGCGACCGGGCGGACAAGCCCGAGTACAACGTCAAGATCAGCGCGGCGGTGGCCTTTTCCAACCGGAACCCGGCCGTCGAGTATTACCACAACTCCAGCTGGCTGGAGCACGGCGGCGCGCCCGAAAAGGCGGCGCGCAGCGCCTTTGTGTCGCAGATCGACTCCTACCTCAAGCAGGCGAACAAATACAACAAGAACGAAAGCCGCATCACGTTCAACGACGTGCAGGACTGCCTGATCCTGATCCTCTCCTCCTTTTCCAACCGGACGTCGTATGAGAACCAGACGAAAAAGGCCATCACAAACCGGGGCATCCAGGAGGCGATCACCGAGTTCCTGCGCCACCAGCTCGAGGTCTATTTCATCGAGAACCCGCTGGACGCGGAGAAGATCGCGGCGCAGGTGCTGGTCAACAAGCGCAGCCGCGAGGACGCCGAACGGACCCGGCTGAGCCTCAAGAAAAAGCTGACCGGCGCGATGGACCTCGCGAGCCGGGTCGCCAAGTTCGTCGACTGCCGCAGCCGCGACCCCGCCGAGCGCGAGATCTTCATCGTGGAGGGCGATTCCGCCCTCGGGGCGTGCAAGCAGGCGCGCGACCCGAATTTCCAGGCCATCATGCCCATCCGCGGGAAGATCCTCAACTGCCTCAAGGCGGATTACGACCGCATCTTCAAGAACGACATCATCACCGACCTCATCCGGGTGCTCGGCTGCGGCGTGCAGGTGAAGTCGAAGGCCAACCGCGATCTTTCCTCCTTCGACATGAAGTCGCTGCGCTGGAGCAAGATCATCCTCTGCACCGACGCCGACGTCGACGGATACCAGATCCGCACGCTGCTGCTGACCATGCTCTACCGCCTGACCCCGGCGCTGATCGAGGCCGGCAGAGTCTTCATCGCGGAATCCCCGCTGTTTGAGATCCGGTCGGGCGACGACACCTATTTCGCTTATACGGAAAAAGAGAAGGACGAGTTCCTCGGCCGCCTGAAGGACCGGAAGTACACCATCCAGCGGTCGAAGGGGCTGGGGGAAAACGAACCGGACATGATGAACCTGACCACCATGAACCCGGCCTCGCGCCGGCTTGTGCGCGTAATGCCCGCCCAGGCGGAGCGGACGGCCCGCGTGTTCGACCTGCTGTTGGGCGATAACCTCGCCGGCCGCAAGGAATTCATCGCGGAGAACGGCCGGAATTACATGGAGCTGGCCGATCTGAGCTGAGCGGCTCCGCGCCGCATCATCAAGTTTAGGGACTGAAAAGAATGAGAAAGAAATCCGGAGGACGGCCCGCCCGCGCGCCGCAGGCGCACGGCGTGATCAAGGGCGCGGGCGCCGTCGTGGAGCAGCCGATCACCGACACGCTCGAGACCAACTATATGCCCTACGCCGTGAGCGTGATCCTTTCGCGCGCCATCCCCGAGATTGACGGCTTCAAGCCCTCGCACCGCAAACTGCTTTACACCATGTACCAAATGGGCCTGCTGGGCGGGGCGCGCACCAAAAGCTCCAACATCGTGGGCCAGACCATGAAGCTCAACCCGCACGGCGAGGCGGCCATCTACGACACCATGGTCCGCCTGAGCCGCGGGTACGAGGCGCTGCTGCACCCGTACGTGGATTCCAAGGGCAACTTCGGAAAATTCTATTCGCGGGACATGGCCTGCGCCGCCTCGCGCTACACCGAGGCCCGCCTGGACCCGATCTGCCGGGAACTGTTCCGCGACATCGGCAAGGACACCGTCGATTTCGTCGACAATTACGACAGCACCACCCAAGAGCCGACGCTGTTCCCGACCACTTTCCCGGCCGTCCTGGTCAACGCGAACACCGGCATCGCCGTGGGCATGGCGAGCTCCATCTGCCCGTTCAACCTGGCGGAGGTCTGCCGGACCGCCGCGGCCTGCATCCGGGACCCGGAGCACGACATCCTTTCCACGCTGCCCGCCCCGGATTTCCCGGGCGGCGGGCAGATCCTCTACAACCGGGCGGAATTCGAGAAAATCTGCCGCACCGGCCGCGGTTCCGTGCGGGTGCGCGCGCGCTATTCCTACGACCGCGCAGCCAACTGCATCGACGTCACCCAGATCCCGCCGACCACGACCATCGAAGCCATCGTCGAGAAGATCGTCGAACTGGTCCGTCAGGGAAAGATCCGAGAAATCTCCGACGTCCGCGACGAAACGGGCCTCGCCGGGCTCAAGATCACCATCGACCTCAAGCGCGGGGCCGACCCCGAACGCCTGATGCAGCGCCTGTTCCGCATGACGCCGCTCGAGGACAGCTTCGCCTGCAACTTCAACGTGCTGGTCGGCGGCGCGCCCCGCGTGATGGGCGTGCGGGAACTGCTGCGCGAATGGACCTCGTTCCGCATGGGCTGCGTGCGCCGCCGCACCGCCTTCGACCTCAAAAACCTGCGGGAAAAGCTCCACCTGCTGCAGGGGCTGCGGGCGATTCTGCTGGATATCGACAAGGCCGTCGCCGTGATCCGCCGCACCGAGGAGGAGGCCGAGGTCGTCCCCAACCTGATGATCGGCTTCGGCATCGACCGCGCGCAGGCCGAATATGTCGCGGAGATCAAGCTGCGCCACCTGAACCGCGAGTATATCCTCCGGCGCACGCAGGAGACCGGGCAGATCGAGCGGGCGATCGGCGGCCTCGAGAAGGTTCTCGGCAGCGACGCGGAGATCCGCGGGATCATCCTTTCCGAGCTGGACGAGGTCGCCCGCACCTACGGCAAGCCGCGCCGCTCGGCGCTGCTCTACGAGGACGAGCGGAAGGAGCCGCCCGAGGAGGAAATCCCAGATTATCCCGTCAACCTGTTTTTCACCCGGGACGGTTATTTCAAGAAGATCACGCCCCAGTCGCTGCGCATGAGCGGCGAGCAGAAGCTCAAGGAGGGCGACGCCGTCGTCCGTCAGGAGGAGAGCGTCAACTCCGCCGAGCTGCTGTTCTTCACGGACCGCTGCACGGTGTACAAGGCGAGGGCGGCCGATTTCCCCGACGCAAAGGCCAGCGTGCTGGGGGAGTATCTCCCGGCCAGGCTCGGCATGGAGGAGGGGGAGAACGCCGTCTTCATGGCAGTCACGACCGATTATCAAGGCTATCTGCTGTTCTTTTTTGAAAACGGCAAGGCCGCCAAGGTGGACCTTGCGGCTTACCGCACGAAGACGAACCGCCGCAGGCTGGTTGGGGCCTACGGGGGCAAATCCCCGCTCGTCGCCGCCGGCCAGCTCTCCCGGGACTGCGAGTACCTGCTCACATCCTCCGCGGGGCGGATGCTGCTGGTCCACACCGGCGCGATCCCGGCGAAGGCGACGCGCAGCGCCCAGGGCGTGGCCGTGATGACGCTGCGCCGGAACGCGCGCCTGACGGGTGCGGTGCCGTATGAAGAGGGGATGTTAAAAAAGCCGGAGCGGTACCGCAGAAAGATCCCCGCTTCGGGCGCGCTTCCCTCGCCGGAGGAGACGGAGGGCGATCAGCTCACGCTGAAGCAGCCGTAAAACCGCAAAACGCCGGGGAAAAGCCATCGGCTTTTCCCCGGCGGGACAGGATAAGCGGCAAACGCGTACGCTTTTCTATCCGTCCTTTATCTTTTCCGCGTTTTGCGCGGATATTCGGTCAGTGCGTCCCGGGATTTCAGAAAAGCCTTGCAAAAAACAGAATTCTGTGGTATGCTTACAACAGCCTTATTTTGTGCCGCTTATTTGGAGGGGTTTCTGTGTCAGCGGGTGAAATCATTTTCGGAATTATTTTAATGATCTTTTCCGTCGCCATGACGATCATCGTGCTGCTTCAGGAAGGGCACGAGCAGAACGTGGGGGTTGTCACGGGCGGGGCGGATACGTTCCTGGCGAAAAACCAGGCGCGGTCCGTCGACGCTTTCCTGGCCCGGTGGACGAAATTCATAGCGGTGGGCTTTTTCGTGCTCGTCATCCTCATCAACGCTTATATGTTCTTCTTTTTGAAGTAGAAACGCACTTTTCGCGCCCCGCTGAAAAGCGGGGCGCTTCTTGTATCGAACAAAATACATCGAATTTTGGAGGAAGCCATTGAAAGAGTTTCAGGGAGAGATCCTAAAATGCCTTGAGGGCTCGCCGCAGAGCCTGCATATCCGGGACCTGCTCAAAGAGCTGAAGGTCCGGCGCTCGGAGAAGAAAGCGTTTTTCCAGTCGCTCGACCGGCTGGAGCAGGACGGAAAAGTCACCGTCAGCAAAAAGAAGCGCGTCCATCTGCCGCAGAAAAACGGTTCGCTGGAAGCCACCATCATTTCCTATTCGCGCGGGTTTGCCTTTGCCCGCCCGGAGGACGGGGGCGATGACCTGTTCATCCACGCCGACAAGCTCAGGAACGCGTTTATCGGCGACCGGGTGCAGCTGGGCCATGTCCAGGAGAGCCCGCGGGGAAAAAGCGCGGAGGTCGACCTCGTCACCGAAAAGTCGAACCGGCTGACCACGGGCACGCTGAAGACGGAAAATGGCGTTCTGCTGCTGGATGCGGACATCGCCGTCCGCTTCGCGATCCCCGTGGCGAAAAAGGGTGAGCTGCAGGCCAAAGAGGGCGACAAGGTCCAGGCCAAGATCCGCCGCAGGCCCCATTCCTCGGAGCTGGAGGCGGAGATCGTCAAGATTTACGGCCGGGCCGGCAGCGCGAAGATCTGCGCCGACGCTATCCTGGACCAGAACGGGATCCGTCCCGGTTTTTCGCCGGAAGCTCTGGAAGAGGCGGAGGCCGCCGCGTCCCGCCCGGTCACGGACGCCGACCTGCAGGGCCGGCTGGACCTGCGTGACCTTCCCATCTGCACAATCGACGGCGCGGGCGCGAAGGACCTGGACGACGCGGTCTCCGTCAGCCGGACGGAGAACGGGTACCGCCTCGGCGTGCATATTGCGGACGTCTCCCATTATATCCGCGAGGGAGGGCCGCTGGACCTTGAGGCGCGCAGCCGCGGCACCTCCGTCTATTTTGCGGACCGCGTGGTGCCGATGCTGCCGGAGGCGCTTTCCAACGGCGCCTGCTCGCTGAACGCGGGACAGGACAAACTGACGTTCTCTGCCCTGGTGGATCTCGACCGGGAGGGAAACATCCTCTCGTACCAGTTTCGCAAGACCGTGATCCGCTCCAAGGTGCGCGGGGTCTATTCCGAGGTCAACAGCCTGTTCGACGGCACGGCCGACGCCGCCCTCAGGGAAAAATACGCGCCGGTCCTCTCGTCGCTCGACGCTGCGAGGGAGCTCGCCGGGATCCTGAAGACGCAGTTCCGGAAAGCCGGCGTCGTCGAGCTGGAGAGCACCGAGCCGGAGTTCACGCTCGACGAAGACGGCGTCTGCATCGACGTGCATCCGCACAGGAGCGGCGAGGCCGAGCAGATGATCGAGTACCTGATGATCACCGCCAACCAGGCGGCGGCAAAGCTGGCCAAGAGCGCCGGCCTGCCGTTCGTCTACCGCATCCACGAGCAGCCGAACCCCGACCGCGTGAAGACGCTGATCCAGCTGGTCGACGCGGTGGGCCTCGATTCCAAGCCGCTCAAGGGCAGGGAGGGGGTCCAGCCGGCCGATTTTGCCGACATCCTCAGCCAGGCGACCGGAACCCCCGCGCAGAAGGTCATCTCCCACCAGCTGCTGCGCACCATGGCGAAGGCCCGCTACGATGTGAATCCCGTGGGCCACTTCGGCCTTGCGCTGGCGGATTACTGCCACTTCACTTCGCCGATCCGGCGCTATCCGGATACGGCCATCCACCGCATCCTCTCCGCGGCCGTCGGGGTGAAGGACGTGTCAAAGCTGGCCGAGCGGTATGCTCCCTTCGCGGTCGAGGCGGCGAAGATGTCGTCCGACGCGGAGGTGCGCGCCATGAGTGCCGAGCGCAGCGCGGAAGACTGCTATATGGCGGAGTATATGACCCACCATATCGGCGAATCCTACGAGGGCGTGATCAGCGGCGTGACCCAGCACGGCGTGTTTGTGGAGCTGGAAAACACCGTGGAAGGTTTCGTCCCGATGGAGACTTTCCCTGGCGCCGATTACCAGTTTGACGGCGTCCTCTCGCAGGTGGATTCCAAGACCGGAAACAGGCTGACCATCGGAAATACGCTGCGCGTCCGCGCCGTCTCGGCGGACGTGGCGAGCGGGCGGATCGATTTCTGCTACGAGGGCGGCGCCGAGGGATAATTTGGCCGGTTCCGTATATTTCCTGGAATATATGACCATCCTACTAACATAAATATACACCGGAAGGCGGAATTGTTAGTATGGAGTCTGTGCTGAGGCTTTTCTTGCGAAATGACTGCAAAGTCGAAAAGACGGAGGTTGAGAAACAGGAACTGCTTTCAGAAATCAGGGACGTATCCCGCCGGCTCGCCTACAACGAACGCTGGTTCGAGCAGGAGTGCGACAGCGACCTCATCGACGCCTGCATCTACCAGCGGGAGGAGCTGAGGGCCCGCTACCGCTACCTTCTTGGCCTTGCGAAGAAGTACGACCTGAACTGCGCCGCTTTTCAAATTTAAGGAATGGTGGAATGCCGCCTTGCAGGAATGGACCGTTGCGCTGTGCCTCGTCGGCGTTTTTCTGCTGCTGGTTTTGATCCAGGTCGCCATGAAATCCAAACGGCCCGTCCGCCACGCGGTCGGCGGGATCTTGGTCGGTTTCTGCGCGCTGGCGGTCGTGGACCTGACCGGGGGCTTCACGGGCGTGTCGCTGCCCCTCAGCCCTTTGTCGATCGGCGTCTCCGGCGTGGCCGGGATACCGGGTGTGACGCTTCTGCTCCTGCTGAACCTGATCTTTAAGTAGAAAAAAACGAGAAGGGGCTGTTGCAAAACGAAAGTTTTGTGACAGCCCCTTCTCAGTGCTGAGAAGTGACTTTCAGAAACATTTTTGTTGAAAAGTTTGAGGCGGGACCCACTGAAAGGCACGGGAAAGCAAGGCGCCGGCATTCAGCCGGCGCCTGAAGTCGTTCCGTTTTCAGCTTTTTTGGAAACTACTCTTTTTTGACGCGGAATAAATGTGCTTTCAGACGTCCCGCATGCCTTAACACTCTGAAGACTGCGGGAGAGGGGTGCGGAGGAAAGCGAAAAATTTCTCCGGCATTCTTGACATTTTGTCCGCCGGCGGTACACTGGGCATTATAAAAGGATTTCGCTTCCCGCCGCGAGGGAAAATGATAAAAGGAACTGAAAAGGCCATGCTTCGGATTTTATACTGCGATTACGACCGCCGCAACCCGGATTATGACAGAATTTACCGTCCGCATGGGGGCGGGTCGTACTTGTTCCTCCACTTTTTGAAGCCGATGAAGGTCCGTTTGAACGGGAAGCTCAGCGTCGCGGAACCGGACGCTTGCCTGCTGTACACCCCGGAATGCGGCCAGGACTACAGCGCGGTGAAGGAGTTTGAAAACAGCTACGTCCATTTCCAGGCCGACGAAGCCGACCGGAAGAAGCTGGAAAGCATGGATATCCCGCTCAACCGGGTATTTTATCCGGCGCGTCCGGGCATGTTCGAGCCGATTTTCGGGAAACTCCGGGAGGAATGCCTTACCAGGAAGGCGCACGCGGATCTCATGATGGACGCGCTGCTCCGGCAGATGTTCGTGCTGATTTCCCGCCACCTTTCCAGCGGCTGTGCCCTGGAGGGCGCGGAAGCGGACCTTTACCGGCAATTCCAGATCGCAAGGCTCACGCTGCTGACCCAGTGCGAAAAAGCGTGGGACACCGCTTCGATGTGCCGGCTGGTTCATATGGGAAAAAGCCAGTTCTATTTTTATTACGAACATTTTTTCGGAATTCCGCCGAAAGCGGATCTCCTGAACGCGCGCATGGAGCGGGCGAAAAATCTCCTGACAAACGAGGCGCTGCAGATCCAGCGGGTGGCGGAGTTGTGCGGCTTCTTTAACGCAAGCCATTTCACCAGGCAGTTCAAAAGGCGGTTCGGATGCGCCCCCTGCAAATATTTTCCCAGAGGCCGGTGACCGGGAGAGGCGCGGATCGCCCCCCTCCTTTTTGAACCTTTGACTTCCGGAAAAAATGTCAAGAATATCGGAAAAAGATGACTGCTTTTCCGATAGAAACTATGCTATGATAACGGTATTATGACTATGAAGCGGGGAGGATTTTTGTCATGAAAAAAGCAGTGCTGCATCTTGACAAATATTTTAAGGTCGGAGAAGTCGACAAACGCATTTTCGGTTCTTTTATCGAGCACGGAGGGCGAGCCGTGTACGGAGGAATTTACCAGCCGGGAAGCCCCTTTGCGGATGAAAACGGGTTCCGGAAGGATACGGCGGAGCTTGTCCGGAATCTCCGCGTCCCCGTGATCCGGTACCCCGGCGGAAACTTCGTCTCCGGCTACCGCTGGGAGGACGGCGTGGGGCCGAAGGCTTCCCGCCCTGTGCGGGCGGACCTTGCCTGGAGCTCCTTGGAAGACAACTCCGTAGGGACCGACGAGTTTGCAGAATGGGCAAAGTCCGTCGGGTCCGAAGTGATGATGGCCGTCAACCTGGGCACGAGGGGCCCCGAGGACGCGAAGAACCTTTTGGAGTACTGCAATTTTCCATCCGGGACTTATTACAGCGACCTCAGAATCTCCAACGGCTATCGGGAGCCTCATCACATCAAACTCTGGTGCCTCGGGAACGAAATGGACGGCCCCTGGCAAATGGGCCATAAAACGGCGGCGGAATACGGGCGCACCGTGGCGGAAACCGGGCGCCTCATGAAGATGCTGGATCCGTCCGTCGAATGCGTCGCCTGCGGAAGTTCCTCATACGGTATGCCGACCTTCGGGAGCTGGGAAGAAACCGTCCTGGACGAAGCGTACGACCAGATCGATTACCTGTCCCTCCACCAGTATTTCGGGAACCGCGAGGGGGACACGGCGGAATTCCTCGCCTCCAACAACGTCATAGACCGTTTTATCAATTCCGTCGTATCGATCTGCGATTCTGTCCAGAGCAAAAGGCATTCAAAAAAGCGGATCAACATTTCCTTCGACGAATGGAACGTGTGGTACCATTCCAATGAGGCTGACGGGAAGCTGAAAAAATGGACCAAGGCACCACACCTCCTTGAGGATGTTTACAACTTTGAGGACGCTCTGCTGGTCGGGAGCATCCTGATCACGCTCCTGCGCCACTGCGACCGCGTCAAGGTCGCCTGTCTGGCACAATTAGTCAATGTGATTGCGCCCATCATGACCTCCGATACCGGCGCGTGGAAACAGACCATTTACTATCCGTTCTACTATACTTCTCGCTACGGGCGCGGCAAGGTGCTGGAGACGGTCGCGGACGGCCCCGTCTATGAATCAAAACGGTGCGGAAAAGTGCCTTTCCTCGATTCCGCCGCGGTCTGGGATGAAAAAAAGGATGCCGTCACGCTGTTTGCCGTAAATAAAGACCTGCGGGAGGATATGGAGCTGACCTGTGACCTCCGCCAGTTGGAAGGCTACCGCATCGCGGAGCATGTCGTCCTGACGAACGACGATGGGAAGGCGGTCGATACGGAATCCGACCCGGATCGGGTCGCACCCCGGAAAAACGGCGTGTCGAAGCTGGAAAACGGGACGCTCACGGCGGTTCTCGGCAAGCACAGCTGGAACATGATCCGGCTTACAAAATAAGGCCGCGGAAAAGGCCTTACAGCATTTCCAGTTGATTATGCAAGTGGGTTTGTGTTTTCCCCCCGCCTTCGGCGGAGGGAAAACATATCATCATTCGCAAATTGAAATGGAATTGCTGTAAACGCCGGGAAAGCAATGGGGACGGGGGACTGTGAACGGCGGGCGGCCGGTCCTGCGGGCCTATTGCGGCGATAAGGGGGCACGGGATTTTACCGCCGTTTCTTCCTTTTGGATCCGTGTGACGAAGGGAGAATCCGGCGGAGAATCGTCCCTTGGGTATCCGGTTTCAATCTATACGAAAGAATCGCTGTTCCGGAAGCTGCTTTTCCGAAAGAGCAGTGATTTTTTTTGCTTATGGGAAATGATGACTGCCGATGAGCGCAGAAATGAATTTCCGGCCGTGAGGATGGAACCCGATGTAAAGCTTTAGCATGCAAAGCTCCGATTTTCAGCGGGCGCCAAAGCCGTCGATTTCACAATCGATTGGCATATAAAAACACTCCTTTGCCTTATTGGCAAATAAAATGCACAGCCAATCAAGCAAAGAAGTTTATGGGGGCTATCCTTGGAAATTCATCGGCAGGAACAAAATAGTTTACGCGGTTTTCATGTGGAGCCTGAGCCGGTCGCTGATCATCGCGATAAATTCGGAATTGGTCGGTTTCCCTCGGGTATTGTGGATCGTGTAGCCGAAATAGGAATTGAGGATATCCACGTCCCCGCGGTCCCATGCGACCTCGATCGCATGGCGGATGGCGCGCTCCACGCGCGAAGCGGTCGTGTTGTATTTTTTTGCGACATTGGGATACAGCTGCTTGGTCACCGCGTTGATAATGTCAGGGGTCTCGATGGCCATAATGATGGAATCGCGCAGATAATGGTAGCCTTTGATGTGGGCGGGAACGCCGATCTGGTGCAGAATCTCCGTCACCTGGATCTCCAGCGAAGGCTCCGGCTCCGGCAGCGGCTGCGCGGGCGCCGGGACTTTCATCCCGTTCATCGAGCACAGCTGCAGAATCCGGTCGGCCAGATCCGCCGCGTTGAACGGAGCCACCGCAAAATAAGCGGCGCCGGACATCATGACCTCGCGCTCCAGCGTGGGGCTTGTAAAATTGGAAACAATGATGAACAGCGGGCGGAAGCCCGGCATCTTCGCCCGAAACGCCTTCATCACGCCGATGCCGTCCAGCCGGGGCATGAACAGGTTGGCCAGCACGACATCCGGCTGAGAGGAGCCGAGCGCATCGAGCAGCGAAACGCCGTCTTTTGCCACATACGAAACTTCCAGCCCGGAATTTTCAAAAACTCGACCGTACTCGTTGCGAAACTCCGCACTGTCGTTTGCAATCAGCAGTTTAATGCGTTTTTCCATCTTTGTATCCCCCTAATTGATTTATTATATCGATATCATACCATATATTGGAAAATTTGGCAATAGATTGGGAAGATATTTTTTTGATTTTAGGGGAAAATACTGGCGGATGGAAATTCAGGAAGCTTTTCGCTTTGCAGAAGCGCCCAGCGCGCGGGATTCTTCCAGCATGTTTTCTGCGAAAATGCCGTATCCGCACGTGGGGTCGTTCACGAACACATGGGTGACGGCGCCGACCAGCTTGCCGTTCTGGACGATGGGGCTGCCGCTCATGCCCTGCACGATGCCGCCGGTTTGGGCCAGAAGGTCCTCATCGGTGATGCGCAGGACCATGTTTTTGCTTTGGACGCTGTCGCGGTAGTCGATCTTTTCGATCTCGGCGTCATAGTACTGCGGTTTGCCGCCGTGAAGGGTGGTCAGAATTTTCACGGCGCCGGGTTTGATTTCTTGCTTCATGGCCGCTTTGAGGACCGGTCCCTGCGCGGGCCGGGCAAGCTCGCCGAAAATGCCCGAGGGGACGTTTGCGGAAAGGGTGCCGATGGCCGTCTCGTCGGAAAAATATCCGCGCAGTTCGCCGGGCGCCCCTTTGCGGCCTTTGGTGATGCCGTTGATGGTCACGGGGACGATGTCGCCGCTCAGCAGAGGCATGAGCTGGCCGGTGTCGGAGTCGCAGATGCCGTGCCCGAGGCCGGCAAAACAGTTTGTGGTGGGATCATAATAGGTGAGTGTGCCGATACCTGCGGTGCTGTCGCGTACCCAGAGGCCCGCTTTATACAGGCCGTCGGCTTCCGACCGGGCCGGATGGACGGGGACGGTAAAACTGGTCCCGTCCCTCCTGACGGTGAACTTCATCGCCGCCCCGCTGCAGTGTTCCACCGCCTGCTGGACGTCGGTGTTTTTGTCGACGGATTTCCCGTCGATTGCGGTGATCACGTCGCCGACCTTCAGCCCGGCCTCCAGAGCCGGGTTGACGCTGCCGGTGCCGGTTTTGATATCCGCAAGCCCCACGACGACGACGCCGTCCGTAAACATCCGGATGCCGAACGGCATGCCGCACAGCACCACGCAGGTCTGGTCCACCACATTGATCTGAACCGTCTTGAGGGGGACCTTGTCATAAAGCATCAGCTGCGCGTCGTAACTTCTGGGGTATTGCGGAGCGCCGGCGCTGGCGGAGATCTCTGCGCCGCCCTGCCGCACGATGGAGAGCGCGCCAGAAAACCAGCTCAGGCTGCCGCCTTCCTCCACGGTGTAGGAGTCCGGGGTAAAATAATCAGCCGTGCCCAGTACCGCTGCGAACAGCAATCCCGCGGCAGCGACGGATGCGGTTAGGAATTTCATGAATTTTTTCAAAATTTCACCTCCCATGCACCGCACTATTACTCTGCCACGGCGGCGGGCGTTTATGTTGTCAGTTCTCTTTTTTTCTGGCATTCGCTGGCAGAAACCGGCCCTTTTCGGAAGTTGCGTCCAACCGTGCCTCATATTGCATAAGGTGGGAGTTTCCGCGCCGGAAGAATTGCTTTTTCCCGGATCCGCGATTTTATTACAGCAATTCCATTTCAATTTGCGAAAGATGATGTGTTTCCCACCGCCTTCAGCGGTGGGAAACACAAACCCACTTACATAATTAACTGGAAATGCTGTAGGATTGACGGCCTTCAAAAATCATGATAAAATAATAACAATTAAAAAGGAGTCAGGAAGGCTCCGCGGCCGATCGAAAAACCGGTCCGGCCGCCGTGCTTTTGCGGAAAGAAATTTTGCAGCCCAGGAAGGGTGCGCTTTGCCCTTTTGGGGGGCTTTTTTGGAAAACGGCGGGATTTTTGCCGTTGGAATCGCCCCTGCGGCGACGGTATCCTCGGTTTGCTTGTAAAAAAAACGACAGGCGGTGGGAACGTGCGGATTGCCGTGATCGACGGGCAGGGCGGCGGAATCGGGAAGACCATCATCCTGCAGCTGCGCGAAAGGCTCGGCAACGACCTCGAGATCGTCGCGCTGGGCACGAACGCTCTGGCGACGGCGGCCATGCTGAAGGCCGGGGCGAACGAGGGGGCCACGGGCGAGAACGCCGTCGTCTTCAACGCGCCGCGGGCCGACGTGATCGCGGGGAGCGTGGCGATCCTCGCGGCGGATTCGATGTTGGGCGAGCTGACGCCGCGCATGGCGGCCGCCGTCGCGGACAGCCCCGCCGAGAAGCTGCTGATTCCTCTGAACCGGTGCCGCATCCGAATCGTGGGCGTGAAGGGCGAGCCCCTGCCGCATTATGTGGAGTACCTCGTCGGCCTGATCGGCGAAATGATGAAAGGAGAATCGTGATGTGCGAGGCGAACGTGTACTGGTGGAACGGCGGCGGGCAGCCGGAGCTTCTTCTGGATGCCGTGGATAAGGTCGTCCCGGGCGACGACGGGACCCTCTATCTTGAAAATATCTACGGGGAGCGCAAGACGGTCTCCGCCCGGATCAAGCGGATGGAGCTGGTGGACCACAAGATTTATCTGGAGCCGGTCGTCAAAAAGCCGGTCCCCGCGGCCCGGAAAGACTGACGCGCGATGCACGAGCTTCCCGTTGTCCTCGATCTTCTGCGCGTGATGGGGGAAGAGGCGGAGAAAAGGGGCTTCCGGCGGATCACCCGCATCGACCTGGTGATCGGCGAGCTTTCCTCCTATCTGGACGAATGCGTGCAGATGTATTTCGACATCGCCGCGAAAGACGGGGTGTGCGCCGGCGCGAAGCTGACGTTTGAGCACCGACCCGCCTTGCTCCGCTGCCGGGAATGCGGAAAAGAATTTCCGCACGAAAAGAGCTTCCGCTGCCCGGTCTGCGGGGGAGACGCGGTCCTGGTCAAAGGCACCGGGCGCGAGTTTTATATCCGGTCGTACGAAGGCTGCTGAAAGGAAAAGGTGAATCGGATGGAAGTCATCCTGATGAAGGAACTGCTGCAGGCGAACGATCAGCTCGCCGCGGAGAACCGGGAGTATTTCAGGCGGCGGCATATCCTGGCCGTCAATCTGATGGGGGGTCCCGGCTCCGGGAAAACCACGCTGATTTCGGCCGTCGCGAAGGAGCTGAACGGCATCCGCGTGGGCGTGATCGAGGGCGATATCGCGTCGTCGATCGACGCCGACCATCTGGAGGGCGAGGGTATCCGCTCCTCGCAGATCAACACCGGTGGCGAGTGCCATCTCGACGCGAATGTGATCCGCCAGGGGGCGGACAGGATCGACCTGAGGGACGCGGTCGTCTTTATCGAAAACGTCGGCAACCTGATCTGCCCGGCCGAGTTCGACCTGGGTGAGTCGGTGCGCCTGCTCGCCGCCAGCGTGCCGGAGGGCGACGACAAGCCGTTCAAATATGTGCCGATGTTCAGCTACGTCGACGCCGTGGCGCTGACGAAATGCGATCTCGCGCAGGCCGTCGGATTCGACCGGCAGAACTTCCTCAAAGGTCTGCGGGTCCTCTCGCAGGCGCCGGTGTTCGAGGTCAGCCTGAAGAAGGGCGCCCCGGCGCAGGGGGCCGGCGAGCTGGCCGGCTGGCTGCGAAAGCAATACGAGGATCTTCCGACCGCCTGATTCTGTTTCCCGATAATACCGCGCCTCCCCTCCGCCGATGGAAACGGCGGAGGGGAGGCGCTTTTCGCTGGGGAAGGTCCTTCGTAGTCATGCATCGAAAATCCATATCAGACTTGCGGCGGAAACGCGGGCTTCCAACCCGCGGGAAGCGCGTGTTTTCAAACGGTTACTTATCGATTCTCCATCCGGCATCGAAGGCCCCAAGCGGAAAACCGCCGTGCCCTGCACTACATTTATTGCAGAAAAAAATACTCCGCTCGATTGACAGATCGCTAATTTGTGGTACAATTTAAGAGACAAAATTTTCTAAATTCTGACATCTTTCCTGCTGGACAATCGGCACACAGCATCGCTTTCTCACATCAAAGTTATGAAAGGAAATTCAGAATGGACATTTCAACCTTGTTGGGGCTGCTGCTTGCGTTTGGCGCTTTGATCGGCGGGTATATGCTGGACGGCGGGCAGGTGGCCTCGCTGGTCCTGCTCAGCCCGTTCATCATCGTTTTCGGCGGAACAATGGGCGCGGTGGTCATTTCCTACGGCCTGCCGGACACGGCGAGGGCATTCCGCTCGCTGCTGGCGAGCTACTCGAAAAAAAGCCAGCCGGATCCGGAAAAGCTGATCCGTAAAATCTGCTCGATGGCGGATCTGTGCCGCTCGGAGGGTCTGCTGAAGCTGCAGACCCTTCTTTCGGATTCCGATCTGGCGGACAGCAATTACCTTCTGCTGAAGGAGGGGATGATTCTCGCGACGGATACGAAGAACGTGGACAGCATGCAGGAAACGATGGAGGCCGATATCCGCTCCTACACGCTCAGCCGGCAGATGGAGATCGACGTGTTCGAAGGGGCGGGCGGCTTTTCCCCGACCCTGGGCATCATCGGCACGGTGATGGGCCTGGTGCAGGTGCTCGCCAACATCACGGACGCCGAGCACCTCACGCAGTCCATCGCGCTCGCGTTCATCGCCACCCTCTACGGCGTCGTCTTCGCGAATCTGCTGTATCTGCCTGCCGCGAACCACCTGAAAGGCTGCCTGAAGCGCCAGACGATCTTCCGCGAGATGATCATCGACGGCATGTGCATGCTGACGAGCGGAGAAAGCTCGCGGAATATCGAGAACAAGCTTTCGCTGTACTACCATGCTTTCCCGGGATGCGAAGACAAATACAAAGCGGGAATTGAGAACTGACCGGAGGGAACGCTTCATGAAAATCAAATCAAAAGCCGGTTCGGCTTCGGAAAGCGGAAGCACGGGCGGCGGAAGATGGTTCCTGACCTATTCCGATATGATCACGCTGCTGCTGGCGCTGTTCATCGTGCTGTACTCCATGGCCTCGTCCAACGAGAAAAAGTATGAGCAGCTGGTGCAGGGGTTCCACACCGCCCTGAACAACGCCTCTTCTTCCGAGAGCGCCGCTTCCGGCGGGGGCGGCGGGACCGGAACGGCGGCCGCCGGCGCCGGCGGGGGTGTGGTGCTGAAGGCGGGCCAGAAGATCGTCAATATCGACGCTCTCGACCAGGTTTATAACTCGCTGAACGATTATATTTCCAAAAACCATCTCGAAGAGCAGATCGGCCTCACGAAATCCGGGGAATATGTTCAGATCCATCTGAAGGACGTCGTGATGTTCCAGCCGAACACCGCGGACATGCTCCCCACCAGCAAGCCGATCCTCCAGCAGATCGAGCTCGCCATCGCCCAGGTCTACGACCGGGTGGACCATATCACGATCAGCGGCCACACGGCGGACGTGGTGGTGAACTCCACGCGCAGCGACCAGATCTCGTGGATCCTTTCCACTCAGCGCGCGGTCACCGTGCTGAACAGCATGCTGGATTACGGTCTGGACGGCCGGAAGCTTTCGATCCAGGGGTACGCCCACTACGCCCCGGTCGCGGACAATTCGACCGAAGAGGGCCGCGCGAAGAACCGCAGGGTGGAGATCACGATTTATAAAAATCCTTCGCAGGACGTCGCCCGCCCAAGCTCACAGGCTTCCTCTTCACAAAAATAAGCCGTTCCCTTTCACGGGTTTACCGAGTGCCGGAGTCCCGCTTTTCAGATAGAAATTTTATAAGCTATGCATCAAATGTCTATAGGGAACAGAACTTCAAACCGAACCTCCGGGCGCTTTTCCGCCCGGAGGCTTTTTGCGCGCCATTCAGTCGGGGACGTATTCGGCCACGTCGGACAGTTTGCAGTCCAGAATCTTGCAAAGCAAATCGAGCGTGTTGGTCGAGACGGTATCGTTTTTCTTCAATCGCTGTATCGTCCCGCCTCCGATAAATCCTTTGTAGCGCAGCGTATAAGTCGTAACGTCTTTCGACTTCATCGTTTTCCAAAGCGGAGCATAAGAAATCATCGTTTTCCCCCTTTACACAAGTCCATTATGCCTATATAATGGGCTTATACGTGATACCCAATATTTGGCATATCAGAAAGGAGTAAAACGATGGATAAGAAAACGGCGGGAAACGTTTTGAAGTTTCCCGCCTTTTCAAGCCGGCGCTTTTCAGGGAAATTTAAGCTTTCTCGGGCAAAAAATACGCCCGGACCGGTTTTCATACCGGCCTGGGCGTACGCTTCGCCCGCCCTTTTCAGCGGGGTCGAGAAACCGCCGAAGGAATCAGCGGAAGATCGCGCAGGTCAGGAAGATGGTGGCCATCAGGGAAGAGATCAGGGAAACGACGGTGATCTGCGTATTGATGGAGGGGCCGGCCGTGTCCTTGAACGGATCGCCGACCGTATCGCCCACGACGGCGGCTTTGTGCGCGTCGGAGCCCTTGCCGCCGTTGTGCCCGGATTCCACGTATTTCTTCGAGTTGTCCCACAGGCCGCCGGCGTTGCTCATGAACAGGGCCAGCAGCAGCCCGGTCACGATGTTGCCGCACAGGAAGCCGCCGATGGCCTGCACGCCGCCGATGAAGCCGACCAGGATGGTGGCCAGGATGGTCATGAGGCCGGCCGGGATCAGCTCACGCAGCGCGCCGGTGGTCGCGATCGTGATGCATTTGTCGTATTCGGGCGAGACGTTCTCTTTTCCTTCCTTCAGCCCGACGATCTCGCGGAACTGACGGTGGATTTCGGAGACCATCCGTTCCGCGTTCCGGCCGACGCCGAGCATCAGCATTGCGGAGAAAATGGCCGGGATCGCGGCGCCGATCAGCAGACCGAAGAACACGACGGGGTTCATCACGTCGAAGCCGGTGATCTTCTCGGAAATCCCGAGGGACGCCGCGGAGGTGTTGACCTGGCTGATGAACGCGCCGAGCAGGGAAATGACCGTCAGGCCCGCGGAGCCGATGGCGAAGCCCTTGGTCACGGCCTTGACCGTGTTGCCTGCGCTGTCAAGCGCATCGGTGGTGTCGAGGACGTCGTCCCCGAGGTTGCCCATTTCCGCAAGACCGCGCGCGTTGTCCACGATCGGGCCGTAGGCGTCGTTGGAGACGATCATGCCCACGATCGACAGCATCCCGACCGCCGACATGGCGATGCCGTACATGGCCGTGTCCAGCCCGCCGATCGGGTAGCAGAGCTTATAGGCCGCAAGGGCGGAGATCGCGATGCCGACCATCGAGGGGAGCGCGCTGAGGAAGCCGTAGGAGACGCCGGAGAGGATGGTGAATGCCGGCCCGGTCTCCGAAGCCTTCGCCACGTTGTGGACCGGCTTCTTGGTGTCGTCCGTGAAATAGTCGCTGGCGAAGCCGATCACGACGCCGACCAGCAGGCCGACCACGCTGGCGCCCCACACGCGCCATTCAAAGCCGAACGCCAGGTTCGCCAGGGCCGTAAGTACGATAAAAACGAGGGTGGTCACGTAGGTGCTGCTGTTCAGCGCGCGGGTGGGGTTGCCGCGCCTGCCCATGCGCGCCGTCGCCACGCCGATCACCGAGGCGAGCAGCCCGGCCGCGGCGTAGCAGAACACCATGCTGACGAATTTTCCGCCGCCGGCGGCTTTGTCGAGCGAAGCGCCCAGCACCAGCGCGGCCGCCATGGAGGCCACGTTGGAGTCGAACAGGTCCGCGCCCATGCCGGCGACGTCGCCGACGTTGTCGCCCACGTTATCCGCGATCACGGCCGGGTTCCTCGGGTCGTCCTCGGGGATGCCCAGCTCCACCTTGCCCACGAGGTCCGCGCTGATGTCGGCCGTCTTCGTGAAGATGCCGCCGCCCGCTTTTGCAAACAGCGCCAGCGAGCTCGCGCCGAAGCTGAACCCGAGCAGCGTGTTGGCGTCACCCGTGATCAGCCAGACGAGCGCGACGCCCAGCAGCGTTCCGCCGACGACCGCCATGCCCATCACCGCTCCGCCGCGGAAGCCGGCCATGAACGACGGCTTGATCCCCTTGCGCGCTGCCTCCACCGTCTTGACGTTGGCGACGGTGGAGATGCGGATGCCCAGGAAGCCCGCGATCGCCGAGAAAGCGGTGCCGCACAGATACGCGACCGCCATCCCGAGATTGGAGAGCCAGTGTCCCTGCCAGATCGGTCCGGGCAGGAAGAGCAGGATCAGGATCGCCACGATCCCGGCAAATTTCGCCAGGATCTCATATTCTTTCCGCAGAAAGGTGTAGGCCCCGCCGCGGATCAGCCCGCCGATGCGCTCGATGCGCTCGCTGGAGGCCGGCTGTTTCTTGACCCAGCTGGCGAGCCATTCGGCGAACGCGAAGGAGATGAGGGCGATGATAATGGAGACGATCAGGAAAAACGTGGTTCCGGTTGGCATGCAATCAACTCCTTTATAAATCAATTCCCTATAAATATAGCATTCTTTTCCTGATCATTATTCTATACAAAAATTAATATATGTAAAAAGAAGCTAAGAAATTTGTCGATGTTTTTGATTTTCAGTTCAGAGTGCGGATATTCTGCCTGATCGGCGGAACGGCGGAGAAACGCGGAAAAGCGCCCGGATGCGGGGAGCACCCGGGCGCAAAAAGAGGGGAGCAGGCGGTCAGTCAGGATACCGTGACGGAGACAAATCCGCAGGTCCTTGTGGCGGGGTCGATCGCATAGACCGCGGCCGTGCCGGCCGATTTTCCGGTGATCTTTCCGGTGGATTTTTCCACTTCCGCGACCGCGTCGGAGGAAGAGACCCACAGCAGGGAAGAGGCGTCCGCAGGGACGCCGTTCACCCGGATCCCCGCCGCGGTGAAGGTGCCGCCCTGCGCGAGGGAAACCTCTCCCGAGGGAAAGACGACGCCGGCGTCCGCGGCGCGGAGCGCGGCGGCGGAATCGGACCTCCCGGCGACCGTCACGGGCAGCGTGGCGGCGGTCCAGCCCGCGGCGGCGGATTGCTTGTACCAGTAGGTGACGGTTGCGCTTCCGGTTCCCACCGCGGTGACCACCACGCGGTTTTCCCCGTCGGCGGACGCGCGCACGGCGGAGCTGTCGGAAACCTCCAGATGGAGCACGCCCGCGTATTCGTCCGTCACATAGCTGGAGTGTTCCGCCAGCGACACGGCGGGCAGCGTGACGCTGGACTCCGCGCTTTCGGCGGAAGCGAAGGCCGTGGCCGGCCCCGCCGCGCCGACGGAGATCAGGAGCGCGGCCGCGAGCGGCAGCAGAAACTTTCCCTTTGCCCGATGCTGTTTCATCGGAATCGCCTTCCTTTCATACGGTTGTTTCCCGTGAAGCTGCGGAAGACTTTTTGTTCTCCCCCGTCTTTGGCGGGGGAGAAGCACGTTTCGTCTTTCCACAGTTATTTCCAGTAAAGCTGCGGAAGATTTTTTTGCTTCTCCGCCGCAACTGGAATTGCGATCGGGAGAAAACTCACGCCGGCGCAGCTTCCGCCCCGGCGCCCTCGAACAGCTCGCCGTCGATGATGCGGATCACGCGGTGCGCGCGGGCGGCCACCTGCGGGTCGTGGGTGATCATCACGATGGTGTTCCCGGCCTCGTTCAGCTGCTGGAAGAGGTCCAGCACGTCCCGGCCGGAGGCGCGGTCCAGCGCGCCGGTCGGCTCGTCGGCGAGCAGGAGCTTCGGCATGCCGACCAGCGCCCTCGCGATGGCCGCGCGCTGCTGCTGCCCGCCGGAAAGCTCGTTCGGCTTGTGCCCGGCCCGGTCCGCCATGCCGAGCGCCCCGAGCCGCTCCATGCAGAGCTCCCTCGCCTGCCGGCTCGGCATCCCGCGGGCCAGAAGGGGCATCATCGCGTTCTGGAGCACCGTGTATTTCTGGATCAGGTGGTACTTCTGAAAAATGAAGCCGATCTGCCGGTTCCGCAGACGCGTGAGCTGTGCGTCGCTCATCCGGCTCACGGGCTCCCCGGCCAGCCAGTAATTTCCCTCCTGGAACCGGTCCATGCAGCCGAGGATGTTCATCAGCGTGGTTTTCCCCGAGCCGGAAGGCCCGAGCACAGCCAGATATTCCCCCGCGTTCACCTCGAGGGAGATCCCCTTGAGGACCTCCAGCCTGTTTTCGCCCTGCCGGTAAAATTTTCGTATTTTTTCGAGCTTGATAATCTGTTCCATCGACGGCGTTTCCTCTCCCCGGCCGCGCTCAGCGCGACAGGATGCGGACTTCGGTGATCCCCTGCGTGCCGTCGCTCAGCGTTTCCTCCACGATCTGCAGGATCATCCCGGCCTTGATGCTGGAGAAATCCTCCGTCCGCCGCGCGGAGCCGGAGGCTGCGGAAACTGCCGGGGCACCGCCGCCCGCACCGCCCTGGGCCGTGTTCCCGGGGGCCGTTCCCGCGTTGCCGCCCGACGCCCTGCCGCCTGCAAATCCGCCCGCTGCCGCGGCGGTCCTTCCGGAGCCGCCGGCTGCGCCGTCGGGCGCGCCGCTCTGCGTCCCCAGGCCCTCAAATCCCCCGAAGCCGCCGGCGGGGCCTTCCCCGCCGGCGGTCCCGGTAGAGAGCGAGAGACCCACGGGGATCAGCACGGTTTTCGTTTCGCCCGTCAGGGTGATCAGGCTTTGGGACGCGCTGCCGGCGCCGGAGGATGCGGAGCCGGACGACGCCGGCGCGGAGGAGGAGCTTCCCGAGGCTTTTCCGCCCCGGCCGTTCAGCGTGCCGACCGCCAGCTCCACCTGATTCCCGACGACGGAGGTGACTTTCCCCACGGTGACCGTCCGGCCGGACCGGCTGCCCTGACGGACGCCGGACGCGTCGGTCCCGGTCTGCCGGGTTTCGCCGTCCTTGCGGGAGCAGGCGGGCAGGGCGAGCGACGCGGCGCAGGCGAGCGCCAGAAAGAGCGACAGAACGATGGTTTTTCTCTTCATTGGGAGTTCCTCCTTTATTCCTGGGCCAGCGCTTCGATCGGCGTCAGCCGCGAGGCCTGCCAGGCCGGGTAAATGCCGAATAACGTCCCCGTTCCGGCGGCGAAGACCATGGCGTAGAGCCCGCTGACCGCCAGCGGCTCCACGGTCATGCCGGCCAGCCGCACGAGCGGCACCAGGGCGAAGCCCGCCGCCGTGCCCAGCGCGCCGCCGAACACACTGATGAACGTCGCCTCCAGCAAAAATTCCAGCAGGATCTCCCGCCTGGAGATGCCGATGGCTTTCAGGATGCCGATCTCCTGTGTGCGCTCTTTGACGGAGACGAACATCACGTTCATAATCCCGATGCCGCCGACGATGAAGACGATCGCGGCGACCGCCAGCAGCATTGTCGAAAGCGTCTTGGCGGAGGAAGTGGCGGATTCCAGCGCGCTGCCGGCGTCCGTGACGGTGAAGCTCGCGTTGGGGTGGTCCTCCGCCAGAACTTCCTTGATCGCGGCGATATTATCGGTCACCTCGCCGACGTCGGCGGAGACGGCCATAATCTGGGAATCGGCGCTTTTGCCGAAGATGTATTTTACCGCCGTCGCGTAGGGGACGAACAGGGAATCGTCCGGGCTCGTGCCGGAGGCGACGGAGCCCATCTTGGCGAGAACGCCGACGATCTCGTATTTTTTCCCCTCGATGGAGAGGGTCTCGCCGTAGGCGTCGTAGGCGCTGCCGAAGATGTCCTGCGCGAGGGTGTAGCCGATGACCGCAACCTTGCTTTTGTCGCTTTCGTCGTCCTCCGTGATGAAGTCGCCCTGCAGAAGCTCCAGATTGCACATCTGCCGATAGTCTTCGGAAGCCCCCACCACCGTGTAGTCCGTTTCCTCGGTCAGGTCTCCGCCCTCCACGGCGGCGGTGCCGGTCGCGTAGAGCGAGATTTCGGAAAGCCCCGGCACCAGCTCGGAGAGATCGTCCCGGTCCGTGGCGGAAAGGGCTGCGGACTGAGCCTGCGCGCTGTTCCCGAAGAACCCGCCGCCGGGGACCCCCCCGCCGGAGGTCCCGCCCGCTCTGCCGGTCCCTCCTCCGCCGAAGGCCGCGCCTCCGCCGGCGGATCGGCCGCCGTTTTCCCCGGCGCCTCCGCCGGGCATGCCCGGCATCCCGCCCGTCATGCCTCCGACGATCTGGTCCCGCATCTCCGCGCGGGTGCTGACCGAGATGTTGATGGAGCCTGCGTTCAGGGTCTTGTATTCGTTCTGCACCTGGATTTCTCCGCCGTGGCCGACGGCGACCACCTGGACGATCGTCGCGGCCCCGACGATCACGCCGAGGGAGGTAAGGAAAACCTTGAATTTGCTTTCCGCAATGTTGATCCAGACCAGGCGGAACATCTCGCACAGGCGCATCCCGCCGGAAGCCGGGTAATCCGTCATTTCGCGCTCACCGCGCTTTCCGCGAGGACGGTTTCCCCTTCCGTCAGGCCGCTCAGGATCTCCACCTCGGTCCCGTCGGAAAAGCCGGTTTTGACGGTCGCCGTTTCGGTTTTCCCGCCGTTTCTCACCAGAACGGTGGAGACGCCGTCCCGGAACGAGACGGCCCGGTTGCTGATGGACAGCGCGTCCTTTACGCGCTTCTGGATCACGGTGCCCTCGCCGCTCATCCCGGTGTAGACCGTGCCGATGTCGGCGACCGAACCCGTCGATTTCACCACGACGGTGTACGTGACGGAGGAGGACCCGCTCCGCGCGGGTTCCGCCGTGATGCTGTCCACCGTCGCGTCGAAGGATTGCCCGTCGTAGGCGGAAAGGGTGATGGAAGCCTCCTGCCCGAGGCGGATGCCGGTGATGTCGTCCTCCGAGACGGAGAGCGCCAGCGAAACGGAGCGGTTGGTGGAAACGGTCAGCAGGGTCTGGCTTGCGGCGGCGCTGCTCCCAGCGGACGCGGCCACGCTGGCCACGACGCCGTCGTCGGGGCTGGTCAGCACGCCGTCGCCGTTCAGCGCGTTGTCAATCTCCTGCACCTGGCGCTGAAGGGTGTCATAGGAGTCCTGGGCGGAATCGACGGCCTGGGCGAGCTGGTTGACCGTCAGAGTATAGGCGTCCTGCGCGGAGGCGGCCGTGTTCAGGTCCGTCTTTTCTTTTTCCGCCGCGCTCTGGGAAGAGATCTCCGCCGTTTTTTTCGCCTTTTCGAGGCTGTAGCTGTCGTTCTTCACGCTGCTCTGCAGTTCCTCGACCTTGGCGTCGAGGTCGGAGCCGGTGATCTTGTACTTGCCGTCGTAGGTCTCCTTGAAATCGTTGTAGGCGGCCGTATAGTTGTTGTATTCCGCCGTGTACTGGCTGACCTTGTCTTCCAGCGCGTTCTGCTGGGAGACGACGGCCCCCGCCACGGCGCTGTAGTAGTTGCTTGCGGTCTCGCTCGCGCTCTTGTAAAGGTCCTTCAGAGTGTCCGCGTCGTTGCCCTCGCTGTCGGTCTCGTCCTCGCTGTATTCGGCGGCGATGTAATTCTGCCGCGCCGTGTCCCGGGCCGTTTTCAGCTTGTCATAGGTGTTCAGCACCGTCGCGTTGTCGTCGTTGAATTTGGAAAGCTGGGTCTCGCTGTCGGTTTCGGAAGCCTTGGCGTCGTCCATCCATTTTTTCAGGTCCTGCAGCTTGGCGTAGTCCGCCGGCCAGCTCTTCTGCAGGGCCTGGTAGGCGGCCAGGTCCTTCCGGTCCTTTTCGAGCGCCGCCTGCGCCGAAGCGATGTTGTTTTCCAGCTCGCTCAGGGTCAGCTCCTTGGTGACGGGGGCGCTCTGCGCGAGGTATTGGCTGGATTCGTAAGTGATCTTCGCCGCTTCCAGCTTGCTCTTTTGGTCGCTGAGCGCGGACTGGAGGGAAAGCTTGGCGCTTTCCAGCTTCTGCCGGGTCTCCGAAGTTCCGTCGGCCACGCTGGAAAGATCGAGCTTGATGAGCGGGTCGCCCTTCTTGATGGTCTGCCCCGATTTGACGAGTACCGAGCTGACCTTGCACGCCACCGGGAAAGAGACGGCCGCGTTTTCCAGCGAGACCGTGCCGGATTCGGTCGTGCCGACCGTCACGTCCCCCCGGGTGACCGTGTAGCTGCGGTACGTCTGCGTGTCCTGCGGCGCGTTGTTTTTCCGGATCAGGAAAACCGTGGTCAGCACTCCGGCCGCCGCCAGAACGCCGATAACGGCGAACACCGCGATCCTTTTGCGGGGACGTGTGAGCGACGTCCCCCCGTCCGTCTGGTTCCTCATGGATGGAAACCTCCCGTATTGCCGGATTGATGCCGCGGCGCGGCCTGAGGCCGTTCCGCGCTTTTCTCCAGCATAACGGGATAATATAACGAAACCTTGAAAAAAAAATGAGAAACAAATTAGAATCTCCCGCGGCGAAGTCTGTTCCGGCCGCCGTGGGGCGGGCGCAAAAAAAGGGCTTTGCCGGGCGGGACGGAAAGGGGACTCTCCCGCAGGCAAAACCCGTTCATTCTTCTATGTTATTATTTATTATATTATTGCTTGGTACCGGACGGCAGGCCGGCGAGAGCTCCGCCCGGTTTTTCCGGGAAAGTCATCGTGATCGTCGTGCCGGCGCCGGGAGCGCTCTTTGCGCCGACGGTTCCGCCGTGGCGCCGGACGATCCACTGGACGATTGAAAGGCCGAGCCCGGAGGAGCCTTTGACGCCCCGGGTGCGCGATTCGTCGGCTTTATAGAACCGGTCGAAAATATGCGGCAGATCCTTTTCCGGGATGCCGATGCCGGTGTCCCGCACGGACAGCTCGGCGGTTCCGTTCAGGCGGCGGCAGGAGACGGAGATTGCCCCGCCCTCCGGCGTATATTTGATGCTGTTTTCCAGCACTGCGCGCACCGCCTGCTTGACGAGTGTGCGGTCCGCTTCCAGAAAGACGCCGGGTTCCGCCTCGAACGAAAACGCATGGCGTGGGTCGATCAGCTCGGTTTCCTCCCGGATTTCTCCCAGCAGGGCGCCGAGGTCGAACCGCTCGAAGCGGACGGCCTGGGTGTTCCGGTCGGCGCGCGCCAGGAACAGCATGCGCTCCACCAGCAGCCGCATGTTCTCGGTTTCTTCGACGATCTTCCCGACGGCTTCTTCCCGCACCGCCTTTTCTTCGCCGCCCCAGCGGCGGAGCAGGTTCGCGTAGCCGGAGATCACCGAAAGCGGCGTGCGCAGCTCGTGGGAGGCGTCGGAGACGAACCGGTTCTGCTGATCGTAGGCCTTCTGCACGCGGTCGAGCATGCCGTTGAAGGTTTCGGCCAGATCCTTGAGTTCGTCGTGCGAATGGACGGTGTCGATGCGCGTTCCGAGGTCGTTCGCCGTGATGCTGCGGATCGTCCGGTCCATTTCCCGGATCGGCCGCGTCATCCGCCGCATCAGCAGGGCGCCGGCCGCGGCCGCCAGCGCCAGCATCAGCGCGAGGAGGGCGGCGGACCGCCCGGTCGTCAGCCAGCCGGCGAAACCGGGGTCCTCCAGGCTGATCACGCGGATCAGCACCGGCCCGGCCCGCGTGGCGGCTTCCCGCACGGCTTCATCCCGGCGGAGCGGCCGGGGCCCCGGGTCCGGCCCGTAGCCCGCCAGCAGGTTCCGGCGCGGCCCCAGAATCTCGATGCGGACCTGATTGGCCTGCGCGAAGGATTCCAGATCGAGGCGGTCGCGGGCCGCGTCGGGCAGACGGTCGGCAACGAAGGCCGAGATGCGGGTCAGCTTTTCCTGGCGCATGCCGCGGACGGTCAGCGCCCAGGTCGTCCCGCCCGCGGCCGCCGCGAGGATCAGCCCGAACAGCACGGTATAGAGGACGGTGGTCTTAAACGCGATGGACCATTTTATTTTCTGCCGGCGCTGTCTCCGCCGCAGAAAGAGCTTCACGGTTTTCATTTTTGATGATGTACCCCACGCTGCGGATCGTCCCGATCAGGCCGATATGGAACCGGTAGTCAATCTTGTTGCGCAGATAGCGTACGTACACGTCGACCAGATTCGTTTCCCCGCAGAAATCGTATCCCCAGACCTGCTTCATCAGCTGCTCGCGCGTGCAGACGGTGCCCCGGTTCCGCATCAGATAGCACAGCAGATCGAATTCCCGCCGCGTCAGCCGCACCGGTTCGCCGTCGTAGGAGACGGATCGGTCCGCCGGGTTGACGGAAAGGAGGCCGATCCTCAGAACCTCGGGGGAGGCGGGAGAGGGGCGCTTCTTCAGGGCCACGCGCATCCGCGCGAGCAGCTCTTCAATAGCGAACGGCTTGGTCAGGTAATCGTCGGCCCCGCCGTCCAGCCCCGTGACCTTATCCGAGACGGCGTCCTTTGCCGTCAGCAGGATCACGGGCGTCTGGGAGACCGCGCGGAACTGCCGCAGAATCTCCATCCCGTCGAGCGACGGCAGCATCACGTCCAGCAGGATCAGGTCGAACGGCTCCCGCAGCGCGCGGGAAAGGCCTTTTGCGCCGTCGTATTCCTTCTCCACGGCGTATCCCTCGTGCAGCAGCTCCAGCTCCAGAAAACGGACGCTGTTTTTGTCGTCGTCCACGATCAGAATTTTTTCCCCGGGCATCGCAGAATCGTCCCTCCCGCAGCCGGGCGATGCGGTCCGACCCCGGCCCGGCCTGCTTTTCTGTACTGTATCATAGCGCATGCGCGCGGCAAAATCAATGCGCGGCCGTCTCCCGGGGCATCCTTTCCGCGGTTCTTTTCATTCTTTTTACAGAATGATTACAGACTCTTCAAACGGCATTCAAAGTTTGTCCACAGGAGCCCGCTATACTATAACCGCAGACAACGAAAACACAATCGCTGCGAAACGGCCGGCGGCAGAAACGAAATCCCCCCAGGCCGGCAGGCCGATTACAAGCTCCCTCGCGTGAGGGTTAAGATATGTCTCTTTTCATAATTTACCTTCCTCCTCTTTGATACCGCCCTTCACGGGGCGGCATTTTTCATGCCCGCTTCCCCGGCTGAGAGGGGCCCGCCGAAAAGCGGGTCCGGAGGATGGAATAATTTGTGCATTGTTTTCACCCCTTCTCTGTGGTATGATGAGCTCGTAAAAGTTACAAACATGTAATCAATAAAGGCAAATTATTACATGAATGTAATCATCCGCGAAACAGAAAAGGAGAACCCGTATGAAGAGAAAAATCATTGCGATGATCACGGTCCTGATGGTGGGCGCGGGCGCTGGAATCTACGCGGTGAGCGGCTCCGCTTACAGTGCGCGCACGGCCGTCCCGCAGCGGACGGCGGCGGCGGTAGAGACGGCGGCGTCCGCTGCGGCGGCGCCCTCTTCCACCCGAAGCGCGGCGGCGCTCGTCCGGAACGCGGCTTCCGCGTCGCCGGCCCAAAAGGCCCGGCGCTCGAATGCGGCCTCCGCAACCGCCCAAGCGAATTCCGTCCGGTCGAAATGCACCTCCGCCGCCTCGAAGGCGAAGGCCGCGTCTTCCGCCGCGCCGGTCTCCGCCGGTTCGCAGACCAACGGCTGCTCCGTCACTTCCTGCGCCGCAAAGCAGACCTGCGTTTCCAATTCCTGCACCAGCGGAACCAGCTGCCCCACCGGGAACTGCACGCAGAACCTCGGCTGCGGCACGATCGTCGTGGCGTCCGGCAGCGGTTCCAACGCCTCCTATTATGAAGCATGGCTCCAGAATCTGCTCCAGAGCCTGAAAAACGGAAGCTCCTGCAGCCGGCCGTCGACGTCCGCGCCGGTTTCGTCCAAACCTTCGGCGCCGGTCTCGTCCAAGCCCACGACGCCGGCCTCGTCCAAGCCCGCCTCGTCTTCCCCGGCTTCTTCCAACGGCGGAACCTATTCCGCCTTCCAGAACGAGGTGGTGCGCCTGGTGAACGTGCAGCGCGCCAACTATGGCCTGAAGGCCCTTTCCGTCAACGCGGCCATCACGAAGACGGCCACGCTCAAATCGCAGGATATGGCCGCCAAGGGCTATTTTGACCATACGTCCCCGACCTACGGCTCGCCGTTCGACATGATGAAGCAGTTCGGCATCTCCTACCGCTCCGCGGGCGAAAATATCGCTTACGGCCAGACGAGCCCGGCGCAGGTGATGAACGGCTGGATGAACTCCCCCGGTCACCGGGCGAACATCCTGAATTCCTCGTTCACGCAGATCGGCGTCGGCGTCGCCAGGAACGCCAACGGGACCTATTACTGGACCCAGCATTTCATCGGCTGAGATTCCCGGCGGCCTTTCCGATCGAGTGCGGAAGGCTTTTGGCTTCGCTCCGTCGCGACGGGAATCGCCCTATAGATTGTCCCCAGCAGGGGCCGGATCCGTTTCCGGCCCTTGCTTTTTTGCCGCTTTGCGGTAAGATGGGGACATAAAGAATCTGATTTGAGAAAGGGAGCGGACCGGCGATGGGGGAGACGCAGCGGGAGACTTTGCAGAGGATGATCGACGAAAGCGGACGGATCGTGTTCTTCGGCGGCGCGGGCGTTTCGACGGAGAGCGGGATCCCGGATTTCCGCAGCGAAGACGGCCTGTACCGGCAGAAATACCGCTATCCGCCGGAGGTCATGCTGAGCCGTTCTTTTTTTGAAAGCCACATGGAGGAATTCTACGACTTTTACCGCGCCAAGATGCTGTATCTGGACGCGCAGCCGAACGACGCCCATAAAAAGCTGGCGGAACTGGAGCGCGCGGGCAAGCTCTCGGCCGTCGTGACCCAGAACATCGACGGCCTGCACCAGAAGGCGGGCAGCAAAAGGGTCTACGAGCTGCACGGTTCCGTGCACCGAAATTATTGCCTGAAGTGCCGCAGGCAGTACGATGCGGAATTCATCAGGAACAGCACGGGAATCCCGCGCTGTTCCTGCGGCGGCGTCGTGAAGCCGGACGTCGTCCTCTACGAGGAGGGCCTGGACCAGGCGACGCTCGCGGGGGCCGTCGAGGCCATCGCCCGGGCGGATATGCTGATCGTCGGCGGGACCTCGCTCGCGGTCTACCCGGCGGCGGGTCTGGTCGATTATTACCGGGGGAACAGGCTGGTGCTGATCAACCGCTCCGCCACGCCGCTCGACCGCGGCGCAAACCTGGTCGTCAGCGGCAGCATCGGCCGCGTGCTGTCGCAGGTTCAGGTGCGGTGAGAGGACGCGGCGGCGGGCCGCGCGTTCCGCCGCAGAGAGCCCGTCTTCCACTTCGCGCGGAAGACGGGCCCTCAGATTTTTTCAGCCGCTTTTTCGGCGGGCAGGCCCGCCTTGAACCGGTCGAGAAAGATCCTGAACCCCTTCACATCCGCCGGGTCCGGCAGGGTCACGGAGATTTTTGTCCCCGCGTAGACCCGGTTGGACAGGAACTCTTCCAGCCGTTCTCCGCCGGTCCTTTCCGCGGCGTAGGCGGCCAGCAGCGCCATGCCGAACGGCCCGCCCACCGCAGCGGTTTCCATCGTGGAAACGGGGGCGTTGACGGCGGCGGCGAGAAATTTCGCGCCTGCGCCCGCGTGGCGGAACAGCCCGCCGTGCCCCGTCAGCCTCTGCACCGTCACATTCTCGTCGGCCAGGATATCCATGCCGATCTTCAGCGTGACCAGCGTTGCGTAAATGCTTGCCCGGCAGAAATTCGCCAGCGTAAAACGGCTTTTGGGAGTGCGGACCAGCATGGGGCGCCCTTCCATGACGCCGGTGACCGGCTCGCCGGCGAGATAGTTGTAAACCAGCAGTCCTCCGCAGTCCGGGTCGCCCTCCAGAGCCTTTCTGTAAAATTTGGGGTAGATGGCGTCGAGCCCGGCGGGGAAGCCCATCGTTTCCGCAAATTCGCCCAGCAGCTGGGCCCACGCGTTCATATCGTTGGTGCAGTTGTTGCAGTGGACCATCGCGACCGGCTTCCCGGTCGGCGTCGTGACCATGTCGATTTCCGGATAGTGTTTCGCCAGGGGCCGCTCCAGGACCACCATCGAAAAGATGGAAGTACCGGCGGAGACGTTGCCCGTGCGCGCGGCTACCGAGTTGGTGGCCACCATGCCGGTGCCCGCGTCCCCTTCCGGGGGGCAGACGGGGATCCCCGCCCGCAGCCTGCCCGAAGGGTCCAGCAGCCTCGCGCCGTCCTCCGTCAGGGCGCCCGCGTCCGCGCCGGCGGGAAGGACGCGGGGCAGCAGATCCTTCAGCTTCCAGGGATACCGGGAAGGGATCAATTTCTGGAAAGCCGCGAGCATCCCGGCGTCGTAGTCGTTCGTTTTGCTGTCGATCGGGAACATTCCGGAGGCGTCTCCGATCCCGAGGACCCTCCGTCCGGTCAGTTTCCAATGGACATAGCCGGCCAGCGTGGTCAGGAAAGCGATGTCCCCGACGTGCTCCTCCCGGTTCAGCACAGCCTGGTACAAATGGGCGACGCTCCATCTCTGCGGAATGTTGAAGCGGAACAGTCCGGAGAGCTGCGACGACGCGGCGCCGGTGGTGGTGTTCTGCCAGGTGCGGAACGGGACCAGAAGCCGCCCGTCCCGGTCGAAAGGAAGATAACCGTGCATCATGGCGGAAAAGCCGATGCAGCCGATTTTTGTCAGCTCCAGCCCGTATCGGCTCCGCACGTGGTCGGCGAGATCGCGGTAGCAGTCCCTCAGGCCGTCCCAGACGGCGTCCAGCGGATAGGTCCAGACGCCGTTTTCATATGAGCTTTCCCAATCATGGCTGCCGGAGGCGGCCGGAACGAAATCCCCGGTCAGGAGGACCGCTTTGATCTTTGTGGAGCCCAGCTCGATCCCCAGGGCCGTTTCACCGGCCCGAATGGCGTTTCTGACATTGCTTTGTTCCATTTTCTTTTATCGTCCCTTTCCGGCTGTAATTCGCCTGCAATACAGCATTTCCAGTTTATTATGCAAATGGGTTTGTGTTTTCCCCCGCCGAAGGCGGGGGAAAACACATCATTTATCGCAAATTGGAATGGAATTGCTGTAGGCGGCGTAGGCGTCCGCGCCGGTTTTTCGGAGGGAAGACACCGGCTTCCTCCACGAGGGGCCGGCCTTCGGAAAAATATTCAGTTCTTCATGCCGGTCAATACGATCCCTTCCACAAAGCTGCGCTGCCCCAGCAGATATATAATAATACCTGGGGCGATCGTCATGCAAGTGGCTGCCATCGCAAAGTTCCATTTGGTGCCGAAAGCGCCCGTAAAAGTCGTCAGGGCAATCGCGAAAGTGGCTTTGTCCATGCTGTTGATGTAGATCATCTGCTGGAGAAGGTCGTTCCATATCTGTATGAACAGGAGCATCGCGACCACCACGATGGCCGGCTTGATGGAGGGCACCAGGATCGACCACAGGATGCGCATATGAGATGCGCCGTCGATTTCGGCCGCCTCGTCCAGTTCCCTTGGGACGGTGTCCATGAACTGCTTGAGAAGGAAAATGTTGAAGAAGCCGCCGCCGGTAAAAAACGGCAGGATCAGCGGCCAGTAAGTGTCGTTGAGGCCGCATCCGCGCGTCCAGAAAATGTACAGGGGGATCAGAGTGACCATGCCGGGAAGCAGGATCGTCCCGACGCATAGGGCGAAAATCAGCTTTTTCCCCTTGAATTGAAGCCTTGCGAAGGGATATGCGCTGATAATACCCGTAACGGTCCCCGCCAGCACGGTGGGGATGATGATCGTGAACGTATTTTTCAGATAGATCCAGTACGTAAAGGTCTCCAGCGTGCGGGAATAATTCGACCACAGCCATTCCTTCGGGAAGAAGCTCGGGGGATAGGCGTACAGCTCCCCGTTGCTGATGACCGAAGAACGGAAGATCCAATAAAGCGGCAGCAAGGTCAGCGCCGCCAGAAATACGATGACGACGAGCGTAACCGCATTGGCGATCTGCGTGGAGCGCCTTCTGCTCTCGAATGAGCCGCTTCTTTTCCTTGCCTGAATCTGTTCCATCACTCCTTGCCCCCTTCGCTGAACATCTGCGAACCAGACGATTTGAACAGGATCAGCGTCGCGATCCCCACCAGCACGAAGAAGACGGCCGCGTATGCGCATCCATAGCCGATCTTGTTTTTCTGGAACGCATAAAGATAGATGATATAGGACATGAACATCGATCCGTTCTGCGGGCCGCCGTTGGTGATGGCCAGGTCCGGGTTGATCACCTGCAGGTTGCTGATCAGCGCCAGCAGCAGGTTATAGAAAATGATCGGGGAGATGCTGGGGATCGTGATATGCCAGAACCTCTGCCACGAGTTCGCGCCGTCGATCTCGGCGGCCTCCATATAGACGCGCGGCACGTTCTGCAGGCCGGCGAGAAAGATCACGATCAGGTTGCCGCTGCACCAGACGGCGATAAACGCGAGGGAGGGCAGGACCTGCTCCGGGCTTGCGAGAAACTGCTGCGGCTCCATCCCAAGAAGGCGCATGCCATAGTTCAGGAGCCCGTAATTGACCTCGTACAGCCAGCGCCAGGCGGTGTACACGCCTACGGCGGGCAGCAGGTACGGGATAAAAAAGACAGCGCGCCAAAACGGGCGCGCCGGGATCCTGCGGTTCAGCAGGAGGGCGATGACCAGGGAATACAGCATGGACCATAGGACCGCGATGACCGCATAGAGGATCGTCACGCGGATGGAGTCGTAAAAATACATGTCGTTGGTGAAGATTTTGGTAAAGTTCGCAGCCCCCACGAACTTTGGCGCCGTCAGACCGTTCCAGTCGAACAGACTCAGGACAAAAACCGAAACGGTCGGGATATAGCTGATGATCGAAAGCCCCAGGAATACGGGGATCAGGCAGAGATAGGCGGTCGCCGATTCCTTCCTCTGCCGGGTTCCCCGGACGGACTTTTTGGCATTTTGATCCTCCGCCGCGCTGACTCGTCCTTTTTTTGCCACAGTTAGGCCCCCTTCGGTAAAACCGCATCAGGATGCCGGCGTTGCGCATTCCGGCATCCCGATAGCGGTTTTCCATCTGTCGTCGTTCAGGATCGCAGGTTCTGTCAGCCGCCCTGCTTGCCGCTTTCAAACGCGTCGTTCAGCTGGGAATAATATTTTGTCAGGGCGTCCTTCGCCGTCATTTTGCCCGTCCAGATGTAAGACAGAACGGTGTCCAGCGCCGTATTGAACACGTCAGTCCCGCTGACGTAGTACCAGGCGGCGGATTTGGAGTTCGTGCGCGCGTAATCCACGACGGCGCTCTTGTACATATCGTGGTCCGGGTAGTTTTTGTTGCTAATCCATTTGTCCGTCTTCGCGGAGTCGGTATACCAGGAGCTGAGGATCGGCATCCACGTGCCCGCTTCGATCAGATCCCAGGAATTCTCTTCCTGAGCGTACCATTTCAGCCAGGTCATGGCCTCCTGCGGATGCTTTGTCGTGGCGAACACGACGTTGGGGCCGCCGGTGCAGATCGTGACTTTTTCCTTGAAGTAGGGCAGGACGCCGACGCCGTATTTGAACTTTGCATCCGGGCCGAGATAAGTGCCCACGTTCCAGGCGCCGTCCGTTGCCATCACGACTTTTTCGGATCCGAGGGAGGTGCTGAGCGCCGTGCTGGAGGCGCTGGGCTGCGGCGCGCAGTGATCGACCAGGTAAAGGTCGGCCACCGCCTGGATCGCCTGCACCGCGGGCTCCTCGTTGATGGTGCATTTGCTGCCGTCCGCCGAATAGAAGCCGCCGCCGTTCGAGAGGGGCCATACTTCCATCTGCCACGGGAGCGTGTTGACGCAGGTGCCGTAAGTGGAGATATTCTTCGGGTCGAAATTCGGATCGTCCGCGTTCCTGCCGCTTGTGTCCAGCGTCAGGGTCTTGGCCACCTTCACGAACTGGTCCCACGTCCACGCCTGGTCGGCGCTTGCGGGGGGCGTGTAATCCTTGACGTCGAGTCCCTGTTTGTCGCACACTTTTTTCAGCAGGTCGATATTGTACCACAGGCCCAGGACTTCGTTGGCGGCGGAATAGGCGACCGTTTTGCCGTCGTGCTTAAAGGCGAGGCTGTCCAGCGGCTTCGCTTCGTTTTCACCGTACATGCTGGAGATATCGTAAAGCATGCCGTTGTTCGCGAAAGTGAGGACCCCGGCTTCGCTCATGATGCCCGTGTCCGGCAGCTGGCCGGCCGTGGCCATGGCGTTCAGCTTCGTGATGTAGCTCTCGTGGTCGATCTGCATGACCTCGACCGTGATCTTATCCTGCGAGGCGTTGAATTTTTCGGCGACCTTTTTGGTGGCCGCCGTCTCGGTATCGTTGCCCCACTGGGCGTAAGAGACCGTCACACGTTCGCCCCCGCCCGCGGATGCGGAAGGCCCTTCCGCCGGCTGCCCCTGGGATTCGCCCCCGGACCCGCCCCCGCCGGCGCATCCGGCGAACGAAGCGGAAACCACGGCCGCGCACAGCAGCGCCGAAAAGATCTGCCCTTTGAGTTTCATTACAATCCCTCCATCTCAATTCCGAACGATTGACCGGGGCGAGCTTTCTTCGAGAGGAACGGCAGACAGCTTATTTAACGTTAAATAAACTGCGAAAAAAATGAAAGCGCGCGGAATCCCTGCGCCTCGGAAAATAACCTCCACCCCCGTCTGCTTTACGGCGTTCCCCCTAAAAACGATTTCATCATAGCACAGTATCTGGAAAAAATAAATTGCTAAAAACAGTCATTTTCCATAGATATCTCGTTCAATATTGAAATTCCTTTGATTTTCAGTGGATTACAAAAGATTTCATTATATTGTTTAGAATTTTTGTTTTACATAAACGTTAAACATAAAAATATATACAAATATAACTGGCCGAAGTTCATCCGATCTCCGGGCGGATATCGGCGATGGAGCCGCGTTCGATCAGATGGCACGGCAGCTTGCAATGATCCGCCGACGCCGCGTTTCTGGTGACCCGGTCGATGATGATCTGCGCCGCTTTCCGGCCGATTTCAAAAAGCGGCGGGGCGACCGTCGTGAGCTGAGGCTTGAGGGCCTGGCTGATCTCCTGATTGTCGAATCCTGCCAAAGAGATATCGCGCCCCACCTGCAGCCCGTGGTCCGAGCAGTAATCGTACAGGCCGCTTGCCATGACGTCGTTCAGGCAGAATACGGCGGTCGCGCCTTCCTTGACCAGCCGCCCGCCGAGCTCGTATCCGGCCTGCCGCTCCCAGTTGCCGAAAAGGGTCAGACGGCTGTTGTACAGGATTCCGTGATCGAACAGGCACTGCTGAAATCCCCGAAGGCGGGCCTGTGTGTGGAAGCTGGTGAACGGCCCG
>DAIUFE010000011.1:5869-44091 GCA_036844765.1 Caproicibacter sp. | reverse complement strand
CGCACATAGTAGGTTTGGCCGCCCTTAGTGCCTTCCAGCAGCGTCCGGCCTGCTTTGTTTGCGGTGAAAACGCCGTTGTCAACTGTGACAACATCCTTGGATTCGGTAGGAACCACATCCGCAATGTTCCAGGTGATGTCTTTGATGGAAACGCCCTGGCCTTCTTCATTTTCTTCATAAAGATCGATGCGATATTTCCTATTGATTGTCCAAGACAGTGTATAATCTTTGGAAGGAACGTATTCGTCAATGACTTCTTCTCCCGATGCCGTGTAATTGTAGACACCGGACGGATTGGAAGCGGCGCTGTCAGTATAGTTCGTTTCATCACCGATTGCCGTTACGGTGAAGGTATAGGAACCGCTTTCCGTGATCGCGTCGGTGAAATCGTAAAAAGTCTCGCTGACTGAGACAGGATCGCCGCTTTCTACATTGCCCTTGTAAAGCTGGACGCTGTAGCTTGTAGCGTTGTCGACCGCGGCCCAGGTCGCTTTACCCGGCGTTTCGGTATCCCACGCCAAGTTTGTTGGCGTGGCCAGCTTAGCGGGCTCTTCCGGCTTCGTTATGGTATAAAGATAAGCGTTGGTAATGCCTTCCGTTTTCTGCTGAAAATAATCGTTGTTGCCCCATTGCAGAAACTTTGGAATGTTTGTGAAATCGAATGGGTTCTCTGAAGATATTTTAGATTCGTCAATCAGGTAAGGCTTAACGAGAAATTCGATTGAAGTGATTTTTTCTTCCAAGAGCATCTTGGTATTCAGCTTGACCGTCCATGTCCCTTTCGCATAAGAAATATTGTGCAGCAAGCCTGTCGCGTCCACAGGTTCATTTTCCTTGAAGAGGACGCCGGCAGCTTTCAAAATCTTAATGGTGTTTTCTTTTTCTGTCTGATGGGCATCATCAATCTGACTTAACCCGTCTTTAATGATAGTCTTCAAGATGGCTGCATTTTTTACATCATTATCTGTTAAGACTTTAGTTAAATCGGGCAGGTCAATTTTCACGGCTTCGTCATAACTATCATCCTTTGGGGAACCATCCTCCGGGGGTTCGCCCGTTCCCCTCGCGTTATTCAGATAGATAGACAGCCGCAGGACCGGAACGGTTTTGGTTTCTTCCTTTAAAACGAGATTGTCCGGTAAAGTATCTGGAAGGTTCAACTGGACAGGGAACTCGAAAGTTTGAGAATCCCTTGCGGTTAATTCGCCGGGTTCTTCCGCCGGGCCGGCCCAATCGTCGCCGGGTCCAAGAGGAAGGTTAGAGGCATCGAGATAATATTGGGTCTGTACCCCGTCGGTAGTCAGAACCTCGTTGGTTTGGAAATTGTTATCGTTGTCACCAAGATCGTCAAGAACTACTTCGCCTTGGAAATTTTGTCCGTTTTCATCCCCCACCAGCCAGATGGTCGGCTTGAGGGAAGCTTCAGAATCATTTTGTACTTTGCTGTCTACGAACAGTGTGGAATTTTCCAAAGTTTCAGAAGAACCTTTTGCGACTTCGATTCCGCCGAATTCATTGCCGGATACGTCAATAGTGCCGGTCAGCGTCGCTTCGGAGCTATTGATCAGAATGCCGGCGTCGCCGCCGGTGGCGGTTATATCCGTCAGCGTAACGTCCGAAGAATTATAAACCTGGATGCCGTAAACGCCCTGCCAAGGTTCTCCATCTTCAGCAGTTGTCGCTGCATCCATGGTAACCGTCAGATCGCTGACTGTTACGTTGTCCGACTTGATAAGAAGGCCGTCTCTCCCGCTGTTTTCTGCTTCAGTATTCACTGATTCTGTAAAAGACAGCGTATTGTCGTTCCCGTTAATTGTGATTGGTTTGTCAACTTTTATTGTGATGGTAAGGTCACTAAGGTCTGACTCGAGATAAACCGTTCCGCTGTTCTTCACATGACTGATAGCGTGGTCGAGAGTATTATAATGCCCTCCCTCCTCACCAGTGTAGCCGCTGTCGACGTAGCAGGAGTCGTATGTTTGATCCTGTCCTGTCCCCGCCGCCGCGGCGGTGCTCAGGGTCGAGCCGGCGACCGTGGCCAGCGCCACGATCAGCGACAGGACTTTACTGCCTACTTTCACTTCATTCATCCTCCAATCAAAATTTCGGTGTGCGGACGCCGTAAAGCGGGGTTCGCCTCCCTTTTGCCGCGCGGCGCCTTTCTGCATGGGGAAATATGGTCTCTTTTAGTGTAGCCGCGCCGATTTTTTGCCGCAATGTGTGACAGTTTTTGTGACAGGAAAGATTTCCTTTTTTATTTTTTATGCTATAATGTTTTTTAGGATTTTTTATAATAATTCCAATCGCAATGGGGAGAAGCCAAAAGCATTCCGCGGCTGGACGGGAAATACCGCCGAGTCGGAGGAGAGAAGAGGGGTCTGTTTTGCGGAAGTTTTCGGAGGAATTGGAATATTTCATCAAAAGCAGGAAAATAACCGTTTATTCGCTTGCGGAACGAAGCGGCGTCGACCGCACGCTGATCCATAAGATGATGAAGGGGGAGCGGGTGCCCGCGAAGGAATCGGTGGTGCGGGCGCTCGCTTCCGAGCTGATGCTAACGCCCGGGGAGAGCGCCGGGCTGCTCGAAAGCTACCGCGCCGCGAAGATGGGGGAGGACGTTTACGCGCGGCGCAGGGCCGTGCTCGATTTCTACAACGGCTTTCCGACGCCGCCCGCAGGCCCCGCGCGAAGGGAGAGCACGGCCCCGGTCCGCGTCCCGGTGGAGAACGGGACGGTGAGCGGAAAGCTGGAGGTCGGGGGCCTGATCGGGGCCGTGCTGGAGGCGGAGGCCGCCAAGGAAAAGGGGCGCGTCCGCATTCTGGCGCAGCCGGAATGCCCGATGCTGTTCGATCTGCTGCCCCTCGCCGGGCTGCGCCGGCAGAATCTGACCGTCGACCATGTGATCTGCCTGGAAAATTCGGGGTCGGAGGTCGGGCGCAGCGCCCTGTACAACCTGAACTGCCTGGGCGCGGTCATGCCGGTTCTCGCCTCCGGCTGCCGGTACCGCCCGCGGTACTATTACGGCTCGGCCGACCGCTTCGGCGCCGCCGGCCTGATGCCCAACCTGATCCTGACGGGGGATTACCTGGTCCGCATTTCGCACGACGCCTCCTGCGCGGCGGTCTCCTCCTTTGCGCCGTATCTCGAGCTTTACGGCCGCGCGTTCGATTCGCTGAGCGAAAAATCCATGCCGATGGCGACCGTTTTCCGGTCCCCGCAGGAGGAGATCGCCTATATCAACCGGCTGTATTCCGAATTTACCGCAATGGAGGACGACTTCACCTCGGACCCCTGCCTGCTGCCGTTCGCCGGCGAGGAGATGACGCGCCGGTACGTCAATCCCGCGCTGGTGAAGGACGGGCGCGCCGCCCGCATGATCCTGGAGTATATGAATTCCGTGCGCCTGCAGAACCGGCTGAGGAGCCTGGGGAACGTCTTCTTCTCGGAGGAGGGGATCGACCGCTTCCTTTCGACGGGCCGCATCACCGAGGTTTCCACGGGGTTTTATTCCCCGCTGGAGCCGCCCGACCGGTACCGGCTTCTGCGCAGGATGTTCGAGGCCTCGCTGGCGGGGAAATACCACCCCGTGCTGGTGGACGCGCGCCGGCTGAGGATTCCGGCGAGCCTTTCCACCTATACCTTCCGGAACGGGGCCGTCTGCTTCGTCTACACCGCGCCGGGCTACGAGTACACGTCCTTCGCCGTGTCTGAGGCGAGCACCGTCGCCGCCGTGCGCGATTTTATGGGCTGGCTGCCGGAGAGCGGCCTGGTCCGCTCCCGGGACGAGACCCTGCGCTATCTGAAGGAGAAGCTGGCCGGCGCGCCGGCCGAAAAAAAAGGGGCGGAAAAGGCCCGCCCGGCCCTTTCCGCCCCGTAAATTCACAGCAATTCCATTCCAATTTGCGAAAGATGATGTGTTTTCCCCCCGCCGAAGGCGGGGGGAAACACGAACCCGCTTGCATAATCAACTGGAAATGCTGTAGGGAATCGCTTTTATAAGAATTTCTTCTGAAGACGCAGGCTGTTGAGAAAATCGGGCGAAAGCAGAATCTGCTCCGCCTTCGGGAGCGTGATCCCCAGGGCTTCCCGCAGCACGTCCTCCACGCTTTCCACCGGGGTGATCCGGATCCGGCCGAGGACCTCCCGCGGAATTTCCCTGAGGTCCTCGAGGTTGTCCTTCGGGATCAGGGCTCTCCGGATGCCGGCGCGGTCGGCGGCGAGCAGCTTTTCTTTCAGCCCGCCGATCGGCAGCACCTTGCCGCTCAGCGTGATTTCGCCGGTCATGGCGAGGCGCGGGTCCACCGCGATGCCGGTCACGAGCGAAGAGAGCGCCGTAAAGATGGTGACGCCCGCGGACGGGCCGTCCTTCGGCACGGCGCCGGACGGGACGTGGATGTGGATGTCCCGGTCCTTGAACTGCACGGCGTCGCCCGGCAGGCGGGATTTGAGCAGGCTCAGGGAGATGCGCGCCGATTCCTTCATCACGTCGCCCAGCTGGCCGGTCAGGATCACCTGGTTGCTGCCGGGCATGTCGGTCGCCTCGATGAACAGGATCTCGCCGCCGACCGGGGTCCACGCCAGGCCGGTCACCACGCCGGGGGCGTTCGCCTTCTGCGCCACGCCGTGGCGGAAGACCCTGCGCCCGAGGATGTCCTCCAGATCTTCCGGCCGCACGGAGAACGGCTTCGGCGCGGTGCCGGAGACGATCTTTTCGGCGGCGGTGCGCGCGATGACGTTCAGCTGCTTTTTCAGGCCGCGCACGCCGGCTTCCATGGTATAGTCGGAGATGATCGTCCGGAGGGTGCCGTCGCCGATCTCCACGTCGCCGTCCTTCAGGCCGTTTTCCTCCATCGCCTCCGGGATCAGGTGGTCCCGGCCGATGTGGAACTTTTCATCCGCCGTATAGCTGGAAAGCTCGATGACCTCCATGCGGTCGAGCAGCGGCGCCGGGATGGTCTCCAGCGTGTTGGCCGTCGCGATGAAGAACACGTTGGAAAGATCGTACGGCAGATCGAGGTAATGGTCGGTGAACGTGTTGTTCTGCTCCGGGTCCAGGACCTCCAGCAGCGCCGCCGCCGGGTCGCCGTTGTAGCCGGCCGCCAGCTTGTCGACCTCGTCCAGCACCATCACGGGGTTCATGACGCCGGCTTTTTTGATGCCCGAAAGGATGCGGCCGGGCATTGCGCCGACGTAGGTCCGCCGGTGGCCGCGGATCTCGGCTTCGTCGCGGATGCCGCCGAGGCTCAGACGCACGTATTTGCGCCCGAGCGCCTGCGCGATGCTTTTGCCGAGGCTCGTTTTCCCGGTTCCGGGCGGGCCGACCAGCAGCAGGATGGAGCCCTGCTTGTTCCGCTTGAGCTGCATCACGGCGATATGCTGAAGGATGCGCTTTTTCACTTTTTCCAGCCCGTAATGCTGTTCGTCGAGCAGGCGGCGGGCTTCCCGCAGGCTGACGGGCTTGCTTTCCTCCACCCGCCACGGCAGCGCGAGCAGAAAGTCAAGGTAATCGCGGACGACGCCGTAGTCGGGGCTGGCGGGATTCTGCTTTTCGAGCTTTTCCGCTTCCTCCAGCGCGGCCTTGCGGATCTCGTCCGGCATATGCGCTTTCCCGATCCGCGCGCGGTAATCCCTGCCGGCGCTGCCGCTTCCTTCCCCAAGCTCCTCCTGGATCGCCTTGAGCTGCTCCCGCAGGATGAATTCCCGGTAGCTCCGGTTCGATTTTTCGGCGGAGCGCCTGGAAAGCTCGATCTGGAGCTGGACGGATTCCTTATAGCGCAGAAGATAATCGACGAACGTCAGGCAGCGGGCCTTCAGCGAGGACGTTTCCATCAGCGAATACTGCTCCTCGCCCGAAAGCGGGATCAGCTCGCAGATCGAGCCGATCAGGACGTTCAGGTCCTCGATCTGGTCGATCGCCCGGACGAGCCCTCCCGCGTTCTGGAATTTTGCCCCCACCTCGTGCACGATCTTCCGGATATAGCCGACCATCTGCCGGCGGCTGTCTTCGTCCAGATCGATCACGTCCGGCAGGGGAGTGATCTTCCCGTCGAGTTTTCCGTCGCGGACGGCAAGGCCGGAGACCTCGACGCGGTCCAGGGCCTTGACCGCGATCCGCGGCTCTTCCTGATCCGCGGGGACGCTCAGGATTTTTACGGAAACGCCGATCCCGTAGAAATCCTCCGCTTTCGGCGGCCGATCGCTCCGGCGGCGCTTCGCTGGGAGCGCCGCGACCGCTTCGCCCTCCGCCTGCGCCTGCAGCAGAGCCCGGCCGTCCTGCGGGCCGAGCCGGAGGTTGCAGACCATTCCCGGCAGCAGCACAAGATTTTGGATTGGAAGAATCATAAGCCAAGTTTCCTTTCTTTCATAAATGAACATACGTTTAATCGCTGCGGACAGCCGCCGTCTTTTTTCGTTTCGGAGAAGCGCGGGAGTTTCCCCGCTTTCCCCGGCGGTTCTACATCACTGCTTTCTGGATCATTCTGATCAATTCGTCCAGCCGGTCCTCCGGCGGCTCGCCGGACCCGCTGTGGCAGGCGATCTGCTTGACGGGGGAAAACAAAATCGCATAGAGATTGTCGGGATCGAAATCGCCCAGGATATGCTTCTTCTTCAGCTCCGCCAGCAGCCGGGTCACATAGGCCGGCCCCCGCTCCGCGCGGCAGCCGCTGCAGAGCGCCGGGCAGGTGTCGAACTGCTCCATGAAGCAGAAGACCTCCCGGTTCCGGACGATGTATTGGTAATACCGGCGGACGAGCTGCGCGACGGCCTCTTCTCCGCTCATGCCGGGACGGACGCATTCCAGCAGATAATGAACGGCGTCTGCAAAGCATTCCTGATAAATATCCTGAATCATGGCTTCCTTGCTGTCGTAATAGATGTAGACCGTGGCGGGGGAGACGCCCGCGCTCCGGGCGATCTTTGAGATGGACGCGCCCTGGAAGCCTTCCTCCAGGATCAGCCGCACCACCGCGTTTTTGATATTCCGCTGTTTTTCGTCGTCTTTTTTCCGCGTGGAAGCCACCCGCTTTGCTGCGTTTTCCGTTCCTGACTCTATAATAAACGACTGATCGTTTATTGTCAAGGGAAAAGTTGCTTTTTCCCGCGGCGGGACCGGAGCAAGGACGGTCGCGGCGGTCCGCAGGACCCTGCCGTTCGCCCGGCTTGCCGAAAGAGCCGTTTGCTGGTATAATTTCGGAAAGAGAAAGGGGCGTTTCCGGAATGGGGAAAGGCGATATCTCGAGGGAAAACGGCGGCTTCGTGCCCGGCGGGGAGCGGGGCGGCCCGCCGGAGCTCGGCCCGGACCGCTTTTCCCCCGAGGGGATCGCGGCCGGGCTGGGAACGGATTTCCTGGGGCGCACGGTTTTCTGCTTCGACAGCATCGATTCCACCAACGAAGAAGCCAAGCGCCGGGCGCTGGAGGGCGCGCCGAACGGCAGCCTGTTCGTCGCGGAGCGGCAGACGGGCGGCCGGGGGCGCCTCGGGCGGAAATGGGATTCCCCGCCCGGCACCGGCCTGTGGTTCACGGTGCTGCTGCGCCCCGAGACGCTTCCGCCGCGCCCCGCCGCGGCCGCGCTGCTGGCGGGCCTCGCCGCCTGCGGGGCCGTGCGGGCCGTTTCGGGCTGCGGCGTGAAGATCAAGTGGCCGAACGACATCGTCGCCGGCCGCAGGAAGGTCTGCGGCATCCTGGCCGAGCTGAGCGCGGAGGCCGGCCGCGCCGGGTCCATGGCGGTCGGCATCGGCGTGAACGTCGGCACCGCGTCGTTCCCCAGGGAGCTGCGCGGGAAGGCCACGTCCCTGCTGCTGGAGACCGGCCGGCCGGTCCGCCGCGTCGCCCTGCTGCAGGAGATCCTGCGCCGTTTCGAGGCGCTGCTGAAGCAGAACGCCGCCGCCCTGACCCCGGCGTTTTTGAGCGAGTACAAAAAATACTGCGTCACCCTCGGCGGGAAGGTGGGCTTCCGGCGCGCGGGCCGGCCGGTATGCGGCGTGGCCGAGGAGCTTTCGCCGGAAGGGGAGCTGATCGTGCGCCTGCCGGACGGGACCCGGGAGACGGTCCTTTCCGGCGAGGTCAGCGTGCAGGGAATCTACGGGGAATAGGAGGAAGAACCGCCTCCGGTCTTGAAAACGGCACTGCCTTGCAAAAAGGCGGGAAGGCCGGTATAATAAAACCTGGAAAAAAGAATGGGAAAATCCGGGCCGCGGGCCGGGATTCCCGAAGGGTGAAAGGCTGCTTTTGCGCCGGATGGAGGGATCTTTTTGAAAAAAGCTTTTTCTGCGGCGTTTCTGTCGCTCGCGCTGCTGACGGCCTGCCTGCCGTTCGGCACGGCGCGGGCACGCGCGGCGGACAGCGCGTACACCGTCGCCATGCACGGATCGAAGACCTACCTCGGGCTTTCTTCCGACTGGGGGAAAAAATGGGACGAATCCAATTTTGAGGACGTGACGGATGACCCCGTCGAGTGCCCCGGCAGCCTGACCGTGAAGGCCGGCTCCGTGGAGAGCGTCGACGCGGACGGCGACCGGCTGACCGTTTCGGGCGGCACGGTCGGGGACGTCCGGTGCTCCGGCAGCGTGACGGTTACCGGCGGCGCGGTGAAGTCCGTCCGCGCGGGGGACGACGTCCGCGTCACCAAAGTCGATATCCGGCGAGACGTCGTTTCCGATTCGGGCGACGTGACGCTCTCCGGGACTCTGCGGGTCGGCGGGGACGTCTCCGCGGGCGGGAACGTGTCGTTCGGCTCGGGGAAGGTCACCGTCGCCGGCTCCGTCGACGCGGCGCAGGTCACGTTCGGAACCGGCACGACGGTCTCCGTTTCCGGCCCGGTGAAAGCGTCGGAAACCGTGCGCCTGAATTCCTGCACGCTCAGCGCCGACGGGATCGACGGCGACGATACCGGGACGCTCGAGATCGACGGCTATAAAAACCCGCTGCCCGATCTTCAGAACTTCGAGGAGATCGTGGTGGAGGCGGGCACGAAGGCCCTTACCGACCGCCGGATCACGGCCGGTTCGCTCCGGATTGAAAACAACGCCGAGTTTACCTCATACGATCCTCTGGAGCTGGACCGCGTGGAGGGGCCGGGGGTGCTCTGCGTCGATTCCGGCGAGCTGACCCTCCACGACGAGGTCTCCGGCAGCCCGCGGCTGGTGTTCAACGACGACGCCGGGAACGGAGACATCGCTTTCCGCGCGGACGGCGGGGCCGTTTCCGAAACGAGCTTCCTCGTTTTCGGCTATGATCTCGAGGAATCGTCGTCCGGCGGCACGGAGGTGTTCCGGCTGGCGCTGCCGGGTTCCGACGGGCTGACGCTGAGCCGCAGTTCCGCGGCCGTCGCGCCGGGCCAGCCGGCCGCGGTCACGGCGACCGTCCGTCCGAAGCTTTCCGACTATGCGTCCGACACAAAGATCGTCTGGGAGCTGCACGGGGATGCCGCCGCGTTTTCCAAAAGCTCGTCGGGCGCTTCCTGCACCGTCTCCGCTTCGTCGCAGAGCTCGGGGCAGCACAGGGCGGTCCTCGTGGCCTACCTCGCCGACCGGTACGGGGACCCGCTCGAGGGCTACCGGTCGGATTCCTGCGTGCTGACCACGGGCGCTTCGGCGAACGGGAGCGTGCGGCTCGACACGTCGGTCGTCTCCGTCCTCGTCGGGGACCGGTACGGGGTCCTCGCCGTCACGGATTCCGCGACGATGCCGGCCGCCGTGTCCGACAGCCCTTCCGTCGCCTCGGTGAGCGCGGGGAGGTCGGTCCGCAGCTCGGGCGGGGAAGCGGCGTGGTTCTACACCGTCTCCGGCGTTTCGGCCGGCTCCACCACCGTAAGGATCGCGGGGCTGCCGATGGCCGTGAAGGTCAACAGCGGCGTGATGGTTGACACGATGTCCTACACCATGGCCCCGGGCGCGCGGTACTGCATCGGCCTGCTGAAAAAGGGCCTGGCTGAAAATCAGATGAGCGTGGTCTCGACGGACGCCTCCCGCGTCTCCGTCGAAAAATACCGCGAGGGAGCGGACGGCGTCTGCCTCTACCGCATCACGGCGAAAAAGGCCGGCGCGGCGGACGTGATCTTCCAGGTGATCGGCGGGGAATCCATCCGGACGCGCGTGACCGTCGCGAACGGCGCGCGGGCGGGCGGCCGCAGCGCCCGCCTTGTCGCGCTGAAAACGAGCTGAGTCCGGTTTCTCTTCTATACCCGGCCTATAAAACGAAAGGGCGCTCCCGGCGGCTGCCAGCCTTACCGGGGGCGCCTTTTCGCGCGGTCATGAAACGGCGTTCTTCCCGCCGTCCATGCGCCGGGCGACGCGGTCAAGGAAGTTTTCGTAAGAGAGGCATCCGTGCAGCATCCGCAGCTGCTCGCTGTCCGGCAGGGAGAAAAAATAGTCCCGCGCTTTCTGCTCTTCCCCGTTCAGATCGGCCGGAAACGGAAAATCGTGAAATCCGGAGTAGTCCACTTTCTTCACCTCCGAGACCAGTATATGGTGAAAAAAGGCAATCCATACGTCCGTTTCCGCACGTCCGTCGGGGGAATTGCGGGCCGGGACGGCCCCGCCGTGGAGCGCCCGGTTTGACAGTTATCCCAAAAAGAATTATAATAGTAAAAGACCGACATTTTAACGGATTGACGGCGAAAGCAAGATGAAAACAGCGCAAAACGGCGGCGGCTGGCCTGCATGGCGGGCAGACGCCCCGGAGCGGCCGGAACGGCCCGCGGAAAGCGCGGGGACCGCCGGCTGCGGAGCGCCGGGCAAAGAAAGGAGCATTGCGATGAACGCTGCCGTGATCGGAACTTCCAGAAAAGAAAACGAGAAACGGGTCGCCATCCACCCCGGGCAGATCGGCAGGATACCGAGGAACGTGCGTCGGCACCTGTTTTTTGAAAGAGGGTACGGCGAGCCCTTCGGCGTCCCGGACGACTGCATCGCCGCCATGACCGGGCACAGGCCCGCGGCCCGCTCGGAGCTGCTCGGCCGCGCGGACGCCGTGATCATCCCCAAGCCGGTCGAGCGCGACCTGGAGGAGTGCGGCGACGGCACGGCCGTATGGGGCTGGATCCACAGCGTTCAGCAGAGCGGGGTCGCCCAGATCGCCATCGACCGCAGGCTCACGCTGGTCGCGTGGGAAAACATGTTCCACAAGGGGGAGCGGGGACGGGTCCACGTGTTTCAGCGGAACAACGAGATGGCGGGGTACTGCGGGGTCCAGCACGCGCTGGAGCTGCGCGGGGTGGACGGGAATTTCGGCTCGCCGCTGCGCGCCGCCGTCCTGGGCTTCGGCTCCGTGAGCCGCGGGGCCGTGCTGGCCCTGCAGAGCCACGGCGTTTCCGACATCACGGTCCTCACGCGCCGGCCGGTCCACCTGGTTGCGGACCGGCTCCCGGGCGTGCGGTACGTCCGCTGCCTGCGGCAGGAGCGGGAGGGCTTTGCGGTGGAGTTCGCCGACGGCGGAACCGCGCCGCTGGTCGCTTTTCTCACGGGCGCGGATATTCTGGTGAACGGCGTCCTGCAGAACCCCGCGCGCCCTTTGGTCTTTATCCGCGACAGGGATGTGGCCAGATTCCGCAGGGAATGCCTGGTGATCGACGTGAGCTGCGACGAGGGGATGGGGTTCCAGTTCGCGCAGCCGTCCGATTTTTCCCATCCGTTCCGGAAGGTGGGGAACCTGCTCTATTACGCGGTCGACCACACGCCGTCCCTGCTGTGGGACAGCGCGTCGTGGGAAATCTCCTCCGCCCTGCTCCCGTATCTTCCCGATTTCATTTTCCGCCGGCGCAACCCGGTCCTCGACGATGCGGTCGATATCCGCGACGGCCTCGTGCGCAACAAGGCGATCCTCACCGTTCAGGACCGCGCGTCCGTTTACCCCTATCCGCGGCGGAAAAAAACGGCCGCCGGCCGCGGCGCGCCGGCCCGGGTGGGGCGTGCGGTCCCGGCGGTCTAATCTTCGGGAAACCGATCATAAATGTTTATTTTTGTGGTATAATAAATATATTAAATCCTTTGGAGGTGCGGAATGAATTCAAAAGAAAAGACGTTTCTCGAAAGCAAGCTGAAAGTTTACAAGCTGTGCTACCGGCGCGCCGAAGAGCGGGAAGACCGGGAATGCATGGCCAAAGCGGAAGCCGCCATCGACGAACTCCGGGAAGAAATCCGCAGCCTCGCTTGATCGTGTCCGCTTTTCGCGCGGAGGACGTTTCCCCGGAACAGGCTCCGTCAAACGATGAAACAAGAGGCTGTTGCAAAACGAATTTGCAGTAGCAAATTGCACAAAGCAATAACCAACCAAAAGCGCAAAAAAATACGTCTTGAAACGGCTTTGGAAGCCCCAGTCAAGGCGTATTTTTTGTGCGCTGTTTTTCGAGAAGACTGTTTTGCAACAGCCCTTTTGTCGGATCGGTTTATGCCACGCTGTGCTTGACGCGATCGCGCTCTTCGGCGCGCTTGGCGTCGTTCCACCGGTCCATCGTGCCGACCAGATAGCCCGTGATCCTCCGGATCCGCTCGAACGGAACCGGCTGCAGCTCGTAGGTGAGGTTCACATAGTCCCCGTCCAGCCCAATTTTCAGGGATTTCAAATCCCGGCCCGGGTTCCTGCCGAGCAGATATTTCACGTAGCAGTCGATCTCCGGCTGTTCCAGTTTCCCGCCGGTCACCGTAATTTCCGTATTCATGGCGATTCTCCCTTCGCACATCTTCTCATCTGATTATACATCCTATAGTGTTGAAAATCAATAGCCTGCATAGATATTGTTGATTCAGAAGGAAACGGTCACCGCAGGGCGGAGTGCCATTTCACCCGCAGAATCAGGAAGAGGGAAATGGCCGCCGCGGCGTAGTTGGAGAACAGGTTGCCCCAGAACACGGAATAATATTGAAGCGTATGCTCCGTCGCCAGAATAAAGAGATACCGCAGCAGCCAGATCCGCAGGAAGCCGAGAATCAGGGGCACGGTGGTTTTGCCCAGGCCGATGAACGCGCCCTGCACGGCCATGCAGACGCCGAAGCCGATCACGGAATAGGTGTAGATGTGCAGGGCGCTGTTGGCGATCGCCAGAACGTCGGGACGGTGGGTGAACAGGATGGTGAGGTACGGGGAAAGGGGGACGATCAGGGCGATGATGCCGGCCGCCGTGACCGCGCTGGCGGCGCACCCCAGCAAGCAGGAGCGCCTTGCGTTCTTCGGCTGGTCCGCGCCGATGTTGATGCTGACCATGGTGGTGACGGCCGAGGCGAACGAGGAGGGAAGGTTGAAGCAGACGGCGGTGATGTTGCTGGCGATGCCCTGCCCGTTCAGCACCACGGCCCCGTATTTCTGGATCTCGTTGTTGATGAGGAAAAAGCCGAAATTGACCATCAGCCACGAGATCATGGAGGGCACCCCGACCCGCACCGTCTGCCGGATCAGCGGCATATCGAACCGGAAGCCGCGCAGGGTCAGCCGGTCCTCGGACTTCATCGCGAAAAGCTCGTAGAACATCCAGAGGCACACCAGCGCGTTTGCGCCCAGGGAGGAGTAGATGCAGCCGTAGATCCCCAGCCTCATCCAGTAGATGAAGACGTAGTTGAACAGGATCTTCAGGAAGAGCATCAGCAGCATGCGGACGAAGGTGGCCTCGGGCTTCCCGGTGGCGTTCTTGATGGCGTTGTAGATGCTTTCAAGGAAAGAAAACGGAAGAACGAGCGAGTACAGCGCGATGTAAAGGAACACGTTGCGCGAAATCTCCGGGTCGACGTGGGCGGAGATCGGGAAGGCGATCAGCACGGAGAGGGGCGCCAGGAAGAATCCCATCAGGAAGGCGAACATGACCACCTGGACGCAGATGTGCCGCACGCGTTCGGTGTCGCCCTGCCCGTTGGCCTGCCCGATGATCGCCATGGCGGCGACGCTCAGGCCCTGCGCCAGCGCCGTCATCATGGCGATGATCGGGTCGCAGTAGGTCACCGCGCTGGCGACGAGCGTGCCCGCCGCGTTGTTGATGAACAGCCCGTCCATCAGCGGCATCAGCGACATGATCACGCTCATCAGCAGCGTGGGGAAAGACAAAAGCAGCAGGGTTTTCCCGATGCTGCCGTGGAGGATCAGCTCCCGGCGTTCTTCGGTGCTCTGATGTAAAAAGCCGAGTTTCAACAGGATTCCGTTTCCTTTCAGCCGGCGGTTCCCGGCGGGCCGAAAACGGCCGCGCGGGGCGCCCGAGGCAATTAAAACACATCAGCCCCGGCGGGAAAAGCCGGGCTGATGTGTTTTGGCGACAGGCATTCAAAAAAAGAACTGTTGAAAGCTATTTTACCATCCGGCGGGCCTTTGGTCAATCGGCAGGTTTCATAAATTTGTCCTCGCCCGGCGCCGGTCCTTCCGGGCCGCCTCCGCTCAGGGCGTGCAGGTGCTCCGAGGCTTCCGCCGCGCTGTTCCAGGTGCTTTCCTCCGTCCAGCGCCCCTGCGGGTCGTAAAAGCCCACGGCCCATTTTCCGGGCTCCGATTTTCTGCAGAGAAACATTCCAGGGCCTCCTTTCCCTTTTAGCATCCCCCGGGCCGGAGAATTCATAACCGGCCCGGATTTTTCCCGCGCGCGGCCTTCCCCGGCTTGCAATCCGGATTGCTCCGTGCTATAATAACCACTGTATGTTTCGGTTTGATAGCGAGGTGACAGGCGATGAAAGAGAAGATCCATCCGCAGTATAAGGAGACCACCATCACGTGCGCGTGCGGCAATGTGATCCATACACGTTCCACGAAGCAGAACATCCACGTCGAAATCTGTTCCAAATGCCATCCGTTCTTTACAGGCAAGCAGAAGCTCGTGGATACGAGCGGGCGTGTCGATATGTTCCGGAAGCGTTACGGCCTGGATAAGTAAGCCGGGCAATCACATCCGCCGGGGCGGCGCCGCAGAAAGGCGCCGCCCTGCTTTTTCGGGAGGGGAGCAACGGGTGGAGGAGTATTTCACCGTGCGGCGGGAGGCGCGGGCCGAATTCACCGAGCGGCGCTCCCGTTTTATCGGCGCCGCGAAATCCGTCGCAACCGAGGCGGAGGCGGCGGATTTTGTCCGGGTCGTCCGCGCCCGGAACCGGGAGGCAAAGCACAACGCCTTCGCTTTTCTGCTGCGCACCGGCGCGGCGCGCTGTTCCGACGACGGGGAGCCGCAGGGCACGGCGGGCGTGCCGGTGCTGGGTGCGCTGCAAAAATCCGGCGTGACGGACGCGGCGGTCGTGGTCACGCGGTATTTCGGCGGGGTCCTGCTGGGCGCGGGCGGCCTGGTGCGCGCCTATTCGCGCGCGGCGTCGCTGGCGCTGGCGGCGGCCGGCACCGTGCGGAAGGCCGCGTGCTTTTCCGCGAAGCTGCGGTGCGGCTACGGGCAATACGGGGCCGTCTCCCCGCTGATCGCGCGGCACGGCGGCAGGGTGGACGGCGTCGCCTACGCCGGGTTGGTGGAGCTTTCGTTCCACATCCCCTGCGGGGCCGCCGGCGCCTTTCAGGCCGACCTGGCCGACGCGACGCGCGGCGAATGCCGCGCGGAGCTGGGTGAAAAAATTTTCTATTGATTTTCGTGGATTTTTCCGCCGGATTGAAGGGAAAACGGGTCCGGCCCGCGTATATCTTCTACAGATTGGGAAGGAGGGTGCCGGATTGACGGTCAGAGAGCGCACGCAGATGCTGGAGGAGAAGATCCTTTCGCCTTACGCTTCCCTCTCGCGGAACTCGCGCGGCCGGAAGACGCCGGAGGAGGAGTGCCCCCTGCGTACCCCTTACCAGCGCGACCGGGACCGCATCATCCACTGCAAGGCGTTCCGCCGGCTCAAGCATAAGACGCAGGTCTTTCTGTCGCCGGAAGGGGACCATTACCGCACGCGCCTGACCCATACGCTGGAGGTCGCGCAGATCGCCCGCACCATCGCCCGCGCCCTGCTGCTGAACGAGGACCTCACCGAGGCCGTCGCGCTCGGGCACGACCTGGGGCACACGCCGTTCGGCCACGCGGGGGAGCGCGCGCTGAACGGGCTTTTCCCCGGCGGCTTCCGCCATTACGAGCAGAGCGTGCGCGTGGCGGAGCGGCTGGAAAAAGGCGGCCTCGGGCTGAACCTGACGGCGGAGGTGCTCGACGGCTTCCTGTGCCACACCACGGGCCGGCAGGCCTTCACGGCGGAGGGCCGGGTCGTGCGCGTGGCCGACCGCATCGCCTATCTCAACCACGACATCGACGACGCCGAGCGCGCGGGCGTCCTCCGGGAGGAGGATATCCCGAAGAGCATCTCCGGCACGCTGGGGGTCGGCAAGTCGAAGCGCATCGACACGCTGGTCCGATCGGTCGTGCGCAACAGCGCGGACGGGCAGATGCGGATGGACCCCGGAGCCCGGGAAGCGTTCGACGAGCTCGCCGTCTTCATGGACGAGCACGTCTACCGCAACCCGTACGCGAAGTCGGAGGAGACGAAGGTCCCCCCGCTGATCGGCGCGCTGTACGGATACCTCCGGAAGCCGGAAAACCTGCCGGAGGACATGAGGGCCATCGCCGAGCGGGAAGGCTGCGAGCGCGCCGCCTGCGATTATATCGCCGGCATGACGGACCATTACGCGGTCCAGCTTTTCGAGAAGATCTATATCCCGAAGTCGTGGAAGCTGTGAGGAAGATTCCCGGCGCACGGATGCGCGGAAGGGGGGATGCGCCGTGCCGCTGCCGGACGCTTTTCTGCAGGAGCTCAAGGCCCGGAGCGACCTGGCCGAGATCGCTTCCGCCTACGTCAATCTGAAGCGGAGCGGCAAGAACCTCGTGGGGCTCTGCCCGTTCCACAGCGAAAAGACGCCCTCCTTCAACATCTACCCGGACAACGGGTCGTTTTACTGCTTCGGCTGCGGCGCGGGGGGCGACGTGATCACGTTCGTCCGCCGGATCGAGAACCTGGACTACATGGAGGCCATCCGTTTCCTGGCCCAACGCGCGGGGATGACGGTTCCCGAAAACCGCGCGGACGACGGGATGTCGAAGCTGCGCGCCCGCATCCTCGCCCTCAACCGCGAGACGGCGCGGTTCTACTACGCAGTGCTGAAATCGCAGGCCGGCGAGCCGGGCCGGGCGTATTTCGCCAAGCGCGCCCTGCGCCCGGAGACCGTCCGCCATTTCGGGCTGGGGTTTTCGCCGCCGGGGCGGTTCGCGCTGGTGGATTTTCTGGAGCGCAAGGGCTTTTCGCAGCAGGAGATGGTGCTGGCCAACGTCGCGTTCAAAAGCCGGAGCGGCAGGGCCGTGGACCGCTTCTACGGCCGGGTGATGTTCCCGATCATCGACCTGCGCGGCAACGTGGTCGCCTTCGGCGGCCGGACGCTGGGCGACGACAAGCCCAAGTATCTCAACACCTCCGAGACGCCGGTGTTCAGCAAGGGGGACATGCTGTTCGCCCTGAATTTCGCCAAGAACGGCAACCGGGGCCGGCTCGTCCTCTGCGAGGGATATATGGACGTGATCTCGATGCACCAGGCCGGCTTCACCGACGCGGTGGCGACACTCGGCACGGCGCTGACGCCCTCGCAGGCGCGCCTGATGTCGCGCTACGCGAAGGAGGTCGTCGTCTCCTACGACGCGGACGAGGCGGGGCAGAAAGCGGCCGCGCGCGCCATCCCGATCCTGCGGCAGGCGGGCCTGCTGGTGCGCGTGCTGACCATCGAGGGCGGCAAAGACCCGGACGAATACATAAAGGCCTACGGGCCGGTCCGGTTCCGGCAGATGCTGGACGCGTGCGGCAACGACGTGGAGTACCGCCTCAAAAAAGCGAAGAGCGGCTGCAATCTGCAGACCGCCGAGGGCCGCGTCGCCTATCTGCGCGGCGCCGTCCAGGTGCTGGCCTCGCTCGACAATCCGGTCGAGCGCGAGGTCTACACGGGCAAGGTCGCGGGGGAGACCGGCGTCGAGACCTCCACCCTGCTCGGCCAGGTGGAGTCGGACGGCAGGAAGCTGGAGCAGACCCGCCGGAAGAGGGAGCTCCGCGCGGTGCGCCGGCAGGCCGCCGGGCTGGAGGACGGCGTGAACCCGGAAAGGCGGCAGTTCCTCCGCGCCGCAGGCGCGGAGGAGGCGCTGCTGGCTTATCTGATGAAGAACCCGGACGACGCGGGCCGGATTTTCGAATCCCTGCCCCCCGAAAAGTTCGTCACGGAATTTAACCGCCGTGTATATGAGAGAATTGTGGGCAGAATTAAGGAGGGAAAATCGGTTGGAATCTCGGATTTTTCCCACGATTTTTCCATGGAGGAACTTTCTTCCGTCGCGGGCCTCCTCGCGCGGGCGGACGGGATCGCCGCCGCGTGGAGCGACGCGGAGCAGTATATCGCCGTGATACGGCAGGAAAAGGAAAAACAGTTGCTGGGCAGCGCCGCGTCGGCACCACCCGAAAAAATAGAGGATTACCTGGAAAAACTCAGGCGGCAGAAGAAATAGGGGGACGCAACATGTCGATGCCGGATAAAAAGACCGTCATCAGGGATTTGATCGAGCAGGGGAAGAGCAAGGGCCAGCTTTCCACGAAAGAAATTCTCGACGCGCTGGGCGAGCTGGATTTCGACCCGGAGCAGATCGAAAAGTTTTACGATACGCTGGAATCGCAGGGGGTGGAGATCGTCGAGAACTTCGGGGACGAGCCGCTCGCCGACATCGATTTCTCCGCGGAGGGCGACGAGACCGAGGATCTGGAGACCGCCCTCAGCACCGAGGGGATCGCCATCGACGACCCCGTCAAGGTCTACCTCAAGGAGATCGGCCGCGTGCCGCTTCTGACGCCGGAAGAGGAGATCGACCTCGCCATCCGCATCTCCAACGGCGACGAGGCCGCGAAGAAGCGCCTTTCGGAGGCGAACCTCCGCCTGGTCGTCAGCATCGCAAAACGCTACCTGGGGCGCGGCATGCAGTTCCTCGACCTCATCCAGGAGGGGAACCTCGGGCTGATCAAGGCCGTCGAAAAATTCGATTACACCAAGGGCTTCAAGTTCTCCACCTACGCCACCTGGTGGATCCGCCAGGCCATCACGCGCGCGATCGCGGACCAGGCGCGCACCATCCGCATCCCCGTCCACATGGTGGAGACCATCAACAAGGTGAAGAAGGTCTCCAGCCAGCTGCTGCACACCAACGGCCACGAGCCCACGGCGGACGAGATCTCCGCCGAGCTGGACATGCCGGTCGAAAAGGTCCGCGAGATCATGCGCGTCGCCCAGGAGCCGGTCTCCCTCGAGACGCCGATCGGCGAGGAGGAGGACAGCCACCTCGGGGATTTCATCCCGGACGACGAAGCGCCCGCCCCGGCGGACGCCGCCTCCCACACGCTGCTGAAGGAGCAGCTCGCCGACGTGCTGGACACCCTCACCCCGCGCGAGGAAAAGGTCCTGCGCCTGCGCTTCGGCCTGGAGGACGGGCGCTCCCGCACGCTGCGCCACCCGAGCCGCAGCAAAAAGCTCAAGGATTTTCTGGACTGAAGGAGGTGCCGGGCCGATGGTGATGACGCTGGAGGCGGACTACGCCGTGCGGATCGTGGACGCGCTGGCCCGCTCGGACCGCCGGGGCCGGGTGGACGCGAAAAACCTCTCCGCTCAGACGGAGGTTCCGCTCCGCTTCGCCCTGAAAATACTGCGCAAGCTGGTGGGCGGCGGGCTGATCGTCTCCTACAAAGGGGCCCACGGCGGGTATGCGCTCGCGCGCGGCGCGGACGAGATCACGCTCCGCCAGGTCCTCGAGGCCGTGGAGGGGCCCTATATGATCAGCCGGTGCCAGCAGGTCCGGTACAGCTGCTCGCACACCGCCTGCTGCCGCTTCCAGAGAATCTACGACGAGATTTCCGCCGTCGTGCGCCGGAAGCTGGATTCCTATACATTTGCCGAGCTTGAGAACAGCGCGCCGGAAACCGGCGCCAAGACATAAAACGGGCCGCCGGAAAGGCCCCCGTGGGCCGGAACGGCGCAGAAAGGCGGCCGGGAACGGATTTTATCCGTTCCCGGCCGCCTTTCTGCGCTCAGTCGTCGCCGACCGGTTTGCTGAAGAACCTGTCGTGGATTACCGAGACCGCGCGGTCGGCGTCCGCGCGGTTGATCAGCACGGAGATCTTGATCTCGCTGGTGGAGATCATGTGGATGTTGATGTTCGCCTCGTAGAGCGCCTCGAACATCCGCGCCGCCGTCCCGGGGTGGGATTCCATCCCCGCGCCCACGACGGACACCTTCGCGATGTTCTCGTCGAAGAGGACCTTGGTCGCGCCGATCAGCTCGACGTAAGGGTCCAGCACGGCGATCGTCTCCTTCAGATTGTCGCGGCCGACGGTGAAGCTGATGTCCTTCGTCCCGTTCCGGCCGACCGACTGGAGGATGATGTCGACGTTGATGTTCTTGGCCGAAAGTTTCGAGAAGATCTTGAACGCAAGGCCCGGGCGGTCCGGCACCCCGATGATGGAAACCCGCGCGGTGTCCTCGTCCTTCGCGACGCCGCTGATCAGCATCTCTTCCATTTTGGAAGCCTCCTTCACGATTGTCCCGGGTCTGCGGGTCATGCTGGAGAGCACCTCCAGCTCGATCCCGTATTTCTTGGCCATCTCCACCGAACGGTTGTTCAGCACCTGCGCGCCCAGCGAGGCGAGCTCCAGCATCTCGTCGTACGAGATGACGCTCAGCTTCCGGGCGTTTTTCACTTTCCGCGGGTCCGCGGTGTAGACGCCCTCCACGTCGGTATAGATCTGGCACAGGTCGGCGTTCATGGCCGCCGCGATGGCCACCGCGCTGGTGTCGGAGCCGCCGCGGCCGAGGGTCGTCATGTCGCCGTAGCGGTTGACCCCCTGGAAGCCGGTGACCACGACGATATTTTTCTTATCCAGTTCCTTGCGGATGCGGGCCGGCTCCACCCGCTTGATGCGGGCCTTCCCATAGGCGGAGCTGGTCGCGAAGCCCGCCTGCCACCCCAGCAGCGAGACGACCGGGTACCCCAGTTTCTCGATCGCCATGGCGAGCAGCGCGGCGGACATCTGCTCCCCCGCGGAGAGCAGCATATCCATCTCCCTGCGGGAAGCGCCCTCGTTGATCTCCTTCGCCTTCGCGATCAGGTCGTCCGTCGTATCCCCCTGCGCGGAGACGACCGCGACGACGTTGTTGCCTTTCGCATACGTCTTGGTCACGATATCGGCGACGTTGAACACCCGCTCCGCGCTGGCGACGGAGCTGCCGCCGAATTTCTGGACGATCAGGCTCATAAAAGGATTCCTCCTCCGTTCTGACTCCGGGCGGAGCCCGGTTTCTCCGGCCGGCGGCTATTCCGCAAGGATTTCCGCCCCGTGCGGGTCGGCGTCTGCCACCCGTGTCCGCCAGCCCGCGATGCCTTCCCGCTCCATGCGGGTGGCGGCCTGCGCCGCCAGGCGTTCCGCGCCGTCCGCCTCCGCCATGGCGACGATCGTCGGCCCCGCGCCGCTCACGTAGGTGCCGAGCGACCCGAGCTCGTAGCTGATGCGGAACACGTCGTCCCGGTGCGCGATCAGTCCCGCGCGGTACGGCTGATGGATCCGGTCCTGCACGGCGGCGCGCAGATTCTCCACTCTGCCGGAGAACAGCGACGCCGCCATCAGCGCCGCACGCGAGAGGTTGTAGACCGCGTCGCCGCGCGAATACTGCGGCGGCAGCACGGAGCGCGCCTTCTCCGTCTTCAGCTCGAACGGCGGGATGAAGAGCACGAAGCGGATCCTGCCGGTGACCGGCAAGCTCACGCTGTAGACGCGCCCCGTTTCCACGGCGGAGACCGTCAGCCCGCCCTCGAGGGCGGGCGTCGTGTTGTCGGGGTGGCCCTCGATCGCGGCGGCGAGGTCGATCAGCTCCCGCCGGCCCAGCGGGCCGCCCAGCAGCCGGTTCGCCCCCAGCAGGCCCGCCACGATGCACGCCGAGCTGCTGCCGAGGCCCCGCGCCATGGGGATGCCGTTGAGCTGAACGATCCTCAGCCCGGGCAGATGCCGGCCGCAGCGGTCGTACAGGCGTTTCGCCGCCCGGAAGATCAGGTTGCTCTCATCCTTCGGCACGGCGGCGCCGTCTTTGCAGGTGACGGAGAGAGCATCCGATTCCTCCATCCATACCTCGTTGCGCAGGGTCAGCGCGATCCCGAGCGAATCGAACCCGGGGCCGAGATTGGCGCTCGTCGCGGGAACCTGAATCCGTATCATCGCTTGCGGCCCTCCATCCCTCACAGGTCGCCGATGCGGACCGTGCCCGTGATCTCGATCCCCAGGCCGGAGAGGAGCTCCAGCGCCTGCCGGATCGTCTTTTCCTTCGCCGCCGGCGTCACGAAGGCGATCTCGCCGCGCGGCGCGTCCCGGCGCGCCAGGCGCTCCACGCGGCCGAGGCGGCTCTCTGCGTTTTTGAACGCGAGCGCCTCGTCGTCCGTTTTCGCGCGGACAAACAGGGCGGTCTCGTTTTCGCGGTAATCCTCCACGTAATCCGGCGAACCGTCGTCCCAGTAGAGGTATTTGCGCGCCCTGAAGTGCTTGACGCAGTCGATCACGTCCGCCACCACGGCGCTCGCGGTCGGCAGCTTGCCGGCCCCCCGCCCGTAGAACACCACGTCGCCCGTCGCGTCGCCGCGCACGAGGATGCCGTTGAACACGTCGTCCACGTTGGCGAGCGGGCTTTCGCGCGGGAGGAACATCGGGCACACGATGATCTGCACCTTGCCGCCCTCCGTGCGCTTCACCCGGCCGATCAGCTTGACCACGCCGCCCCAGGCGGCCGCGTATTCCACGTCGGCCGCGGTGATCCCCGCAATCCCCTCGGTGTGGACCTGCTCGGGGTACACGTGTTTGCCGTACGCCAGGGAGGCGAGGATGCAGATCTTGCGGCAGGTGTCGCCGCCCTCCACGTCGGCGGAGGGGTCCCGCTCGGCGTACCCGAGCTTCTGTGCGAGCGCGAGCGCCTGCGCGAAGGGGACCTTCTCGCGGATCATCTTCGTCAGGATGAAGTTCGTGGTCCCGTTCAGGATCCCGGCGATCTCCACCACCTCATTGGCCGCGAGGCACTGGCTGATGGGGCGGATGATCGGGATGCCGCCGCCGACGCTCGCCTCGAACAGGAAGTTGAGGTTGTTTTTCTGGGCGATCTTCAGCAACTGGGCGCCCTTCGCCGCCACCAGCTCTTTGTTGGAGGTGACCACGCTCTTGCCGCTTTCCAGGCAGCTCTTCACGAAATCGAAGGCGGGGTGCAGGCCGCCGAGGACCTCCACCACGATCCGCACCTCGGGGTCTTTCAAAATGGTCTCGAACGACGTCGTGAATTTTTTTTCGTACGGACTGCCCGGAAACGATTTCCGGTCCAGTATGTATTTGACGCCGATCTTTTCCTTTGCGCGGGAGGCGATGCTCTCCGCGTGCTTCTCCAGCACTTCGACCACGCCGGAGCCGACGGTGCCGTACCCCAAGACCGCAATCTGTACCATACCAGCTCTCCTTGTGCTCCCTTTTCCGTCCTGGCCGGGGACACGGTAAAATGCCTTTTTATTCTACCATCTTTTCCGGCCCGATTCAACAGGCTGAAGGAAGAAAGAAACGGCGTTCTGCATCATTCAAGAGGCTGAAATTCATTTTCACCGTCCCGTCCCCCTTCGCTTTTGGAGGAGCCGGCGCGGTCCGGCTCAGATTCCGGGGCGCTTTCGGTTTCCGAGCCAGCCGAGGAATCGGACCCGGAAACGGAGGATTCCGGCCCGATCCCGCTCTCCTGCCCGGATTCGGGGGGCGCGGCGCTGCTGTCCGTTTCCTCGGGGGCGGAGGACGCTTCGCTGCTCGGGGGCATCGAGCAGACGGGGGGAAGGTTGTTCTTATCGTACCAGCCGACGCCGGTTTCCGTGGTCACGCCGGGATTTGCAAGCAGCCCGCTTTCCTTGCAGTAAAGGGCGGAGATCACGTTCGGGTCCTTGGGGACGGCTTTCTTTTCTTTCCCTTTCAGATACTCTGTCATGATGTTTTTCCAGACTTTTTTGGCGATGGGCGTCTCGTATTTGCTCAGGGTCTTCGGCGTCTTATATCCGGTCCAGACGCCCGCCACGGCATAGGGGGTGCCGCCGACGAACCAGCTGTCCTTGTTGTCGTTGGTGGTGCCGGTCTTGCCGAAGATGTCCCACCCGCTGATGTTCGCGTTGATGCCCAGGCCGTGCGTCATCACGTTGTTCAGCAGGCGGTACATCACGGTGGAAGCCGGGGAGGAGATCGCCTGGGTCGGGATCTCCTGCCGGTTGTCGAGGCCGTCGATCACGTTGCCGTCGTGGTCCGTCACGTAGTAGAACGTGTAGGGTCTGTAGTATTTTCCCCCGTTGCCGAAAATCTGGTAGCCCGCGGTCATCTCGCGCACCGTGACGCCCTGCGTCAGACCGCCGATCGCCATGGCCAGCGTGTTGTCGGAGGGCTCCAGGCTGGTGAACGAGAGCTTCTCCCGCAGAAAATTGTAGCTCACGTTCGGGGTGATCGCCTTGCAGAGCTGGACGGCCGCCGCGTTGAGGGACTGCGCCAGCGCGTATTCCACCGTGACGTTGCCGTGGTAGACGTGGTCGGCGTTGCTCGGGCCGGGCTTTCCGTCCTTCCAGTTTTCCTGCGGCTCGTCCTTCAGGAGCGTGGAGTAGGTGATCCTGCCCAGGTTGACCGCCGGCCCGTAGTCGGCCAGCGGCTTGATGGAGGAGCCCGGCTGCCGCTTCGCGTCCGTGGCGAAGTTGAAAAGCCGGTTGCTGGTCTTTTTGCCGCGCCCGCCGACGATGGCCATCACGCGCCCCGAGTAGTCCATGGCGAAATACCCGCCCTGCAGGTTCGGGTAGGATTTCAGGAAGGCGCTGTTGTCGTTGAAGACCTTCTCCGCATCCGCCTGCAGGTCGGCGTTCATCGCGCTGTAGATGTTTAGCCCGCCGTGGTAGAGCATGTCCACCGCCTTTTCGTCCGAGATCCCGTAGGCCTCCATCAGCCGTTCCTTCACGTCCTCGAACAGCGCGTCGGTGTACCAGTTCCAGACGGAGTTCTCGTCGACGATGTTCTCTTTCTTTTTGCCGACGAAGACCATGTGCTCCGATTCCGTCATGGCGGCCTTGTATTCCGCATCCGTGATTTTCCCCTGCTTGTGCATCTCGCGCAGCACGATCTGCTGCCGGGCCTTGTTCGCGGCCGGATGCACCAGCGGGTTGTAGGCGGTGGGGTTCTGCGTGATACCCGCGATGGCGGCGCACTGGGCAATGTCGCAGTCCTTGATGTCCTTCCCGAAGTACAGGTTGGCGGCGGTCTGAACGCCGTTGCAGCCGCTGCCGAACGGAACGACGTTCAGATACGCCGTCAGAATTTCGTCCTTCGAGTATTTTTTCTCCAGGTTGATCGCGCGGAAGATCTCCGTGATCTTGCGCTTGAGGCTGACCTCGTTGTCGCCCGTGATGTTCTTGATGAGCTGCTGCGTGATGGACGAGCCGCCGTAGGTGCCGCCGCCGTCCCCTTTGGTGAAGTTGAACAGGTTCGTCGCCGCGCCGAACGTCCGGTACCAGTCGACGCCCCTGTGCTCGCGGAACCGCTTGTCCTCGATGGCGACGATCGCGTCCTGCATCGCCTTCGGGATCTGGTCCTGGTCCACCCACACGCGGTTTTCCGAGCCGGAGAGGCTCGCGTATTTCACGGGCGCGGCGCTGTTGTCGCCGGGGCCGTTCACGTAGATGAAGCTGGTGTAGTTCAGCTGCAGCTTGTGCAGGTCGAAATCGATCGAGGAGTCTTTCAGGCTGAACACGTACGCCGCAAAAAACGCCAGCACCACCGTGCCCGTGATCGCCGCGACGGCGAACAGAGTCCACAGCGCCTTAAAGAACATCCGCAGGACGGATCTTCCGGTGGAGATCACGTCGCCCGCGGCCTTCGGGGCGTCGGCGTATCGGCTGATGTCGGTTTTTCTCATAAATGCCGCCTTTCCGGCAGGCCAGACTGCCTGAAGCGTCAGAATGTATAATTTGCCAATATTTTCAAATTATAACGGCGAGGTGAATCAAATTGAAAAAAGCTTCACAGGTCGTCGCCTGCGCCGCGGTGCTGGTCGCCGCCCTTCTCATCGTGCAGAGCCCGGGGTGGAAGAAGCAGGCTGCCTCTTCCGGGACAAGCACTTCGTATTATTCTAACTCAAATGCGCCGTCGCGTCAAGAAAGCTCCGGAACCGTGCCGGCCGGTGCCGGCCAGGGCGATTCCTATATCATCCGGACCTACCATGGGCACATCGGCGTGTTCCGCAATCAGGAGACGGAGCCGTTCGCGGAGTACGAGACCGAAGTGGAGCTCCTCCCGGAGCAGGACCGGAAGGAGCTCGAGGCCGGCATCGTCGTCCACACCATGGCGGACGTGGAGAAAAGGGTTGAGGATTACGACGGCTGACGGCTTCCCGGCGCACCGGCCCGGCTATCCCGCATCCCGGAAGGCGGAGAGATCGTAGAGGGTCTGCCCGCCGGAAAGCCCTTCCGGTCCGGAAGTCTGCGTTCCGCCCGCGGCGGACCACCGGGAGGAATCGACCGCCTTGCCGTTCTGCCGGACCCATGCGGCCACGTCGTCGGAGGCGCCCCCGCGGTCCCCGCTGCCGCCGAGCAGATAATAGCGGAGCTCGCCGCTTTTCACCATTTTTTCCAACTCCTCCACGGTGAGCGTCCGGGTGCTCCCGCTGAACCCGCCCACGGCCATGACCGGCTTCCCGGTGGCGAGAATGATCGGTTCCGCCTCGCTCGCGCTGGGGACGGCGACCAGGAATTTCTCGCCCGTGTTGTTCTGTTCGAGGAAGCGGATCAGCTCCTCGCTGCCGCCGCTCCCGTCCCGCCCGGAATCCGGGCCGGAAGCCGCGCCGTCGCGGCTCTGGAAGCGGAAGCCTCCCGGTCCGGCGGAAGTTTCGGCGGAGGGGCCGGCCGACGGGATCTGGGCGTTGATCCCGCCGGTCAGCACCGAATACCCCGTCCAGACCGCGGGCGCGATGAGCAGACCGGCGAAGGCGACGGCCGTCAGCGCCGCGCCCAGTCTCCGGGACGGTCCCCGGCCGGAAAGGCGCAGCGCGAAGAGGAGGACGGCCGGCACGCCCGCGGCGGCGCAGACGACGGGGATCAGCAGCTCTTCGTGGTAGGAGTATTCCTTCAGCATCACGGCCTGCACGGCCGCGGTCGCCGCCAGAGCGGCGGGGAGCAGGATCCCCGCCGCGCCGCGCCCGCGGTACAGCTTTGCCATCTGTACGAGGCCGACCCCGCACAGGGCCGCGAGGAACGGGGCCATGGCGGAAAGATAATACGGGTGGAAGAATTCCGAGATGCTGAAATAGACGGACATGGTGAGCACGGAGCCGCCCCAGAGGAGGAGGGCGGCCAGGGATTTCCCGCGGGCCCCCGCGTCCTTCCGGTCCTTTCGGAGCAGCGTGACAAGCAGCGCGGCGATCGAGAACAGCCCGAACGGCAGAAGCCATCCGTCCTGCCCGCCGAGCGTGGTGTTGAACATCCGCAGCGGGCTGGGGCTGCCGCCGCCGTTGAACATCCCGTTTCCCCCGAAGGATGCGCCGCCGCCGAAATCGTCCGGGCGTTGTCCTGCGGAGCCGCGGGAGGAACCGGGCGCCGCCCCGCCGCCGGGAGCGCCGGAGAAGCCCTGCGCCGCGCCGCCGTTTTCATCGGAATCCGGGGCCTCCGCGCCCTGCGCGCGGAAAGACGAGCCGCCCCGCGCCTGGCCCGTGATGCGCTGGATGCCGTTGTACTGCAGCGCCAGCTCCAGCTCCGAGTTGGAGGAGCTGCCGTCCACATAGGGACGCTGGTCGGCGGGCGTGAGATCGACGGCCGCGGACCAGGAGAGGGAGACCGCGGCGAGGACCAGCGCCGCCGCCCCGAGGCGCAGGAGGCGCCGTTTCCAGCGAAGGTCCGCGGCGAACAAATAGGCGGCCAGCAGGGCGGGGAGGATCAGAAAGGCCTCCAGCGTTTTGGCGTTGTAGGCGATCCCCAGGAACACTGCGGAAAGCGGCAGGTAGCGCAGCTTGCCCGTGTCGATCGCCGCCGTGACCGCCCAGGCCGAGCAGACCATGAAGAAGATCAGGATGGAATCCGTGTTGTTGGTCTTGCTGACGACGATGAAGATCGGGGAAAGCGCGAGGACGAGGGCGGAGACCAGCCCCGCCGCCTCGCCGAAGCCGCGGCGCACCGTGCGGTAAAGGATGAAAACCGAACCCGCCGCGGCCAGGCAGTTCGGCAGGATGAGGCTCCACCCGTAGAAGCCGAACGCCTTCGCGAAAGCGGCCTCGATCCACAGCGAGACGGGCGGCTTGTCCACCGTGACCCAGCCGCCGGGGTCCAGCGAGACGAAAAAGAAGTTCTTCCAGCTCGTCAGCATGCTTTTGACGGAGGCGGCGTAAAACTCGTTGCTGTATCCGTAATTCCAGATATTGAAGACCGAGAGGAAAACGGCCAGGCACAGGATCAGGAAGAGCGCGGCTCCGGTTTTGTATTTTTTTGCGGTCTGCATGATTTTCGCCCTCCGCGGCAATCGTTTCTTTTAAGTCCCCAGGGTAGAAGAAAAATGTTTTACAGGCGTGAACGGCCCGTAAACATTTCTCGGCCCGGGATAAAAAAGCGCCGCCGTCCGATTCGGACGGCGGCGCAAAGGAGGAAGCGGGCCTCAGCGTTTTCTCTTTTTCCCTTTTCTGCGGGACGCCGTTTTCGGCGCTTTGGGGCCGGCGGCGGTTCCCTGCGGGGAAGCGGTCCCCGGCTGGGGGGCCGCGGCGCGGGGCTGTGCGGCTTTCTCGGGCGCCGCGGATCTTTCCGCCGCAAGGGTCCGCTTTTTCAGCTTGTAGTTCTCCCACGTGACGTACATCGGCCCCGCGATGCAGACGGTGGAGTAGCAGCCGGTCACCACGCCGACCATCATGGGCAGGGCGAAGGCGACGACGCTGTTCAGCTGGTAGGCCGAGCCGACGACGAACACCGTCGCGATGGCGAGGAACGTGCAGACCGCCGTGTTGACCGACCGGGTGAACGTCTGGTTGATGCTGGTGTTCACCAGCACGCGGTAGGGCGTCTTCGGGCCCATCAGCCTGCGGTTCTCGCGGATGCGGTCGTAGATCACGATGGTGTCGTTCAGCGAATAGCCGAGGATCGTGAGCACGACGGCGACAAAGTTGTCGTCCAGCGGCATCCGGAAAATGATGAACGTGAAGTAGACCATCGCGACGTCGTGCAGCAGGGCGAAGATGGCGAAGAAGCCGGCCGCCATGCCGCCGATTTTGCGGAACCGGGCCGCGATATAAAGGTTGAGCAGCAGAAAGGCGATCAGGATGGCCACGATGCACTTGAGGAAGAAGCTCTGCCCCATCGAGGGGTTCACCGAGTTCGTCGAGACGGTGCCGAATTTCTCGCCGGGGTACGCTTCCTGCAGGGCCTTGAGGACCGCGGTCTGGTTGGCCGGGGTGATGGAGTCCGTCCCCGCGAACGAGATGGTCACGTTGTTGGCGACCTCTCCGCTCTCGGCCGACCGCACGTTCTTGTTGACGTCGATCGAGGCGTCGCGGCTCAGCGCCTTCTCCACGGCCTGCTCCACTTTCTGCGGCTCGATCTCGCCGGTGTAGGAATAGCTGAGCACCGCGCCGCCTTTGAACTTGATGTCGAGCTTCGTGCCGAAGATCAGGTTGCAGATCAGCCCGACCGCGATCACGGTAAGGGAGATGCCGTAATAGATCCGCCGGTTTTCATAGAACCGAATGCTGAACGTTTTCATACCGCGGCACCTCCGACCTGCATTTTGCCGTCCTCATGCTTGTCCGCAGGCCCGCCGTAGAGCCATTTGTTCCGGGCGAACGGGAACCGGGAGATCGACTTGGTCATCAGGCGGGTCGTCACCACGCCGAACAGGAAGTTGCCGAAGATGCCGATCAGCAGCGTGTAGCCGAACGAGTAGATGGAGCCGGTCGTCGACGCGCCGAACCAGTAGGAGAGAATGTTCTTTGGCCCGAAGACCAGCATCAGGATCACCGCGACGATGATCACCGTGATGTTGCCGTCGAAGATGGCCCAGAAGCTGTTCTGGTCGCCGCGCGAGATGGCGGAGTCCAGCGTCTTGCCGGTCCACAGCTCCTCTTTGATGCGGGTTGCGGTGATGATGTTGGCGTCGACGCCCATGCCGATCGAGAGGATGATGCCCGCGAAGCCGGGCAGCGTGAGCGTGAAGCTGTTCAGGAACGGGAAGTAGCCCGAGACCGCCGCGAACGACAGCCCCACCTGCCCGAGCAGGGAGAGGACCGCGACCAGCCCCGGCAGCCGGAAGAACAGAATCATGAACAGGCCCACGAGGCTGAACGCAATGATGCCCGCGAGCTTCATGGCGCTCAGCGAGGACCGGCCGAGCGTCGGGCTCAGCACGCCGTAGCTGGTGGTCGTCAGCTTGAAGGGCAGCGCGCCGGCGTTGATCTTGTTCGCGAGGGAAGAGGCCTCGGCGGCCGTGAAGCCCTCCGAGCCCCCGTCAATCTCGCAGGTGTCGCCGGTGATCTCCTGCTGCACCTGCGGGTAAGAGATCATCTCGTCGTCCATCCAGATCGAGATGATCTGCCCGGTCAGGCGCTTGGTCGCCTCGCTGAATTTTTTGGCCCCGCTCTCGTTCAGCTTGAGGCCGACCACGTAGGTGGCCACGCCCGTCGTTTCGTCGCGGCGCATTTCCGGCGCGGCGCTTTCGATCTCGTTGCCCTGGAGGATGATGTTCGAGGCCGTGGTCCCCTTCGGGGTCTTGTAGACCGGCTGCCCGTCGGAGCCGGTGGTCTCGGTGGTGTATTCCTTGCCTTCGCGGAAGGTGACCAGCGCCGTGGCGGAAAGCTCGTCGATGGCCTTCTGCGGGTCGAAATCCTTCTCGTCGTTCTTCCAGGGGAAGCGGACGATGATGCGGTTGTGGTTATAGTCGGTATAGACCTCGTAATCGGTGATGTTCTCGCCGATCAGACGCTGCTTGATGGTTGCTTCCGCGGAATCCATCTGCCGATCTGTCGCCTTGGCGGACGTGGCCGGCGTGAACGTGGCCTCCACCCCGCCGTTGATGTCGATTCCCCATCTGATATCGCCGACGCCCTTTAAGTAGGTGACGGTGTTATCCCCGTTTTTGCCTTTGATTCCGAAGAGAGAAGTATAGGTAAACAACAGAATGAGGAGGGCGACAACGAAAAAGACAGGCTTTGGTACTCGCTTCATTCGTGAATCCTCCAATTTTTGGTGTTCCGCGAAAAATCGCAGACGTAACACCGTCTATTATATTGTGATACCGCCAAAAAGTCAATCGCTTCGACGGGATAACTGGAGGAAATGCGGAGCAAAAACGAGCCGGAAAAAGCCCGGAAAAACGGCCGATGCCGTCCTTTCGGGCTTGGATTGCCGGTCCCGGAATGAAGGCGCCGCCGCTACGCCTTCAGCAGCTTTTCGGCGGCCGCAAGCTGCACCGAGATGCAGAACAGGTCCATCGCGCGGCTCAGCTCCTCCACCGGGGGATAGGTGGGGGCGACGCGGATGTTGCTGTCGTCCGGGTCCTTTCCGTAAGGATAGGTCGCGCCCGCGCCCGTCAGCTTGACGCCCGCGTCGCGGCACAGGGCCACGACCCGCTTCGCGCATCCGGGCATCACGTCCACGCTGATGAAATAGCCGCCCCGCGGCCGGCTCCACTCGGCCACACCCTTGCCGGAAAGCTCCGTCTCCAGCTTCGAGAGCACCGTCCTGAATTTGGGGGCGATCAGCGCGCGGTGGCGCAGCATCTGGGCCCGCACCCCGGCGATGTTTTTCAGGAAGTCGATGTGGCGCAGCTGGTTCAGCTTATCCGGGCCGATAGTCTGGTAAAAATAGTGCTTGCGGATGTCCCGCAGGTTGCCGTCCGCCGCGGCCATCGCGGCCACCCCCGCGCCCGGGAAGGTGATCTTGCTCGTCGAGGCGAAGAAGAACGCGAGCTCGGGGCTGCCCGCCTTCCGGCATTCGTCCCACAGGCTCAAAAGGCGGTCGGGCGTGTCCGTCAGGTCGTGCACGCAGTAGGCGTTGTCCCAGAAGATGCGGAAGTCCTCCGCCGCCGGCTTCAGGCGCGCGAAGCGCCGCACCGTCTCGTCCGAAAAGGTGATGCCCGTCGGGTTCTGGTATTTCGGCACGCACCAGATGCCCTTGACGGCCGGGTCCTTCACGGCGCTTTCCACGGCGTCCATATCGGGCCCCTCCGGCGTCATCGGGATCGTGACGAGCTCGAAGCCGAAGTATTCGGTCACGGCGAAATGCCGGTCGTAGCCCGGCGACGGGCACAAAAAGCGCAGACGCCCCTGCCGGCCCCAGGGACGGCAGCCCGCGAACCCGTGCGTCATCCCGCAGGAGACGGCGTCGAACATCATGTTCAGGCTGGAGTTTCCCCCCACGATCACGTGGTCTTCATCCACCTCCATCATGTCCGCAAACAGGCGGCGCATTTCCGGCAGGCCGTCCGGCAGGCCGTAGTTCCGGCAGTCGTCCCCCGTGGAGGCGCGGAAGTCGGAGGAGGAATTCAGCGCGTCCAGCATCGGGGAGGAGAGCCGGAGCTGGTCCTGTCCCGGCTTTCCACGGGCCATGTTCAGGTTCAGCTTCAGCGCCTGGAACCTGCGGTATCGGCCCTCCAGCTTTTCCCGCGCCGCTTCCAGTTCCGGCCTCGGCATCGTCTTAAAATTCAAAACGTGAGCATCCCTTTCAAACAAGTTGCAAAAACAAGCCGCAAAACATCCTATATATTCTAATCGAATCGGATCTAAAATGCAAGACCAAATTTGACCCAATTCATTTTATGAGGCGCCGGGAATTTTGGAACCTTTCGTTTTCAGAAATCCGGAGGAAAGATCCGTCTGGAAACTTCCGGCCCGCCATGCTATAATAACAACAAAAAAGCCGCGGTTCCGGCCGGCGGCGGGCCTGGGGCCGGGGAGACCCGCGGCGATTGTGGGGGCTTGCAGATTGAACAGGACGACGATTTCGGAGCTTTACGCCGGCGCGCAGGCGCTGGCCGGCAGGACGGTGACCGTGTGCGGCTGGGCGCGCTCCATCCGCGGTTCCAAGACCCTCGGGTTCATCGATCTGAACGACGGCAGCTGCTTCAAGGGCGTGCAGGTCGTTTTCGAGGAGGGGAAGATCGGCAATTACCGGGAGGTCGCGAAGCTGAACGTCGGCTCGGCGCTTGTGGTGAAGGGCGAGGTCGTGGTCACGCCGCAGGCCAGGCAGCCGTTCGAGATCCACGCGGCCGAGATTGCGGCGGAGGGTGTTTCCACCCCGGATTACCCGCTGCAGAAGAAGCGCCATTCGCCGGAATACCTGCGCACCGTCGCCCACCTGCGGCCGCGGACGAACCTGTTCGGGGCGTCGTTCCGCGTGCGCTCGGCGGCCGCGTACGCGATCCACCGCTTTTTCCAGGAGCGCGGGTTCGTCTACGTGAACACCCCGCTGATCACCGGCAGCGACTGCGAGGGCGCGGGCGAGATGTTCACGGTCACGTCGTTCGACCTCGACGACATCCCCCGCACGCCGGAGGGGAAGACGGATTACTCGCGGGACTTTTTCGGGAAGCACACGTCGCTCACCGTTTCCGGCCAGCTGGAGGCCGAGTGCATGGCCATGGCGTTCGGGAAGGTCTACACGTTCGGCCCGACGTTCCGCGCGGAAAAATCCAACACCCAGCGGCACGCCGCCGAGTTCTGGATGGTCGAGCCGGAGATCGCGTTCGCAGACCTGGACGACGACATGGCTCTCGCCGAGGACATGATCCGCTCCGTGATCCGCTCCGTGACAGAGCGGTGCCCGGACGACCTGGCTTTCTGCAACCGGTTCGTCGACCCGGGCCTCCTCGAGCGGCTCGGGCACGTGGCGGGGTCCGAATTCGTCCGCGTCCCCTACACGGAGGCGATCAAGATTCTTGAAAAGAACAACGAACGGTTTGAATATCCGGTTCATTGGGGCGACGACCTGCAGACCGAGCACGAGAAATACCTGACCGAGCAGGTCTTCCACGGCCCGGTTTTCGTGAGGGATTATCCGAAGGGGATCAAGGCGTTTTACATGCGCCGCAACGACGACGGCAAAACGGTGGCCGCGGTCGATCTGCTGGTACCCGGCATCGGCGAGATCATCGGCGGAAGCCAGCGCGAGGAGCGCCTCGACCTGCTGCGGCAGCGCATGACGGAGCTCGGCATGGACGAATCGGGCTACCGCTGGTACCTCGACCTGCGCCGGTACGGCTCGGCGCGGCACGCCGGGTTCGGCCTCGGGTTCGAGCGCATGGTCATGTACCTGACCGGCATCCCCAACATCCGCGACGTGCTCCCGTTCCCGAGGACGACCGGCTCCGCCGAGTTTTAGCCCGCCCGGGAGAAAGCCTTTCCCGCCCGCCGGCGGGAGCGGCTTTTCCGGCTCTCCGGGTAGACATTTTATTCCAACCGTGTTATGATTTCAATGTTTTTAGTTTTTATGATCGGCACGGTCCTGAAATTTTTGCAGCATACCGCCGCGCCGGCCCGCAGGGCGGGAAGGAAGTCGTTTCGATGGAGCTGGAATGCGGTCGGAAAATCAGGGTGAAAGGTTCCGCGGAGCCCGCCACGGTGGTCAAAAAGCTGGGCGAGGGCGGGCAGGGGGCCGTTTACCGGGCGGTCTACCGCGGCAGGCCCTGCGCGCTGAAATGGTATTTCCCGGGGAGCGTCAAAAGGCCGAAGGAATTCCTCGGGAATCTGGAGAAAAACATCGCGGACGGGCCGCCGGCGAAGGCGTTCCTGTGGCCCAGGCGGGCGGCGGAGGAGCAGGGCGGAAGTTTCGGGTACCTGATGGACCTGCGGCCGCCGGAATACCGCAGCTTCACCGACCTTTTGAACGCGAAGGTGCGCCTGGCGAGCCATTCGGCGCGGGTGAACGCGGCGCTGACCATCGTGGAGAGCTTCATCGCGCTGCACCGGCAGGGGAAATCCTACCAGGACCTCAACGACGGGAACTTCTTCGTCAACCCCGCGGACGGCGGCGTGCTGATCTGCGACAACGACAACGTCGCCCCCTACGGCGTGAGCCTCGGCATCGCGGGCAAATGCCGGTACATGGCGCCGGAGGTCGTGATGGGCGAAAAGCCCGGCATGCAGTCCGATTATTTTTCGATGGCGGTCCTTTTGTTTCTGCTGCTGTTTCTTTCCCACCCGCTGGAGGGGGAGAAGGTCATCCGGAGCGTCTGCCTGACCGAGGAGCACGAGAAAAAGCATTACGGCAGCGACCCCGTCTTCATCTTCGACCCGCGCAACGGCTCGAACCGGCCGGTGCGCGGCGTCCACAACAACGCCGTGACGCTCTGGCCGTTGTATCCGGATTTCATCCGCGGAGCGTTCGTCGCTTCGTTCACGAAAGGGATCCGCAGGAAAGAGGCGCGCGTTTCCGACGGCGAATGGCTCCGCCTGTTCCTGCGGCTTCGGGACGAGATCGTTGCCTGCGGCTGCGGGTGCGAAAATTTCGCCTGCGTCAACGGCATCCCGGGGACTGGCTCGGTGCGCTGCCTCGGCTGCGGGGCGGAGATGGTCCGTCCCCTCCGGCTGCGGACCGGGAAATTCTCGGTGGCGCTGTACCCGGGCGGGCGGCTCTACGCCTGCCACACGGAGGCGGACCTGGCCGGATTCCGGCGGGTGACCGGAGAGGTCGTGCGCAATAAGAAGGATCCGGGCCTGTGGGGCATCCGCAACGTCTCGCCCGCGCCGTGGCGCGCGGCGATGCCCGACGGCAGCCGGAAGGCGGCCGCCGTCGGCGCCGTGGTGCCGGTGTTCCGCGGCGTGAAGATCGATTTCGGGCCGGGCGGGCAGGCCGTGATCGCGTGAGCTCCGGGCCGGGAATGAAAGGGAAATCCGTCCCGCCCGCTTTCCGGGCCGGGAAGGGGAAAGGGAGAATCAGAATATGCCGAATCCGTTTGAAAGCACCGAAGGGATCGCCAAGCGCACGATGGTGCTGTTCTTTCTCGTCGATACGTCCGGCAGCATGGCGGGGACGAAGATCGGCGCGGTGAACGACGCGATCTTCAACGTCCTGCCGGAAATCCGCGCGATCTCGGAGGACAACGCCGACGCGGAGATCAAGGTCGCCGCCCTGACCTTTTCCAACGGGGCCAAATGGCTCTACGGCGAGCCGAAGCCCGCGAAGGAGTTCGAGTGGCCGTACGCCGACGCCGACGGCATGACCGACCTCGGCGAGGCGTACCGGATGCTGAACGAGAAGCTTTCCCGCAGCGCCTTCATGAGCGACGCGGAAGGCTCTTACGCCCCCGCGATCTTCCTGATGACGGACGGCGAGCCGACGGACGAGTACAAAAAGCACCTGGAGGCGTTGAAGGCCAACCGGTGGTTTCGCGTGGCGATCAAGGTCGCGGTCGCCATCGGCGAGGAGGGGGACGTGAACGACGACGTGCTGGTCGAGTTTACCGGCACGAAAGAGGCGGTCCTCCGCGCCCATACGCCGGAGGCGCTGGCCAAAATGATCCGCCTGGTCTCCGTCACGGCCTCGAAGATCGGCAGCCAAAGCGGCGTGGTCGGCCAGGGCACCAAGCAGCAGGTATTCAACGAGGCCCTCAACCGCCAGGAGCAGGAGTGGGACCCCCTGAACGCCGCGCAGGATGCGGATGAAGGCTGGGACTGACGCCCCGCGCCCCGGCGGGGGGCCCGCGGGCCCGCTTTTGAGCTTCCACGTCACGGTGCGGGGCGCGGCCCATCTGCGGCAGGGCAGGGAATGCCAGGATTTTTCCGGCTGCGCCCGGATGGGGGAGGCGGCGGCCGCCGCCGTCGCGGACGGGCACGGCGACATCCGCTATTTCCGCAGCGCGCTCGGCTCGCGCTTCGCGGTGGAGTCCGCGCTGGAGGCGGTCAGGGCGCTGATGAAATGCGGCGGCGCCTGCGCGGGCCGGGCGGACGCCGAGGACGAGATGGCGCAGCTGAAAAAGAACGTGATCCTGAAGTGGAACCACAAGGTCCGGCGCCACCTGCGCGGGCATCCGTTTCTCGAGGAAGAGCTGGTGCCCCTTTCGGAAGGCCGCCGGACCCGGCTTTGCCGCGGCGAGGACGCGGAGTCCGCGTACGGCACCACGCTGATCGCCGCCGCCGTGGCCCCGGAGTTCTGGTTCGGCCTGCAGATCGGGGACGGGGACTGCGTCGCCGGCATGGGCGACGGCTCGCTCCGCACCGTCCCGAAGGAGGAGGGCCTCGCGGGCAATTGGACGACCTCTCTCTGCGAGCCGGACGCGATCGACAAGTTCCACCATCTTTTCAGCCGGGAAAGGCCGGTTTCGGTCGCGCTGACGACCGACGGGGTGAGGAACTCATTTTCCTCAGAGGAATACTACATTAGCTTTATCCGAAAAGTAATCGACGCTTTTGCCGAACGGAAGCTTCTCCGGACCCGCCGCGAGCTGGAGGCATTCCTGCGCGAGATGACGCGGCGGGGGAGCGGGGACGACCTTTCCGTCGCGGGCCTGATCGACGGGGCCGCCCTTCCCGTCCTCCCGCCGTCCGGCGGATCGGCTTCTTTTCCAGGGTGAGGGAAAAATCATGGACCGTGCCGTCGTTGAGATTCTGGAGTCGATGAAAGCGGACCTCGGGGACGGGATCTTCGGGGACCGCCGCTTTTTGCGGGCGGTTTTCGACGACTATGCCCGCGGGCGGTTCCGCGGGGAATTCCATCTGCTTTCCCTTGCGTTCCGGGAGGGGCTGTACCGGGAGCTGGCCTCCGGCCGGGGCGGGCCGCCGGAAGAAATCTGCGGGCGGTACCGCCTGCGTATGGAGAGCCGGTACTGCTGGACGCGGGAGCAGTTCCGCTTCGCCGCGGACTGCCTGCTCGGGCTGGCGGGGCTTTCGCCGCGCGGCGGGGAGTTCGGCGGCCTGCTGCGGCGGGCGCGAAGCGGCGACGCCCGGGCGCAGTGCGCGCTCGGCGGCTGTTACGAATACGGCCGGGGCGCGGCGCGGGACCCGGCCCGCGCCGCGCTCTGGTACCAAAAGGCGGCGGAGCAGGGCGTCGCCGAGGCCCAGCACCGGCTGGGGCTGCTGTACTATACCGGCCGGGGCGTCGGGCAGGATTACGGCCGGTCGGAATACTGGTCGTCCCGGGCCGCGGACCAGGGCCATGCGGTCGCGCAGTTCGACCTCGGGGTCCGCTACAGCCACGGCCTCGGCCTGCGGCAGGATTTCGACCGCGCGGCACGCTGGTTCCGCAGGGCCGCGGAGCAGGGCTATGCCGCCGCGCAGTTCCGGTTCG
>DAIUFE010000011.1:0-5769 GCA_036844765.1 Caproicibacter sp. | reverse complement strand
CGCTGGTTCCGCAGGGCCGCGGAGCAGGGCTATGCCGCCGCGCAGTTCCGGTTCGGGTGCTGCTGCTTTTACGGCTTCGGCGCCGCCCGGGACGAGCGGCGGGCGGCATCCTGGTTTGACCGCGCGGCGGAGCAGGGGCATTCCGGCGCGCAGTACGGCTTGGGCCTGTGCTGGGAGGAGGGCCTGGGCGTGCCCGCGGACGCCGGCCGGGCGGTCTACTGGTACACCCGCTCGGCGGAGCAGGGGAATGCCGACGCGCAGTGCAAGCTGGGGGAGTGCTGCCGTTTCGGGCGCGGGCTGGCGCGCGACGCCCGGCAGGCGGCCGTCCTGTGGCGGCGGGCCGCGTCCGGCGGAAGCGCCCGCGCGGCGGAATACCTGAGGCTTTACGGAGACCCGCAAAATCCCTGAAGCGTTGCCCGGCTTTGATGGCGGGGCGGGATATTGTCCTCCCCGCCGGCGCCGGCATAGGATGGATCAGCACACCTGCAAAGGGGGGATCCGCCGATGTTCTGCTGCCGCCGCTGTTTCCGCTGCCGTTCGTGCCGCCGCTGCCGGTAAAAGGGCATCCCCGCCGGGCGTACAGCTCGGAATTTTTTGTCCCGAAAAGGGAATGATGATTCCGAGGTGATCCGAATGTCTTCTTATGTGGCGCCGGCGCTGCGCAGCCGTTTTGAATCCCTTTCGATCGATTTGAAAAACGAGATCCTGAAACGCAATGTCAGGCTGAACACGCTGCAGGATTTGATCGACTGTCTCGAAAAAATCGTTTCGGAAAAATAATCGTTTCCGGCCGGGGCGCTGTCCGCCCCGCGACGGCGGCCCTCCCGCGTAGAATGAATCCACGGGAGGGCCGCTTTGCGTCCGTTTCCCGGAAGCCCGGAGCGCAGTCCTCCGCGATTGATTTTCCTCCGGTTTCGCGCTATAATGCGTTCGTTGCCGCGGCGTTTCGGATTTTCCGCGCCGCGGCGGCCCCGGATCCAAAACTATGATGAGGCAGGTGCCCTGAAATGACCCGAACGAGACGCCGGTTCGGCGACCGGAAAGACGGCAGAAAAATTCGGTCCCTCAACCCCTACAGCACGGTTTCTCCTTACATCATGGTCGAGCGCGGCGACGCGCAGAATTATTTCGCCGATCACTTCGATACGGCCGAGGCGGACCGGTATGTGAGGGAAAAGAGGAACGGCGGGCTGGGGGGCTTCGGCATTCTGCACGTCCTTCTCGCGGCCTATGTCCGGATGCTGTCCCAGAAGCCGGGCATCAACCGGTTCGTCGCGGGGCAGAAGATCTACGCCCGGTGGAAGATCGTCGTCAATATGGTCGTCAAGAGACAGCTGCGCATCGACGGGGTCGACACGGTGATCAAGGTGGAGTTCCAGCCGTCCGACACCGCGGAAGACGTTTACCGCCGGTTCAGAAGCGCCGTAGCCAAAGCGCAGGGCGAGGCGGAAAGCAGCTTCGACGGCACGGCGAAAATTCTGAATTACATCCCCGGCCTGCTCAAGAAATTCGCGGTCTGGGTCCTGAAGCTGCTGGATTACTTCGGCCTTCTTCCCGGGGCTTTGCTGAACGTCAGCCCGTTCCACGGTTCCCTGTTCATCACGTCGATGGGGTCCCTGGGGATCCCGCCCATTTTCCACCATCTCTATAATTTCGGGAACGTCCCCGTGTTCCTCGCGTTCGGGGCGAAAAAGACCGAAAAACAGGAGGACGACCTGGGAAACGTCGTCCGAAAGAGCTCGATCGATTATACCTTCGTCACGGACGAACGCATCTGCGACGGCTATTACTACGCCTCCGGGCTGAAGCTGTTCCGCTCCTATCTCTCCAACCCCTTTGCCCTGGACGTTCCCCCGCAGAAGATCGTCGACGATATCGAATGACCGCCGCGCGGCCCGTCTTCTCTTTACCCGGCTGCCCCTCTTGTGGTACAATCGCTATGCGGTGGAATGACTTCTGAAAACGCTCCTGCGAATGAAATTGGGAGGGAATCCGATGGCTGAAAAACCGGATGAGAATAAAAACCGCGGCGAAAATCCAACCGGTTCCCCCGCCGGCGGAAAAAAACCGGAGAGCGGAGCCGGCCCGGCGCTTTGGCTGCCGGTGGGGATGAGCCTGGGGCTGGTTTTCGGCCTGCTGTTCGACCAGCTCGCGCTCGGGATCTCGCTGGGCCTGTGCTTCGGAGCGGCGATCGGAGCCATGGGCGGAAAAAAATAAAAATCGTCTATACTTTTTATAGAAAGCGGGCCTTCCGGCCCACGCGTGGATTTACGCTGAAAGGAGCTTTTTATGGCACAGCTGACCGTCTTTTTCGATTATACCTGCCCATTCTGCCTGCATGCGCACGCTTACCTGAAGGAGCTGGCCCCGCGGTATCCGCAGGTGAAGATCCTCTGGAAACCCTGCGAGGCGCACCCGAGGCCGGAGTCGTTCGGCCCGCACAGCGATCTGTGCGTGCAGGGATATTTCTTCGCTTTGGAGCACGGCGCGGACCTCTGGGAATATCACGAGCGGATGTACCGCGCGGCGCAGAAGGACCGCGTCGATATCGAAAATCCGGACGAGCTTGCGGCGTGCGTGAAGGGCCTGCTCGACCCGGAGGCCTTCCGCAGGGCGCTGCGGGAGGGGACCTACCGCAAGCGGCAGCTCACCGACAACGACGAGGCCTACGAGAAGTCGGGCGTCTGGGCGGTGCCGGCTTACCGGATGAGCGGGAAAAAGCTGGATTCGGTGGAGGGCGTCGGCGTGACCAGGGAGCAGCTGGAGCGTTTTCTGAGCTCCTGCGCGGAATAGCTCAAAAGCCGCGCTTTCCGCCGCGGGAGGCATGGTAGAAAACAGCCGGGTCTGGGCCGGGATCGGCCGCAGACCGGCGCTTGCCTCCATGATGAATCCCATCCGAAAGCCGCCGAGCGCATTAACGATCAGAGTCCCGGCGGGAACACCGCTGAAAAAATTGACCGCCGTATTCGAACCGCCGTATTCGATATGATGTAACGGAGCCAGCCGCCGAGAAAACTGCCGAGCCCAACGATCCAGATCCTGCTTAGTTTCATGATTCAATACCGCCTTTTAACAAAAATAGATGGCTTCCACTCTAATTTCTTAAAGTAGAAGCCATCAGCAGCGACTGCAATACGGTGAGCTTTATCCTATTTAGGATGCTGCTATAAGTCTATACGGCTTTTGCCGTCCTGTCAATAAGAGCGCCGCCACGAACGCAGCTTTCCGCGGCGGCTTTTTTATGTTTTCAAATAAAAAATAGAATCAGGCTAAGCAGAGGCGGGCCGATAGACTAAAAAATATATATTTTTTTCAAATGAACTGTTGACATTTCGACAAAAAGGTCCTATTATAATCATAATGATATAACCTATAAGGGGAGCGGCCCAAGGTCCCCGCCGCCGGCAGGCGGTTTGAAATCGAAAGCAGGAGCAGGAGAGGGATCCCGAATGCTGGATGAAAGCTCGCCTTTTTCTCTTTACTACCAGCTCAAAAATATCTTTATCGACAACATCACCGGAAAGACCTGGAAGCTGAATTCCAAGATCCCCACCGAACGCGAGCTCTGCGAAATCTACGGCGTAAGCCGCATCACCGTGCGCCAGGCTTTGAAGAAGCTGGAGGACGAGGGGTATCTGTACCGGAAGCAGGGGAAGGGCACATTCGTCAAAAGCCAGCAGTTCGTGCAGAGGCTGTCCCAGTTTTACAGCTTCAGCGAGGAGATCAAGAAGATGGGCTCCGTCCCCGGGACGAGGATCCTGTCGTTCGGCGTCGTGGAGGCTGGTCTTGCGATCGCCCAGAAGCTGAATATCGCGAAGGGGGACCGGGTTTTCGCGATCCGGCGGCTCCGGCTTGCGGACGGCGAGCCGTTCGCCGTCGAAACGTCCTATATCGTCTATCAGTACGCAAAGGAGCTGAGCGAGGAGGCCGTCGGAAAATACGGGCTGTACGCCGCGCTGAAAAAGGAATGCGGAGTCGCCGTCAGCTCGGCGACCGAAACGTTCGAGGCGGTGACCGTCGGCGGAGAGGAGGCCGATTATCTGAAGGTCCCGAAAAAAAGCGCGGCCCTGCATCTGGAAAGGACCGCGCGCGCGGGGGAAAAGGTCATAGAATACTGTGTCAGCACCATCCGGGGAGATAAATATAAGTACGCCATCCAGCTGGAAAAGAACGCGGACCAGCGCGGCGGGCCGGAAAGCCCGTAAAAAAGGGACGCGGGCCGCACCTCGCCGGCGGAAAATTTGAAAAGGCGTCGTCGGCAAACTGGATTTACAACTAAATTGGTCATATCAATATAACTTTATTTCATAAGGAGAAGAACATGAACCAGACTTATTTTGAGATCACGCGGCAGTACCGTATCTTTCGGACCCCTAAAAAAATAGATATCCTACTGGGGACATTGCATAGAAATTTTTTATAAAAGGCATTTAAGAGAGTCAAAACATGAAAATTTAATAAGTTGTTAAAAATGGATTGACGAAGCATTGCATATATACTATAATTGAAAAAATCGTAATTGAGGTACTTTTCAGAAAGGTGTGGGATTCCTTCCCATTCGCTTTTTTGAATTTTCGGCAAAGACGTCGAATCCATTTGGTAAAAGGATTCGGCGCCTTTTTGTGTCTGAAGGAAAAGATTGAACGGAAAAGTCTGAGATACCACAAAATACTGACCCTTTCCCTTTGTTGTCACAGAGGAAAATTGATGAAATGATTGTTTCGCAAAAGTAAGGAAAGATTTTTGTAAACCATTTGGTAATATCAATATAACTTTATTTCATAAGGAGAAGAACATGAACCAGACTTATTTTGAGATCACGCGGCAGTACCGTACCCTTCGGAAGACCATCGGGGAATTCGAGGCCCGGAAAGAGGCGATCCGCGGGTTCTATCGGGACCGTCTGCCGAAATCGCTGGTCTTTCTCGGCTGCGGCTCCAGCTATGATTTGGCGCAGTCCGCCGAAAGCATCGCGCGCACGCAGTTCGGCATCCCCGCCATGAGCGTCCCGGCCGGCGACGCGATGGTTAATTTTCAGTCCTACCGCCGGGCTTTTGAGGGCGCGATGGCGGTCGCGATCTCGCGTTCCGGCAGCACGACGGAAATGTTGAGGGCGGTCGACGCGATGAAGGCGGAGCTGCATCTGCCGGTGGCCGCGATCACCTGCGCGGAGGGCAGCAAACTCTCCGAAAAAGCCGACCTGTGCGTCGATCTGCCGTGGGCCTTCGACCAAAGCGTCTGCCAGACCGGGACGGTTTCCAACCTCTACGCGGCGGCGGCGCTGTTTCTTGCGGCCGCGGCGGGCGGCGATCAGCTGTTCGGCGAGATGAAGGCTGCCGCCGAAAGCGGCGAGGACTTCATCAGGAAGCAGGAACCCGCGCTGAAAACGATCGCCGACGGGAATTGGAACAAAGCGGTGGTGCTGGCGGACGGGGATATCGCCGGCCTTGCCAGCGAAGGGGCGCTTGCCTTCAAGGAAATCTGCTGCACGGTGTCCAACTTTTACCATGTGCTGGACGTGCGCCACGGGCCGATGGTGCTGGTCGATAAAAATACGCTCGTGATCGCCGCTCTGACCGCAGAGAACCCAAGATATCAGCTCGATTTGATTGAGGACCTTGCGAAGAAAGGGCCGACGCTGGTGGTCTGCACCGACGATTCCTATGCCGATATCCAGGCCGCGAGCCTCCATGTCCGGCACGCCGCACTGGGCGGCGTGGCCCGAGGCCTTCCGCTGCTCAACGTCGCCCAGTTGATCGCGTACCACAA
>DAIUFE010000010.1:24016-45493 GCA_036844765.1 Caproicibacter sp. | reverse complement strand
CAATGGCTTTTCTATGCCTTTTCGAAATTGCGAACTTTATTGTACTCTATCTTCTATGCTTTTTCTCCCTGCATTTGGAACGTCCCGAGGTTTGTTCTGACCTTGCCGCGCAGGGCATTCCCTTCCGCCGTGCCGTCCGCCGTGTACCGGATATTGAACAGCCCCGTATTGAGGATTCCGGAGAATTCAAAAGCGGTGCCGTCCGTTTTTCCGCCTTTGAAATTTTGGATTCCTCCCATGGCGCGGATGGAACCGCTTAACGCTCCGTTATGGTCGGTAAAGGTGATATCTCCCCTTTTGGCTCCGATCGGCGTGAGCAGAGTGATATGATAAGTTCCGTTCATCATGTTTCACCGCTTTCGTAAGGATTACTTTATTCTATGCGGTCCGGGCATGAATGGCCGCGGTTTACGGTAGCCGGACGAAGTTCACGATGCGCGGCGGGATCGGGTGCTGGACTGCGAATCGAGGGGTCGCGGATCCAAATCCCTGCGGGCGCATGGAAGAGAAAGAGCCGGCCTTTTTGAGGGCCCGGCTCTTTCTCTTGGGATCCCTTGCTTTCCAACGTAAAAATAGGGAGCTTATCAGCCCTCCTTTCGCACCGGGCTGCTTTCAATGGAGACGGGACGGCCGGTCGAAAGGGCCGTTTCTATCTTTTGTGGCCATGGGGAAAAAGCCTTATCCAATACCCGCTGGCTACGGCCGGGCGGCCCGCGGGGATTCCTCCGCGCGTCCGGAGGTCTTTCCCGGAAAATCGCCGGCGGCGCTCTTCGGGCTCAGAACGAAATGGCTGCGGTGAAAACGCAAACGGCCTTCCCGCTGCATTTTGCAGAGCTCGTTCGACATCGCGCTCCGGTCGACGCACAGATAATCGGCCAGTTCCTGCCGGTTGAACGGGATATCGAACTCGCTCGCGCCGTGCAGGGCCGCCTGATCGTACAGATAGGCCGTCAGCTTTTCCCGCGTCGTCCGCTTGGAGATGTGCTCGATCTTGCGGCTGAGCAGGATGTTTTTCGAGGCCAGAATCTCCAGCGTGTTTTCGATCAGCTTCGTATGGAACCGGCAGGCCCGGGAGCAGGTCGTCACGATGCGCCGGTAGTCGATCCATAAAACCCCGCTTTCCGCCGTGCTGATCACCGTGACGGGCAGGCTGCCCGCGCGCACGCAGGAATACGATTCGGCAAACAGGCTTCCCGGCGGGATCTCCGCCAGGATATTCCGGTTCCCCGCGAAATCCTCCCGGACGACCTGCACCTGCCCCGAAAGGACGATCCCGACCGATTCGGCGGGCTGCCCCGCCAGCAGCACGATATCCTGCTTCCCGTAGGCGGCCGTCCGTGCGTTCAGACAGCGGAGCATCTCGGGCAGATTCTCCGTCCGGATTCCCCGGAACAGCGGAATCCGGCTTAAAAGTTGCAGATCCTTTTCCATATTTCCTCCGGACGTTGTAAATACAACGTACTTTTTGATTTGAGTATAGTACAATGCAAATGAAAAATCAAGAATGTAGAAAAACGGAGGGAATCCGTATGATCCGGAAAACGATCAAAATCGACGAGGAAAAATGCACCGGGTGCGGCCTGTGCGCCGACGCCTGCCGGGAGGGGGCGATCGCCATGGTGAACGGCAAGGCGAAGCTGGTGCGCGAGGATTTCTGCGACGGGCTGGGGAACTGCCTGCCGGTATGCCCGGCCGGGGCCATCGCCCTGGAGGAGCGCGAGACGGCCGCGCCCGGCGGGGACGCGGCGGGCTTCCCCTCGGAGAAAGCGCGGCCGCATCCCTTCGCCGGATGCCCGGGCAGCGGAACAAGGACCCTGAAACGCAGAAACGCGCCGGCCGTGCGGGAAGAAAGCGGCGCCCCGGCTCCGAGCGAGCTGACGCAGTGGCCGGTGCAGATCCGGCTGGTCCCGGTCCGCGCGCCTTTCTTCGACGGGGCGCGGCTTCTGGTGGCCGCCGACTGCACGGCTTACGCCTACGCCGCGTTCCACCGGGATTTTCTCCGCGGCCGCATCGCCCTGATCGGCTGCCCCAAGCTCGACGGGACGGATTACGCGGAAAAGCTCACGGAAATCCTCCGGAACAATGAGATCCGGAGCGTGAAGGTCGTGCGCATGGAGGTGCCCTGCTGCGGCGGGCTGGAAAGCTCGGTGAAGCGGGCGCTTCAGAACAGCGGCAAAATGATCCCGTGGCAGGTCGCCGTGATTTCCACCGACGGCGGGATCCTGGAAGAATAGGAGATGGAACAGATGGCGGAAAAGCAGATCAAAAATATAGAGAGAGAAACCGTCCTGAAGCTGGCGGAGCAGGTGAAGGTGCTGCCGGGCCAGGTCGTCAGCAAGACGCTGGCGCAGAACCGGGCGGTGAGCATCACGCTCTTCGCCTTCGACAAGGGCGAGGAGATCGGCACCCACGATTCCGATGGCGACGCGCTGGCAACCGTGCTGGAAGGGACCGGCCGTTTCACAATCGGGGGCCGGGAGCACTGGACCGGGGCCGGGGAATCCGTGCTGATGCCGTCGAAAAAGCAGCACGCGGTGTTCGCCCCGGAGGCTTTCAAAATGCTTCTGGTCGTCGTGTTTCCCGTGCGGGATTCCCGGGAAGAAACCGGAAAGGAGGGACGGAAATGAAAGTGACGCTGGACCGTTCCGGCTGCATCGGCTGCGGCCTGTGCATGGAAACCTGCCCGGAGGTGTTCCGGATGAACGACGACGGGCGGGCGGAAGTCCATGCCCAGCCGGACAAAGCGCAGGAGGACGCGGCGCGGGAAGCGGAGGAGAACTGCCCCGCCGCCGTGATCAAAACGGAAAAATGACGGCGGCCCGACGCCGCCCGCGTTCATTTCCCCGAACGTCCTGGGCTACCGGATGAAAAATTTCCAAGTCACCCTCATTACCACCCCGCAGGCAAACCTGAAAAAACTGCTCGCAGAAAAATAATAAGCCCGGGAAATCCTGACCGCGCAAAACCGCGGGAGCTGCAAAATGAAGCTCTTGCAGTTTCCGCGGTCATTTTACATAGAACGTGTTGACCCGGATTTGTTCCCAATGGTATAGTAAGGAGGGCGGCCCGCCGCGCCCTGTCCGGCAGCAGCGACGATTCAAAAAGGAGAAGGAAATGAAAAAAAATCTGTTGCTTTCGCTTCTCATCCTGGCCGCAGTCTTCCTGAGCGGCTGCGCGGGGTCTCCGAAGAACACGTTCACCATTCTGTCCGCGTCCGAAAATAAGGAAATCACGCCGGTGCTGGACCAGTTTTCCAAAAAAAACGGCATCAAGATCAATATGGTCTACAAGGGCTCGGTCGACATCATGCATGAGCTGGAGAAAGATTCCGCTTCTTACGACGCGGTGTGGCCGGCCAACAGCATGTGGATCACGATGGGGGATAAAAACCACAAGGTCCGGCTGCAGCAGTCCGTGATGACCAGCCCGGTGGTGTTCGGCGTGCGGAAAAGCGTGGCGCAGAAGCTCGGCTTTATCGGCAAGCAGATTTCCGTCCGGAACATCCTCGACGCGATCCGGGACAAAAAGCTGACCTTCACGATGACTTCGGCCACGCAGTCCAATTCCGGAGCGAGCGCGTACATCGGCTTCCTGAACGCGCTGCTGGGGAACCCCGACGTGATCACGGCCGAATCGCTGCAGGACGCCGGTCTGCAGGCCCAGATGCGCGCGCTGCTGGCCGGCGTGAACCGGTCCTCCGGCAGCTCCGAATGGCTGAAGGACCTGTTCCTCAAGGGCAATTACGACGCCATGGTCAATTATGAAAGCGTGATCATCAGCACTAATCAGGAGCTGATCCGGCAGAACCGGGAGCCGCTCTACGTGTTGTACCCGAAGGACGGGATCGCGATCGCGGATTCTCCGCTCGGGTATATCGACCGCGGGGACGCGAAGAAGGAGGAGCAGTTCAAAAAGCTGCAGAGCTACCTTCTTTCGGCGGACGTGCAGAAGGAGCTTCTGCAGTACGGCAGGAGGACCGGGATCGGCGGCGCGGTGTCGGGCGCCGACCCGAAGGTCTTCAGCCCGGATTGGGGCATCGACGTGAGCAAGGGGCTCTCGCCGATCCGGATGCCTTCCGCCGACGTGATCCGGCAGGCGCTGAACCTGTACCAGACGGAGCTGCGGAAGCCTTCCCTCACCGTTTACTGCCTGGATTTTTCGGGCAGCATGAGCGGGGACGGGGAGTCCCGCGTGAAGCAGGCGATGCACCTGCTGCTCGATCAGCAGCAGGCCAAGGAGAATTTTCTCCAGTCCTCCGCGGGGGACGTGACGGTCGTGATCCCGTTCAGCGACGCCGTGAAGGACGTCTGGAAGGTCACGGGGAATTCCGAGGCCGAGCTGAAAAAGCTCGACGAAAAGGTCCAGGGGCTGGACACGGGCGGCGGTACGGATATCTATACCCCGGCGATCGAGGGGATCGACCTCATCGGCCGGGAGGACCTCACGCGCTATTCGCCGGCGGTGATCCTGATGACGGACGGCCTTTCCAATACGGGGAGGAGCTTCGAGGATTTCCGGTCGCACTGGGAGGAGCTTGGCCGCGACATCCCGGTGTTCTCCATCACGTTCGGGAGCGCCTCGGAGGACCAGCTGAACGATCTCTCGGAGCTGACGCGGGCCGCCGTTTTCGACGGGAAGACGGACCTGGTCGCCGCGTTCAAAAAGGCGAAAGGATATAATTGAGGCGCTGGCATGAAACGAAAAAACGGTTTGATGGCTGAGGTGGCCGTATCCGTCGCGGTGTCGGCGGTGTTCCTCGTTCTGCTCTTCGCATTCCGGTTCCCGTTCCCGGTCGCGGCGGCCGCGGCCGTGCTGCTTTATCTCGCCGTGTCGCTGATCCGGCGGCCGAACCGCTTCCGGCTCGGGAAGATCGAGGTTGAAAGCGAGGACGACTTCAAGGCGCTCCAGACGACCATCGGCGAAGGCTACCAAACGCTCGACGGGATCCGGGGCATGCAGAAGCAGATCCGGGACGGGGAGATCCGCGGCAAGGTCGGCCGCATCGTGGCCACGGCGGAGAAGATTTTCGCCTATCTCGAAAAGAACCCGAAAAAAATCCGGTCGGCCAGGCGGTTCTTTTCCTATTACCTGGAGACCGCGTCCCATATCGTGAGCCGGTATCTGGAATTGTCCTCCCAGGATATCCGCTCCGAGGAGATTTCCCGCACCCTGGCAAAAGTGAGCCATATTTTGTCCGTGATCGAATCGACGTTTGAAAAGCAGCTTGCGGCCCTGATGAGCAACGATATCATGGACCTGGAGTCCGAGATCGCCTTATTGGAAAACACGATCAAGATGGAGAGCTTCTGATGAAAAACAAAATAATCGGAATTGCCATTCTTGCCCTCGTGATCCTCGGCTCCTTCGCGTATCTCCGGCTCGCCGGCGGGAACGCGGGGGTGGAGCAGGTCACGCTGAAGGGGTACATCGGCAGCGAGAAGGAAGGCCTGCTGGAGGACGCGCAGGTGCAGGAAATTCTCAAAAAGAAATACGGTGTCACGCTGGATTACTCGAAGCTCGGGTCGATCGCCATGGTGGAGGGGAAGACCGACGGCCTGGATTTCCTTTTCCCCTCCAGCCAGACCGCGTACGAGATCTTCAATGAGAAGTCCCCGGAAAAGATCGCGGGCAAGCAGGTGGAGTTCAATTCGCCGATCGTCCTGTATTCCTGGGACGCCGTGACGGACGCGCTGGTCCAGCAGGGGATCGTCCAGGTCAAAAACGGGACCAGCTACCTTGTGGATATGCCGAAGATGGTCGATCTGGTCCGGCAGAACCGGAAATGGTCGTCGATCGGTCTGCCGGAGCTGTACGGGAACGTGAACATCCTCTCGACGGACCCGACCCAGTCCAATTCCGGCAACCAGTTCTCCGGGCTGCTGGCGAATATCCTCAACGGCGGGCGGGTGGTCGACGACGCGACCCTCCCGGCCGTGCTGCCGCAGGTGAAGGAGTTTTTCTCCCGGCAGGGGTACCAGCAGACCGGCTCCGGGGACCTGTTCCAGCAGTATCTGACCGCGGGCATGGGCGCGTATCCGCTGGTGGTCGGCTATGAAAACCAGATGATCGAGTTCGCGGCGCAGTATCCGGAAAAATGGGCGCAGGTCAAAGCGCGGGTCAGGATCCTGTACCCGGTCCCGACCGTGTGGAGCTCCCACACGCTGATCGCCCTGAATTCCAAAAGCGCCGCCGCAGTCAAAGCCCTGCAGGACCCCGAGATCCAGCAGATCGCCTGGAAAAAGCACGGCTTCCGGTCCGGCATCGTCGGCATCGTGAACAGCACAAAGGACCTACCGGTCGGCGGCGTGCCGGAAACGATCGGCCAGGTCATCCAGATCCCGAAACCGTCCGTGATGGACCGGATCATCAACGCATTGCAGCAGTAAAGGAGAAAAAGCCATGGAGACACAGAGCCTATCGCAGATGCGGCAGGAAAACGAGGCGGAGCTCAAGAACCCCAAACCGGCTTCGTCACTCGACCTGGAAAAGCTCAGCCCGGAGGACCGGGCCAAGGTGAAGGAGCTCGCGCAGTCCATCGACATTTCCGACAGCCAGCAGGTCATGCAGTTCGGCGTCGAGGCGCAGAGCAAGCTGGCCGCGTTCTCCGACACCATCCTCGAGCAGGTCCGGGCGAAGGACGCCGGCGAGGTCGGCGGAATCCTTTCGGATCTGATGGTCAAGGTCAAAGACCTGGATATCGGCTCCCTCGGAACGGAGCAGGAGGGATTTTTCGGGAAGCTGTTCAGCAGCGCGAAGCATTCCTTCGACCGGTTCATTGCCCGGTACGAGAAAATGGATGTGCAGATCGACCAGATCGCCGACCGGCTCGACCAGAACCGGATGGCCCTGCTCAAGGATATCGGAACCTTTGACATGCTTTACCAGCGGAACCTGGAATATATCAAGAATCTGGACCTGACTATTCTGGCCGGGACTCTGAAGCTCGGCGAGATCAACCGGACCGTGATCCCCCGGGCGAAGGAGACCGCCCAGCGGACGGGGGACCCTCTGGACGCGCAGAAGGTGGACGATATGGTCCAGCTCGCAAACCGGTTTGAAAAGAAGATTTACGACCTGAAGCTGAGCCGCACCAGCGCCATCCAGACCGTGCCGCAGATCCGCCTGATCCAGGGCGGGAATCAGGTGCTGGTGGATAAGATCCAGACCTCCATCCTGAACACCATCCCGCTCTGGAAGAACCAGATCGTGATCGCCATCGGGCTGTTCCGCCAGAACCGGGCGCTGAAGGTCCAGAAAGAGGTCACGGACACCACAAACGAGCTGCTCAAAAAGAACTCCGAGATGCTCAAGCAGAACACCGTGGGGATCGCCAGGGAATCGGAGCGGGGGATCATCGAGATCGAGACGCTAAAAAAGGTCAACGCCGACCTGATCTCCACCCTCGAGGAAACGCTGAAGATCCAGCAGGAAGGGCACCAGAAGCGCCGGCAGGCGGAGACGGAGCTCGCTTCTCTGGAACAGGATCTCAAGGAAAAGCTGATCCGGATCAAGCCGTAAAGAGGACGGTCGGGCAGACCTTTCCGCCGCACGCCTTTTCCCCATAAAGGCAGCCGCCTCCCGATTCAATCGGGAGGCGGCTGCCTGCCTGGCAAAGGAACGCCGGCCGCTGCTTTCGGGTCAGCCCTGGGGAATCCGCTCGATCAGACGAAGGCTTCGATATTCGCAGACGCTTTCAAGGTCTTCATAGGTGCCGTCGGTATGTACGGTGCCGATATGCAGGAATGCGGGGTTGAATTTACCGGAATCGACCTGAGAAGGGACGATGCAGAACTCGATCAGCTTTCCCGTTTTGGCCAGCGCAAGTTTCTTTTCAAGCTCGCTTCTGTTGACCAGAATCTTCAATTTTGACTTCCTTTCTCTCAACGTCCGATTTCTCCTATTGCTTTCATTCCGGAAGCACTTTTATTATAATAAAAACTATTCTTGATTTCAAGAACGAATCCGGTCGAATTCCGCCGGCGGGAACTTTTTAAGGCCGCTGCGCGCCGCAATCGAAAAATCTCCCCCGCTGCCATAGGACGCGCTCCCCCGCGCATATATTTTACGGAGAAGGGGGTTTCTCACATGAAGGTTTTTACGGCCACAAAAAAAGGGTTGCTGACAGCCCTGTTCTGCGCGCTCGCCGCCGTGCTGGCAGCGGCGATCTGCGCCCGGGGAGCGCAGGCGGTGCAGGCCTCCGCGCCGAAGCGCGATCTGCCGATCTACAATGTGCAGACGGAGGAAAAGAAGATCGCGATCAGCTTCGACGCGGCCTGGGGCAACGAGGAAACTCAGCCGCTGATCGATATCCTGAACCGCTATCATGTGAAGACGACGTTTTTCGTCGTGGGCGCCTGGGTCGACAAGTACCCCGAATCCGTCAAGGCCCTGGTCGCGGCGGGGCACGAGGTGTGCAACCATTCCGACACCCATCCGCACATGAGGAAGCTTTCGCGCGCGGAGATGGAGTCGCAGATCACCCGCTGCAACGAGAAGATCCAGTCGGTCACCGGCGTCAAGCCGCTGCTGTTCCGCCCGCCGTACGGCGATTACGACAACGCCGTGATCCAGACCGTGGAAGGGCTGGGCCTGTATCCGATCCAGTGGAACGTCGATTCGCTCGACTGGAAGAACCCGACGCCGGACCAGATCGCGAACCGGGTCCTTTCCAAAGTGAAGCCGGGCTCCATCGTCCTGTTCCACAACGGGGCGAAAAACACGCCGGCCGCCCTGCCGCGCGTGCTGGAGACCCTGCAGTCGGACGGCTACCAGATCGTCCCGGTCTCCCAGCTGATTTACCGCGACCATTATACGATCGACCCGGCCGGGATGCAGATCCCCGACCCGACCGCCAAGATCGGGGAGAGCAGCTCCTCAGGCTCGTCCGAAAAGCCGGCATCTTCCGGGCAGAAGCCGGCCGCTTCCGAACGGAAAACAGCCTCCGCGCCGGCGGAAAGTGCAAAAGCGGCTTCCGCCGCAGGCAAAAAATAAAGCTCCCGGTAAAAACGCTATTTCGCTTTCGGCCCCGATTCTTTTTCCGGCGCCCCGTTCAGGCCGGCCAGGTCCTTGATCACCTCGCCGGCGAGGATCATCCCGGCGACGGGCGGCACGAACGACACGCTGCCCGGGATGGCGCGCCGCGCCGCGCAGATGCGCTTGGTGCCGGGCGGGCAGACGCAGTGCTTCCGGCAGAGCGCCTGCTGGCCGCCGAAGGGGGGGCGGGGAGGTTCCTTGGAGTAGACGACCTTCAGGCGCCCGACGCCGCGGGCCTTCAGCTCGCGCCGCATGACCCGCGCGAGGGGGCAGACGCTGGTTTCATAGATATCCGCCACCTCGAACTTCGTCGGGTCGAGCTTGTTGCCCGCGCCCATGCAGCTGATGACCGGCACGCCGGCCCGCTTGGCCCGCACGATCAGCTCCAGCTTGGCCGAGACCATGTCAACCGAATCGACGATATAGCTGTATTTGGAAAGGTCGAACTCGTCCGCGTTTTCCCGCGTGTAAAAACATCGGTGAATCTCGACGGCGCAGTTCGGGTTGATGTCCAGCACCCGCTCCGCCATCACCTCCGCCTTCTGGCGCCCCACGGTGGAATGCAGGGCGATCAGCTGCCGGTTGACGTTCGTCAGGCAGATGCGGTCGTCGTCGAACAGGGCGATCCGGCCGATCCCGGCCCTTGCCAACGCTTCCACCGCAAACGAACCTACGCCGCCGATGCCGAAAACGGCAACGGCGGCGCTGTTCAGTTTCTCGATTGCCTCGCGGCCCATCACAAGCTCGGAGCGCGAGAATTCAAACGGAATACTTTTCACTTTTCGGGTTTTACACCAGATAGTTCGGGGTGGAAAGATAGCGCATCCCGGTATCGGGCAGGAGCACTACGATCAGCTTTCCGGCATTTTCGGGGCGCTGCGCGAGGATCTGCGCGGCGTAGACGGCTGCGCCGGACGAAATGCCCACCAGCAGCCCTTCCGTGCGCGCCAGTTCCGCTCCCACCCGGAAGGAATCTTCGTTGGAGACCGTGAGGATCTCATCCAGCACGGAGGTGTCGAGGGTGTCGGGGACGAAGCCGGGCCCGATGCCCTGGATTTTGTGCGGGCCGGGCTTGCCGCCGGAGACCACCGGGGAATCCTTGGGCTCCACGGCGACGATCTTGACGTCCGGATTTTTGTTCTTGAGATACTGCGCCACGCCGGTCACCGTGCCGCCGGTCCCGACGCCCGCCACGAAGAGATCGACCTTGCCGTCCGTGTCGCGCCAGATTTCCGGGCCCGTGGTCTCGCGGTGGGCCTTCGGGTTGGCGGGGTTGACGAACTGCCCCGGGATAAAGGAATTCGGCGTCTCCTTGGCCAGCTCGTCGGCCTTGGCGATGGCCCCCTTCATGCCCTTGGCACCCTCGGTCAGGACCAGCTCCGCGCCGTAGGCCTTCAGCAGGTTCCTGCGCTCGACGCTCATGGTCTCCGGCATCGTCAGGATGATGCGGTAGCCTTTCGCCGCGGCCACCGCGGCCAGCCCGATGCCCGTGTTTCCGCTCGTCGGTTCGATGATGACCGCGCCGGGCTTCAGCTTTCCGCTCTTTTCGGCGTCCTCGATCATGTATTTCGCGATCCTGTCCTTTACGCTCCCGGCCGGGTTGTAATATTCCACCTTCCCGACCACGGTGGCCTTCAGTCCGTGTTTCTTTTCGTAATTGCTCAGTTCCAGCAGCGGCGTACCGCCGATCAGATCCAGAATGCTCTTCGCGATCATCCTAAAATTACCTCCCACACTGTAAAATCCGTTTTTCCGGAGCGGATCCGCCCCTTCCGGAAATCTCTTCCCTATTATAAGCGCCTCCGGAGAGGAATGTCAATAGTGTTTTATATTTTTTATATGTTTGATATGTTTTAGGACAATCCCCGTTACGGCATTTCCAGCGGAGCTGCGGAAAACCGTTTGCTTCTCTCCGTGCCGAGGGAGGGAGGAAGCAATTTTCGCCGCTCCGGCACGGCTGGGATTACGATCGATTGGAAGACCGGGCTTTTCTCTTCCCGTCGCCGGCGCGGAGAAAACATTCCGTCATCCCGCCGGGAATGCCGAGGGGAGAAGGCTTGACTTGTCCGCGGATTTTATTTATGATTAAAACAGTATGATTTGTAAATCATAATTTATATTATAAAGGTCGCCGGGAAAACATCCGGGGAAGGAGAACGGCATGAGGATTTCGTCCAAGGGCAGATACGGTCTGGCCGCCATGATTGAAATCGCGCGGAATTATGAGAGCGGGGCTTATATCACGGTGGTCAGCCTTTCGGAAAAGCTGGGGATCTCCAAAATCTATTTGGAGCAGGTGTTTTCCCTTTTGAAAAAGGCGGGGCTGGTCCGGGCGGTGAAAGGGGCGCAGGGCGGCTACCGCCTGGCGAAGCCGCCGCAGAATCTTTCCGCCTTCGAGGTGCTCGGCGCGCTGGAGCAGTCGCTGTTTGAAAAGACGGAGCCGTCCGTCGCCAAGGCGGCGGGCGATATCGAGCGGGCCATGCAGTCCGCGGTGTTTTCCGCGCTGGACGACGCGGTCGCCGAAACGCTGCGGAAGGTCTCGCTGTACGACCTGGTGGACGAAGCGGAAAAGCACCGGGAGAACGAAAGCTATATGTTCTATATCTGAATATCCGGTGCGGTGAAGCAGAATAAAATCTGAAATATTATAAATAAGAATCATAAAGCCTTCTGTCATGGTAAAATCAAGACAGCCGAAAATGTGCTTTTCCCGGTCGTTCGCACGCTGCCAGCGTTTCATGCCGCTCCTTTCGGAGGAAAACATGGGCGGGGGGCGCGAATGGAAGTCCGGTAAAGGGGAGTAGCTTGAAATCCGGTGGGTCAACAGTCGCGGCGTTTGCCGCTGGCCGCCGGTCCCATGCTCCGCAGAGCGAAGCGTATGGAAAGCAAGACCTTTGACAGAAGTTTTCTGTAAAAGGGCCTTGCTTTCTTTTTTTCTACCCATTTCGGCGGTATCCTTCAGCGTTCCCCCTGGGCTGCAGAATGTTTTGGTTACAGACCGGGGCTCTCAGGACGGTTGGAATTGCTGTAAGGAAAAAAACGGACGGAGGTATTTTTATGCAGTACCATGAACGGAAACCGGAAGAAGTTTTCGCGGCGCTGGGCGGGTCGCCGGAGGGCCTTTCGCCGGAGGAAGCCCTGCGGCGGCTGCAGCGGCACGGGCCGAACCGCCTGAAGGACGCGAAGAAGAAAAGCCTTGCGCGCCGGTTTGCCGAACAAATCGCCAATCCGATGATCATCGTCCTGATCGTCGCGGCGGCCCTTTCGGGCGCGATCGGGGAGGCGGTCGACATGGCGGTCATCCTTCTGGTCGTCGTGCTCAACGCCGTGCTCGGCGTGGTGCAGGAAAGCAAATCCGAGAAGGCGATCGAGGCCCTTCAGGCCATGACGAAGACCCATGCGAAGGTGCGCCGCGGTGGAGCCGTGCTGGAGACGGATTCCGCCTCGCTGGTCCCGGGGGACGTCGTCCTGCTGGAAGCCGGGGACGCCGTGCCGGCGGACCTGCGGCTGTTCCGTTCCTCCAGCCTGAAGCTGGACGAATCGGCCCTGACGGGCGAATCCGTGCCGGTCGAAAAATCGCCGGAGGCGATCGCTTCGCCGGACGGGAAGCCGATCCCCCTGGGCGACCGTTCCGATATGGCCTATATGGGCTGCAGTGCGGTCTACGGTCGCGGGGAAGGCGTGGTGACGGCGACCGGCATGAAGACGGAGATGGGCAAGATCGCCGACACCCTCGCCCGGACGCGGGAAGAGGCGACGCCGCTTCAGCAGAAGCTGAACCAGCTCAGCAACGTGCTGAGCGTCGGCGTGCTCGTCATCTGCGCGTTCGTGTTTGTGTTCAGCCTGCTGCGCGGCGGCGATTTCAGCGGCGTCGCCGTGCTGAACACCTTCATGCTGGCCGTCAGCCTTGCGGTCGCCGCCGTGCCGGAGGGGCTGGCCGCCGTGGTGACCATTGTGCTCTCCATCGGCGTGACCAACCTTTCCAAGCGCAACGCCATCATCCGCAAGCTGACCGCGGTGGAGACCCTCGGCTGCACGCAGGTGATCTGCACGGATAAGACCGGCACCCTGACCCAGAACCGGATGACGGTGATGGATTTCTACGGCGACGCGGAGCTTCTGCCGCGCGCGATGGCCCTCGGCAACGATTCGGAGCTGCCGCCCGGCGGCGGCGAGATCGTGGGCGAGCCGACCGAAAACGCGATGGTGGCGTTCGGGCTGAAGCACGGCTTTGACAAGAACGAGCTCGAGCGGAGCTCCCCGCGCGTGGGGGAGGCGCCGTTCGATTCCCGGCGGAAGATGATGTCCGCGGTCCACGTCCGCCCGGAGGGCGGTTTCATCCAGTTCACGACGGGCGCGCCGGACGAGATCCTGAAAAAATGCTCGTATGAGTACCGCGGCGGAAAAACCGTTCCCCTCACGGCGGAGATCCGGAACGAGATCCTCGCGGAAAACCGGCGCATGGCCGGCAAGGCCCTGCGTGTGCTTTCGGCCGCGTGCCGCGTCTACGACGAAAAGCCCCGGGATTTTTCACCCGGGACGCTCGAGAAGGATCTCGTCTTCGTCGGCCTGGCCGGGATGATCGACCCGGTGCGCCCGGAGGTCCTGCCCGCCGTGCGGAAGTGCCGGGAGGCGGGCATCCGCCCCGTGATGATCACGGGCGACCACCGCGACACCGCGGCCGCCATTGCGAAGGAACTGGGGATCGTCCGCTCCGACCGGGAGGTCACGACCGGCGCCGACCTGGACGGCCTTTCGGATAGGGAGCTGAAGCGGCGGGTCCCGGACTACGGGGTCTACGCCCGCGTGCAGCCGGAACATAAGGTGCGCATCGTGCAGGCCTGGAAAGCGCGCGGCATGGTCACCGCCATGACGGGGGACGGCGTCAACGACGCGCCCGCCCTCAAGGCCGCCGATATCGGCACCGGCATGGGCATCACCGGCACGGATGTGACGAAGAACGCGGCCGACATGGTGCTGGCGGACGACAATTTCGCGACGATCGTCTCCGCCGTGGAGGAAGGGCGGCGCATCTACGACAACATCCGCAAGGCCATCCAGTTCCTGCTTTCCTCCAACCTGAGCGAGGTCGTGGCCGTGTTCGTTTCGACGATGGCCGGCTTCCTGCTGTTCAAGCCTATCCATATCCTCTGGATCAATCTGATCACCGACAGTCTCCCCGCCGTCGCGCTCGGCATGGAGCGGGCGGAGCCCGGCATCATGAAGCGGCCGCCGCGCCCGAAGAGTGAGGGCCTGTTTGCGAACGGCGTGGGTTTCGACGTGATCTACCAGGGCCTCGCCTGCGCCGCCCTGACCCTCGCCGCCTATTATTGCGGGAGCGCGGATTCCCACGCGGAGAGCATGACGATGGCGTTCGTGACCCTTTCCACGTGCGAGGTATTCCACTCCATCAACCTGCGCGCGCGCCGCAAGTCCCTCTTCTCGCTCGCCTACCACAACAAATATCTGCTCGGCGCCATGCTGTTCGCCCTGATCCTGCCGCTTTTCATGCTCTACGTTCCGTTCCTCGCCTCGGCGTTCTCGCTGGTCGCCCTTCCGGCGGCGCGGTATTTCGAGTCCCTCGGCCTCGCGCTGCTGATCATCCCCATCGTCGAGATCGTCAAGGCATTCCAGCGCACGGCGGAGAAGCGCCGCTGAGGCCGGCGGCCTATTCCAGCCCGAGCCTGCGCGCGTAGGCGGGCAGCCCGGCCTCGAAGTTTACGCCGAACCGGACGTCCGTCTTCGCCTCGAACGTGCGGCGGATGCTGCCCGCCGTGAAATCCACCGCCACCTGCGCCGCGGCGGGCAGCGGCAGGCCGTTCATCAGCGCGCCCAGCAGCGCGCTGGCGAAAATATCCCCGGTCCCGTGGTAGGTGCCCGCCTCCTGCCGCGCCATGGCGTATTCCGCGCGCCCCTTTTCCGCGTCGAAGGCCGCGCAGCCGAGGCTGCCCTTCCGGAACCAGACGCCGGTTACCACCGCGCGCCGCGGCCCGAGGGCGCACAGGCGCCGCAGCAGCCCTTCGATCCCGCTTTTTTCATACGGGCCGCCCCGGTACGGCTCGCCCAGCATCATCGCGGCCTCCGTCAGGTTCGGGACGATCAGGTCCGCCTTCGCGCACAGCCCGGCCATGCCGCGCGGAAAATCGGGACCGAACGCCGGGTAGAGCCTGCCGTTGTCGGCCATGGCGGGGTCGACGCAGACCAGCGTGTCCGGCCCGCGGAATTCGTCGATCAGGCGCGAGACGATCCCGAGCTGCCGGAAGGACCCCAGGTACCCCGTGTAGATCGCGTCGAAGGTCAGTCCGAGGCTTTTCCAGTGCCGCGCGATCGCCGGGATGTCGTCCGTCAGGTCGCGGAACGTGTATCCCGTGAAGCCGCCGGTGTGCGTCGAGAGCACCGCCGTGGGGATCACGCTGGTTTCGATGCCGGCCGCCGAGAGAACCGGCAGCGCGACCGTGAGCGAGCATTTGCCGAAGCAGGAAATATCGTGGACCGCCAGGACCCTTTTTTGTTTTTTCATAACCGCCGGTCTCCGTTTCCGATGCGGGCCGCCCCGCGGGGCGGCCTGCGCAAAAAGGATCCGGACGGGCCGGACCCCTGTCGAAGGTTGCCTTGCCCGCCGCGGCCTTCCCGCGGCGGGCTGATTTTCTGTCGTTTTGCGTGCCGTTTCTGAATCCGTATTTACTTTTCCCCGCCGGGATGATATAGTGAATTGGGCCGGATGGTATCTTCTGATCCGCAACCCAATATTTTACATAAAGACGGACAAAGCGGAGAAGTATAGAAAAGGAACGTGGGTCTCATGGAATACTGGAACGTAATGGAGGAGTTCGTGGCCCGGAAGCTGGATGAAGTGATCGACAGCCTGGGCTGCTGCAAATGCGACCGGTGCCGGAAGGATATCCTTTCGTTCGCGCTCAACCGCCTGGCGCCGAAGTACGTCAGCACGGACAAGGGCAAAGTGCTGGCCAACGTGGAGCTGACGTCCGGTCAGGCCGAGATCGATGTGCTTGCGGCGATCTACGAAGGCGCGGAGCTTGTCAAACGGAATCCGCGCCATTTTGCGCAGAAGGCGTAGGGGAGTCCGCTTCCTCCCGGAGCTTCCGCGCGGCGGCGAGGCCGGAAGGCGTTGCCGCGAGCCCGCCCCGCCCGGTTTCCCGCAGGGCGGCGGGCATCATGTCGCCGACTGAGCGCATCGCGTCGATCACCTCGTCGGGCGGGATGCGGCTTCGGATCCCCGCGAGGGCCATGTCCGCGCAGCCGACCGCGTTCAGCGCGCCGACCGCGTTGCGGTTCACACAGGGCACTTCCACCAGGCCGGCCACGGGGTCGCAGACGAGGCCCAGCAGGTTCATCAGCGCCATGGCGCAGGCATGGGCGCTCATTTCGGGCGTGCCCTTTTTCAGGCTGACGAGGGCGGCCGCCGCCATGGCGGACGCCGAGCCGATCTCCGCCTGGCAGCCGCCCTCCGCCCCCGAGATGGAGGCGCGCGCGGCGATCACCTCGCCGAACCCCGCCGCGACGTACAGCGCGTGCACGATCTCGTCGTCCGGAATTTTGTCCCGCTCCGCGAGCGGAAGCAGCACGGCGGGCAGCACGCCGCAGGAGCCGGCCGTGGGAGCCGCCACGATCCGCCCCATGCAGGCGTTGTTTTCGCCCATCCGGAGGGCCTCGGCCACGATCCGGCACGGGAAGGCGCCGCCGATGCCGCCGCGCGCGGCGTAGGCGGCCATCTTTGCGCCGTCGCCGCCCACCAGCCCGCTCGACGACCGCGCCTCGGCGCGGTATTCGCGGCTGGCGCGCTTCATGGCCTCCCACAGAGCGGCCATCCGCCGCAGAGAGGCCCCGCGGTCTCCGCCGCGCTCCGCCAGATCGTCCTGCAGGATGACCTCCCACAGGGGCAGACGGCGCGCGGCGGCGGTTTTCAGCAGGCCGGAAATGGACGACAGCGCCATGGCTTTTTCCCTCCCTGGTTTTACTGGTCCAGATTCAGATAAGTGATTTTCAGAATGCCGTCCATCCTCGAAAGCGACGCGAGCGAGTCCGCCGGGATCGGCTGGTCGCATTCCAGCACCATCACGGCGTAGCCGCCGCGCGTGTCCCGGTAGAGCTGCATCGTCGCGATGTTGACGCCGCGGCCCGCCAGCAGGGTGGTGACCGCCGCCACATGGCCCGGCTGATCGATGTTGTGCACGACGAGGGTCGGCCGCTCGCCGGAGAAATTGGTCTCGATGCCGTCGAGGCGGCAGATCTTTACTCTGCCGCCGCCGAGGGAGGAGGCCACGACTTCCAGTTCCCGGCCGCCGGCGCTCCGCACTTTCAGCAGCACGGTGTTCGGGTGCACGTTCCGCAGTGCGACGGTGCCGATGCGGATCTTCACGTTTTTCTCCTCGGCGATCTCCAGGCTGCGGGGAATGCGCCGGTCGTCCGGCTTCATTCCGAGCAGCCCGGCCACGAGGGCGCGGTCGGTCCCGTGCCCCCGGCCCGTCGCGGCGAAAGAGCCGTGCAGCAGCAGCTCCGCCTCCGCCGGCTCTTCGCCCAGCAGCTTGCGGGTGATATAGCCGATCTTCACGGCTCCGGCCGTGTGCGAGCTCGAAGGCCCTACCATCACCGGGCCCATGATCTCGAAAATTCCCATCGCTTTTCCCCAGGCTTTCCCGGTTTCCGTCCGCGGCCCGGTAAACTGAAAGCCGCGGGATGAGAACATTGTATAACATCGCCTTCTTCTTTTCAAGGGACGGGCCCGCTTTTTGGCGGGCGGCGGGCAGAAGAGCGGCCGGGCCGCCGCCCGGCCGGGAAAATCGGGCGCGCGGTTGATTCTTCGCCGGGAATTTGGTATAATTTATAAGTTCCAGCGCCTTTGGACCGGGAAAGGCCGGGCGCATCGGATTATTTTCAGGAGGGGTGCCTGTGTGCCAGAAAGTGCGGACCCGCTTCGCCCCCAGCCCCACGGGCTTTATGCACGTCGGGAATCTGCGGACGGCGCTGTTTGAATATCTGATCGCAAAATCCCGGGGCGGCGATTTCATCCTCCGGATCGAGGATACCGACCGGGAGCGCTATGTGGAGGGCGCCGTCGACGTGATCTACCGGACGCTCGAGCAGGTCGGCCTCCGGCACGACGAGGGGCCGGATATCGGCGGGCCTTACGGCCCCTATGTGCAGAGCCGGCGCAGGGAAATCTACCGGGACTACGCGGAGCGGCTCGTCCGGGAAGGCAAGGCATATGACTGCTTCTGCACGAAGGAGCGGCTCGACGCCCTCCATGCGGACCGGGAGGAGGGCGGCGGGTACGACCGCCACTGCCGCGACCTTCCGAGGGAAGAGGTGGAGCGCCTGCTCGCGGCGGGCACGCCCCACGTCGTCCGCCAGAAAATGCCGCTCGAAGGCTCCACCACGTTCCGGGACGTCGTGTATGGCCCCATCACCATCGAAAACAAGGAGCTGGAGGATCAGATTCTGCTGAAATCCGACGGTTACCCGACTTATAACTTTGCGAACGTGATCGACGACCACCTGATGAAGATCACGCACGTCGTGCGCGGATGCGAATACCTGACCTCCACGCCGAAATACAAGCTGCTCTACGAGGCGTTCGGGTGGGAGGTGCCGGTCTACGTCCACCTGCCGCTGATCATGGGCAAAAACCCGGACGGCAGCGTCTCCAAGCTTTCCAAACGGCACGGTTCCACCGGCTTTTCCGACCTTGTGGCGGAGGGCTATCTGCCGGAAGCGATCGTGAACTATATCGCCCTGCTGGGCTGGGCCCCGAAGGACAACCGGGAAATCTTCACGCTGCAAGAACTGGTCGAGAATTTTTCGATCGACGGCATCAGCAAGTCGCCCGCCGTTTTCGATTACGACAAGCTGCTCTGGCTCAACGGGGAATATCTGCGCGCCATGTCCCGCGAAGAGTTCGTCCAAAGGGCCATGCCGTATTTCCGGCAGGTCTTCCCGGAAGGGGAGCGCCCCTGGGGCGTGCTGGCGGACGTGCTTCAGCCGCGCGTTTCGAGGCTGACCGAGATCCCGCCGCTGCTCGGCTTCTTCCGCAAGTTGCCGGAGTACCCGGCGGACGACTTTATCAATAAAAAGAGCAAAACGAATCTGGAGGTCTCCGCGCGGATGCTGGGCGAAACCGTCCCGGTTCTTCGGGAGATCCAGAATTGGACGGCGGATTCCCTGCGGGAGGCCCTGACGGACCTCGCAAAGCGGCTGGGCGTGAAGAACGGCACGCTGCTGTGGCCGGTGCGCATCGCCGCGGCGGGGCAAAAAGTCACGCCCGGCGGCGCATTCGAGATCCTCGCCGTCCTCGGCAGGGACGAGTCCCTCAGGCGCCTGGAGCTGGGGCTGAAAAAACTGAACGGACAAGGAGCCTTAAAGCCATGAGAGAAGAGCTTTCTGCCCCGGCCGGGGAGGAGAAGGCCGGGAATTTCATCCGCACGCTGATCGAAGAGGATCTCGCGCCCGGCGGAAGATTTTACGGAAAGCGGGTCCACACCCGGTTCCCGCCGGAGCCGAACGGCTATCTGCACATCGGCCACGCCAAGGCGATCTGCATCGATTTCGGCATGGCGGAGGCTTTCGGCGGCCTGTGCAACCTGCGCATGGACGACACCAACCCGACCAAAGAGGACGAGGAATACGTCGAGGCGATCCAGAACGATATCCGCTGGCTGGGCTTTTCGTGGGGCGACCGCTTTTTCTACGCCTCCGACTACTTCCCGAAGATGTACGAGCTGGCGGAGGACCTCATCCGCCGCGGCCTCGCCTATGTCTGCGAGCTGACGCCGGAGCAGATGCACGAGTTCCGGGGCGACCTCACGCATCCGGCGAAAAGCCCGTACCGCGACCGGCCCGCGGAGGAAAGCCTCGATCTTTTCCGCCGCATGAGGGCGGGCGGATTCGAGGACGGCCGCATGACGCTCCGCGCGAAGATCGACCTCGCCTCCGGCAACTTCAATTTGCGCGACCCGGTTCTTTACCGCATCAACCATCTGCCGCACCACCGCACGGGGACGCAGTGGTGCATTTACCCCATGTACGACTTCGCCCATCCCATCGAGGACGCGCTCGAGGGCGTGACCCATTCGCTCTGCTCGCTGGAGTTCGAGGATCACCGACCCCTCTACGACTGGGTCACCGAGCATGTCGACCTGCCCGCCAAGCCGCGCCAGATCGAGTTCGCGCGCCTGGGCATCAACAACACCGTGATGAGCAAGCGCAAGCTGCGCACGCTGGTCGAAAGCAGGGTTGTCTCCGGCTGGGACGACCCGCGCATGCCCACCCTCTGCGGGCTGCGGCGCCGCGGGTACACGCCCGCCTCCATCCGCAGCTTCTGCGAGCGCATCGGCGTCGCGAAGGTCAACAGCACGGTGGACTACGGCTTCCTGGAGCACTGCCTGAGGGAGGACCTGAACCTGCACGCGCGCCGCGCCATGGCCGTGCTGGACCCCGTCCGGCTGATCCTGACCAATTACCCGGAGGGGAAGACGGAGACCTTCGGCGTTGAAAACAACCCGGAGGACCCGTCGGCCGGAACCCGCCCCGTGAGCTTCTCGCGCGAGCTGTGGATCGAGCGGGAGGACTTCATGGAGGACCCGCCGAAGAAATATTTCCGCCTGTTTCCTGGCGGCGAGGTCCGCCTCAAGACCGCTTATATCGTGCGGTGCACCGGCTGCGAAAAAGACGCGCAGGGCCGGGTGACCGCCGTCTATGCGGAATACGACCCGGCCACGCGCGGCGGGAACGCCCCGGACGGGCGCAGGGTGAAGGGCACCATCCATTGGGTCGACGCGCGCGCCGCGGCCGACGCCGAGGTGCGCCTTTACGACCGGCTGTTTTCCGTGCCGGATCCGGACGCGGGGGATTTTCTGCAGGAGCTGAACCCGGATTCCCTCCAAGTCCTGACCGGCTGCAAGGTCGAGCCGTGGCTCGCTCACGCCAGGCCGGAAGAGCGGTTCCAGTTCATGCGGCAGGGCTATTTCTGCGCCGACTGCCGCGACGGCGCGCCGGAGCACCCCGTTTTCAACCGCGCCGTGTCGCTCAAGGATTCTTATAAGGCGAAATGACCTGTTTCCGGGAGGAAATTCGGTTGCGTGGGGCGTAAGATCGCTTGCGGTATTGTCATCCCAGTGACCGAAAAAAAGACCGGATCGAATGATTCCGGAAAATGGCTTTTCGGTTTCGGTTCCCCTTGCATCGCGCCGCTTTTCAGAGTAAGATATTTTTCAGGGAAAGGGGTGCCGCGATGGACAGCGAAACGCTCGCCGCAATGAAAGAACTGTTTGCCGAAGAACGCAGGCATACGGATTCCAAGTTTGAAGCTGCGCAGAAATCTACCGACGCCAGATTTGCAGCGAGCGACGCCAGGTTTGAAGCCGCGCAGAAAGCCTCTGACGCTAAATTTGCAGACACTAACGCCAGAATCGAAGCTGCACAGAAAGC
>DAIUFE010000010.1:7677-23916 GCA_036844765.1 Caproicibacter sp. | reverse complement strand
CCTCTGACGCTAAATTTGCAGACACTAACGCCAGAATCGAAGCTGCACAGAAAGCCTCCGATGCGAAGTTTGCAGCCGCTCAGAAAGCCTCTGACGCTAAATTTGCAGACACTAACGCCAGAATCGAAGCTGCGCAGAAAGCCTCCGATGCGAAGTTTGCAGATACCAACGCCAGAATCGAAGCTGCGCAGAAGGCCTCCGATGCCAAATTCGCAGACGCCCAGAAAGCCTCCAATGCCAAGTTTGAGGCCATGCAAAAGGCTATTGACGCCAGGTTTGAAGCCGCGCAGAAAGCTTCCGATGCGAAGTTCGCAGACGCACAAAGAGCCTCCGACGCCAAGTTTGCAGATACCAACGCCAGAATCGAAGCTGCGCAGAAGGCCTCCGATGCCAAATTCGCAGACGCCCAGAAAGCCTCCAATGCCAAGTTTGAGGCCATGCAAAAGGCTATTGACGCCAGGTTTGAAGCCGCACAGAAAGCCACCGACGCCAAGATCGAGGCCGCGCAGCAGGAAACGATTCGGCAGATAAAGACCCTCCTTGAAAACGGCGTCGAAAAGCAGATCCGGCTTTTGGCGGAAGGCCATGCGCAGATTCTCGCCCGCCTGCCTGACGCGGAGGAGCAGGAAAAAGTCGAGGATCGCGTCACGACGTTGGAACGCGTGACTGCCCGGCACAGCCGGCAGATCAAAGAGCTGTCGCAGGCGTTGCACGATTGAATCGATCGATAAAAACCGGGCGCCTTCAAGGGAAAATTCCCCTGAAGGCGCCGTTTCGGTTTGCGGCTGTTTTCGTTTGCATCCCGCCGCCGGGCGCGGAGAAGAAACCGTCTCCGGTCACATTTTCTGCGGCTCGCCGTAGCTCTCGCCGAACGTTTCCACCGTCGCGGACTCGATCCGCTGCTCTTCGAGCGGCCGGTCGTCGTAGTCGCGGGGGATCGAAACGATGCGGTCCACTTCCTCCATGCCGGAGACGACCCTGCCGAACGCGGCGTACTCGCCGTCCAGATAGGGCGCGTCGTCCACCATGATGAAGAACTGGGAACCCGCGCTGTTCGGGTTCACCGAACGCGCCATCGAGATCACGCCGCGGGTGTGCTTCAGGTCGTTTTTGAACCGGTTGGAGCTGAATTCGCCGCGGATGCAGTATCCGGGTCCGCCCGTGCCGTTTCCCCTGGGGTCGCCGCCCTGGATCATGAACTTGGGGATGATCCGGTGGAACAGCGTCCCGTTGTAGAATCCTTTCCGGACCAGAGCGATGAAGTTCCGGACGGTGTTCGGCGCGACGTCGGGGTAAAGCTCGATCTCCACGGCGCCCTTTTCCGTCTTGATGGTGACCTGCGGATATCTCATGGAAAAACCTCCGTCATTTTCAAGGATACCGTTATTATAAACGGAATTTTTACGATCCGCAACAAAAATCCGCCCCGCGGCGGTTTGCGGCGGCGGGGACGGATATGCTACAATAAAGAAAAAAGAAAGGTCGTCCGAAATTGAAGCTGATTTCGTGGAACGTGAACGGCCTGCGCGCGTGCATGGGGAAGGGATTTCCCGATTTCTTCGCCGCCTGCGGCGCCGACGTCTTCTGCATCCAGGAGACCAAAATGCAGCGCGGGCAGGCGGAGATCGCTCTTCCCGGCTATGCGCAGTATTGGAATTCCGCCGAGAAGAAAGGGTATTCCGGCACGGCCGTCTTCACGCGGGTGCCCCCGCTTTCCGCCGCCTACGACATCGGCGCGCCGGAACATACGGGAGAGGGGAGAAGCATCACCCTCGAATTCCCGGATTTTTATCTCGTGAACGTCTATACGCCCAATTCCCAGCGGGGCCTCACGCGCCTCGGCTACCGCATGGAATGGGACGACGCGTTCCGCGCCTATCTGAAAAAGCTGGGCGCCGTGAAACCGGTGGTCGCCTGCGGCGACATGAACGTCGCCCATGAGGAGATCGACCTTAAGAACCCGAAGACCAACGTTCAGAACGCGGGCTTCACCCCGCAGGAGCGCGAAAAGATGACGAAGCTGCTCGCGGCCGGTTTCACCGACAGCTTCCGGTTTCTGCACCCGGCGCAGACGGGCGCCTACACCTGGTGGTCCTACATGTTCCACGCGCGCGAGCACAACGCGGGCTGGCGCATCGACTATTTTCTGGTCTCCGATTCCCTGCGGGGAAAGATCCGGGAAAGCAATATTCTTTCCGCCGTCACGGGCAGCGACCACTGCCCGGTCGAACTGATCCTTTCCGATTGAAATTTCCAAGAAATTGAATCAGGAGACGCGGTCCCTCTTTTCCCCCTCGCTCCGCTCGAGCTTTTCCCGGGCGACCGCGAGCATCAGCTTGATGCGGTTTTCCTGGTTGACCCGCGTGGCGCTGGGGTCGTAGTCGATGGGGACGATGTTGGAACGCTCGTCGATCGCCTTGATCCGGTGGATCATCCCCTTGCCGCAGATGTGGTTCGGCAGGCATCCGAACGGCTGGGCGCAGACGATGTTCTCGTACCCCTGCTCGGAAAGCTCGAGCATCTCCGCCGTGAGAAGCCACCCTTCGCCCATCTTGTCGCCGTAGCCGATCACGCCCTTCACCAGCCTCTTTACGTGCGGGTAAGAGGCGGGGGGAAGGTACCGCGGCTCGGTCCGGATCGCGTCGATCAGCGTGTCCTGCATGCGCTGCAGATACCGCATCAGCAGGTTCACAAAGAAATACTTGACCGGGTTGCCGCCGTAGAGCTTGATGTCCTCCAGGCGGTTGTCGACCTTGAACAGGGCGAAGTTCATCAGCCCCGGCACGTTGATTTCGCAGTCCTGAGCGCGCAGGAAATCCTCCAGATGGTTGTTGCCGAGGGGGGCGTATTTGACGTAGATTTCCCCGACGACGCCGACCTTGATCTTCGGCGTCTTCCGGATTCTGACCGCGCCGAACTCCTTCACGATCTTCCGCAGGTTCTCGGTCTGCTGCTTCAGGGAGAGGCCCCTGCCCTCGTTGAACTGGGCGGTGAGCAGACCGGTCCACTTTTCGACCAGGCGGTCGCTTTCGCCCCGGTCCGCCTCGTAGGCCTCCGTCTGGTTCCGCAGCAGCATCAGCGCGTCGCCGTAGACCATGGCCGCCACAAATTTGCGCACCATCGGCAGCGTAATATGGAATCCCGGGTTGCGCTCGAGAAACGAGAGGTTCAGCGAGATCACGGGCACCTGCGCGAGCCCGGCTTTCTGCAGCGCCTTGCGCAGCAGATGGATGTAGTTGGAGGCGCGGCACCCGCCGCCGGTCTGGGTGATGACCAGCGCCGTTTTGTTCACGTCGTATTTGCCGGAATGCAGCGCGTCGATGAACTGCCCGATCACCAGAAGAGCGGGGTAGCACGTGTCGTTATGGACGTATTTGAGCCCTTCCTGCACGATGTTCGGGCCGGACGTATCCAGCAGCTCGAAGCGGTATCCGCAGTTTTTCAGCACGTTGATCATCAGCCGGAAATGGATCGGGGCCATCATGGGGGCCAGAATGGTGTATTCCCTTTTCATTTCCCGCGTGAACAAAAGGCGCCCCCGCCTGTCGTATTTCAGTTTTGCCATCCGAAAATCCGCCTCATTTCTCCAAAGCGGCGAACAGGCTGCGTAGCCTGATCTTCACCGCGCCGAGGTTGGTGATCTCGTCGATCTTGACCTGCGTGTAGATTTTTCCGTTCTCCTCGAGGATGCGGCGCACCTCGTCCGTCGTGATGGCGTCGACGCCGCACCCGAACGAGACCAGCTGCACCAGGTTCATGTCCGGCTGGTCCCCGATATATTTGGCTGCGGCGTAGAGCCGCGCGTGGTAGGTCCACTGGTTCAGCACGCGCGTGGGGAAGCGCCGGACCTTGCAGCTCACCACATCCTCCGAGATCACCGCCGCGCCGAGGGCGGTGACCAGCTTGTCGATGCCGTGGTTAATCTCCGGGTCCAGGTGATACGGCCGGCCGCACAGGATGATGATCGGCATGCCGCGCCGCCGCGCCTCGGCGATCATCTCGTCGCCCTTTCCGCGGATCTTCTTCAGATAGGCGGCGTAGGCGGCGTAGGCCTGCCGGGCGGCGTCGCGCACCTCGCCCACGGTCACGTCCGGGAAGCTCTTCTGAAGGATCGCGCACATCTTGCGCGGAAAGTCGAGCCGGCGGTGGATGCCCACGTAGTCGTGGATGAAGTTGCAGTGCTCCAGACACCGCATGTTGGCGCCGATGACCTCGGGGTAATAGGCGACGACCGGGCAGTTGTAGTGGTTGTCGCCGAGGTGCTCGTCGAAGTTGTAGGACATGCAGGGATAGAAGATGTTCCGGACGCCGGCGTCCACCAGCGCCTGCACGTGCCCGTGCATCAGCTTGGCGGGGAAGCACACCGTGTCGGAGGGGATCGTGCTCTGCCCTTCTATGTAAAGCTCCCGGCTCGAGAGGGGGGAGAGCACCACCTCGAAGCCCAGGTGCGTGAAGAACGTGTGCCAGAACGGCAGCAGCTCGTACATGTTCAGCCCCATCGGGATGCCGATCTTCCCGCGCGGCCCCATGGCCGGAAGATAGGAACGCAGCAGCTTCAGCTTGTAGGCGTACAGGTCCAGGTCGCCTTTGCCGGACCGCTTGGTCACCGGCTTTTCGCACCGGTTGCCGCCGATGAAGCGCCGGCCGCCGCCGAACACGTTCACGGTCAGCCGGCAGTGGTTGCTGCACAGGCCGCAGGTGGTGACCTTGACCTCGTGCCTGAAGTTTTCCAGCTCCTTCACGCCGATGAGGGAGCTTTTCCCCGTCGATCTCTTCATGGCGTAGACCGCCGCGCCGTAAGCGCCCATCAGGCCGGCGATGTCGGGCCGGGTGACCTCGACCCCCATCTCCTTTTCGAACACGCGCAGCACCGCGTCGTTCAGGAAGGTGCCGCCCTGCACCACGATGCTTTTTCCCAGCGCTTTGGCGTCCGGCACGCGGATGACCTTGTAGATCGCGTTTTTCACCACGCTGACCGAGAGGCCGGCGCTGATGTCCTCCGTCGTGGCGCCGTCCTTCTGCGCCTGCTTGACCTGCGAGTTCATGAACACCGTGCAGCGCGAGCCGAGATCGACGGGATGCTTCGCGAACAGGCCCAGCTTCGCGAATTCCGCAATGCCGTAGCCGAGCGTGCTGGCGAACGTCTGCAAAAACGAGCCGCACCCCGAGGAGCACGCCTCGTTGAGGAAGATGTTGTCGATCGCGCCGTTGCGGATCTTGAAGCACTTCATGTCCTGCCCGCCGATATCGATCACGAAGTCGACGTCCGGGCGGAAGCGTTTGGCGGCGGTGAAGTGCGCGACCGTCTCCACAATGCCGAAATCCACGCTGAACGCGTTTTTCAGCAGCTCTTCCCCATAGCCGGTCACGGCGCTGCCCGCGATGGCGATCTTCGGGTATTTCCGGTACAGCTCCAGCAGGTAATCCCGGAAGATGGGCACCGGGTTGCCGGAGTTGCTGCGGTAGATCGAGCTGAGGATCTCGCCCTTTCTGCCGATCAGCACGGCCTTCACGGTGGTGGACCCCGCGTCGATGCCGAGGAACGCGCTTCCGCGGTACGAGCGGATGTCGCCGCGCGGAGCTTTGCACTGCGTGTGCCTGCGGCGGAACGCGTCGTATTCCTTCCGGTCCGCGAACAGCGGCGGGATGGAGAGGAATTTTCCGGTGGAGCCGTATTTCTTCACGTTTTCCAGCGCGGCGCCGAGGTCGACTTCCCCGGCGCTGCAGTACGCCGCCCCGAGCGCCACGTAGTACAGCGAATTTTCAGGGCAGATTCCCGAGATCTTCAGGGCGCGGTCGAAGCTCGCGCGCAGCTGCGGCAGAAAGGTCAGCGGGCCGCCGAGGTAGAGGACTTTCCCCTCGATGGGCCGGCCCTGGGCGAGCCCCGCGATGGTCTGGTTCGCCACGGCGGCGAAGATGCTTGCGCAGACGTCGGTCTTGCGGGCGCCCTGGTTCAGCAGCGGCTGCACGTCGGACTTCGCGAACACGCCGCACCGCGAGGCGATGGTGTAGATCCTTTCGTACTGCGCGGCCAGGCGGTCCATCTCGTCGAGCGGAACGTCCAGCAGCGTCGCCATCTGGTCGATGAACGCGCCCGTCCCGCCGGCGCAGGAGCCGTTCATGCGCACTTCCATCCCGCCGGAGAGGAATAAAATTTTGGCGTCCTCGCCCCCCAGCTCGATCACGGCGTCCGCATCCGGGAACAGCCGGCCCACGGCGATGCGCGTCGCGTACACTTCCTGGACGAACGGCAGGCGGCAGGTCTGCGAGATCCCCATCCCCGCCGAGCCGGAGACGGTCAGCGCGGCCTTTTCGCCGCGCACCACGTCCCGCTGGACCTTCGCCAGCAGCTCCGTCACCTTTTCCGTGATCTTTGAAAAATGCCGCTGGTAGGACCGGAACAATATTTTGCCGCCGTCATCTATCACAACACATTTTATGGTAGTGGAACCGATATCCAAGCCAACCTTCATAAAGGGACCTGCCAATCTCTCAAAATCATTGCCCATTCAGTCATTGTAGACCCTGCCGCTCCGGATTGTCAAGGGAAGTACTTGGCACCTCGGGCAAAGAGCGCCCGGCCCTCCGCGGGCCCGTTGGAACGCGGAGCACATGTAAAATATTTTTTAATAAAAAGGTAAGAATCAAAGAGGGGACGGGAACTCCGCCCGCGCGGGCCGGACGGGCAAAAACCATATTTCGCGGAGCGCCTTGAGGTTTTGGCCGCGGGATGGTAAAATGAAACACAAAATGAAACTCGAGGCGAAGTCCAATGCATCTGAATCATATGATCGACCTGGAGCGGCTCAGCGTCAAGGAGATCATGGAGCTCATCGGCTTTGCGAACAGCATCCGCAGCAATCCGTGGGCGTACCGGGAATCCTGCCGCGGCAAGATCATGGCGACCCTGTTTTACGAGCCTTCCACCCGCACGAAGATGTCCTTCCAGACGGCGATGTTCCGCCTCGGGGGCGAGGTGGTCGGCTTCGACAACCCGGGCAACACCTCCGTTTCCAAGGGGGAGAGCCTGAAGGACACCGTGACCGTCGTGAGCGGCTACGCCGATCTGGTCGTGATCCGCCATCCGCGGGAAGGCGCCGCGGCCGCGGCCGCGCTCTATTCCAGGGCGCCGGTCATCAACGCGGGCGACGGCGGGCATCTCCATCCCACCCAGACCCTGACGGACCTCGTCACCCTTTACAATGAAAAGGGAAGGCTCGACCACCTGCGCGTCGGCCTGTGCGGCGACCTGGTCTACGGGCGCACCGTCCATTCGCTGATCCGGGCCATGACCCATTTCCCGGGCAATTCGTTCGTGCTGATCTCCACGCCGGAGATGGCCCTGCCCCGCTATGTCAAGGACGCGATGGATGCCGCCGGTTGCCGATGGAAGGAAGTCCCTTCGCTGGAGGAGGCGATTCCGGAGCTGGACGTGCTGTATATGACGCGCATCCAGCAGGAGCGTTTCTCCGACCCGGAGCAGTACCGCAGGCAGAAGGGCGTCTATGTCCTGGACGGGAAAAAGCTGGCCCTCGCCAAAACGGATCTGCGCGTGCTTCACCCGCTGCCGCGCGTGGACGAGATCGCGCCGGAGGTGGATGACGACCCGCGCGCGACGTATTTCCGCCAGACGGTGTACGGGATGTACGCGCGCATGGCGCTGGTCCTGACCATGCTGCAGGGGGCGCGGGTCGAGCCGGCGCCGGGGCCGGTCCCGTCCACGGATCCCTGCCGGTGCGCCAACCCGAACTGCATCACCCGGAGCGAGCCGTATCTGCCCCAACGCTTTACCCGCAGCGGGGACGAGCTGGTCTGCGCCTACTGCGACGGCAGAACGCCGGTTCCCGCGGCGGAGGCCCGGCGTTAATGGAACCGGCCCCGTCCTCCCCGCCGCCGGACCGGTGAATCCGATTTTCAATGAGAGGAAAACATGCAGGAATGGATGATCGGCGTGATGAACCAGTTCGGATATATGGGGATCGCGCTTCTGATTGCGATTGAGAATATCTTTCCGCCCATCCCGTCCGAGCTGATCCTGACGTTCGGGGGCTTTATGACCACCTATACCGATATGGAGATCGGGCTGGTCGTTTTGGCCGCCACGGCGGGCTCGGTGGGCGGAGCCGTCGCGCTGTACGGCGTCGGCCGCCTGGTGGCGCCGGAAAAGCTCGCGGCTTTCGTCGGTAAATGGGGGAGGGCGCTGGGGCTGAAGAAACAGGACGTGTCGCGGGCGAGGGATTGGTTTGCGCGCCGCGGAAGCCCCACGGTCTTTTTCTGCCGGTTCATCCCCATCGTGCGCAGCCTGATCTCCATCCCCGCTGGCATGGCGCGCATGCGCCCCGCAAAGTTTCTGTTCTACACCGCCCTCGGCACCGCGATCTGGAACGCCGTGCTGGTGTACCTCGGCGCCCTCGCCGGCGCGGGCTGGGAGCGGGTGTCGAACGGCGCGAACGTCTATTCCTATTGGATCGGCGCCGGCGCCTTCGCGGCCGTGCTGATCCTTTTGGCGGTCTTTTTGAAAAAGCGCAGGCGTGCCGGGGAGAACCGGCAGCCTTCCGAACCCAAAGACCAGGAAGATAAAAAATAAATGCCTGCCGCGCTTTGATGGGCAGGCATTGCTTAAAGGTTTCGGTCCCGCGGCGTTTCCGCCGGCCGGGGCCGTTTTTCTCACTTGATTTCCGCCGCCGGGCCGCGCTGCCAGTAGCCGGCCTTCTGAACGGCGTTCCGAAGGGCCTCTTCGTCCGGCGGAGCCTTCAGCCGCACGACAGCTTCCTGCTTCCCGAGATCGACTTTCGCCCAGACGCCGTCCAGCGAATTCAGCTCGTTTTCCACGCGGCGGGCGCAGTTCCGGCAGGTCATCCCGCCGATGGCGAGACGGACCTCGTAAGGGAAGTGTTTCGGGTTGCGGTCCTGTACCCGCAGCCGGCGCACCGTTTCGCCGTCCGCGCCGCAGCACCCGGCGGAAAACCGCCGGGCGTAGCTCCGGATCCCCAGCGCCGCGAGCGCGGCGAGAGCGATGCAGATCAAAATCGTCGCCATAAAAACGCCTCCAAACCTGCGGAAGACGGATCGCTATTTTGCAAGTTTATCCATAACTTCCATAATCTCTTTGATTTTCTGCTGCGCGTCGCCCTTTTCAAAGGCTTCTTCCACACAGCAGTTCAGGTGCGCGTGCAGCACCTCCCGGTTGATGTTCCGCAGGATGGCCTGCGTGGCCATCAGCTGATTGGAAATATCGATGCAGTACCGGTCGTCCTCGACCATTTTGATCAGGCCGTCGATCTGGCCGCGCGCCGTTTTGAGCATTCTCAGGATTTTCTCTTGATCCGCCATCATGGGCGTTCCCTCCTTGTTCTGAAATTGAGATGGGACTCAGAGCGCCCGGATAGAGACGGGCTCGTAGCCCGCGTCGGAAACGGCCTTTTTCAGCGCCTCGTCGCCGACCGGGGCGTCCAGCTCCAGCACGGCCGATTTTTTGTCCAGGTCGACGCTGGCCCTGACGCCGGGAATCGCGTTGAGGGCCTGCTCGACCCGCATTTTGCAGTGCGCGCACTGCATTCCGTCGATCTTCATGACTTTTTTCATTGAGATTTCCTCCTTTGAAATCGGGGCGGCTTCCGCAGCCGGACCGCCGGCAGGGGCGGCGCCGGCCGCGGGCGTGCTTTCCGCCCTGAAAAAGCGCAGCCGCAGCGCGTTGGTGACGACGCATACGGAGCTCAGGCTCATGGCCGCGGCGGCGAACATGGGGCTCAGCGTCCAGCTGAAAAGGCCGTAGAACACGCCCGCCGCGAGCGGGATCCCGATGCTGTTGTAAAAGAACGCCCAGAACAGGTTTTCCCGGATGTTGCGGATGGTTGCCCGGCTCAGCCGGATCGCCGTCGCGACGTCCAGCAGGTCGCTTCTCATCAGGACGACGTCGGCGGATTCGATCGCCACGTCCGTCCCGGCGCCGATGGCGATGCCCACGTCCGCCCGCGCGAGCGCGGGCGCGTCGTTGATGCCGTCGCCGACCATGGCGACCTTTTGGCCGCTTTCCTGGATGCGGCGGACTTCCCTTTCCTTGTCCTGGGGCAGGACCTCCGCCACGGCGCGGTCGATGCCCAGGGAGCGGCGGATGGCCTCCGCCGTTTTTTTGTTGTCGCCCGTCAGCATTACGACGTCGATCCCCATTTTCTTCAGCCGCTCGACTGCCGCTCGGCTGGTGGGCTTCACGACGTCCGCCGCAGCGATCACGCCCAGCAGGCGGCTGCCGCTCGAAACGAACAGCGGGGTTTTGCCGTCCCGGGCGAATTCCTCCGCCTTCCCGCGCAGGGGAGAGGCGTCGATATGGAGTTCCTCCATCAGGGCGGCGCTGCCGGCGGCGCAGGAGACGCCGTCCAGCCGGGCGGTCACGCCTTTGCCGGGGAGGGCGCGAAAATCCCCCGCCGCGGCCGGCGCAAGACCCTCCTGCTTCGCCTTTTCCGTCACGGCTTCCGCCAGCGGGTGCTCGGAGGGCTGCTCCAGCGCCGCCGCGGTTTCCAGAAGCTCCCGCTCCGCGACCCCGACGGCCGCCGAAAGGTCGGTCACGCGGGGCTTTCCCTCCGTGACGGTGCCGGTCTTATCGAGGACCACGGTGCCGACGGTATGGGCGATCTCCAGGGCTTCCGCCGACTTGAACAGGATGCCGTTGGCCGCGCCCCGGCCCGTCCCGACCATGATGGCGACGGGCGTGGCGAGCCCGAGGGCGCAGGGACACGAAATCACCAGCACGGCGATGGCGATGGAGAGCGCGAACTCGAAGGGCTGCCCCAGCGCCATCCACACGGCTGCCGCAATCACGGCGATGGCGATCACGATCGGGACAAAAACGCCGCTGACCTTATCCGCGAGCTTCTGGATCGGCGCCTTCGACGCCACGGCGTCCTCGACAAGCCGGATGATCTGGGAGAGCGTCGTGTCGCTTCCGACTTTCTGCGCGCGGAATTTGAAGAATCCGTTCTTGTTGACCGTCGCGGCGGAGACCGAGTCTCCCGGCTGCTTTTCGACCGGGATGCTTTCGCCCGTCAGCGCGGACTGATCGACTGAGGAACTGCCTTCGAGGACGGTGCCGTCCGCCGGGATGCTCTGCCCGGGCCGGACGACCACGACGTCGCCCGCGACGATCTCCTCCGCCGGGATCTCGACCTCACGCCCGCCGCGCTCGACCGTGGCTTTTTTGGGCGCGAGGTTCATCAGGCGGGTGATGGCCTCCGACGTTTTGCCCTTCGACCGCGCCTCCAGATATTTTCCCAGCGTGATGAGCGTCAGGATGGTGCCGGCGGACTCGAAGTACAGGTTCTGGAGATACTGTTCCGCCGTGCCCGGATCGCCGTGGCCGAGGCCGTAGCCGATGCGGAACAGGGCGAAGATCCCGTACGCGACGGCCGCCGAGGAGCCGAGCGCGATCAGCGAATCCATGTTGGGCGAGCGGTGAACAAGCGCGCGGAACCCGTTTTTATAGTAAGAACTGTTCGCAAAGACGATCGGGAGCAGCAGCAGGAACTGCGCGAGCGCGAACGAAACGCCGTTTTCGGCCCCCCCGAATGCTTCCATCAGGAACCCAGGTATCGGAAGACCGGACCTCATGTGGAACATCGGGGCCATGGCGAGGTACATCAGCGGCACCCAGAAAACGAACGAGACGATCAGGCGGCGCTTCATGGCCCGGCGCGCTTCTTCCACCGGCGTGACGCCCTTCCGCGCCGGCGCGGCGGAAGCGCCGCGTTCTGCGACGGACGCCCCGTATCCCGCCCGCTCGACGGCTTGGATGATTTTGCCGCTGTTCGTGGCGACCGGGTCGTAATCGACCCTCATGCTGTTGGTCAGCAGGCTGACACCCACGGACCGGACGCCCGCAACCTTCCCGACGCTTTTTTCCACGGCGGCGGAGCAGGCGGAACAGGACATGCCTGTCACGTTGAATTTTTGATTCATCAGAATATAACCTCCACACCCTGGGAGGGGTGCTCTTTCATTCTATGCGGACTTTACCGGTTTGTCAAGAGTTTTCCTCTTTCGCTTTGAAAAAATTCCTCCCGCCGGTATGGCATGTCCGCGCGGGCGGGGAAGGCTGAAAAAGCACTTGACGGGGAACGGATTCCTGAGTATAATAACAGAGTCGGCGGGAAAATCCGCTACTGTGGCTCAGTTGGTAGAGCAGCGCATTCGTAATGCGCAGGTCGTCCGTTCGAGCCGGACCAGTAGCTCCAAGCGAAAAACCGCATGGTTAAGCCATTTTTTGGCTTTTCCGTGCGGCTTTTTTATGCCCGGAAAACGGGAATGGTCAAGTTTTTGTCAAGTATGTGCGGAAAAAGTGGGGCAAACAGCGGAATCTGTATATAGAAAAGGGCGGTTGCACGGTCCTCGGTGAGGGGCGCGCAGCCACCTTTTTTTAATTTGCCTGCTGCTGTCCGGCCGGGATAAGGACGCCTTCCAGCGCCTTGCAGGCGGCCGCCTGTTTGCTCTTCAGGGCGTGGCTGTAGATATTCAGCAGGGTTGAGGCCTGGGCGTGGCCGGTCAGGCTTTGCAGCGTGCGAATATCGACCCCCGCCGTGATCTCCAGCGTAGCGAACGTGTGGCGGAGGCTATGCGGCGTGACGTGCGGAAGGCCGTTCTTTTTCAAGAATCGCTTTAACCAAAAATTAACGGTGTCCGGATTGAGCGGCGCGCCGTTGTCCCTGACAAATAGCCGCTCGGTCTGCCCTTTCCATTCCCTGCCGAACAGCGCCCGGCTCTTGTTCCACCAGATGCGATACTCCATAAGCTGCGTCATGACGAGCCGGGGGACCTGTATCGCCCGGACGCTGGACGGGGTCTTGGTCTTGGCCTCTACGACGCCCTTGCCGCGCTGATATTGCGACGTCCGCCGGATATGCACCAGATGATTCTCTTCGTCAATATCGCCCCATGAGAGGCCGCAGAGCTCCCCCCGGCGGGCGCCGGTGAAAAGCAGCAGCATGAGGGCTGTCTTTACGCGGACGTCCGGCTCAAGCTCCAGCTTTTCGAGAAACTCGCGGGCCTGCACGTCGGTGAGGTACCGTGCTTCTTTGTGCTCCGTCTTCGGGGCATCGACCAGGCGGGCGGGGTTCCGGGCAATCAGACCTTCTCGCTCCGCCTTGGAGAGGACGGCGGATAACAGGGCGTGGTAGTACCGGATGGTGTTTGGCGCGAGTTTCCCCGTGCCCCTGTGCAGCGTGAACAGCTTTTCCGGAGCCACGTTCAGCGCCCGGGCAATCTTCTCCGCTGTGCTGATGGAGATATGTTTCCCCAGGCAGGCGGCACCGACGCTGGCGTGAGACAGCCCGGATGCCTTCTCTACGGAAGCCCGGCGAATATGACGCTTTTTGAGGACAGCGGCAAGCGTGGGAGAAAAGGCGAACGTCCCGCGCTGGTTTATCCCGTCCTCTTCCAGGTTCCGGTAAAACGCCTCAAGGTGATGGGGCTGGAGCTTTTCCAGGCGGATGCCGCCGAGAGCGGCGTCAATACGCACCAACAGGCCCCTGTACCGCTCCCGTGTCGTCGGTGCGAGCTGCTCGTTTTTTACCCATTCCGCGGCGTATTCGCCCAAGGTCGTCCCGCCGTCGAAGGCGACCAGCCCGCGGCGGACCCGTTCCTCGAAGATGACTGCTCGCCGCTGCGCCTCCTTTTCGGCCGTGGTGGGACGCATGGCGGCCGGCGCCTTCCACGTCGCGGACCGCAAGGTCTGTTTGCCCGCGGCATCGTCCACAAATACACGCATACGGAAGGAAGTGGTGCCGTCCTTATTTCGACGTTCTGATATGCTGGCCATCTGGAACACCTCCCGATTTTTCCACATATTCGTCCGCGGCGTTATAAAAAAGGCGCTGGGCGTTCTGGAGCTTAGTGCGATAGTATTTCCCTTGAGATGCAATAGTGAACCCGGAACCCTGAAGAATTTGTCTCAGCTTGTTAAGCCGCTCGGCAGTTAAGAAACCGGAGGCTTTTTGTGATTCATTAAACATCCGCTCGGCGTCGCTTACCTCGAGCAAAGCCTCCCAGAATAATCCGTTTTCCAGCAACGCGCTGAGCGCCGAGGTAAAACGGCCGCCGTTCTCGGGAGCGGCCTCTTCTTCGATGGCGGCGACGGCCTTCTCCGACAAGCCCAAAGCATCGGCTGCTGCGGGGATGCGCCTGCGGTCCTTCGTTAGTCCCAAAAGATAATCGGAGGACACGTTGAAGTAGGAAGCCATTTTTTTCAATACGTCAGCTTTCGGGATGCGTTCCTTTTCAGTGTTGGCGTAATCCGATAATGACGAGGCGCTTATTCCCATCGCCGCCGCGCATTCACCCGCCGTTTTTCCACTTCCTTTAATTAGATCGCCAATACGCTCGGCCATGGTTAGTTTCATAAAATTCCTCATTTCATAAATAGAATTGTGAAATGCTGACGCGTGGTGATTTTTATTTTGTAAATTTTTAAGGAGAAACCCTTTTTAATGATATTCTTTATATAGACGATGACGATGATATTTTCTGTTTATAGAATACCATGCGTTTGTCAAAAAGTCAAGTTAGGAAGGGCATGAGAGTATGAAGAAAAATGCAAAAATCAGAAAGGCCGCTAAAACCGCTAATATTCCACTTTATGAAATTGCCGCGGCTCTGGGCATTTCAGAATCGACCATGCAACGCCGACTTCGTTTTCCTATGAGCCACGCTCAAGAGGCCGAAATGCTCAAAGTTATTCGCAGGTTGAAGAAAGCAGGGGCGACGCCCGATGAGTGATTTCCCAAATTTCCCGAAATTGGCGAGTATCCGCGTCACGGCGCAGCACCTTGCTGCCGCCGGTGTACCGCTCCCGGAGAAAACCATCCGGAATCTCGTGCAGCGCGGGGATATTCCCGCTGTCTGGACCGGGCGAAAATACCTGTTGCTCTGGAGCAACATCGTTGATTTTTTGCGGGTGGGCAATGTGCCCCGGCCCCAGGGAAATAAGCATTCCGACAGCGGCACTGGCACTGTTCGCAGGATTTCAGAATAGGAGGCGCGGGCATGAAAGGCGATTTTGAAGCGATCCCAGCGGACCAGCAGGCGGGAAATGGCCGGGATGCGGGGTGAGCACATGGCAAATCAGAACGCGGCCTTGGCAGCCGATAAAAAAGAGCAGGTCTTTTTTGAGCTTCTCAAGGAGCTGACAACCAAAAATGTGACAAGTGAGGAAACCTTCCGTGTCATCTACAACGATGCAGGCAGCGACGAGCTTTTGAGGACAAGGCATTTCCAGCAGCTCCGCGATCGCGCCTTTGAGCTGGGCGTTACAAAAATAGCCTTTTCGGCGCTTTCAAAAGGACCGTCGCAAGAGAGGAAAAGGAAACCGCCGCCGAACACTCGAAGCAGGATAGGGCGCTTATTTCTCGGCCCGAGTGGATTACAGAGGACGGCGCCATAGACGAAAAGGCCTTTTGTGAAAAATGTCAGCAGAAAAACGATGTGAAGTGCATCTCCGGCGCTTTTTATAGCCCGCTGGGCGCGCTGCCGGCCGAAAAAGTGAAAAACGAAATCCAAGCGGAAATTGCTCCCTACGTTCACAAAAAAATTGCGGCCCGAGTAAACGACCTTTTCGAGGCGCTGAAAAACTTCAGCTATGCTGGGCAACTTATTCCAGAGCTAAATGTGATTCACACCATGAACGGTGAAATCGACATCGGCCCGCAGGGGAGCTTCACCTTTGTGCCGGCGTTCCGGTTTTGTCTGAACCGCGTCGCCGCGGAGTACCACCCCGACGCGCCGACGCCGGAGCCGGCGCTCTGGCTGAAATTTCTGAATGAGCTGCTCTATCCGGAGGATGTACCGACGCTACAGGAGTTTCTCGGTTACTGCCTGGTTCCGACGACGAAAGCCCAGAAGATGCTGATGCTCATCGGCAGCGGCGGCGAGGGCAAGTCCGTGGTGGGGGCCGTGGCGAAGCAGGTGCTGGGGTATGAAAACACCACTTCCGGCAAGTTGAACGACCTGGACGAAAAGCAGTTCGCAGTTGCCAACCTCGAGAACAAGCTGCTGTTTATCGACGACGACATGCGCACCAGGGCCGCGGAGGAATCGGCGGTCGTGAAGGAGATCACCACCTGCATGGGCCGGATGAGCCTGGAGCGCAAGGGCAGGCAGGCATACGAAGGAAACATGTACTGCCGGCTGATGGCGTTCGGAAACAAGGACTACCAGACCCTGCACGACCAGAGCGAGGGCGCGTACCGGCGGCGC
>DAIUFE010000010.1:0-7627 GCA_036844765.1 Caproicibacter sp. | reverse complement strand
AAAGGAGAATCTGGAGCAGTCCAAACGGGACAGCTTTAACTTTTTGGCGTTTCTCGAAGATGGAACGCTGGTAAGGCTGGATGTTCCAGACACTTCCGAACTCTGTTCGGATATATACAATGAATATTGCGCCTGGTGCCACGACAACAGTGAGGAGCCGCGCACCCGAAAAACCGTAATTAATTACTTAAAGCAGAATCAGGCCCGGCTGCACATTCTCTATACGAACCACCTTTTGAAAGGGAGCAGGCGGGCGCGGGGATTCTATGGGATACAGTTGCTCAGGCGGCCTGCTTTTGGACGTTATTCCCAATAACCGGACGCGTGGACGCGTCCCCGGGACGCATGTGGGCGCGAATTGGGCGCATAAAAAAACCGGAAAGCCGCGCGGGAACTGGATTGGGACGCATGGGACGCGAAAAAGAACACTTATTCTCTATATATATACTCCTAACAATGTATATATATCTGTTATATTACATTTTATTTATAACTCAATATTACGCGTCCCATGCGTCCCACACGCCCAAATCCAGTATTCATGCGGGTTCCGAGAGTCCGAGAAAGAAACCGCTCGCGTCCCATACGCGTCCCATACGCGTCCCAATAATTCCAAATAAGCGCTATATCTTCACGATAACGCATCAGGCGAGCGGTTACGGCCGCCGCAGATATGCCAAAAAGATAATATGGAAGAAGGTATTTTCTTTATGGGAACAAACGCAGCAGTTACTTTCCCCGCTGCAAAAGCGCGGAGACTTGTCCTTGACTACATACGGGAGAATGGGTTTGCCTCTTTCCCCGAGCTTCAAGGTCTGTTCGAGAAGCACGGTATTCCCTACAAGGGGGATAAAAGTATCGCATATCCCACGAATCCCCATATCGTATATTGGGCGGGATGGAGCCGGGAGGCAGCGGACTTCGTGTGTGGAATGGCCGCCGCGGGAACCGTGACCGCGATTCGAGCAACACTATTGCACATTCTCCTTAGCGGCGGTGGGCTGCGGCTGCCCCAGGCAGTGAGAAAGCATTACACTTATAAGACGCCTCACTGGCTCCCGATAGTTTTCCTGTCCGGCACACAGAGCAGCAGACAAAGCGGCAGGCAGACCGGCCGGCGGCAAGGCCGGCAAGGCCAAGCGAGAGAAGGTGAACTGCAATGTCTGGTGTGAATAAAGCCAGGATTTGCCCGTTACTGTCGATCGCCTCCGGCGTTCATCGGGAAGGCCTCCTCACTCCCTGCTTCGGTGACCGGTGCGCGTGGTTCTGCGGCAGCCCTGATAATGAGTGTGCGCTGGTGCAGGCGGGCAAGGCCGCGGCCGGCGCGGCGAACGCCCTGGAGGACGATATCCCCGCTGTCCTGGCTGATGGAAAGAACAACATCGGCCGCGCCTGACGAGGCAGAGCTTCCTCGCGCCATTCACCAGAGTAGGAGGCCGATATCACATAAGAGATACAGCGGTACAGCTGCTATGCAAGGGGGCTACCGGCGGGAGCGGTTCCGAACCGCGGCGGTTGGAGAAGGTACTACCGGGACAAAACCCGGAGCGGGGCGCGGAAGGCCCGAAGATTTTCCGCAGAAAAATGGAAAATTTCAACACGTTTCGTTACGTGAATAAATAAATCCCCCACCAAGAATACAAAAAGCCGCCCCGGAGAGCGGCATTCCACCACTTTTACTATACCATATCCGGGGAGGCGCTTCAATGTCAGAACAGATTAACGGGCCAAAGGCCGGCGGCGAAGCCGGCAATGGGGCGGGCGCCGGGAACGAGGCGCTCGCTTTGCGCGTCCAGAAAGGCGATTTCGCGGCCGCTGGGCCGCTGTGGCGCGGGGTTCAGCGTCTGGTATATGGTTTCGCTTCCCGCTTTTTCGTCCAGCACCGGGCCGCGTGCGCGTCCGCGGGCGTGGAGCCGGACGACCTCCGGCAGGAATCGTACTTCGCCGTGTGCGATGCCGCTCGGGACTACGACCCGGCGAAAGGCTGGCGGTTCACGTCCTACCTGCCCCTTCACCTTCGGGACCGTTTCAACGCCCTGCTGGGCTTCCGAGGGGGGCGCTCCGCCCGCCTGCTGAACGACGCGAAGCGGCTGGATGAACCGCTACCGCTCAATGATGAGGGAGACGCCGCGACCATGCTGGACCTGCTGCCCTCTGCGGCCGCGCAGGCGGCGTTTGAGGGCGCGGACGTTAAACTATACCGGCAGCAGCTTCACGCCGCCATGCAGGAGGCGCTGGAAACGCTGACGCCGACGGAGCGGCGGACCGTCACGTCACGCTATTATGAGGACCTGACACGGGCGCAGATCGGCCGGCTTTTCGGCCTCGACGCGGAACGCGTACGGCAGATCGAAATGAATGCGCTCCAGCATCTCCGCCGCCCGGCCGTCCTGCGGCGGCTGCGCCCCTTCGCGGTGGACTATGGCGCGGCGTATGAGGGGACGGGCTGGGGCGCGTGGAAGCGGCGCGGCAGCGTGGAGGAGCGGCTGGTGGAGCGGGCGGAAGAACGGGCCGAGAAGGAATAAAAGACAGGGCGCGGATGTTTCACCGCGCCCCCTTTATTGTCTGCCCTGAACCGCTACCGGACCACCTTTCCCCTGCGCGCGAGAAAATACGGGCGGATTATTCTGCCGGCGGCCTCGGACGCCACATTCCCGCTATGTAGGCGGAAAGGTCGCGCTTGTCGACCAGGTAGATTTTCCGCCCCGGCGGCCGGTGCGCCGGGAAATTCCCGTCCGCTATCAGCTGTCGGAGCCTCGCCGTGGTGCAGTGCAGCAGCGGCGCGCACTGCTTGAGCGTCAGGCAGGCCGGGCAGTAGGCCAACGACGTGATGGTTTTCATTCGTGCTCCCTTCCGACGTCGGGCACATACTCCAGAATATCGCCCGGTTGGCAGTGAAGAACGGCGCAAATCCGCTCTATCACGTCGAGGGAAACCTTTTCCCCCTTCCCCATTTTCGCGATTGTTGCAGGGGAGGCGCCAATTTTGATACGCAGGTCCTCTTTCGTCATTCCTCGATCAATCAAAAGTTTCCAGAGGCCGTTGTATTTCATGCCCATTTTATCCCCTCTTCTCTTTAACTTTCATTATAGACTTGATTTCTTCATATGTCAATACATTATCTTCAAATAAGTAAAGAAAATGTTTATAAAACTATTTACACCGTCTTCAATAAGTGATAGAATATATTCAGAAAGTTAAAGAAATGGAGGCCGAAAGTTATGAAATACAATTTGCGGATTATCTGCCGAGCCGCGAACCGGCTTCACAAGGCCGGGTATTCCCGCTCCCGGGCGTTCATTTTTGCATGGGCCATGGAGAAGCAGGGCGCGGCGGTCAAGGTACGGGGCGTCACTGTGGGGCGCCGTCAGGCCGCCCTGCAGCACCTCCTCCGCTACGACCCGAAGGACGTTTCCATCCGCCTCGAGCGCGAGCCGGGGAATCTGTACGATGCGAACGCGGTGGCAGTTGTGGCGGCGGTCCGGGGACGCGGAAGCTACAAGATGGGCTACCTGGGCCGCCCGGTTGCCGCCGTGCTGGCGCCGCTGATGGACGCCGGGAAGGCAATCCGCGGCGGATTCGGCGGGGTGCTGGGCGGGTACCTGCCGGGCATGAGCTTCGGCATGGCGGTCCGGGTGAAGCTCGCGGCGGTCCCGCTGGGTGCATGAACAAAAACGATTTGAAAGGAAGGAAAGCGAAATGAGCAAAAAAGGTGTTTTTGAGAAGCTCGACGCTCTGGAAGAGGCCTCGGACGACGTCTTCGGCGTCATGCAGCTTGCTTCTGCGCTGGCCCATGCCATGGCAGACACAGAGCAGGGAGCCGCTGTTTCCGTTTTGGCGGGCAGTCTGGCCGATATCAGCAGCCGGCTGGAGGAAGCAGTGCAGGAAATCAGACAGCCGGAGGATGAGGCGATTGGTCGTCTGCCTACCGCGAAGAAACAGGCAGCACAAAAAGCGAAAGAAGGGGCAAAATCATGAACATGCCGGTAAAGCTCGATATCAGCGAGTTCTTAACGCTTGGAAACCAGTTAAGTACTGATGACGCGGCGAAGGCATGGAAGATGTTCGAGTGCTTTATGGCCGACAAGGAAGAAGACCCGGTCTACACAGAACGCGAATGCTCGCAGGTTTGCAGGATGTGGGCCTGCGCCGCCCTATACATGGCCGGGTACGTTTCCGGCGTCCGCAGCGAGCGGCAGCGCAGAAGGGGCAAGGCAGTTTATAGCCGGTCCCGGACGGCGCGCGAGGGACAATAGACGAGTGCAAAAAGCCCGTGATCCGCCGCTCCCGAGAGGCCGTTTTCGTGGTCAAGAAATGGTCAAGTTTTCGTCAAGAAAGTGCCGTTTTGTCAAGTAAACAGCGGGAACGAGCGGAAAGGCGAAACGCTGGAAACCGGCCTGTAGAGCCATGTTCTGGCATGTTGCGGAACGTGCGGGAAACAGTAAAAAGGCTTTCGTAATGCGCAGGTCGTCCGTTCGAGCCGGACCAGTAGCTCCAAGCGAAAAACCGCATGGTTAAGCCATTTTTGGGCTTTGCCGTGCGGCTTTTTTTATTCGTAGTGCGAAAACCCCCGGCTATGCCGGGGTGTTCAGAAGAGCTTTAGCGTTGAACAAAAATGTAAGCTAAACCTTACCATAATTCTTCCGTTTCGCTTTCAAAGCAAAAATAGGCAGCTTCCATGAAACGAGAAGGGCTTTGGCAGGGAGGGGGCGCAGCCCCCTCCCGTATCGATCCCCCTTCCGCACCGAATTGCTTTCGATATTTTGTTCTGCTTTGTGTGCGGGAGGGGGCAGGGGGTGAGAGGGACTGTTGCAAGCGTAAAAAAGCCCCGAGCGCCTTGAGGCGTTGCCAGTAAAACAGGGTTTTGCCCGAATATGAAGAGCTCCCGGCTATGCTAATGGATGACTATTATGCAGCGGAAGATTACGCGACTTCAAATAGAGACGCCAGCCCGACTTTATCCAAGTCCCGACCGATCACGCAGATGCGCCCGGTGTAATCCGCGGAGGTCTCTGCCTGGGAGGCTTCGCCGGGGACATAATCGAACTGGACCCACTTGCCGCCCTCGACCGGCACGATGCCCTCCGCCCGCAGCACCGTTCCGAATTGTGCAAGCTTCCGCAGCGACTCGCCGATCCTGCCGGATTCAAACACTTTCGGCGTTTCGACGCCCCAGGATTCAAAAGCTTCCCCTGCATGATGGTGGTGCCCGTGTTCATGTTCATGGTCATGATCTCTGCCGCAGCCGTTCTCGTCGAAAAGCGGCTCCTCGGAGAGCTGGTTTTTGTCTATCAGCCGCTCCGCCCCTTTTTGCGCGACCGATAAGATTTTTTCCGCGCTGAGCCGGTCCCACGGCGTCGTGACGATCGCCGCGTCCGGATTCTGTTTTTGAATGCTTCTCACGGTGCCGTCCAGCAACTCGGGGGAAGCTTTCTGCGTCCGACTCAGAAGGATGGTCTTCGCGCTTTTGATCTGATCCAGGAAGAATTCCGCGAAGTTCTTTTCATACATCGCATATTTTTTCACATCGACCACGGCGGCGCACATTCCGAATTTGCCGTCCTGCCGCGCCATGACGCGCCGGCAGGAATCCAGGATATCCGACAGCTTCCCCACCCCGGAGGGCTCGATCATGACCCGGTCCGGCCGGTATTTCCGGATCACGTCCTTCAGGGCGGCGCTGAAATCCCCCGCAAGCGTGCAGCAGATGCAGCCGGAATTGATTTCCCGGACCGAAACGCCGGTGTTCCTCAGCAGCCGCCCGTCGATCCCCACGCTGCCGAACTCGTTTTCGATGATCACGATTTTCTCCGGGGAAGGCTTGCCTTCGAGCAGCTTTTTGATCAGCGTCGTTTTCCCCGCGCCCAGAAAACCCGATACGATATCTATTTTTACAGCCACAATACCACCTGACATCTATTTTTCAATCGTCCCGAAGGGAGATCTACGCCTTTTTGGGCAGGCCCTTCGCCCGGCATTCCGGGCAGTAGCCGTAAAGGTCCAGCTTATGGTCCGTAATCGTGAAATGCGTCTGCTCCTCCAGTTTTTCCTCAAAGGATTTGAGGGGGCACGCGTCGATCTCAATCATTTTTTTGCAGCCCAGGCAGATCAGGTAATGCTTGTGAATCATCCGGTTATATTCGTAAAGGGCTTTGCTGCTGTCGCTGATCTTCATTTTGGACACCAGGCCGCTGTTCTCCAGACTGTCCAGCTCTCTGTAGACCGTCGACAGGCTGGTCGGTACCTCCTGCCGGCCCAGCTTCATGAAAATCTGCTCGGCCGTGATCGGCAGAGGCTGCCGCTCCAGGATCCCGAGGATCGCCGCCCTGCGCTTTGTGTTTTTCAGCCCTTTTCGCTTGAGATCTTCGCGGCGGTCGATGCCGTCCTTCAAGAAATCACCCCCTGCATGAAAACGATACCCATTTGCATATCATTATATTTCGCAAACCGGCTTCTGTCAACACCGCGCCGAACGGCGCGGAGGAATATTCCGTACAAGCCCGTCATAGATATCTATAGCGATTCCGGTTGCTGATGGAGCGATGAGAATTGATTTTATTCCCGTCTCCGGCGGGGGTAAAGCAAAAAGCGTTCCACCGTTCCACTGGAAATGCCGCAGAAAAGGGTGATGGGCAGAAATGAAGCGTAAAAAGAGCGGCGGGAACATCAAAATTTCGGTCGGCATCCTTTTGCTTTCGGCAGTTTTTCTCTTTGCGGGGAATCGCATCGCCTCCTCGCATCAGAAGAATCTGATCATCAGCGATTACGAATCCGAGCTGGAGGATCAGGTTTTCGCGAAGGTCGTCAAAATCGATTCCGTCGCCGAGGACCCGGACGACGGCTCCGTGCGCGTCGTGACGTTCGACGCCGCCCTCACCATGGGGGAACAGAAGGGCAGCGTCGTACAAGCCGTACAGCGCGCGTATCGCGATAACGAGACCATGCCCCCGATGGTCAGAGTCAACGATCGAGTGGTGCTCGGGAAGCTTTCCGAGGGCGGTTCTTCCGCATGGGCTTTTGAGAACTTCGACCGGATCGGGCAGATCGCGATCCTCGTTTTTGCTTTTGTCCTCCTGCTGCTTCTTTTGGGCGGGAGGAAAGGGCTGAGCACGATCCTGTCGCTGCTGCTCACCTGCCTGTCCTTATTCTATGTTTATATCCCGCTGATGATGGCCGGGTATCCTATTTACTTTCTGACCGCCCTCGTCTCGGCCTTTATCATAGGAGTTTCCTTTTCCCTTTCGGGGGGCCTGAACCGGAAAAGTCTCGCCGCGGCGGTCGGTTGCGCGGGGGGCGTCGTCTTCTCCGGGATCCTCTGCTATTCTATGGAGAAGATCATGAGGCTGACCGGGTATTATAACGACGAATCCTCCCGCCTGATCCAGATCTTCGGCCAGGGGCAGCTGGACCTGAAGGCCGTCGTTTTCGCCATGGTGACGATCGGCGCGCTGGGGAGCGTGATGGATGTGGCGATGTCGATCGCGTCCTCCCTGTTTGAAATCGCGGGCGAAAGGGTGGTGACGAGGCGCGATCTGCTGCGATCCGGATTCACGATCGGCAGGGATATCATGGGGACCATGGCCAACACGCTGATCCTGGCCTATATCGGGAGCAGCCTCGTGATGGT
>DAIUFE010000009.1:0-60198 GCA_036844765.1 Caproicibacter sp. | reverse complement strand
ATGACCCCCTGCTTGTAAGGCAGGTGCTCTAACCAGCTGAGCTATGCTCCCGTCACCGCCGTTGGAATTGCATCAGCGACGTTTATTATCATACTATATTCCCCGCCGGATGTCAACAGAAACAGACCGGTTTTTTGATTTTCAGCGGAAATCAGGCCGGCTTCCGGGCCGCGACCACGATCCGCTCCGTCCGGGGGCCGGGCACCCGGAACTCCCCGTCGCGCCACACGGCGGCGGGTTCGAGGCCCGCGCCCTCCAGCATGGAGACGAGCGTCCGGATGGGATAGGCGCGCTCGTAGAACCGCTCGAAACTGCGGACGTAGACGTTCCCGCGCCGCTCGAAAAAATCCAGCGAAATCCCCACGCGGCCGTTGCGCTCCGCGCGGGTGTTCCGCCAGACGCAATAGACCTCCTCCATGTCGTAGACATAGGTGCGGTCCGCCAGCACGAACCGGTGCTTGTACCGCGTGTTCGCGTCGAACAGCAGGCATCCGCCCGGATTCAGGAACCGCGCGGCCCGCCGGAAAGTCTGCCGCACGTCGGCCGCCGCGGTCAGGTGGTTGATGCTGTCCAGCATGCAGACCATGGTGTCCACAGGGGCGTACAGGTCCATCTCCTGCATTTTCTGGCAGATCAGCAGCGGGCGGAAGCCGGCGGCGGCGGTTTTCCGCTGGGCGGCGGAGAGCATTTCGGGCGAAGCGTCCAGCCCGAAGACGTCGAAGCCCCGCTTCGCCAGCTCCAGCGTCAGGCTGCCCGTGCCGCACGCAAGGTCCAGCGTGAGGCCGGGGCGGTGGCGCAGGCACTCCAGCGCCGCGCAGAAATAATCGGCGCGGGCGGCATAGTCCACGTTCCGCGTCAGGCAGTCGTAATACCGGGCGAAGGCGGAATAGCTCATTCCTGCCCCGCGTCTTCCTTCAGGCGCCGGAACACGAGCTGATACCCGTCGCAGCCGTAGTGCAGCGAGCGGTTCACGCGGCTGATGGTGGCCGTGGAGGCGCCCGTCTCCGCCACAATGTCGCTGTAGACCTTCCGGATGCTGAGCATGTGCGCGACGAGGATGCGCTGCGACATCGCCCGGATCTCCGGCACCGTGCACAGGTCCTCGAAAAAGGCGTAGCAATCGTCCACCGTCTTGAGCGTGAGGATCGCCTGGAACAGAAAGTCGACGTTCGGGTCCTTCAGTTTGGAATTGATCAAAAAAAGCACTCCCTGCCCGTTCGCAAGCCGCCGGAGGCCCGCGCTTATTTTCACTGCAGTATTTTACCACAAAAAAGCGTAAAAGTAAAGCGGCCGGAGGATCCGGCCGCTTAATTTCTAAAAATCAAAAATGTTATCAGGAATCTCCGTCCCGCGGCGCCGCGCATACGCTCCGGATCAGTCCCCGAAGCTCCGGCACCCCTTCGCCGACGACGGCGGAAAACGGAAGGATCCCGCGCACGCCCCCGACGAACCGCTCCCCGAGCAAAGCGGTCTGCGCTTCCCGCCGCGTTTTCTTCAGCTTATCGCTTTTGGAGGCCGCGACGACAAACGGGATGCCCCGCCCGACGAGGAAAGCCACCATCTGCAGATCGTCCGGCATGGGCGCGCGGCGCAGATCGACGAGCTGCACCACCAGGCGGACGTCCCGGCCGGAATTAAAATAGCCGTCCGCAAGGCCGGCCCACCGATCCTTTTCGGCGCGGGCAACCTTCGCGTAACCATACCCCGGCAGGTCCGCAAAGCGGCAGAAACCGAGGTTATAGAAATTGACGGTCGCCGTCTTGCCCGGCGAAGAGCTGGTCCGGGCCAGCGATTTCCGGTTCAGGAGCCGGTTGATCATCGAGGATTTGCCGACGTTGGACCTGCCGGAAAAGGCGATCTCGGGCAGATCGGAGCGCGGCAGATCGTCCCGGACACCGGCGGAGCCTTCAAAAAAAGCGTTCTCAAAGCTCACGGCGCGCCTCCGGCCTCACTGCGGAAAGCTGGGGGAAGGCCCCGCGGGGCGCTCCGCCGGCGGGACCGGCTGCGCGGACGGCGCGGGCAGCACCTGCTGCGGGCGCGTTTCCTCCCGCTTTTTCTGCGGGGAGGGCATCCGCGTCAGCGCGAGCTTCAGCACCTCGTCGATCCGCTCGACCGTCTCGAACCGGACGCCGTCCCTGACCGCGGAATCGACTTCCTCGAGGTCCGGGGCGTTGTCGGCCGGGATGATGACCGTCTTGATGCCGGATCGGTACGCCGCCATGGTCTTCTCCTTGAGGCCGCCGATGGGCAGGATGCGCCCCAGCAGGGTGATCTCCCCCGTCATGGCCACGTCGTGCCGCACGGGGATGTTGCAGAGCGCGGACGTGATGGCCGTGGCCATCGCCGCGCCCGCGGACGGCCCGTCCTTGGGGATGGCTCCCTCCGGCGCGTGGATGTGGATGTCGCACTTCGAGTAGAAATCGTCCCGGATCCCCAGCACCGAGGCGCGGGTGCGGATGCAGCTGATGGCGGTCCTCGCGGATTCCTTCATCACGTCCCCGAGCGAGCCGGTCAGCTCCACCTTGCCGGTGCCGTCCATCACGGCGACCTCGATCGGCAGCATAGTGCCGCCCACACTCGTCCAGGCCAGGCCGTTCACCAGCCCGACCATATCCTTGCGGTTCAGGCTCTCGTCCTTGAATTTCTCGGGGCCGAGCAGCTCGGCGAGTTTCTGCGGCGTCACGACGATGCGCGCCGCGCGGTCCTCCACAAAGCTGCGGGCGCATTTGCGGCACAGCGCGGCGATCTGCCGCTCCAGCCCGCGGACGCCCGCCTCGCGGGTATAGGCGTCGATCAGCTTATGGACGGCCTCGGGCGTGATGCGCAGCATCCGGCCCGTGATCCCGTGCTTTTTCAGCTGCTTCGGGATCAGGTGCTCCCGCGCGATGTGGTATTTCTCCTCGTGCGTATAGCTGCCCAGCGTGATCACGTCCATCCGGTCGTAGAGCGGATCCGGAATGGCGCCGGCATCGTTCGCCGTGGTGATGAACAGCACGCGGCTCAGGTCGAAGGGCATGTCGATGTAGTGGTCGTAGAACGCGCGGTTCTGCTCCGGGTCCAGCACTTCGAGCAGGGCCGAGGAGGGGTCGCCGCGGAAATTGTCGCCCATCTTGTCGATCTCGTCCAGCAGGATGAGCGGATTGGACGTGCCGGCCTGCCGGAGCGCCGCGATGATGCGGCCCGGCATGGAGCCGATATAGGTGCGCCGGTGGCCGAGGATGTCGGATTCGTCCCGCACGCCGCCGAGAGAGACGCGGACGTATTTGCGGCCGACGGCCTCCGCGATGGAATGGGCGATCGACGTTTTTCCTACGCCCGGAGGCCCCACCAGGCAGATGATCTGGCCGCGGATATCCGGCGCGAGCTTTTTGACGGCGAGAATCTCGAGGATGCGCTCCTTGACCTTCTTCAGGCCGTAATGGTCGCGGTCGAGGACGCGGCGCGCGCGCTTGAGGTCGATGCGCTCGCGGCTGGCGGAATGCCACGGCAGGTCGAGGCACGTCTCGATATAGCTGGTGATCACGCTGCCCTCGTGCGAGCCTTCCGGCATTTTATAGAGGCGCTCGCATTCCTTCATCAGCTTGTCGTTCTGCAGCTTGGGCAGGCGCGCCTTTTTGATGCGCTCCCTGAGGTCGTCGGATTCCTGGCGGGGGCTGTCGCCCTCGCCCAGCTCGTCGGAGATCGCGCGCATCTGCTCGCGCAGAAAATACTCGCGCTGGTTCTGGTCGATCTGCTCCTTGGCCTTCTCGTTGATCTGCGATTCGATCGAGAGGATCTGGATCTCCTTCTGGAGGATGGCCGCCAGCTTTTCGAGCCTTCTGACAGGGTGCAGCTCTTCGAGGACAGCCTGCTTCTCCTCATAGTCGAACATGATGTTCGAGGCGATATAGTCGGCCATCTCGCCGCAGTCCCGTTTCTGCACCACGCCGATCACGATGTCCGGCGGGATGTGGCTGTAATTCTGGATATACTGCTGGAACAGGTTCTGGGTGTGGCGGACGAGCGCCTCCGTCCGGCGCGTGCGGCGGTAGGGGCGGGTGTCGGTGCGCGCAAGGTTGAGCAGGAAGAACGGCTCTTCGTGGACGACCGAAACGATCTTCGCCCGGTAGACGCCCTCCGCGAACAGGCGGATGCCCTCGTCGCTGCGGCGGATGATCTGCTTGATCTTCGCGACGACGCCGACGCGGTAGATCCGCTCGCCGGTGGGGTCGTTGTCCGCCAGATCCTTCTGCGCGACCAGAAAGATCATCTGGTCGTCCTTCATCGCCGTCTCAAGCGACTGGATGGACTTTTTCCTCCCCACATCGAACTGGAGAAGCATGCCCGGAAAAATCACCAGGCCCCTCAGCGCGAGCGCGGGCAGGGTCACGGTATTCTGTTCCTTCACGGATAATTTTTCGCTCATAAGCAAAGCTCCCTTGGGAAAAAAAGACCGTTACAGAGCGAAGCACAAATCGCACCGCACTGCAACGGCCGGATGCTTTTCGTCTTGCTTCAGGAGGCGGTCTCTTTCCGCCCCCGCCTGCCGGGAACCGAAATCTTCAGCTTCACCGGCTTGCGCTCCGGGTTATAGACGATCAGCGGAGGGACGCCCTTGTTCACGGCGTCCGCCGTGATCGTGACCCGCTCGATCGTATAGTCGGAGGGGACGCTGTACATCAGCGGCGTCAGCAGACCCTCGACGACCGCGCGCAGGCCGCGCGCGCCCGTCTGGTGCTCGATGGTCTTCTTCGCGATGGCCCGCAGCGCCTCCGGCTCGAATTCCAGCTCCACCTTGTCGAGCCGGAAAAGCTTTTTGTACTGGTTGATCAGGCTGTTCTTCGGCTCCGTGAGGATGCGGACCAGCGCGTCTTCGTCCAGGCCGTCCAGCGCCGCGATGACGGGCAGGCGCCCGACCAGCTCCGGAATCATGCCGTACTTGACGAGGTCGTGCGGGATTACGTCCTTCATCCACGAGGTGGCGTCCAGCTCCGCCCGGCTGTGCACCTGTGCCCCGAAGCCCATGGCGGAGGAGGCCGTGCGCTTCTCGATAATCTTGTTCAGACCGTCGAACGCGCCGCCGCAGATGAACAGGATATTGGTGGTGTCGATCTGCAGGAATTCCTGCTGGGGGTGCTTTCTGCCGCCCTGCGGCGGGACGTTGGAAACGGTGCCCTCCAGGATCTTGAGCAGCGCCTGCTGGACCCCTTCGCCGCTCACGTCGCGGGTGATGGAGGGGTTCTCGGACTTGCGGGCGATCTTGTCGATCTCGTCGATATAGATGATGCCGCGCTCGGCCTTTTCGATATCGAAATCCGCCGCCTGGATCAGGCGCAGGAGGATGTTTTCCACGTCTTCGCCGACATAGCCGGCCTCCGTCAGGGTCGTGGCGTCCGCGATGGCGAACGGCACGTTCAGGATCTTCGCGAGCGTCTGCGCCAGAAGCGTTTTGCCCACGCCGGTGGGGCCCAGCAGGAGGATGTTGCTCTTGCTCAGCTCCACGTCGTTTTTGTCCTTGCCGTAATAGATGCGCTTGTAATGGTTGTAAACCGCCACCGAGAGGGCGATCTTCGCCCTCTCCTGGCCGATCACATATTCGTCGAGCTGCTTCTTGATGTCCTGCGGCTTCGGCAGCTCGGTATAGGAGTCGCCGTAGCCCTCCTTGCGGGCGGAAAGATTCTTCTCGTCGTTCAGGATGGACATGCACAACTCAATGCATTCATCGCAGATGAAGACGCCCGGCCCCGCGATCAGGCGGCGCGCCTCGCTCTGCGGTTTGCCGCAGAAGGAGCAGCAGATCTCCCTGCCCCTTTCGTCGTTGTTTGCCATAGTATCACCTTATTTTTTCACCGGCTGACGATCGATCACCTTGTCGATCAGGCCGTAGGCGACGGCCTCCCCGGCCGTCATGAAGTTGTCGCGCTCCGTGTCGCGCATGATCACGTCCAGCGGCTGGCCCGTGCGCTCCGAGAGGATCTCGTTCAGGCGCTTCTTGATGCGCAGCATGTGCTCCGCCTGGATCTTGATGTCCGTGGCCTGGCCCTGCGTGCCGCCGCTCGGCTGGTGGATCATGATGTCGCTGTTGGGCAGCGCGTAGCGCTTGCCCTTCGCGCCGGCCGTCAGCAGAAAGGCGCCCATGCTGGCCGCGAGGCCCAGGCAGATGGTGGAGACGTCGCACTTCACGTACTGCATGGTGTCGTAGATGGCCAGCCCGGCCGTCACCGACCCGCCCGGGCTGTTGATATAAAGGCTGATGTCCTTGGAGGGGTCCTGCCCCTCGAGATACAGAAGCTGCGCCACCACCAGGCTGGAGGTCGTGTCGTTCACCTCGTCGGTCAGCATGACGATCCTGTCGTTCAGCAGCCTCGAGAAAATATCGTAGGAACGCTCTCCGCGGTTGGTCTGTTCGATCACATAAGGGACCAGACTGCTCATATTGGGGTACCCCCTTTCACCCGCCGACGCTTTTACAAGCATGGACGGGACCCGCCGTATTTATTCCGGTTTTACTTTTTTTGTTCGGCGGCTTCCGGCTGCTCCGGCCCGGCCTCCGTCAGAACGGCCGAGTCGCGCACGAGCTGAAACGCCTTCTCCACCGCGAGGTCCTTTTCGATACCCTCGCGCGGGATTGCCTTTTTCACCTTTTCCGCATCCGTCTTATAGGCGGCCGCGATCTTGCCGTATTCCTTCTCCACATCCTCGTCGGACAGCTGGAAAGCCTCCAGCTCGGCGATCTTCTCCAGCGCGAGGCGGAGCTTGACCTGGCGCTCGGCCTGCGGGCGGAGCTGCTTGCGGACGCCCTCCAGGTCGAGGCCGGTGTACTTCATATAGCTCTGCAGGTTCATCCCCTGCTCCTGGAGGCGGTAGCCGAAATTGTTCAGATCGTCTTCGACGCGGTTCCGGAACATGGCCTCCGGGATCTCCGCCCGCAGCAGGGAGACCAGCTTGTCGATCAGCTGGTTGTCGACGTCGTCCTTTGCCGCGGCCTCCTTCTGCTCGTGGATCTTTTTGCGGAGGTCGTCTTTATATTGCGCCAGGGTGTCGAAATCGCTGACGTCCTTTACGAAATCGTCGTCGACTTCCGGCAGTTCCTTTTTCTTGATCTCGTGCAGCTTCACCTGGAACACGGCGTCCCGCCCCGCCAGGTCCTTCGCCTGGTAATCGTCCGGGAATTTGACCTTGACCTCGAACTCGTCGCCCGTTTTGCGGCCGATCACCTGGTCCTCGAAGCCGGGGACGAACTGCCCCGCGCCGAGCGCAAGGCTGTAATTGTCGGCCTTGCCGCCCGCGAACGGAGCGCCGTTCACCGAGCCGTCGAAATCGATGTCCACGATGTCGCCCTTCTGGGCCTCGCGGTCGTCGACCGTCACCATGCGCGCGTTGCGCTCGCGCACCCGCGCGATCTCGGCGTCGACGTCGGCGTCGGTCGCCTCGGTGTTCTTTTTCTTCGCCTCGATGCCCTTGTAGCCCTCGATCGTCACGTCCGGCCTGGTCGTGACGGTCGCCTTGAACACAAGGCCCTCGCTGCCGGCGGAAACCAGATCGAAATCGACCTTATCCTCGACCGTCTCGAGCTTCGCTTCGCGGACCGCCTCTTCCAGCGCGCCGGGATAAACGGCGTTGATGGCCTCGTCGTAGAAGACCTTTTCCCCGTAATATTTTTCGACGAACCTGCGGGGCGCCTTCCCCTTGCGGAAGCCGGGGAGAGCGATCTTTTTGTTCTCCTTGCGATAGGCGGCCTCGACGGCCTTCTCAAACGCGTCGGCGTCCACCATAACCTCGAGCTGGACGCGGTTGGCGGCGACTTTATTGGACGATTTCAAACTCATGTGTTTACTTCCTCCTGCCGGTTTACATGTTGGCGTATGCTATTATACCACAGGACCAAAAAACTTTCCACCGTTGCCCGAGCCTTTCCGGAATGTTTTTCGCGTCACTCCACGGGCAGGGGGCGGAAACCGAGATAATCGCAGGCGACCAGATGCATCCGGATGCCGCGGTACTCCCCCACCGGCGCGCGGGCGGAGGCGAGCCGGCCGTGGATGTGGCCGTAATAGCATTCCTCCACGCCGCGTTTCAGCAGGACGCCGAGGATCTCGGCGCACTCCATCCCGTCGTAGACGGGCGGGTAGTGCAGGAACACCACCGGCTTCCCGCCGGTCTTTTCCGCGGCGTCCAGCGAGGCGTTCAGGCGGCCGACCTCCCGCGCGACGATCTTTTTGTCCTCGGCGCTCTCGGCGGCGTACAGCCACCCGCGCGTGCCGCAGACCGCGACGTTTCCCGTCCGCTCCGCGCTGTTGTGGATGATGCCGATGCTGCCGAACCCGTGGGCGGCCAGGAATTCCTCGATCTTCTTCCGCGTGGACCACCAGTAGTCGTGGTTGCCCTTGAGGATCAGCTTGCGGCCGGGCAGCGAATCGAGGAACCGGAAATCCGTCTCCGCCTCCTCGAGCTTCATGGCCCAGGAGATGTCCCCCGCGACCACCACGGTATCCTCCGGTTTCACGGCGGCGCGCCAGTTCTTCTCGAGGCGCGGGACGTACCCCTTCCACCCCTCGAAAACGTCCATCGGCTTGTCCTCCCCGAGCGAGAGGTGCAGGTCCGCGATCGCAAACAGCGCCATCGGCTCACTCCCCTGCGCAGCCGGCGGCCCGCAGCACGGCCCGCCCCATCTCATCCGGCCCGCACGAGCCGCGGAACCGCACCGGTTTTTGCTCCAGCCCGGCGATCGGCCGCGGCACCGGCGTGCCGGTGCGGGCGGAAAGCTCCCGCACGCACGCGAACACGTCCTCCGGGCGCTCTTCCCCGCTCTTCAGGGCCGAAAGCACGTCCGGGGCAAACTTGTACGGGCTGGCCGTCGAGACGACGACGCCCGGCGCCCCGGAGCCCGATTCCCGCCGGTAGCGCCGGTAGACGCGGGCGGCCACCGCCGTGTGCGGATCGCACAGATAGCGGTCCCGCTCCCAGACCTCGCGGATCTCCCGCTTCGTCTCCTCATCGCCGCAGAAGCCCGCGTAAAACAGGCCGCGCAGCTTTTCGAGAACGTCGTCCCCCACGCGGTACCGCCCGGTGCGGGCCAGCCCGCCCATCCAGCCGGCGACCCGCTCCCCGTCGCCGCCGGTCAGGTCGAACAGCAGGCGCTCCAGGTTGCTGGAGACCAGGATGTCCATCGACGGCGAGATCGTCGCGCGGAACGCGCGGTTGCGGTCGTAGACGCCCGTCGTCAGGAAGTCTGTCAGCACGTTGTTCGCGTTGGAGGCGCAGATCAGCTTGCCGACGGGCAGGCCCATTTTCTTCGCGTAGTACGCCGCGAGGATGTCTCCGAAATTGCCCGTGGGCACGCAGAAATCCACGGTCCCGTCCCGGCCCAGGGCGCCGGCGGCGGCAAGGTCGCACCACGCGGAAAAATAATAGACGATCTGCGGCAGCAGCCTGCCCCAGTTGATGGAGTTCGCGCTCGAGAACATCCAGCCGCGCTCCGCAATTTTTTCCCGGAGGGCACGGTCGGCGAAAATCCGCTTGACGCCGGCCTGGGCGTCGTCGAAATTGCCGCGGACCGCGCAGACGGAGACGTTGCCGCCCTCCTGCGTGACCATCTGACGCTCCTGCAGGGCGCTGACGCCGCGCCGCGGGTAAAACACCGCGACGCGCGTCCCCTCCACGTCCCGGAACCCCTCGAGGGCCGCCTTGCCCGTGTCGCCCGAGGTCGCAACGAGGATCATCGCGCCCTTCCCCGTGCGGATTTTTTGGAGCGAAAGCGTGAGCAGGCGCGGCAGAAGCTGCAGCGCCAGATCCTTGAACGCGCAGGTCGGGCCGTGCCAGAGCTCGAGGAACCAGACGCCCGGCTCCGGGGAGACGAGCGGCGCCGGCCCGCCCGGGAATTTTTCCTCCGCATAGGCCGCCGAAACGCACGCGCCGATCTCCTCCCGCGAAAAACCGGAAAGGAACGGCGCCGCCACCCGCGCGGCGCGCTCCCGGTAATCCGCGCCCCGCAGGGAGCCGAGCTCTTCCCGCGAAACAAGCGGAAAGGATTCCGGGACGAACAGGCCGCTGTCGGCGCAGATCCCCTGCGCCACGGCCTGCGCCGCCGAGGCGCCGTATCCGCGGCCCCGCGTCGAACCGTACTGCAAGGCGTTTCTCCCCTTTCAAAAAACGGTATTGTAATATCCTACACGATTCCGGCCGAAAAGTCAAAAAAGGCCTTCGCTTCCGAAGGCGTTCTCGATCTGCCGGACCGAAACGGCCCCGTCCCCCGAAAAGGCGACGGCGACGACGTCGAACCGCGGCTGCAGGCCCGGCGCGGCCCCGTTCGGCCCGCTCAGATAGACCAGGGCCGTCTTCACGATCCTCCGCCGCTTGGCGGGGGTCACGGCCTCCAGCGGGCCGACCTTCGCGCCGGGCTTCCTCGTCTTGACCTCGACGAACACGAGGCAGCCGCCGCCGCGCGCGATCAGGTCGATCTCCCCGAAGCGCGAGCGGTAGTTGCGGGCGACGATCTCGTAGCCCTTTTTCCCGAGGTATTCCGCCGCGGCGCGCTCCCCCGCGGCGCCGGAGGAATTATCCATTCCCTTCGCCGCCCAGGATCTTTTTCAGGAAGGTCTTCCGGTGCGCGGGGCACGGGCCGTATTTTCTCAGCATCGCCACGTGCAGCGCCGTGCCGTACCCCTTGTGCTTCGCAAAACCGTACTGCGGGTAGATCTCGTCCACCCGGCGCATCAGCCGGTCCCGGCTGACCTTCGCGAGGATCGAGGCGGCGGCGATGCTCGCGCAGAGCGAGTCCCCGCGGACGATAGCGCGGGCGGGGACGCCGAGCGGCGGCAGGCGGTCGCCGTCCACCAGGGCGAGGTCCGGCCGCACGGAAAGGGCCTCCACCGCGCGCCGCATGGCCAGAAACGTAGCCTGCAGAATGTTGATCTCGTCGATCTCCCGCTCCGTGGCGAAGCCGACGCCGAACGCCTCGGCTTTCGCCTCGATCACGGGGAACAGGGCCTCGCGCTTTTTGGGGCTGAGCTTTTTGGAGTCGTCCACGCCGTCGATCACACAGCCCGGCGGCAGAATCACCGCCGCGGCGAACACCGGCCCCGCGAGCGGCCCGCGCCCCGCCTCGTCGATCCCGCACACGGCGCGGAAGCCCTCTTCCGCCGCTTCGCGCCCATAGGCATACAAATCCCTCATGCTTCCCCCGCCCGTTCCAGCGTGATCCGGCCGATCTTCCCGGCGCGGAACTCCTCCAGCAGCATCCGGGCGGCCCGCTCCGTGTCCGCGGCGCCGCCGGCCGCCCGCATCCCGCGCCGCTCCGCCACGCGCTCCAGCAGGCCGCTCCCGTCCGCCCCGGCGAGGTCGGCGTCCTCCAGCCGGTAGCGGCGCTTCAAAAGGTCCGGGTACCGTTCCCGCAGAAAGGCCAGCAGCGAGCGGGAAAGCTCCTCCGCGTCGAACGCCTCGTCCCGGACCGCGCCCGTCGCGGCGAGGCGCTCTCCCTGCGCCCGGCCGCCGAATTTCGGCCACAGGACGCCGGGCGTGTCGAGCAGGTCGACCCCCTGCCCGGCGGAAAACCACTGCGCGGCGCGCGTGACGCCCGGACGGTCCTCCACCTTTGCCGCGCTTCCGCGCCCGAGCCGGTTGACAAGCGAACTTTTGCCGACGTTGGGGACGCCCACCGCCATCGCGCGGATGCGGCGGCCGGGCATGCCCTTCTCCGCCCAGGCTGCGAGCCGGTCCTTCAGCAGCCCGCGCACCGCCGGGAGGACGGCGCCGACGTTCTTTCCGCTCCGGCAGTCGGCGGCGAGCGCCGCAGAGCCGCGCCCGCGGTACAGCGCGAGCCAGCGCGCGGTCTCCGCGGCGTCCGCGAGGTCGCATTTGTTCAGCACGAGGACGCGCGGCTTCCCGCCTGCCAGCCGGTCCAGGTCCGGGTTGCGGCTGCTCTTCGGGACCCGCGCGTCAATCAGCTCGATCACCGCGTCGACCCGCTTCAGGTCGCCGGCGATCTGCTTTTCCGCTTTGGCCATGTGGCCCGGGAACCACTGGATCTCCCGCCCGCCCATAGGCGCTCCCGTCCTTTCCGGGGAAAGCGCCCTACTTCGCCCGGAAGCCGACGAACGGGCTGACGGTGAACAGGACTTTCCCGATGATATAGCGGCTGTCGATCATGCCGACCATGCCGGACCGGCTGTCCTCCGAAACCGTGCGGTTGTCGCCCAGCACGAACACGTGCCCGGCGGGGACGGTGCAGGGGAACGAAACGTCGGAACGGTCCTTCGTGATCCCGTTTTCGATATAGGCGGATTCGTCGAGCGCCTTCCCGTCCACGAAGACCGTGCCGGTCTTGAAATCGATGTCGACGGTCTGCCCTCCGGTTGCGATCACGCGCTTGATGATACGCTCGTTGAGGTGCGTGCCGCCGGCGTCCACGACCACCACGTCGCCGGAGGAAAAGCTCCGGTCCAGGCACGAGACGAACACGCGGTAGCCGTTCCTGTAATTCGGCTCCATCGAAGAGCCGATCACCACGATGTTCAGCCGGAACAGAAAAACGAATAAAAACAGCACGGCGGCGAGCGCCGGAATCAGCTCCTCGACGCACTCAAAGCATCCGGCGGCAAAGCCCTCGTCCGCTTTCCCCCGGGAATCGGCGTCCGCCACGGCGATCACTGTCCCTTCCGCATTTTTCCGAGAAAAAAAGGGACATCGCAGTGTCCCCTTCCGAGCGAAAACCGGCGCGGGCTACCGAAGCTGCTCCTTGACCTTCGCGGACTTGCCGACCCTGCCGCGGATATAATAGAGCTTAGCCCTGCGGACGTTGCCCTTGCGGACCACCGCGACGCCCTTCACGTTGGGCGAATGGATCGGGAACACCCTTTCGACCCCCACGCCGTAGGAAACGCGCCGGACTGTGAAGGTCTCCCCCACGCCGCTGCCCTTGCGGGCGATCACGGTTCCCTCGAACGCCTGGATCCTCTCGTGGTCGCCCTCGCGGATATTGACGTCCACGCGGACGGTGTCGCCGATCTCGAAGCTCGGCAGTTCCTTTTTTAAGGAGTCCTGCGCGATTGTTTTCAGTGCATCCATCAGAAATTTCTCCTCTCAGTTTTCAGACATTCATGCCGTGCGGCAGAGGACTGTCCGCTTCACGCCCTGAAGACCGGGCCGTGATCCCCGCCGGAGATCTCCGGCGGCTCAGATACCGTATTAGTTTATCACACCGCAAAAGGCAATGCAACACTTTTTTCGCGCTATTTTCCGCCCGCGGGGCGGCTCCCCTTCAGAAGGTCCGCGGCCACCTCCCGGTCGCCCGTGACCAGCGCCAGCAGCATGCGGTAGACGGTTCCCGGCGAACGCTGAAAATTCTCCTTCACCAGGTCGGCCTGCATCCGGTCCGGCACATAGAGGGAAAAATCCATCAGGTCTTCCTTCCCGCCGGAAATGTGGCAGGTCACGCGGAAGCCGTGCTCGGTCGGGCCGATCTCGACGGTGTTCTCCCGCTCGCGCTTCGCCCGGTCGAGCAGGGCGACGGCTGCGCCGAGGGCCTTGCGGCGCACGGAAGGCGGCAGCTCGGAATCCAGCTGCTGGGAGATCATGCGCGCCGCCTCCCCGGCGGAGCACATCTGCGGCTTCTCCCCCGTCACGGTGAGGATCCCCCGCCCGGCCATTTCGGCCACGGCGTCGGTCACCTCGAAATAATTGGCCAGCCCGTTCTCCACGAGGATGGCGACCAGGTCCTCCTTGGAAAGAGGCGTCTTCACGCTCGTGAGCAGATAGCAGATCAAAATCCGGATCTCGTCCTTCGTCCTCAGGCCGCCGGGCTCGATCCCGCCGGCAAAAGCGTCGAACTTCATGGCGCGCACCCCCTCTCCCCGTATTTTACCACAAACCGCCGCCCGTAAAAAGCGCAAAAAAATCCCGCAGGTTTCCGCTGCGGGACTCAGCCCCCCGGCCGGCCGGACTGGATCAGCTGCTTCAGATATTCGACGACCTGCTCCCTCTGCTCCTCCGAGCAGGCGCGGAAAGCGCCCACCAGTTCCCGCTCGCGGCTGGAAAGTTCATAGATCCGGCTGGAATTTTTTTTGCCGCGCACATAGTCGCGCCGCATGCCCGGGTCCGCGACGGCGCGCGCACCGCTTTCCTCCGCCAGAAGCTCGTCGATCGAAATGTTGAACACCTTTGCGAGGGTCATCAGGGTGGAGACGTCGGGCGTGGTCTTCCCGATCTCGTAATAAGAATAGGTGGAACGGTCGATATTCAGGATTTTCGCGATCTGCCCCTGGGTATATCCGCTTTTTACGCGCAGTTCGCGCAGCCTTTCGTTGATCCGTAGTTTCAACAAGCGAATTCCGCCTTTATTCTTGCGGTGCGTCCCCTTAAACATCCATCCGCGCTCTTTTTTTATTATACAAATTATATAACAACCCCTTCCGCCCACATTGGTTTAGTGAATATTATTCACTCATTTTGGGTATAAATTACTGTAAAAGTAAGGATATATGATATCGTTTTCCCATCTTCCGGGCGGCGGACGGTCACGAAAATCGGCGCGGCCCGGAAGATGGGAAAACCGTCGGGCCGCTGAACGTCGGATGGAGGACAGAGAGGCGCAGAATAAAAGCGCGGAAAAGGTTCCGGCATATCCGGTTATTTCGGTATTTTGATAAAGAAAGAGCCCGGGCGCAAACTGCGTCCGGACTCCGTTTGGCAGGGGCAGAAGGATTCGAACCCTCGGCACGCGGTTTTGGAGACCGCTGCTCTACCAGCTGAGCTATGCCCCTATTTCGGGCGGGCGGAAAAACGGAACCAAGTGCGATTTATTATACCTTCTTGTTCCGGCAATGTCAAGCCCGCCGGACCCGCGGGCCGCGCTTTTACGTTTTCGCTCTTGACAAGGGCCGCATTTTCGACCATAATCATAATCATTAGGTAAAAAGGGAAGAAATAATCCATAGCCTCGGAAAGTCCGGCGGAGGGGAAATCGATGCGTGCCGTGATTACGGTGGTCGGAAGAGACAGGGTCGGCATTCTCGCGCGCGTGGCGACAGTCTGCGCGGATCATCAGGTCAACGTGCTGGAAGTGACGCAGTCCATCCTGCAGGACCTGTTCGCCATGATCATGCTGGTGGACATCTCGCGGTGCACCGTTCCGTTCAGCCGGCTTTCCGACGAGCTTTCGGCCGCCGGCAGCGGGATGGGCCTGAAAATCCATGTGATGCACGAGGAGATCTTCCATTCGATGCACCGCATTTGAAAAAACGCGAATTTTTCAGGGAAAGGCCGTTATCAAGCCATGATCAACACCGGGGACATTCTCGAAACCATCCGCATGATCGACAATGACAATCTGGACGTGCGCACCATCACGATGGGCATCTCCCTGCTCGACTGCGCCGACCCGGACATCCGGAAGGCCTGCGACAAGATTTACGACAAAGTCTGCCGCTACGCCGGGGATCTGGTGAAGACCGGCGAGGACATCAGCAAGGATTACGGCATCCCCATCATTCACAAGCGCGTCTCCGTCACGCCGATCTCGATGCTCGCGGCCGCCTGCCCGGGGAGCGACCCCGTCCGGTTCGCCCTGGCGCTCGACCGCGCCGCAAAGCAGATCGGCGTGAATTTTATCGGCGGGTACTCCGCGCTGGTGCACAAGGGTTTTTCCCCCGGCGACTACGCGGTGATCTCCAGCATCCCGGAGGCGCTGAGCCGCACGGAATACGTCTGCTCCTCGGTCAACGTGGGGACGACGAAGGCCGGCATCAACATGGACGCCGTGGAGAAAATGGGGCACATCGTCCTCGGCGCCGCCAGGGCCACGGCGGACAGGGACTGCATCGGCGCGGCCAAGCTGGTCGTTTTCTGCAACGCGCCCGAGGACAACCCCTTCATGGCGGGGGCCTTCCACGGGCCGGGCGAGCCGGACTGCGAGATCAACGTGGGCGTTTCGGGGCCGGGCGTCGTGCGCGCCGCGCTGGCCAAGGCCGGGGACTGCGACATCTCGGAGGTGGCGGACATTATTAAAAAGACCGCCTTCAAGGTGACGCGCATGGGGCAGCTCGTCGCGCGGGAGGCCTCGCGGCGGCTGTGCGTGCCGTTCGGGATCGTCGATCTCTCGCTCGCCCCCACGCCGGCCGTGGGCGATTCCGTGGCCCATATTCTGGAGGAAATGGGCCTGGAAAGCTGCGGCGCGCACGGGACGACCGCCGCGCTGGCCCTGCTGAACGACGCGGTGAAAAAGGGCGGCGTGATGGCTTCCTCCCACGTGGGCGGGCTCTCCGGCGCGTTCATCCCCGTGACGGAGGACGCCGGCATGATCGACGCCGCCCGGCGCGGCTCCCTCTCGATCACCAAGCTGGAGGCGATGACCGCCGTCTGCTCCGTCGGTCTGGACATGATCATCATCCCCGGCGACGTCCCGCCGGAGATCATCTCGGCCATCATTGCGGACGAGGCCGCCATCGGCATGGTCAATTCCAAGACCACGGCCGTGCGGCTGATCCCGGCCGTCGGCAAAAAAGCCGGCGACGAGCTCCAGTGGGGCGGCCTGCTCGGCGGAGGCCCCGTGATGGAGGTCAACCGCTTCTCCCCGCTGAAGTTCATCCGCCGCGGGGGGCGCCTGCCGGCCCCCATCCAGGGTCTGAAAAACTGAGCGCGGCGCCCGCGCGGGGGCACCGGCGGGCCCTGACGGTTAGTTTTTTCCGTGAAATTCGGCTTTTTGTGTCGATTCCAGTCAGATTATAACCGGCCGGGCCGCCTTTTTGCGCGGAAATCCCCGCCCTTGCAAAAATCCGATTTTCAGCTTATACTGTACTGATACTTTCAAAACGGAGGTGGTCCCATGCAGGATCTGGTCAAGCAAATCGTTGAGATGGATAAAAAGGCCCGGGCGATCACCGACTCGGCCCAGAAAGAAAAAATCGACTCCCAGAAAAAAATTCAGGAAGAACGGGAGCGTATCCGGACAAACTATCTTCAGGAGGCGCGCCGGCGGATCGCGAAGAACGAGCCGGCGGAACGCGCCGCGGCGGAGGCCGCCTGGGAAAAGCAGAAGGCCCGGAACGCGGCCGACGCCGAAAAGCTGGAGACCCTTTACCGCGAAAACGGGGACCGCTGGGTTTCCGAGATCGTGAAACGGGTCACGGGGGAGTGATGCAGGGGATGCTGTCTTCCTTTTCTTCCAACGTGGTCCTTTCCAAGGTGCGCGCCATGTACGGCAGGCGGCTGACGGAAGAGGACTACCGCAACCTGCTGGCCTCCCGGACGGTCGGCCAGGTGACCGCCTATCTGAAAAGCCGCACGGTGTACGGGCGGGTCCTCGCCGGCGTCAGCGAAAGCACCGTCTACCGCAGCCTGCTGGAAGAGAAGCTGAAGCGGCAGCTTCTGGAGGAATCCGCCTCCCTCGGCCGGTATGAGATCACCATCGGCGAGCATTTCGCCCGGTATTTCATCCAGCGCGCGGAGATCGACGAGATCCTCCGCATCCTGATCCTGCTCCAGGCCGGCCGGCAGAAGGACTATTTTTACCACATGCCGGCCTACCTGGCGCACCACACGCACATCGACCTGACCGCCTTCAGCAGGATCCGGGATTACGACGGCCTGCTCGCCGCGCTGGGGCAAACGGAATACCGGAGAATTCTGGAGCCGTTCCGCCCCAAGGAAGGAGAGCGGATCGACTATGCCGCGGTCGAGAACGCGCTGCTGGTGTACCTGTACGGAAACGTCCTCCAGGTCATTGAGAAGAACACGAAGGGCGAGGCCCGCCGCCAGCTTTTCGATATCTTCGCGTCGTACGCCGACCTGACCAACTACGCGAGGATCGTCCGGCTCAAGACGTTCTACCGCATGGAACCGGACGCCATCCGCAGGCTGCTGCTGCCGTACGGGACCATCCGGAAGCGGCTCCTTGCCGAGATGACGACGGCGGAGAACGCGGAGGGCGTCCGCTCCGTGATGGAAAGGACCTCCATCGGGAAGCGGGCACTCAAGCTGAACCACAGCTACGCCGGCGAGCTTCCGCGCCGGATGAATTTCAGAAACTGCCGGCATTATATCTATTTTTCCACCCATCCCTCCGTGGTCCTGATTTCTTATATCCTCATCCTTCAGGTCGAGATTTCCAACATCATCACCATCGTCGAGGGAGTCCGATACCGGCTTGACCCGAAGGAGATCGAATCCATGCTCGTAAAAGCCGGCGGGCAATAACCGGAAGGGAGTGAAACGCTTGTCCGTTGTCAAGATCAAAGTGCTGAGCGTGGTCGGCCGGATGTCCGAACTGGACGCCGTGACGGAGGCGCTGGGGAGATCCTGCGCCTTCCACCCCGACAATGCGCTTTCCTTTTATTCCGACACGTCGGGTTTTTCCCCGCTGAACGAAGAAAACCCCTACGCCGGTTCCCTGAACCGGCTGACCCAGACGGCCGGCGCGCTCGGCAAGCGCCTGGAGCCGATGAGCGCCCGGGAACTGGAAAAGGCCGCGCCGCCGGAGGACTGGAAGCCGTATGTCGAAAACACGGCGGATTCTTTCGCGCGGCTGGCCAAGCAGGCGGACGACGCCCGGCAGAAAGCCCGGAAAGACCGGGAGGAAATGGAGAAGATCCGCCATTTCGTCGGGCTGGACCTGAACCTCGACGAGCTGAAGGACTGCAAGTTCATCAAGGTGCGGTTCGGCTCGCTGCCGAAAGAGAGCTATGAGAAGCTGAACACGTTCCACGACCCGTTCCTCTCCTTCTTTTCCTGCACGGAGGACGACACGCATGTCTGGGGCGTCTACTGCGCCCCGCTGGATTCCGCCGGCGAGGTGGACCGCGTCTTCTCGAGCCTCTACTTCGAGCGCACCCGCATGGCGGAGCTTTCCGGCACGCCGGAGAGCATGCTCAGGCGCCTGAACGACGACATCGGGGCGCAGAAGGCGGCCGTCCGCTCCGCGGAAGAGGAAACCGCCCGCCTGTGGGACCGGGAAAAGCAGAAGATGCGGGAGGTCTACTCATGGCTCTCCGAAAAATTCCTCTGCTTCGGCATCCGGCGCTACGCCGTGCGGTACGGCGACAGCTTCATCCTGATGGGCTGGGTCCCCGCGGACCGGCAGAAGCAGGTCGCCGCATCGCTGGAGCGGCTGGAATCCGTCAAATGCACGTTCGACAGCGCGGAGGAGGAGGACGTTCTGGTTCATTCTCCGCCGGTCCAGCTCAAAAACAAAAAGCTCTTCCGGCCGTTTGAATATCTGGTGCAGATCTACGGCACACCCTCGTACAACGAGGTGGACCCCACCCCGCTGGTCGCGGTCACCTACGTCCTGCTGTTCGGCATCATGTTCGCCGACCTCGGCCAGGGCCTGTTCATCTCGCTGGCCGGGTGGTGGATGGACCGGAAAAAGAAAATGGCGCTCGGCAAGGTGCTGATCCCCTGCGGCTTCTCCTCCGCCGTGTTCGGCACGCTGTTCGGCTCCGTCTTCGGCTTCGAGCACGCGCTCGACCCGTTCTTCAGGCTGTTCGGCCTGAGCGGGAAGCCGATCTCCGTGATGGACCGGCAGACGACCAGCGTGATCATCTACTGCGCGGTGGGGCTGGGCATCTCGTTCGTCATCATCGCCATGCTGACGAATATTTTCTCTTCGCTGCGCAGACGGCGCTACACCGAGGGCCTGTTCGGGCCGAACGGCGCGGCGGGGCTGGTCTTTTACGGCGCCGTGGTGTTCGGCCTGGCCGGGCCGATGCTGCTGGGGCGTTCCGTCTTTACGGCGCCCTACGTGCTGGGCCTGATCGTCCTTCCGCTCCTGCTGATGTTCCTGCGCGAGCTGCTGGGCGGCCTGATGGAAGGCCGGCCGGACTGGAAGCCGGAAAGCTGGGGCGACTACATCATGCAGAATTTCTTTGAGGTCTTCGAGTTCGTCCTCAGCTTCCTGACCAATACCATGAGCTTCATCCGCGTGGGCGCGTTCGTGCTGGTCCACGCCGGGATGATGATGGTGGTGTTCATGCTGGCGGAGATGACGTCCGGCGTCGGCTTTGTGCTGATCGTCGCGTTCGGCAATCTTTTCGTGATCGCCCTGGAAGGGCTGCTGGTCGGGATCCAGTCGATGAGGCTGGAATTCTACGAGATGTTCAGCCGGTTCTTCGACGGCGACGGCCGGCCTTATGCGCCGGTGGTCGTCGGGCAGGAAGCCTGACGCGGCGCCGACGAATCATTTATTTTATTATTTGGAGGAATCAACCATGAGTGTTCTGTTTCTTTGCCTTCCGGCCGCGTTCCTGGTCGCATCCGTCGTCTATTCCATCCGCGCCGTCCGGCGCGGCAAATCGCCGCGCCGCGCGGTGGTCGTTCAGCTCATCGCGTTCCTCGCGGTCTGCGTGCTCTCGCTCGCGGGGGCCCAGGTGACCGCGAGCGCGGCCGCCGACGGCGGGAAAAACCAGACCTCCACTTCGGCCCAGGCCGCCTCATCCTCTTCCGACCGGGGCATTGTGATGCTGGCCGCCGCGCTCGCCACGGGCATTTCGGGCATCGGCAGCGGCATCGCCGTGGCCGCCTCGGCGCCCGCCGCGATCGGCGCCACCAGCGAGGACCCCAAGGCGTTCGGCAAGGCCCTGATCTTCGTGGCGCTGGCAGAAGGCATCGCGATCTACGGCCTGCTGGTCTCCATCCTGATCATCAACGCGGCCTGACCGGCCCGCGGAGGAATCCGAAATGCGTTTTTACCTGATCAGCGACAATATGGACACCAAGGTCGGCATGCGGCTGGCGGGGATCGAAGGGGTCGTCGTGCACGAGGCGGCAGACGTGCGGAAAGCCCTGCAGTACGCCGTCGACCGCGAGGATATCGCCGTGGTCCTGATCACCGAGCGCCTGCTTTCGCTGTGCCCCGAACTCGTCTACAGCATCAAGCTGAACCGCCGGCGCCCGCTGATCGTCGAGATCCCGGACCGGCACGGGAACGGGTATACGAAAGACACCATCACCCGCTATGTCCGCGACGCGATCGGCGTCAAAATCTGAGCCGGCAGCTCGAAAAGGGGTGCTCCAATGGCCGAAATTGACGAAAAAAAAGATAAATTCTATCTTGCCATCAACCACTATGCGGAACAGCAGCGCGAGAGGATCGAGCGGGAGATCGCCGCGTATCAGCGCAAAGAGCTGGAACGCGCCGAAATAGAAGTCCTGAACGAATGCTACCGCATGATCCAGAAGGAAATGAACCAGATGCGCGGCGGCATCGCCCGCGAAATGGCCACGCGAGAGACGGAGGACCGGCGCCGCCTGCTGAAACGGCGCGCCGAAATCACGGACGAGGTCTTCCGGAAGGCCGCCGGGCGCCTGCGGGAATTCTCCCGGCAGGATGGTTACGCCGGATATCTGGAGCGGTCCGCACGGAAGTTCGCGGAGCTCTTCGGCCGCCCCGGCGTCGTGATCGACCGGCGGCCCGAGGACCAGAAGCACGAAGAGACGATCCGCCGGGCGCTGGGGCTGGAATGCACCTTCCGGACGGACGCGTCCATCCGGCTGGGCGGCCTGCGCGCCAGCCACCCGGAGTTCGGGATCCTCGCGGACGAAACGTTCGATTCCCTTCTGGCGGACCAGCGCGGCTGGTTTGAGAAAAATTCCGGCCTCGCTTTCGCCTGAACGCGTTTAAGAGCAATTCCAGTCGTGGCGGAGAGATCGAAATTGCTTCTCCCCCGCCTCCGGCGGGGGAGAAGCAAAAGGAATTCCGAAACTCAACTGGAAACGCTGCAGCTGCATCGGAGATGAAGTTATGGACAATCAGAACAGGATATTCGGAATCAACGGCCCCGTCGTGACCGTTCTCGGCTCGCGCAGCTTCTCCATGGCGGAAATGGTCTTCGTGGGGGACGAGCGCCTCGTGGGCGAGGTCATCGGCGTCTCGGACCGCAAGACCACCATCCAGGTCTATGAGGAAACGTCGGGCCTTCGCCCCGGCGAGCCGGTCTACGGCACCGGAAGCCCCATGAACGTCACGCTCGGGCCCGGCGTCCTCGACAATATTTTCGACGGGATCGAACGCCCGCTCAAAGAGATCGCGAAGCAGTCCGGATCGTTCATCTCGCGCGGGAGCAGCGTGCCCCCGCTCGACCCGGAAAAGCAGTGGGACGTCACGGTCTCCGTCCGGGCGGGCGACCGCCTCAAGGGGGGCGACGTTTACGCCGAGTGCCCCGAGACGCCCATCATCCGCCACAAATGCATGGTGCCGCCCAACCTTTCCGGCACCGTGACGAAGGCGGCGCCTTCCGGGAAATACCGGGTGAACGACACCGTCGTCGAGCTGGCCGACGCCGAAGGCAGGGTCCACTCCTTAACCCTCTGCCAGAAATGGCCGATTCGAAACCCGCGGCCCGTGCTGCGCCGCCGGCCGCCGACGGTTCCCCTCATCACCGGCCAGCGCGTGATCGACACGCTGTTCCCCATCGCGAAGGGCGGGGCCGCGGCCATTCCGGGCGGCTTCGGCACCGGCAAGACCATGACGCAGCACCAGCTCGCGAAATGGTGCGACGCCGACATCATCATCTACGTCGGCTGCGGCGAGCGCGGCAACGAGATGAGCCAGGTTCTGGAAGAATTCTCTGAGCTGGTGGACCCGAAGTCCGGCCGGCCGATGACCGACCGCACCGTGCTGATCGCCAACACCAGCAACATGCCCGTGGCGGCGCGCGAGGCTTCCATCTACACGGGCATCACGCTCGGCGAATACTACCGCGACATGGGCTACCACGTGGCCCTGATGGCCGATTCCACCTCCCGCTGGGCGGAGGCGCTGCGCGAGATCTCCGGCCGGCTGGAGGAAATGCCGGCCGAGGAGGGCTTCCCCGCCTATCTGCCGAGCCGCCTTTCCGAATTCTACGAGCGCGCCGGGCTGGTCGACAACCTGAACGGCACGGAAGGCTCGATCACCATCATCGGCGCCGTTTCGCCGCAGGGCTCCGATTTTTCGGAGCCGGTCACCCAGAACACCAAGCGGTTCACCCGCTGCTTCTGGGCGCTGGACAAGGCGCTGGCCTACGCGCGGCACTACCCGGCCGTCAACTGGATGCAGAGCTACAGCGAGTACCAGACCGAGCTGGACCCCTGGTACGCCGAGCACCTCGGGGAGGATTTCATCCGCTTCCGCAAGCAGATCGGCAACATCCTCCAGCAGGAAGACAAGCTGATGGAGATCGTCAAGTTGATCGGCACCGACGTGCTGCCGGACGACCAGAAGCTGGTCATCGAGACCGCGCGCGTGATCCGCACGGGCTTCCTGCAGCAGGACGCCCTGCACCCGCAGGACACCTACGTGCCGCTCGAAAAGCAGAAGCTGATGATGAAAACCATCCTGCATCTTTATGAAAAAGCGAAAAGCCTGGTCTCCGCCGGCGTTCCGATCTCCGATATCCTGCGCTCCGGCCTGTTCGACAAAGTGGCGCGGATGAAGAACGAGATTCCCAACGACAAGCCGGAGCTGTTCGACGGCTACCTCCAGGAAATCGACCGGACCTTTTCCGCCATCGTCGCGGCCTGAGGGCCGCCGGCGAAAGCGCTCCGGCAATCATTCGTTTGGGAAGGCGGTTTCACATGATTCTTGATTATATTGGAGTGAAGGACATCAACGGCCCGCTGATCGTCCTGGACGGCGTGGAGAACGCGTCGTACGAGGAGGTCGTCGATATCCGCCTGGACGACGGGAGCCTGCGCCAGGGCCGGATCGTCCAGATGGACGGGAAGCGCGCGGTGATCCAGGTCTTCGAGGGGACGCGCGGCATCTCGCTGACGAACACCCGCACCCGGCTGATGGGCCGCCCGATGGAGATGCCGCTTTCCCCCGAGATCCTCGGGCGCATTTTCGACGGCTCCGGCCGCCCGATCGACGGGCTGGGGGACATTTTCCCCGTTCAGACGGCGAACGTCAACGGCACGCCGATCAACCCGGTCTCCAGGGTCTATCCGAAGAACTACATCAACACGGGCATCTCGACCATCGACGTGCTGATGACGCTGATCCGCGGCCAGAAGCTGCCGATCTTCTCGGGCTCCGGCATGAAGCACAACGAGCTCGCCGTGCAGATCGCCCGGCAGGCCAAGATCAGCGACGGCGACGGCAGCAACTTCGGCATTGTGTTCGCCGCCATGGGCGTCAAGAACGACGTGGCGCAGTATTTCCGAAACTCGTTCGAGGAATCCGGCGTGCTCCAGCGCGTCGTGATGTTCCTCAACCTGGCGAACGACCCGATCATCGAGCGCATCCTCACCCCGCGCTGCGCGCTGACGGTGGCGGAGTACCTCGCGTTCGGGCTGGGGATGCACATTCTCGTGATCCTGACGGACATGACCGCCTACGCCGAGGCGCTGCGCGAGTTCAGCTCCTCCAAGGGCGAGATCCCGGGCCGCAAAGGCTTCCCGGGGTATCTCTACTCGGACCTCGCGTCGCTCTACGAGCGGGCCGGCATGGTGCGCGGCAAGCCCGGCTCGGTCACGCAGATCCCCATCCTGACCATGCCGAACGACGACGTGACCCACCCGGTGCCCGACCTGACCGGCTACATCACGGAAGGGCAGATCGTCCTCGACCGCTCGCTCGACGCGGCGGGCATCTACCCGCCCGTCTCCGTGCTGCCCTCCCTTTCGCGCCTGATGAAGGACGGCATCGGGAAGGGTTTCACGCGCGAGGACCACTCCCAGCTCGCAAACCAGCTCTTCGCCGCCTACGCGAAGGTGATGGATGCGCGCTCGCTGGCCTCGGTCATCGGGGAAGAGGAACTCTCCGACGAGGATAAAAAATATCTGGAGTTCGGGCGGCAGTTCGAGTCCCGGTTTGTCAACCAGGGCTTTAACGCAAACCGCACGATCCAGCAGAGCCTCGACGCCGGCTGGGAGCTGCTGGCCACCCTGCCGCGCGAGACGCTGGACCGCGTGGACGCCGCGACCCTCGACCGGTACTACGAGCCCGCGAAAAAGCGCCTGGAGGCCGCGGGCGCGGCCGGCCCGCGGCTGAAGCCGGAGGCCGCCGGGCCGGACGAAAGCGGAAACGGGGAGAAACCGAATGAGTAGCACGGTCACGCCGACGAAAGGGAACCTGCTCGCCACGAAGAAATCGCTCGCGCTCTCGCGCACGGGCTTCGAGCTGCTGGACCGCAAGCGGAACATCCTGATCCGCGAGATGATGGGCCTGATCGACCGGGCCTCCAAGATCCAGGGGAAGATCGACCGCGCCTACGCCGACGCCTACGCCGCCCTTCAGCGCGCCAACATCACGCTGGGCATCTGCGACGAGCTCTCCGAAACGGTGCCGGTTGAAAACGGGCTGAACGTCGCCTACCGCAGCGTGATGGGCGTCGAGATCCCGATGGTCTCCCTCGAAAAATCCAAGCCGGTGCCCGTTCCCTTCGGCCTTCATTCCTCCAACATCCTACTCGACCAGGCCTATCAGAGCTTTCTCGAGGTCAAGCGCCTGACGGCGGAGCTGGCGGAGGTCGAGAACAGCGTGTACCGCCTGGCCGACGCCGTCAAAAAGACGCAGCGGCGCGCGAACGCCCTGAAAAACATCCTGATCCCCCGCTTCGAGGCAACCGCCAAGTCCATCTCCGACGCCCTCGAGGAAAAGGACCGGGAGGAATTTTCCCGCCTGAAGGTCATCAAGCGCCAGAAAGAACGGACGCAGGAATGAAGAGGACCGGCCTCCCGGCCGGTCCTCTTCATTCCCACAGCCAAACGGTTCAGGGCTCTTCCGTTTCATCCGGGCGATCCCCGCTTTCAGGCTTCTCCGCGCCGAACGCGCGCTCGGCCGCAGCGCGGCCGAGATCGATCAGCGCGGAATCGCCGTCCCCGGCCCCGGCAAGACCGCCCGGGACCTTCGCGTAAACCTCGGCCACCATCGAGCGCATCCAGAGCCCCGGCGTGATCCGCATGGAATAGCCGCAGCCGTTTTCGACCATCCACTCGTAGAACTTCGCCTTGGGCAGACCGTAGGCCGAGAGGATCGCCATCACCGCCCCGCCCGGCACCACGGCCGCCGCCGAGGTCACGCCCGAGCGCAGCATCCCCTCCACCACCTTTTCAAACGCGGCGCAGACCCGCTGCATGAAAACGCCGCCGCTCTCGCCGCCGGGCGGCGTCACGGCTTTCCCGCTCCCCGCGACCCACCGCGCGAACTCCGGGTCGCCGGCGGCGATCTCCCGCGCCGTCCTGCCCTCCCAGCGGCCGAAATCGCATTCCCGGAAGTCCGGGATCGCGATCGGCTTCGCCTGGGGATACAGCAGGCGGAGCGTCTGCACGCACCGCTTCTGCGGCGCCGTAAAATACGCCTTCACCTGCGGGTAGGCGCGGGCCGCGGCCAGCGCGCGGATGCGGCGCGCCCCGTTTTCGGAAAGGGGCAGGTCCGTGCTGCCCACATAGCGGCCGGTCTCGTTCCCCTCGGTCGCCCCGTGGCGGATCAGATGGATCACATACGATTTCATCTCGTCTTCCCTTCCCTTGATCTTCCATATTTTAGTAAAATAGGATCCCAGATTATGAGAATTCCGGACCCCGGGACACGATATATGGGGCTTTACAAAAAGTTATAATTGTTATATGATTTACAGGACGTTAAGGACGAAATTCGACAGGGGATAGTGCGGATGAACAACAATTTTGCGAGAATCATCACTTTGCTGCGGAAGGAGCGCGGAAGCAGCCAGAAAAAAGCGGCGGAGGATCTGGGGATCTCGCAGGCGCTGCTCTCCCATTATGAGAAGGGGATCCGCGAGTGCGGCTTGGATTTTGTGGTGCGGGTGGCCGACTACTACGGCGTTTCGTGCGACTACCTGCTCGGCAGGACGCCCGAGCGCAGCGGCGCGACCATTTCGGTGGAGGATATCCCGGAGCCGGATGCGGCCGGGAAAGAGAACGTGCTGCACGGCAGGGGGGCCAGCCTGCTGCCGGTGCTGAACAAGAAGCTGCTCGCCAACTCGCTCAACATCCTGTACGGCGCGCTGCAGAAGATCGGGTGCCGCGCCCTCACGAGCGAGGTCTCGGCCTACCTCAGCCTCGCGGTCTACAAGGCGTTCCGGCTGGTGTACTCGGCCAACCCGAAAAACCCGCAGAGCTTTTTCGCCGTTCCGCCGCTGCAGTACGGCGGGCGCTCCAGCGCCGCGCAGGAGATCGCGCTGAGCAACGCGGCCTGCCTGCTGGCGGGGGAAAAGCCGGACGGGATGGACCCGCCCGAAAAAGGCTGCGCGCCCGCCGCCTCCCCCGAAAAGATTTCGGAGGAATACCCCCTTTTCGCCTCTTCCCTGTTCAACCTGATCCAGAACTCCGAAAGCAGGATGGGAACCCAGAAAACGTAAGATCGCTTCGGCGCGGGAAATTTCCCGCGCCGTTTTTCAGAGCCACGAACGGGTGGCGCGGATATAGAGCTTCTTGACGATCTGCGAGAGCAGCATATAGCAGGCCACGATCAGCGCGAGCCAAAGAAAATACCTGCCCGGCAGCGGCTGCAGGCCGATGGAAAGGCCCACGGGCGTGAACGGGATCAGCGCCCCGACGGCCATCACGGCGGTCGTCATCAGCACGACGGGCCGGGCCGCTCGGCTCTGGATGAACGGCAGCTTCGGCGTGCGGATCATGTGGATGATCAGCGTCTGGGAAAACAGGCTCTCCACAAACCAGCCGGCGTTGAACAGCCCCACCAGCGCGGGATCCGCGGCGGTGTTGCAGCCGAAAACGAACCACATCAGCGCGAAGGTCGCAAGGTCGAACACCGAGCTCACCGGCCCGATGCAGAGCATGAAGCGCCCCATGCCGGAGGCGTCCCATTTTCGCGGGGTGCGCAGGTACTCGGGGTCCATGTTGTCCCACGGGATGGAGATCTGCGAGATATTGTAGAGCAGGTCCAGCAGAAGGATCTGGACCGGCATCATGGGCAGAAACGGCAGGAACGCGCTCGCCGCGAGCATCGAGAGCACGTTGCCGAAATTCGAGCTGACGGTCATCCGGATATATTTCACGATGTTCCCGAAGATTTTGCGCCCCTCCATCACGCCGTGGACCAGGACGTTCAGGTCCTTTTCGAGCAGGATAATGTCGGCGCTCTCCTTCGCGATGTCGACCGCCGTATCGACCGAAATGCCCACGTCGGCCCGGCTGAGCGCGTGCGCGTCGTTGATGCCGTCGCCCAGGAAGCCCACCGTGTGCCCGGCGGCCTGCAGGGCATCGACGACGCGCGCCTTCTGCATCGGCGAAAGCTTCGCGAAGATCGAGACCGACCCCGCCGTGTTCCGCAGCTCCACGTCCGTCATGCGCTCCACGTCCGTCCCGAGCAAAATGCGGTCGGAGCGCAGGCCGACCTTCTCGCAGACCTTGCGGGTCACGGTCTCGCTGTCCCCTGTCAGCACCTTGACCTGCACGCCGTATTCCCCGAGGGACTTGATGGCGGAAGCCGCGGATTTTTTCGGGGGGTCCAGCAGGCCGAGGCAGCCCAGCAGTGTCATGCCGCTCTCGTCGCCGACGCCGAACACGCCCTCCCTCGCGGGATTTCGCTTGCAGGCGACCGCGATCACGCGCATCCCGTCGTCGTTCAGACCGTCCGAAAGCCGGTGGGCCGCCCCGCGCAGCTCGTCGGTCATGGGGACGGTTCGGCCGCCGTCCAGGCAATAGGAGCAGATGCCGAAAATCTCCTCGAAGGCGCCCTTCGTGATCAGCAGCGTCCCGCCCTGCCGGTCCTTGAGCACCACGCTCATCCGGCGGCGTGAGAAATCGAACGGGATCTCGTCCACCTTCGTGTACTCGCTGCTGCGGTAGGTGAGGCTCTCTTCCGACGCCTTGTCGATCACCGCAAGGTCGATCAGGTTCTTCAGCCCGGTCTGGAAATAGCTGTTCAGATACGCATACTCCAGGACGCCGGCATCCTCCTCGCCCCGCAGGTTCAGGTGACGCTCGATGGTGATCTCATCGCGCGTGAGGGTGCCGGTCTTGTCGGTGCAGAGGACGTCCATCGCGCCGAAGCTCTGGATCGAGTTGAGGTGCTTGACGACGGTCTTCTTCTTTGCCATGCTGACCGCGCCCTTCGCGAGGTTCGTGGTCACGATCATCGGCAGCATCTGCGGCGTGAGGCCGATGGCGATCGAAATGGCGAACAGCAGCGCCTGCAGCCAGTCGTGCTTGTTCAGGCCGTTGATGAGGAACACGACGGGCACCATCACCAGCATGAAGCGGATCAGCAGCCGGCTCACGGCGTTGATGCCCCGGTCGAAGCTCGTCAGTTCCCGCCGGCCGGAGAGGGCCTTCGCCATATTGCCGAAATAGGTCCGGTCCCCCGTGGCGAGCACCACGGCCGTCGCGGAGCCGCTGACCACGTTCGTGCCCATAAAGCAGATGTTCTGCAGGTCGAACAGATTGGCGCCCTCCCGCGCGGGAGCGGGGTCGGGGAACTTTTCGACCGGCTGCGATTCGCCCGTCAGGGCGGACTGGCTGATGAAGAGGTCCTTCGCGCGCAGAACGCGCAGGTCGGCGGGGACCATGTCCCCCGCCGAAAGCACCACGATGTCCCCCGGGAGCAGGTCCGCCATGTTGATCTCTTCCCGGCCGTTCTCCCTGCGGATGACCGCCGCCGTGGTCTTGACCATCGAGCGCAGGGCCTCCGCCTCCCTGCCGGAGCGGAACTCCTGGAAAAAGCGGAGGCCGCCGCTGACCAGCACCAGGATCAGGATCACCATCACTGCGGAAAGGTCCCCGCCCTCGCCGGAATGGACAAAAACGGTCGAGGTCAGGAACGAGATCAGCGCGATCACCAGCAGGATGCCCGTAAAGGGGTTCAGGAACGCATCCACCAGCTGCACATACCACGGCTTGGGTTTCTCGTGGCTGATCTCGTTGCTGGGGTACTGGTCGGAAAGCTGCTGCACGTCGACGATATCCAGCCCCTTTTCCCGCGTTTTCAGGCGGGAAAGCAGAATGTATTTTTCCAGAGCCGAGTATTCTTCGAGCTTCCGGGAAATTTCACGGGCCGCGGCCGAATCGGCGGTTCCTTTCTGCCTGCGGAAAACCATCCCCCAGCCCCCTTTTGCGAAATCAGCGCCGGAAAGCCCCTCCGGCCGGGGATCGGCGCGGCCTCAGGAACTCAGTTCCGCAGATAGACCGTGCCGGCTCTCTCGTCCGCGGGATCGGGAAGCAGATTCGGGAGCATGACGTCCTCCTCCAGATAGGCGGAGCCGATGCCGACCGACGAAACGATCACGAGGAACAGCAGGCCCGTCTGGACCCAGAGGATCGTGACGTCCGTCAGGCCGTGCACCAGCACCGCGGTGACCGCGGCGGTCGCCAGGATATTCATGTCCGTGCAGATATTGTTCCGGAACCGGAGGAACAGGAGACGGATCTGGGCGATGCCGTAGACGCACAGCGCCGTGAGGCCCGCCGCGCCGAAATTGAGCAGGATGTCCAGCAGCAGGTTGTGGGCATGATAAGTCCCGTACCCGCCGAACCGGTCGTAGACCATGTGGTAGGCGGTGGTCCCGATGCCGAACAGCGGGTGCTCCCCGATCCCTTTGAGCGACGTCTGCCAGATGGAAAGGCGCTGCGCGAGGGTCGTCTCGATCGCGCCGGCTCCGCGCGGCGAAAAGACCGGCACCAGCACGCACACGGCGGCGTAGACCGCCGAGCCCGCCAGGAAAACCGCCGCCAGCTTGAACCGCTTTTTATAGCACAGCATCACGAGGACCGCGCAGAGCATCGCCGCAAAGGAGGAATAGCTGCCCGTGAGGTACAGCCCCATGAAGTTGAGCGCGATGACCGCCGCATAGAGCGAAAGGTGCTCCGGATTGGTAAAGATGCGGTACAGCGCGATGAGGATCACGAACTCGATCACCATGCCGTAATAATTGGCGTTCGTGAACACCGAGACCGGCCGGTACTGCGGCGCGGAGGCGAAGAAATACGCCTTCTGGCACACGGCGACCAGCACGCACCACACGCTGCCGGCGCAGGCCGTGTCCATCGCCTGCTGGAAGAGCTGCCGCGTCATCACGCTGCGCAGGTAAAGGCCGCAGGTCACCACGGCATAGATCAGGATGGAGCAGGCCATCCCCAGGTAATTGTTGTAGACGGCGGAAACGAAAAACGAGGCGGCCACAAAGGCGAACAGCAGCTTGGTGTAAGGGGCGCTGAACGCCTTCGTGCGGACGCGGTAGTGCACCATCGTGCTCAGTGCGACGTACAGGACCGCCGCCAAGCTGAAATAAACGGGCAAAAAGACGGACACCGTCAGCCCCAGCACCGCGATGCGGTCCCTGTCCAGGGCTGAGGAACTGTTTTTGGAACGCAAATAAGCCCGAACGTTCTCAATAATAAGGGTCATCCCTTTCTTTCCGGCCGGAGGCATCCTGCAGGCCGCGGGGCAACGGCTCCGCGCTTTCAGGGCCAATGGGTTATTATAGCACAATGCGGCGGCGAAGCAAGAAGAATTCCTTCTTAATGTTCCAGGATAACGGTCCTATATTTGTATATTATAATGAAAATCATGAACGCGGATTGAATGATTGGACAACAAACCTTTAATTTTCTTTGAATTCGATTATACTGGAAGCAGGAACGCGCCGGACGGCGGAAATTTTGAGCGACGGGAAAAACGGGGGAATGAAAATGGCGGAAGAACTCCAACAGTCCTATTGTGAGCGATCCCGGCCGGACTATGTATCCGGCCTTTCGGACGCGGAGGTCGCGCAGCGCACGCGGCAGGGGCAGGTCAACGGCCCGGAGCCCGTCCGCACGAAGACCGTCGCGCAGATCGTGCGCGGGAACCTCGTCACGCCGTTCAACATTTTGAACGCCGCGCTCGCGGCGCTGGTGCTGGCCGTCGGCGGGTCGTACAAGAACCTGATGTTCATGGGCGTGATCCTCTGCAACCTGCTGATCGGCACCCTGCAGGAGATCCGCGCCAAAAAAACGACCGACCGGCTTTCGCTGATCACCGCGCCGAAAGCGCGCGTGGCGCGCGGCGGGGTGGAAAGGGAGATCCCGATCCGCGACCTGGTGCCGGACGACGTGCTGATCCTCTCATCCGGCGGGCAGGTACCGGCCGACTGCGTCGTGCTGGACGGCCAGTGCGAGGCGGACGAGTCCCTGCTGACGGGCGAATCGGAGCCCGTGGCCAAAAAAGCCGGCGACCGCCTGCTGAGCGGCAGCAGCCTGGCCGGCGGCAAATGCCGCGCCCGCGTGGAGCACGTGGGGGCGGAAAATTACGCGCGGAAAATCACCGCGAGCGCGAAATATATGAAAAAGCCGAACTCCGAGATCCTCGCGTGGACCGACCGCATCATCCGGTTCACCGGCTTCGCGATCCTCCCGATCGGCGGCCTGCTGTTCTACAAGCAGATTGCCCTTTCGGGGCAGCCGCTGCGGTCCGCCGTCGTCAGCACCGTGGCCGCGCTGATCGGCATGATCCCGGAGGGGCTCGTCCTCCTGACGAGCGTGGTCCTCGCGGTGGGGGTCGTGCGCCTGGCCCGGCGCAGGACGCTCGTGCGCGACCTGTACTCCATCGAGACGCTCGCGCGGGTGGACACGCTCTGCCTGGACAAGACCGGCACCCTCACGGAGGGCACCCTGCAGTTCGACGGCCTGGTCCCGCTGGGCGGCGCCGAAGAGGAAAAGGCGGCGGAGGCCCTCGCCGCGCTCTCGGCCGCGCTGGACGACGGCTCGCCCACGATGAACGCCGTGCGCGAGGCGTTCCCGAAGGCGCCCGGCTGGAAATGCGACGGGTCCGTGCCGTTTTCCTCCGCGCGGAAATGGAGCGCCGCGCATTTCGGGCAGGCCGGCGGGTTCGTCCTCGGCGCGGGGGAATTCATCCTGCGGGAGAGGTTCGAGCCCCTGCGCCCGCAGGCCGAGGAATACGCGAAGCGCGGGCAGCGGGTGCTGCTGCTGTGCGCGACCGAGACGCTGCCGCACGGCGAAATCGACCCCGCGGCCGCCTCCCCGCTCGCGCTGGTGCTGCTGAGCGACCGCATCCGCAAAAACGCCCGCCGCACGCTGGAATTTTTCGCGGACCAGGGCGTGGACATCAAGGTCATCTCCGGCGACAGCCCGGCCACGGCCGCGCACATCGCCCGGAAGGCCGGACTGAAGGGCGCCGGCCGGTCCGTCGACGCCACCCGGCTGAAAAGCTACGGGGAGATCAAGGCCGCCGCGGAGCGGTACTCGGTGTTCGGGCGCGTCACGCCGCGGCAGAAGCTGGAGCTGGTCAAGGCCCTGAAGGAGAAAAAACACACCGTCGCCATGACGGGCGACGGCGTGAACGACGTGCCGGCGCTGAAGGAAAGCGACTGCAGCATCGCGATGGCCTCGGGCAGCGACGCCGCGCGCACGGTCTCGCAGATCGTGCTGCTGGATTCCGACTTCGCCGCCATGCCCGCCGTCGTGGCCGAGGGCCGGCGCTCCATCAACAACCTGCAGCGTTCGGCCGCGCTATTCCTCGCCAAGGCGATCTTCTCCGCCGTCATCGCCGTGCTGTTCATCTTCTGCCGCTGCAATTACCCGTTCCAGCCCGTGCAGTTCACGCTGATCAGCGCGGCGACCATCGGCATCCCCTCGTTCTTCCTCGCGCTGGAGCCGAACCGGGAGCGCCTGCGCGGCCGGTTCATCGTCAACATCCTCGGCAAGGCCCTGCCCGGCGCGCTGACCATGTCGGCCAACATCGCGGCGCTGGCGGCGCTTTCCCTGTCCCTCGGCCTGAAGGACCCGGAGATCTCAACCCTCGCGGTGATCGTGACCGGCTACACCGGGCTGCTGGTCCTGTTCCGGGTCTGCGTTCCGTTCCGCGCGGGGCACACGGCGCTGTTCGCGCTGATGTGCGCTTTCTTCGCGCTCTCGCTGGTCTTCTTTCCCTCGGTCTTCGAGATCGTGCCCCTGACGGCGCCGATGTTCTTCGTGCTGCTGCCGCTCCTGCTTCTGGCGACCTGCCTGATGCCGGCGCTGCAGCGCCTGACGGAGGCCGCCGTGCGCCGCCGGTCCTAAACGACGCCGATCCTGCGGAAATAGCTCTCGCTGGAGAGGCCGGCGGGCCGCAGATACCTCCCCAGCCCGAAGAGGCAGTCCGGGTCCCCCGCCGTGAGCGCGTTTTTCCGGTCCTCGCAGACCATGGAGGCCCGGAATCCGAGGCCGCGGACGACGGAAATCGATTCCCGGCTGACGATGCCGTAGGGATAGACGAACGCTGTGGGGGTGTGTCCGGTCATCTCCCGCACCCGGTCCTGCATCTTCCGCAGATCGGTTTCGAGCATCGCCCGGTAGGCGGCGGCGCTTTCCGTCCGCAGCTTCCGCGCGCCGAGCCGGGGCGAGGTTCCGTGCAGGTCGTAGGAATGGTTTTGGATCTCCACCGCGCCGGAATCCGCCAGCTCGGCGACCTCGCTCCACGTCAGATAGGAGTAGATTTCGTGGTCGGCGTCGCCCTGCGTGTACCGGTCGGTGTAGGAGCCGACCGGCGAGATCACGATCCGCATTCCGTATTTCAGGGCCAGCGGGTATGCGTAGAGGTAATTGTTGTAGCAGCCGTCGTCGAACGTGAGCATCACCGGCTTTTCCGGCAGCGGAACGCCCCGGTCCACAAAGTCGATCAGGTCCCGCACGACGACGGTCTCGTATCCCCGGGCGCGCAGATAGCTCATGTCCGATTCCAGCGCGGCGGGCGAAACCACGTACTGCCCCTGCCGGTCCGGGTCCTTCACAATGCTGTGGTACATCACGATCGTCAGCTCCGCGCTTTTACGCGGCCGTGCGCCGGCGGAAGCCGCCGCGAAGCGGAACAGCGCCGCGGCGGTCAGAAGGGCGGCGCACAGCGCGATCCGGAAGCGGCGCCCCGCCCGGAACGAAAGGAACATGAAGCAACCCCGCCTTCCACAGAAAGCATATGGAGCGGCGGGGCGTTTCATTCCTCCCGACCCGGCGCGACGCCCTCCAGATCGAACGGCGGGATGTACGACCGGCTGGCGGACGACCGCTCCTGCACGTAGCCGTCGAGGCCGAGGGCGAAGAGCCTGTCCTGCACCTTGGCGTATTCCCGCGCTGTGACGCGCCGGCCGAGACCCGGGAAGGCGGCCGCACGGCCGCACGGCACGTACTGGGCCATCAGGCTGACCGGCACACCCGGCGGCAGGTTCCCGGCCAGCCATTCCAGCGCCACGACGGAATTGCGCGTGTGCCCCGGGAGGATCAGGTGGCGCACGAGGGTTCCGCGCCGCATCACGCCGTCCGCATCGAAGACGGCGGGGCCGGTCTGGCGGGCCATCTCCAGCACGGCGGCCCGCGCCGTCTCCGGGTAGTCCGGCGCGTCGGAAAGCTCCGCCGCGAGGGAAGCCTCCGCGTATTTGAAATCCGGCAGATAGATATCCACACGGCCTTTTAGCGCCCTCAGGGTGGCAAGGCTCTCGTACCCGCCGCAGTTGTAGACGACGGGGACGCAGGGCTTCCGGACGGAAAGCGCGCGCAGGATGGCCGGCACAAAATGCGTGGGCGTGACGAGGTTGAGGTTGTGCGCGCCCTTCTCCTCCAAGCGGCGGAAGATTCCGGCCAGCTCCTCCGGGGAAACCCGGCGGCCGGCCTTCTTCTCCGCGCTGATCTCATAATTCTGGCAGTACGCGCACCGCAGGCCGCAGCCGGTGAAGAACACCGCGCCGCTGCCGCGCGTGCCGCTGATGCACGGCTCCTCCCAGAAATGCAGCGCCGCGCGCGCCACCACGGCGTCGGCGCCCATCCCGCAATACCCGGCGCCGGAATACGGCCCCCGCCGGACGCCGCAGCGGCGCGGGCAGAGTTCGCAGTGCTCGAGGATCATGCACCCGCCCCGATCCCCAGGAACGCGGCGAGGCCGCCGCGCTTCCCGCCGGTGGCGCGGTGCGAAAAGAAGCGGTCCGCCCCGCACCGGGTGCAGATCCCGGCGACGGAGATCGACTCTTCCGGCACGCCGGCCCGCATCAGGATGCGCCGGTTGGCCTCCCACAGATCGATATGGTATTTGCCGCCGCCGTCCTCCCGGATGAACCCGGCGGGGTCCAGCTCCCGGAGCGCGGCGAACACGTCGCGCACGGGGCGGTCCACCTCGAAGCAGCAGGGTCCGATGGAAGGGCCGATGCCGGCGAGCAGCGCGGACGGACGGCTGCCGAACTCGCGCGCCAGGGCGGCGACCGCCTCCGCGCCGATCTTCGCGGCCGTGCCCCGCCACCCCGCGTGCGCGAGGCCGACGGCGCGGTGCTCCGGGTCGACGAGGAAGACCGGCACGCAGTCCGCGGTGTGGATCACCAGCGTGACGCCCGGCGCGTCCGTGACCAGGCCGTCGACGCCCCTCATGGTCTGGGGCTTCCACACGCCCGCGCCGCGGTCCTCCGGCCCCACCCGGCGGACAAAGGCATGGTGGTCCTGCGCGGCGGAGACGAGAGAGGAAAAATCCAGCCCCGCAGCCGCGCAGAATCTCCGGCAGTTCTCCAGAACGTTCCGGTCCGGGTCGCCGCGCCCGAACGCAAGGTTCATCGACGCGAATTCCCCGCGGCTCACCCCGCCGGCGCGCGTGGAAAATGCCTGCCGCACGAAGGGGAACCGCTCGAACGCGGGGAACACAAGATATTCGACCCCGCCGCTTTTCCGCAGTGCCATGCCGCCGGTCTTCAAAATTCTTCAAACCGCCCTTTCTCCGTATCGCTACGGCCCTGATTGTACCACAGGGCGCGGCGCATGGCAACCCGCCGCCTCACCGGTAAATCGTGACGAAGCGGATATTGAAGAAATCGCAGACGAGCAGATCGTCCGAATCGGCCTCCTGCAAAAGGATGTAGTTCGCCCCGACATCGAGCAGAAGGCCCGCCTTGTCGGTAAAGGTGTTGGAACCGAGCAGGAACTGCACGCGGACCCGGCGGCCGATCTGCGTGCGCAGAAAGCCGTTCAGATATTCCGTGCTTTCCAGCGTCAGCGGCGCGGGCTGGGCGGAACCGCTCAGCGGGACGGCCCGGGCCGCCTCCGAAGGCGCCAGGATGCCGGCCCCTGCCCCGGCGCCCGGCGCGGACTGCGTCCCCTCGGCCCCGGCCGCGGGGGGCGCCGCCGACGCCCCGGCGGGCCGCGTCCCGTTCACGGGCGCGTACGTCCACTGCCGCCCGCCGACCGGGCAGTTCCTTTGCTGATCGTAAACCGCGGCGAAATCCGCCGATTTCTGATCCATAACGATCCCCTCCTTCAGCTCTGGGCATATTTTTCCGTCGGAATATAGAAGCAGTGGCTGCGGATCCGGGTGAGGAAGGAACCCGCCCCGCCCGGCGGGAAAAGTCCCGCGCAGGTCGGGCTGAAAGGATTGTAGTAAAACAGCGAATTCGCCACCGCGCCGAACGAGCCGCCCTGCAGGACCCAGTCCGCAACCTCGTACTGAAAATCCGTCGGGTCCATATTATAGACGTTCTGCGCGTTGTAGGCGCCGCCGACGGAAGTCATCATGCAGGTGAACTGCCGGGCCTGCTCCATGACGGCGCGGATATTCCCTCCCCGGCTGACGCGGAAAAACTCCCCGTAAGGGACCCTGGCGCGGTTCCCCACGACCGAAGCCATGGCCCGCATCCCGTTGTCCCCTTCGCCGCCGGCCTCGCACGCAATCAGCCGGGCCAGCAGTTCCCGATCCGAATACGGCATCACCGATCCCCCGTTTCACAGAAATTGCAGCATTTCCAGCCGGGGCGCGGAAACCTTTCGCTTCTCAACCGCAGCTGGAACCGCTATAGAAAATACACTAAAAGCAGTATATGCCCGCGGTTTCCCGGCGGGCACAAACGGGCAAAAAATTCCCGCGGGGCGTTCCCCGCGGGAAAAGCGGAATTTTACGCCTGACCGCCGCAGAACTCCGCGACCAGCCGGGCCACCTCGGCGCCGTCGGCCCTGCCGCGGACCTGCGGCATCAGCTCCTTCATCAGGCGCCCCCGGTCGCGCGGCGACGGCTGCGCGATCGAAAGGCGGGCCGCCGCGTCCCGGATCAGGGCGCGGATCTCGTCCCCGCCCATTGTCTTCGGGGCAAACTCCTCCAGCACCGAAAGCGCGAACCGGCTCTGCCCGATGATGTCCGCGCGGTCTTCCGGGGCGGACTCCAGCGTTTCCCTCGTCTGCTTGATCTCTTTCCGGACGACGGCGTTCTCCTCTTCCTCCGTCAGGTCGGCGCGCTTGTCGATCCACTTCGCCTTGAGGTCGGAAAGCAGGAAGGACAGCACGTCCTTCCTGGGCTTGTCGCCGCTTTTCATGGCCTGGACCATGGCGGCCCTCACTTCGTCCATCTTGGACATTTCTGAATCGCTCCTCTCCGGGCGGCGGGGCGCCCTGCGGACTTTACGAATTTTTCTGCCGGATCTCCACGTTCGCCATATAGCTGCCGTAGACCCACGAGCTGGTCGTATTGCTGATGGAGAACGTCACCGGTGCCTCCGTGTGGCCGGTGAAATTCTCGCGGTCCGAAAGGTCGACCTGCGCCGTCAGGTTGCTGTCCGTCAGGCGCGAGACCTCGCTCTCGGGGCCGACCACCGTGACCGGCAGCGCCTTGGTGTAGACCTCGGCGGTCTTATCCGCGCTCAGGTTCTTCACGTTGAAGCTGGTGACCTGCATCTGCCGCGTGATCATCCCGGTCAGGTTCAGCGTGACCTTCGCCGTCGGCAGGTTGCTCAGGTTCTTGCAGGAGGCGGGCAGGTTCACGTTGGCGTCGAAGGTGTTGCTCGACGGGCTGATCTGGGAAAAATCGATCGGGTCGAGGCTGACCTCCTTCAGATTGGCGAGCACGTCCTGCGGGGCCGCGACCTCGACGCTCTGCGGGCTGACGGTGACCTGGGCCGGGTTCAGCGAAAGGCCGGCGGGCTTGTTGGTGAACGACGCGCTCAGCGTGAGGACCGCGCGCGGCAGCACGGGGATGGTGACGTCGATCTTTTCCGGGTTGACGGTCAGGTCGCCCTTTTCGATCTTATTGCCGTTCGCGTCGAAGAGGACGAGCGGCGCGGTGAAGTTCTTCGTATCCGTCAGGGCGCTGTCGATGCGGTACTCGAACGCGATGCGGTTGACCTGGAGGACCTGTTTTTCCGGGCCGGAGATTGTGACCGTATCCTGGCTGGGGGCGGCCGTGCCGACGAAATACGCCGGGTCGGATTTGTAATCGGACTTATAAGTGACGTCGCTCTGGATGGTGAACGTCTTCTCCTTGTACCGGTCGACCGTCACGAGGATCTGCGCGGGGTAGATGGAATCGACCGTATAGGCGGCGTTCAGCGTCCCGCGGCTCTGCACGGTGAGCGGCAGCGTATAGCTGCCCGGCTCTGTGATGTTGCTGGGCAGGGCGGCCACCGCCTGCAGGTCCGAGGCCTTGATCTGGGGGACGACCAGGTTGTTGCCCTTGATGTAGACCGTGGCCATATCCTCCGTCTGGCCGAACACCTTCATGCCGTCCGAAAGGGCGGAGTTCGGCAGGGTGACGGTGATCGGCACGTCGGTGACGGCGCGGGGATGCTCCTGCGTGTCCGTCGAGACCACGGCCGCCCACAGCGAGACGGCAATCAGGAAGGAGAAGAACAGCACGAATTTATTGTTGTAGAACGCCCGGTCCCAGGCGATTTTTTTAATCCTCATGTTTTTTCCCCTTTCGGATGGCGGGGAAGCGGTCCTGCCACCGCTCCGGCTGCTCCGGGTCCTGTTCGAGCAGGTGGGATTCCAGCTCGCTGCGCAGCGTCTCGCGCGTATAGTTGCGCGTGATGACCCCGTCGACCACCACGGAGATCTGGCCCGTCTCCTCCGAGACCACGACGATCACGGCGTCGGAATTCTCGCTCATGCCGATGGCGGCGCGGTGGCGCGTGCCCAGCTCGATGCTGACGCGGTCGCTTTTCGTCAGCGGCAGGATGCATCCGGCGGCGTAGACCATGCCGTCCCGGATGATCATAGCGCCGTCGTGCAGGGGGGCTTTGTTGAAAAAGATGTTGCAGATGATCGGGACGCTCGGCACGGCGTTGACGACGGTGCCCGTGTCGATGATATCGCCCAGCTTGGTCTTCATCTCGAACACGATCAGCGCGCCGGTCTTCTGCTTCGACATCTGCGCCGCCGCGTCCACCACCGCGTTGAGGGCGCGGCGCTGCCGGCGCTCCTTTTCCTCGGTCTGGCTCACGGCAAAGCTGAGCAGCCAGCTTTTGCCCCGCACGCCGCTGCGGCCGATCTGCTCCAGCGCGCGGCGGGCCTCCGGCTGAAAGATGATCATCAGGGCGATCAGCGAAAACTGGAAGACGTAGTTCAGAATCGTCTCCATCATATAGAGCCGCAGCAGGAAAGAAAGGCCCCACAGGGCCAGCAGGATCACGATCCCCTTCACGAGCTGGCCCGCCCGCGTCTCGCGGACCAGCTTGATGCAGTTGTAGATGATAAAGGTGACGAGGATGATATCCAGCGCATCGGAAGGCCGGAACTGCCGCATCAGCTGGAGGAACGAGTTCCAGACGGCAAAAACCACATCCATGCTTTTTTTCCCTTTCCTGTTGGAATACCCGTACTTTTTATTGTATCATAACTCCCGTGAGATTCAATCCTTTCCCACTTGATTTCCCCTGCTATTTTTCAGCAAAATCCTTTCCATCGCGCACAGGAAGCCGTCGGCCTCCGCCGAAGTCGTGAAGGCGGAGGGGCACACGCGCACCGCCCCGGTCTCCAACGTGCCCATGAAGCGGTGGGCGGCCGGCGCGCAGTGGAGCCCGGCGCGCACCGCGACGCCCATCGCGTTCAGTTCCCGGCCGACCGTCTCGCTCGGCAGGCCCCGCACGTTGAACGAAAGCACCGGCGCGCAGAAGCGCAGGTCCGGCTCCGGCACATAGAGCAGAACCCCCGGCATCCGCGCGAGGCCCCGGTAAATGCGGCGGAGCAGCTCCGTCTCGTGCAGGGCGATGCGCCCGGGGCCGCGGCGCTTCACGAACTCGAGGCCCGCGCGCAGGCCCGCGATGCCCGGCATGTTCTGGGTGCCGCTCTCCATGCGCTCCGGCATTCCGGCGGGCTGCTCCGCCAGGGCGGATTCGGTCCCCGTCCCGCCCTGGATCACGGTCTCCAGCGCCGCGCCGTCCGCGGTGATCAGCATGCCGGTGCCCATCGGGCCGTAGAGGCCCTTGTGCCCCGCGATGCACAGATAGTCGAACCCGCCGGCCGCCATGTCGACGGGGAGCACGCCCGCGGTCTGCGCGCAGTCGAGGCCGATGGGGATGCGGTACTCGTGCGCGAGGGCGGCGAGCCTTTCGACCGGCAGGCGGATCCCCCACACGTTGGAGGCATGGATGCAGAAGACCAGCCGGGTGTTGCCCCGGATGGCCCGGCGGAACGCGTCGACCGTGCGGTCGTTGTCGCCGGGGAAGACCTGCGCCTCGGTGAACTCGACCCCCCGCCTGGCGAGCGCGTGCACGGGGCGGTAGACCGCGTTATGCTCCACGCAGGAGATCACGACGTGGTCGCCGGGCTTCAGGAGCCCCTTGAGCACATAGTTGACCGCATGGGTGCAGTTCAGCGTGAACGCGACACACTCCGGGCCGGGCGCATGAAAAAAATCGGCCGCCGCGGCGCGGCAGCGGTAAACCTCTTCAGACGCGGCGAGCGCCATGCTGTGCCCCGCCCTGCCCGGGTTCGCGCCGTACCGGACCAGCGCGCCCGCGACCGCCCGGCGGACGGAAACCGGCTTCGGGAAAGTGGTGGCGGCGTTGTCGAGGTAAATCATGCGCCCGCCTCCCGCTCCGCGCGGCCGACGATCGGGATGCCGCCCAGCCGCAGAATCCGCTCCGCCGAATCGGGGTCGCCCGGCACGTAGATGCCGTAACCGCAGCCGCGGCTGTCCGCGCTGCGGGGGATCCTTTCGATGCTGCATCGGATCCCCCGCTTTTCCAGAAGGCTGCGTCCCTTCATGGCAAAAGTGACGGAACCGACGACGATCAAAGGCTTTCCCACAACAAATCCCCCCTCTTGGGTTTACTACAGGATATGCCGCGGGTCAGGCGATTGACTATTTTCCGATCGGTTCAATCAGGCATACGGCGCGGGCGGAAATCCCCTCGCCGGCGCCGGTGAATCCGAGCCCCTCCTCGGTGGTGGCCTTGACGTTCACGCGCTCCGGCGGAACGCCGCAGGCGCGCGCGAGATTCGCGCGCATCGCGCCGATATGCGGCCGGAGCCTCGGCGCCTGCGCCGCCACGGTGGCGTCGACGTTCCCGACCCCGTAGCCGTTTTCCAGCAGCAGGCGGCGGACCTCCCCCAGCAGGCGGAGGCTGTCCGCGCCGAGAAAGCGGGGGTCGTCGTCCGGGAACAGCGCGCCGATATCCCCCAGCGCCGCCGCGCCGAGGAGCGCGTCCATCACCGCGTGGGTCAGCACGTCCGCGTCCGAATGGCCCAGAAGCCCTTTGGGGAACGGGATCTCCACCCCGCCCAGGATCAGCTTTCGCCCCGGCACGAGCCGGTGGACGTCGTAGCCCTCTCCGATCCTCACCGCTTTTCCTCCCTTCGCCTCAGCACGGCCTCGGCCGCGGCGGCGTCGTCCGGCTCCGTGAGCTTGAAATTCCCGCCGCCGCCCCGGCACAGATGCACCCGCACGCCCAGACGCTCCACGAGCTGGCAGTCGTCGGTATAGTCGGCGCCGTCGGCGCGGGCCCGCGCCAGCGCCCGCAGGTAGAGCGCGCGCTCGAAGACCTGCGGGGTCTGCACGGCCCACAGCAGGCGGCGGGGCGGCGTGGAGACCACGTTCCGGTCTTCGTCCACGAGCTTGACGGTGTCCTTGACCGGCGCCCCGAGCGCCGCCGCCCGGAACCGCGCCGCGGCGCGGACGCAGGCGTCGATCTCGCCGGGGGTGATCAGCGGGCGCGCGCCGTCGTGCACCGCGAGGAACACCGCCTCCGGCGGGACGGCGGCGACCCCCGCCGCGACGGATTCCTGCCGCGTATCGCCGCCCGGCACGACGGCGGCCAGCTTCCGGATCCCGTACCGGGCGGCGCACGCCCGCATCCGGGCAGCGTCCTCCCGGCGGCAGACCGCCACGACGGACGCGACCGTCCCGGCCGCGTCGAATGCGCGCAGCGTCCACACGACGGCGGGCACCCCGCAGAGCGGGAGAAACTGCTTGGAATCCGTCCCCCCCATCCGCGTGGAGGCCCCCGCCGCGGCGATCACCGCCCAGCAAAGCTCGTTCCGGCCCAAAAAGCGCACTTCCTTTCCCCGGGTGCCGGGGAAAACTTCCCCCTTGCAATCGGCATCCGTTCGGAATATAGTAGAAAGCGGCGAAATCTTTGGAAAATAGGTGAAAAACATGGAAGAGCCCGCCGCAAAGCACATTTCGGATTCCGAGACCGAGCAGATCCAGACCGTCTTCTACGCCCACCTGAACTCCCAGAGACGGCTGTTCGGCGGCCAGCTGGTCGCATGGATCGACGTCGTCGCCGGGGCCGTGGCGCGCCGGCACAGCAACCGGAGCGTGACGACCGCGGAGATCGACAACCTCCAGTTCAAATCGCCCGTCAAGGCCGACAGCCTGGTCGTCCTGCACGGCAGGCTCACCTATGTGGGCCGCACCTCCATGGAAGTGCGCGTCGACAGCTACGTTGAGGAGATCTCGGGCGAGCGGCGCCTGGTCAACACCGCCTATCTCGTCCTGGTGGCGCTGGACGAGAACGGCCGGCCCACGCCCGTGCCGCGCCTGATCTGCGACACGCCGGAGGAAAAAGCGGAGTGGCGGGCCGCCGAAAAGCGCCGGGATCTGCGCCAGAAGCGCCGCACGGAATCCTACTGAAAGGGGCTTCGCCCTCTCAGCCGCCGAAGCGGCGCCGGAGTTTTAGGCGGGCGCGCTGAAGGGCGTTGTCGGCCGCCTTGGGCGGAACGGAGAGCGCCCGCGCGATCTCGCCGTAGCTGCCGCCCCCCAGGTAGAGCCGCAGGACGCGCAGCTCCAGCGGCGTGAGCAGGGATTCGACCTTCCGGCACATGGCCTCGAAGCTCTCGCGGTCGGCCAGAAGGGCCTCCGGGTCGGAGCCGCCGTCGCTCGCCGGGTATCCGTCCGCCCCCTCGTCGCTCAGCGAGACGAAGTTGCGCAGCGGGTCGTTTTTGCGCCCGGCCGCCGCGCGGTACGCCATGATCATGCGGTTCGAGATGCACACGCCCGCGTAGGTGCGGAACGAGGCGCCGTTCGCCGGGTCGTAGGTGCGGGCCGCGTTCAGCAGGCCCACCAGGCCCTCCTGGCAAAAATCCTCGCGCTCCGCGCAGCCGCCGCGCAGGGGCTGCGCGCGCGCCCGCACCAGGGCCATATAGCGCGCCGTCAGCTCGGCGAACGCCTCGGAATCGCCCTGCTTCACAAGCTCGGCCAGCCGGCCGTCCGAACAGCCGGCCAGGGAGGAACGGTCTGCATCGGCCAAAGTCAACACCTCGCGGCCCGAGTGGATTCTTCGTCCCCATCATACCCTATCGCCCGCGGGAAGTCAACCGGCGGCGGCCCTCCGCCGCGGGGAGGAGGAACAGCATGGTAGCACAGCTTTACAGCATGGGAATCTACGGGATGGACGCCTTCCCCGTGGAGGTGGAGGCGGACCTTTCCTCCGGCCTGCCTTCGTTCGAGATGGTCGGCCTGCCGGACGCCGCCGTGAAGGAATCGCGCGACCGCGTGCGCGCGGCGATGAAAAACTGCGGGTACAAATTCCCGGTCAGCCGGATCACGGTGAACCTGGCCCCCGCCGACAAGAAAAAGGAAGGCACCCTTTACGACCTGCCGCTGCTGGTCGCGCTGCTGAAGGCGAGCGGCCAGCTCGCCGCGGACCTTTCGGGCAGCGTTTTTCTCGGCGAGCTTTCGCTCAACGGAGAAGCGCGCCCCGTGCGCGGCGTGCTGCCGATGGTGATGGAGGCGAAGAAACGCGGGTTCCGCGGCTGCTTCGTCCCGCGGGAGAACGCCGCGGAGGGGGCGGTGGTCGAGGGCATCCGCGTGTACCCGGTCGCGGACGTGCCGTCGCTGCTGGCTCACCTGACCGGCGCGAAGCCCCTCTCTCCCGCCGCGGCGGGAGAGCCGGGGCCGGGCGCGCCCGGCCCCGCCCCCGACTTCAGCGACGTGCGCGGGCAGGCGCAGGCCCGCCGCGCGCTCGAGATTGCCGCGGCCGGCATGCACAACGCGCTGCTCATCGGCCCGCCGGGCTCGGGCAAGAGCATGCTGGCGCGGCGGCTGCCTTCCATCCTGCCCGAAATGACGTTCGAGGAGACCATCGAGACGACCAAGATCCACTCGATCGCGGGAACCCTGCCGCCCGGTGTTTCGCTGATCCGCACGCGGCCGTTCCGGGCGCCGCACCACACCATCTCCCCCGCGGGGCTGGCGGGCGGCGGCACCATCCCGCATCCGGGCGAGATCTCGCTCGCGCACAACGGCGTGCTGTTTCTCGACGAGCTGCCGGAATTTTCGCGCGCCGCGATGGAGGTCCTGCGCCAGCCCGTCGAAAACGGCCGCGTGACGATCTCCCGCGTGGGGGGAACGGTCTCGTACCCGTGCTCCGCCATGTTCGTCGCGGCCATGAACCCCTGCCCGTGCGGCTATTTCGGCCACCCGACCCGGCGGTGCGTCTGCACGCCGCAGGCGGTCTCCCGCTATCTTTCGCGGGTCTCGGGCCCGCTGCTCGACCGGCTGGACCTGCACGTCGAGGTGCCGCCCGTCGAGTTCGAGGAGCTGGACTCCGCCGAAAAGGCGGAAAGCTCCGCCGCCATCCGCGCCCGGGTCGACGCGGCGCGCGCGATCCAGAACGAGCGGTTTCGCGGGACCGGCATCTCCTGCAACGCCCGCATCACGCCCGACCGGCTGCGCGAATTCTGCCCCATGAAAGAAAAAAGCCGCCTTCTGCTCAAGGCGGCCTTCGAGAAACTGGGGCTTTCGGCGCGCGCCTACGACCGCGTGCTGAAGGTCTGCCGCACCATCGCGGACCTGGACGGCAGCGAGGCCATCCTGCCCCGCCATGTGGCGGAGGCCGTGCAGTACCGCACGCTCGACCGCAAATACTGGGCGCGGGAGCTGTAGGTCCGCCTCACGGCAGGGACGCGGCGGCGCTGGGGTAGGCGTAGCCGTACCGGTTATACCGCGCGGCGCCGTAGTCGCCGTAATTGTAGACGTTCGCCTCGCCGAGCCTGCGGTAGAACAGGCCCGCATAGAATCTGCCGCCCGCCTGGTTCCAGCGGATCAGCTCGCTGCCGAACGCGTAGGCGTTCGTGTAGTTCAGGTCGTGCACCAGGCTGTCCGAACCGGAGAGGTTCACGTAGCCGGAGTTGATCCAACCGGTCCCGCCGTCCGCCAGGCGGACCTCGTACCAGCCGTTTTTCGTGTCGGAAAAATCGCAGGCCGTCACGTTTACCGGCGTGCCGGCGGAAACGTCCTCCAGCCCGGCGGAGGAATTGTCGCGGTCCGGGTGCAGGACGGTGTCCTTCGTGACGGATGCGGAGACGCTGCCGCCCGCCGGGATCTGCGGCGGCACGACGGCGTTTTTCATGATCCTGCGGAAATCCATCTCCTGAGCGCCGTTGAAATACCCGGAGCCCACGTTGTAGGCGAAGCTGATCAGGCAGTCCGCCTGGTTCTGGCTCATGCGGAAATTATAATTCTGGATCATGCGGTTCAGCTCGGAGGTATAGGAGGAGCGGTTGATGCGGTTGACCAGCAGGGAGCGGGCCTCGGTCTCGCTGAGGTTGTCGTAGAAGACCGCGTTCGCGCTGAAGGTGCAGCCGTAGCCGACGGTAGGGATGCCGCCGGAGGCGAGCGCGTCGGTATAGACCGCGGGGCTGTACCCCTCCCAGCGGGCGATCAGGTCCAGCATCCTGTCGCTGACCCGGCGCTCCTCGTCCGTGGTCTCGGAAAAGCTCTCCTCCCGGGCGACCAGCACGTCGGAGGAAAACCCGGCGCCGTCGTAAGCGCCGTTCCGGGACGAATACGCCGTGAACGAATACAGCCCGGCCGAGGGCAGGACCGCGGTCCCCTTCCAGACCTTCGTCTCGACCCCGTTGGTCGTCTGGGGGGTGCAGCCCTGCGCGTCGACCGTCAGGCTCCCGCCGCCCGGCGGGGTCACGGAAAAGCGGACGCCGTCCCGCAGCGCGTCGGTAACCGCGACGAAGGTCACGGCCTGCCCGGGCGCAGCGATGTTGGGCGACGCATAGGCCGTGCGGACGGGCTCCGCCGCCGAGACGGTCACGGTGCACGCGGCGCTGCCGCCCGAGGAGGACGCGGTGATCGCCGCGGTTCCGGCGGAGACCGCGGTCACAAAGCCGTTCGACACCGCCGCGACGGCCGCGTCGCTGCTCGACCACGAAACGGCGGCGCCCGACGACGCCTTCAGATAAAGCGTCTGCCCGGCGTGCAGGCTCGCGGACGTTTCGGAAAGGGTCACCGGCCCGGCCGAAGGCTCCGGGGGCTCCGTTTCCTCCCCTTCCTTCAGCAGCGTGACGTACTGCGCGCTGACGTAGCCCGTTTTCCCGCCGGACGTCTGCACCTTGACCCAGCCGGAAAGCGAATCGTCCAGCACCTGGAGCACCGTGCCGTTCGGCAGGTTGTCGAGGATCCTGCTCGACGTGCTCGCCTGCTCCCTCAGGCGGAGCAGGTCGGCCGTCACCTTCGCGCCCGTCACCGCGCCGCCGGTCTGTCCGCCGGATGTTTCCCCGCCGGTCTGCCCGGGCGCGGCGGGCGTTCCGCCCGAAAGCCTGAGGTACTGCCGGCTGCACCAGCCCTCGCGGCCGCTCTGGGTCCGGACCTTCACCCAGCCGGAATTGGAATCGTCGAGCACGGACGCCGTCACGCCCTTCGCAAGGGTCAGCAGCACCGGATAGTTCGTCCCCGCGCCCGCGCGCAGGTTCAGATAATCCGTGGTGGTGGCCGTCGCGCCGGAAGGGGAAGCCTGCGTGCCGGAGGGGGAAGTTTGCGGCGGCGCGCCCGCCGCCGTCATTTTCAGATACGTTTTGGAGCACCAGCCCTGCCGCCCGTCCGCCGCCTGCACCCGCGCCCATTCGGGGTCGGAGCTGTCGAGGACCGTAAGGGACGAGCCTTTTTTCAGGACGGTTTCGATCGCGCTGCCGAGCGACGGCCCCTGCCGCAGGTTCAGGTTCGCCGTCGTGAGGGCCGTCCCCGCGCCGGAGGACTGCTGGGGAGCCTGCCCCGCGCCGGAAAAGCTCAGGTACTGCTTGAAGCAGTAACCGACCTTTCCCCCTTCGGTCTGCACCCGCGCCCACTCCGGGTCGGAATTGTCGAGGACCGTCACGGCCACGTTTTTCCCGAGCGTCAGGAGGACTTTCGTACCGGTTCCGGCGCCCGCGCGCAGGTTCAGGTAATCCGTCGTCCGGGCCGAAGCGGCCGAGGCCGCGGGGACGCGCGGCGCCGCCAGGGCCAGCACGCATGCGCACAGGATCGCGGCCCGGAGAAATCCCGCCGATTTTCCGAAAAATTTCCGCAATCGAACTCACTCCAAATCAAATTGCTGCAATCTTTTTGGGGAATAATACAGGAAGTTATAAAATTCTGCGTTTTTATCAATTATAAACTATATTCTGCCAGTTGGCAACACAAAATCCCGGAAGGATTTTTTCTCCGCCCGGCGCGCGGCGCCGGCGGCCGCCGGGCGGCCGGCCGAAAGCCTTTTCCCGCGCGTTCCCGCGCGCGCCGGAAAGCCGCGGAGCCGATTGAAAAAAAACGGCGGAAATGATAGAATATCGTAGAACAAAACGGATTCCCGGGCAAAAGACGCAGCCGGCGGAAAGGAGGGGGTCCCGATGTCTCCGCATTTCCTGCGCAGGGCCGCGGCCTCGCTGGCCTGCGCGCTGCTGCTTTTCTCCGCGGCCTGCGGAAAGGGTCCCGCGAAAAACGCGGACAAAACGATCCTCTATCACCTCGGCGCCGAGCCGGAGACCCTCGACCCGCAGATTGCGTCCGGCCCGGAGGCGGCGACGGCGGTGCAGGCGCTTTTCGAGGGCCTCACGCGCCTGGGGGCGGACGAAAAGCCGCATCCCGGCGCGGCGGAGAGCTGGAAGTCGGAAGACGGCGGCCGGCGGTTCACGTTCACCCTGCGCGCGGACGCGAAATGGTCGGACGGAACGCCCGTGACGGCCGCGGATTTCGCGTTCGCGTTCCGCCGCGCGCTGGACCCTTCCACCGGCTCCTCCGCCAGCGCGCAGATGTACTGCATCAAAAACGCGCGCGCCGTGCGGGCCGGCAGCATGCCCCCGCAGGCGCTGGGCGTCTCCGCGGCCGGCCGCACCCTGACCGTCGAGCTGGAATACCCGGTGCCCGGGTTCCCAAAGCTGACCGCCGCGGCGGTCTTCATGCCCTGCAACGAGAAATTCTTCGACTCGACGCAGGGGCGGTACGGCCTCGACAAAAAATATCTGCTGGGGAACGGGCCCTTCGAGATCGACGGAAAATACGGATGGGACCACGGGAAATACCTGAACCTCCGGCGGTCCTCCACCTACCGGGGGGCACGGGCGCCGCTGCCCGCCGCCGTGGATTTCAGCATCGGCGACGCGGCTGACTACGCCGACCCTGTCGCCGCGCTGACTTCCGGGAAAACGGACGCCGCCGCGGTGCCGTTCTCCCGCACGGCGGACGCCAAAGCGGCGGGATGCACGCTCACGTCGTTCGAGGATACGACCTGGGGCCTTTGCTTCAACCTGCAGTCGCCCCTGTTCCGGAACGAAAAGGCAAGGCGGGCGTTCGCGCAGTCGTTTTCACGCACGGACGTGCTCAGGCACGTGCCGGAAAACGCCTCCGCCGCGGAAAACATCGTGCTGCCCTCGGCCGAGATCGACGGCGCGAGCTACCGGTCGGCGGCGGGCGGCCCGTTCTACCTCCGGCAGGATCCGAACGCCGCGCAGACCCTGGCGCAGGGCCTCGCGGAGCTGAAGCTTGAAAAAACGGGGTCGTTCGCCGTGCTGTGCGCGGACGACGGCGCCGCCAAGCTGATGCTGAACGAGATGATCGCCTCGTGGAACGCCCGGTTCCACAATTACTTCAACATGGAACCGCTGAGCGCCGACAAACTGGCCGCGCGGACGGCATCGGGGGATTTTTCCGCCGCGCTGCTACCGCTGACGCCCTCCGGGGGGCCGCTCTCCGTCCTTTCGCTGTTCTGCACCGGCGCCGCCGGCAACCCGGCCGGCCTGGCGGACCCCGCCTACGACGCCGCCGTCGCCGCCGCGCAGTCGAAAAGCGGGGCCGAAGCGGCGGCGGCTTACGCGCAGGCCGAAAAGTACCTGAACGCGCACGCCGTTTTCTACCCGCTTTTTTATGAGAAGCACTACTACGCCTGCGCGAAGGGCGTGACCGGCGTCGTCTTCCACCCCTATTCAGGCGGGGTCGATTTTATCGGCGCCGGCAAAGAGTAGCCGCCCCGCCAAAAAATTTTCGCGTTTCCCGCCCCGGCCGAATAGCGGCCCCGTTTTGGGGTCAAAATAGGGTCGGAGGTGGAGCCATTGAATCTTCGCATACAAAAAGGCGGCAAAAGCAACAAGGGATTTTATATCGCCCTCGGCGTCTGCCTGATCGCAGTGGGCGTGGCCGCATGGACGACCTATGACAGCGTGGTGAATTACGCCGCTCCCCAGGGGGAAACGGAAAGCCGGGCCGAAAACGTCAACAACACCGCCAGCGGGGTCTTTGTGACGGAATCTTCGGCGCCCGAATCGGTTCCGGCGGAATCCAAACCGGCGTCGAGCGCCAAGCCGGAAGTCTCCAAACCGTCCGTCCCCGCCGTCTCCAAGGCGCCGGCGAAGCAGACGGCGGCCCAGCCGCAGAAATACGCCTTCCCGGTGGAGGGCGCCCTGCAGCAGAAATTCAGCGAAAACCCCGTCTACTCCAAAACGACGGACGACTGGCGCGCGCACACGGGCATCGACCTGAGCGCCAAGAAGGGCGAAACGGTGGGCGCCGTCGCGGACGGCATCGTGAAGCGCGTCTATAAGGACGACCGCCTCGGCAACGTCGTGATCATCAGCCACGGGGAACTGGAGGCCTGGTACTGCGGCCTGGACGAGACCTCCGTCAAGGAGGGCGCCTCGGTCGAGCAGAGCCAGAAGATCGGCACGGTCGGCGTCGTCCCCATCGAGCAGATGGATGCGCCGCACCTGCATTTCGCCCTGAAAAAGGGCGGCAAGTATATCGACCCTCTGACCGTCCTGCAATAAAGCCGAAAATACGCCCCGGAGGATTGCCCCCGGGGCTTTTCGCAAAAGCCGCCGCGCCCCGCGCGGACGGCTTTTGATGCGTTTCGGTTAAAAAATCCATATTTGATTTGATCTTTTCGGGATTTTATGTTACCATAGGGCTGCGGAGCGCCGCGGAAGATTTTTCAGACGGTCGATTTTACAGGCTGTTCATACTCCATGCATCATCTGTTTTCAAATTCCGAATAGCGCGCGCATATACTTGGAGATGGGAAAGGGGGCATGGATTTGAAAAAAAGCAGGTCGGTCCTTGTCTGCGTCACAGGTCAGCGCGACTGCGACAGGCTGATCCGGGCCGGGAGGAAAATCGCGGAGGAGCTTTCCATCCCGATGCAGGTGTTGTGCGTGCAGCCCGCTTCCGCCGGATTCGACACGGACTGCGAGGAACTGGAGTATCTGCGTCAGACGGCGCGCGCCGCCGACGCGGAGATGTCGGTCTATTTCAACGACGACGCCCCGCTGATGGCGGCGGGCGTCGCAAAAAAAGAAGGGGCCGTGCATATCGTGACCGGTATGGCGGAGGCCCCCGTGAACGGGTTCATCGAAATCTTACATAAACTTCTGCCGCACATCCCGATTTCCATGGTCGCGAAGGACGGCAAGGTCTATAATATCTGCCCGGCAAGAAAGGACGAGCATACCGCAAAATCGCTGATCCTTCAGAATTGAGCCGGCGGCCCGAACCCCGCGGGAATTTCCCGCGGGGCTTTTCTATATAGTTTAAGAAGACGTGCCGGGCTATACGGAAAGGTACCGGCGGACGGTTTCCTCCCCCAGCTCCGGCATCTTTCCGGAGCAGACCGCCTCGCCCTTCTGAAGGATCATGAAATCCCCGGCCATTTCGCGCGCGAAGCTCAGGTTCTGTTCCACCAGCAGCACGGAAAGGCCGGTCTCGGCGCAGATCCGCAGCAGGACCCGGCCGAACCCCTCGACGACGTTGGGCTGCACGCCCTCGGTCGGCTCGTCGAGGATCAGCAGCTTCGGGGAGGTCATCAGCGCGCGGGCGACGGCGAGCTGCTGCTGCTGCCCGCCGGAGAGCACCCCGCCCGCCCGGCCGAGATGGTCCTTCAGGACGGGGAACCATTCCAGAACGCGCTCCATCCGGCGCGCGGTGCGGTTTTTGTCCTTCTCGTCCAGGCAGCCGAGCTCGAGGTTCTCGCGCACGGTGAAGCCCGGCAGGATCTCCCGCCCCTGCGGCACGTAGGCCATGCCCATCCGGCAGCGCACGTGCGGGCGCAGGGCGGAAACGTCCCGCCCGCAGAAGCGCACCGATCCTCCGGAAAGCGGCAGCAGGCCCACCACGCCCCGCAGCAGCGTGGTCTTGCCCACGCCGTTGCGCCCGAGCACGGCCAGCCGGCCGCCGTCCCGCAGTGTGAAGCCGATGCCGTTGACCACGCGGCTCTTGCCGTAGCCCAGGCGGACGTCCTTCAGTTCAAGCACGGCCTTCGCCCCCTTTTCCGCCCGATTTCAGGTACACCCGCACGACGCGGGGGTCGCGCTCGATCTGCTCGAGCGGGCCTTCCGCCAGCACGCGGCCCAGGTGCAGCACGGTGACGGTCTGCGCCACCTGCCGCACGAAATCCATGTCGTGCTCGACGACCAGAACCGTGTGGTCGCCCAGCAGGCGCCGGATCATCCGGCCGGTCAGGCGGGTCTCCTCCGCCGTCATGCCCGCCGTCGGCTCGTCGAGGATCATCATCTTCGGGTTCTGCATCATCAACATGCCGATCTCGAGCCACTGGCGCTCGCCGTGCGAAAGCTCGCAGGCCAGCAGATTTTCCTTCTCCGAAAGGCCGATCTTCCCGAGGATCTCCTCCGCCCCGCGGCGCAGGCGCGCCGGCCCGCGGCGGAAAAACGTGCTCGGCACCGTGTTCCCGCCCGGCGCGGCAAGCTCCAGATTCTCCCTCACGGTCATGTTCTCGAAGAGGTTCGGGCCCTGGAACTTGCGCCCGATGCCGTAGCGGGCGGCGATCTCGAACGGCGGCTTTCCGGTGATGTCGTGCCCGTCGAAGAAGACCTTTCCGCCGGAGGGCTTCGTCCTGCCGGTGATCAGGTCCATCAGGGTGGTTTTGCCCGCGCCGTTCGGGCCGATCACGACCCGCAGCTCCCCTTCCGCGACCGAGAGGTTCACGCGGTCCAGCGCGCGGAAGCCGCTGAAGCAGGCCGAAAGGTTTTCCGTTCTCAAAATCTCACGCACGCTTTCCCGCCGCCTTTCCCGGGGAGCTCCGCGCCCCGGGGCGCGGAAGGACGCCGGTGATCCCCTGAGGGGCGAAGAACACGACGGCGAGCAGCGCCGCGCCCAGCAGAAGCTGCCAATACGCCCCGAACTGCTCGGAAAGCGCGTTGCCGAGCACGTTGACCAGCATGGCGCCGAGCGCCGCGCCGGTCAGGCTGCCCCTGCCGCCGATCGCCAGCCAGACGACGGCGGCGGTCGAAAACTCCATGCCCACGTCGTTCGGGGCGATCATCCCGTTGACCGGGGCGTACAGCACCCCGGCCAGGCCGGCCAGCGCGCCGGAGACCGCGAACACCGCCGTCTTGAACCGCGCCTGGTCGTAGCCGAGGAACTCGAGCCGCGCGCCGTTCTCCCGGATGCCGCGCAGCACCAGGCCGAAGCGCGAGGCCGTGAGCCCCCGGCAGAACGCGTAGACCAGCAGCACCAGGCCGAACACCAGATAGTACCCCTGCGCGAGGGTCAGCGGGCGGCCGAACAGCGAAAGCCCCGGCAGCCCGCCGATGCCGTTGAACCCGCCGGTATATTCCTGCTGGCTCTGGATGAACAGGTTGAACGCCTGCGCCAGCGCGAGCGTGATCACGGAGAAGAACACGCCCCCCACCCTGCTGAAGAACAGGAACCGCCCCAGCAGGCCCGCAAACAGCGCCGGCACCAGAATGCCGGCCAGCACCGCCGCGGGCTCCGGAACAATCGCCGCAAGCCACGCGGGCAGCTGCTCCACGCCGTAGCGTGCCATGAATTCCGGCACACCGCTCCGCGCGGAGAGTGACAGGGCCATCAGGTACCCGCCCATGCCGAACAGCACCGCGTGCCCCAGGTCCATCAAGCCCGCGTACCCCCACAGCAGGTCGAGGGAATAGGCGAAAATCAGGAAGACCATGTATTTCTGCAGAAGTTGGGTGTAGAACATCAGCCCCGTCAGCGGGAACAGGCCCAGCGCCAGGAACAGCGCGAGGTCCAGATACCGGGCAGCCGGAATCTTCGCAAACCTTGTCATCTCATCTTCTCTCCTTTGCGAACAGGCCCTCCGGCCTGAACCGGATGGCGGCGATGATCAGCAGCAGCACGAGGATGTTCGCCAGCACGTCGTTGCTGACGCCGCCGATCAGCGCCGTCGATTCCCCGACGAGCAGCGAGCCCGCCGACGTGCCGAAGAACGAGGCCACCCCGCCCACGACCGAGGTCATGAAGGAATTGACGAGATACGGCCCGCCCATGAACGGAGAAACGGTCTTGACCGGCGCGGCCAGCGCGCCCGCAAGCCCGGCGAGGCCGCTGCCGAACGCGAAGGTGAACGTGTCCACGCGGGAGGAATCGATGCCCAGGCACTCCGCCATCTCGCGGTTCTGCGTGATGGCGCGCACCCGTTTGCCGAATTTCGTCCGGTGCAGCAGCAGCACCGTTCCGGCCGTCACGGCGGCGACGAAAAGGATCGTGAAGAGGTTGTAAAACGGGACCACCACTTTCCCGAACGCCAGCTTGCCGTCGATCGGGATGGCGACGTATTTGGACTGCGCGCCGAACGCGACGTTCGCGAGCTGCTGCAGCACGACGGAGACGCCGAAGGTCGCCAGCATGGTCTCGGCCGGGCGGCCGGCCAGCCTTTTTACGACCAGGCGCTCCATCGCGGCGCCGGCCGCGGCGGTCACCGCGAAGGCGGCGGGCAGCGCCGCGAAGAACGGATACCCGAGCGACTGCGTCACCCCGTACGCGGTGTACGCGCCGATCATGATCAGCTCGCCGTGCGCAAGGTTGATCACGTTCATCAGCCCGCAGATGATCACCATCCCGAGGGCCGCGATCAGGATCAGGGCCGAGGAATTCAGCCCGTTCAGAAGAAGCGCCGCGAAACTTTCCATGAGACATCCCCTCTTTGCTTTGGAAGCGCCCGGGCAAAATCCCGCCGGATGCCCCGCGGGGGAACATCCGGCGTCTTCGCCGTCCAGGTCGCCGGCCCGGTCACGGTTTCGGGTCGATCGGCTTTTCGGATTCGTAGATCACGTTGGCCTCGCCCTTGTCGTCCACCTGGGCGATACGGCAGTACAGGCGCGTGTGGTTGTTCGAGCCGTCGATCGAGATTTCCCCGGACGGCGACTGGATCTTCAGCTCTTTGAACGCCGCGGCGACCTGCTCGGTATTCTGCGGGTCGGCCGCTTTTTTGAGGGCCTCGCCGAGGAACTTCCCGGCGTTGTAGCCGCCCATCACGGCGTAGGTCGGCTGGGTGCCGTCGTGGAAAGTCGCCGTGTATTTTTTCACGAACGCCTCGTTCAGGGAGTTCTTCACGTTTTTGAAATAGTCCACGCAGATGAAGCTGTTTTTGCCCGCCTGCGCGCCGATGGACTTGAGGACCGTCTCGTTGGTCGTCAGGCTCGCGATGGTCGCCGGAAGGCCGTAGGCGTAGTACTGCTTATAGAAGGCGACGTTGCTGTCGCCGGTCAGTTCGCTGTAGATCACGTCCGGCTCCGACTTCTTGATCTTGTTGAGCACGGAGGAAAAGTCGGTGCTGCCGTAGGGGACGTATTCCTCCCCCGCGACCGTGCCGCCGCCCTTTTCGAGGTACTCCTTGGCCAGCTTGTTCTCCACCTGCGGGTAGACGAAATCGCAGCCGATCAGGAAAAACCTCCGGTACCCTTTTCGGAGCAGCCAGTTGACGAAAATCTCCGCCTGCTGGTTCGGGATGCAGCCGGTGTAGACGATGTGATCGGAATGCTCCTGCCCCTCGTAGGACTGGGGGTAGATCAGCAGGGAGCGGTTCGTCTCGACGACGGGCTTCACTGCCTGCCGCGCCGAGGAAGAGCACGTGCCGACGATGGCGACGACCTTGTCGTCCAGGATCAGCTTGCGGGCCTTGTCGGCCGCGCGCGCGGGGTCGGAGGCATAGTCCGCGAACACGGTCTCGATCCTGCGCCCGCCGATGCCGCCGGCGGCGTTGATCTCGTCGATCGCGAGCTTCGTTCCGTTATAAAGCTGTTTTTCGCTGACGGACGTGACGCCGCTGAGCGAATACAGCAGCCCGATCTTGACGGGCGCCTTCCCGCCCGGCGCGCCGGATTTTCCGCCGCACCCGGCCAGAACGCCGACCAGAAGCGCGGCGCACGACAAAAGGGCACACAGCTTTTTTCTCATGGATTTCATCTCCAGATTCATCAGGATGAGCGCCTTCCATTCTCTTAAAGCACTTCAAAGCCATAATATTCCGCCGGCGGAAAGATGGTTCATCGAAAGCCGCGCCCGGCCCTGTCATCCCGCCATGCCCGCCGCATAGACTGGGACGGGAGGGAATTCTGATGATGATATCAAACGACAGCGCGGCCGTCACTCCGCGCGAATGGAAACAGCAGTTCTTTTACCGCGGCGCGGTGGTGGCGAACGCCTCCGCCCGCTACCCGGAGATCGGCGTTCCCGGCTCGCCCCGGGCGCAGCAGAGGATCAACCGCCGCATCCGGACGCAGCTCGCCGACTTTTACCGCTACGTCTCCGGGCCGCTGTACCGGCGCGCCGCGGCGGATTACCGGTACGCGCAGGCCAACCAGGTCCCGTTCCATCCCTATGAGGCCCTCTTGAGCTATGAGACCGCCCTGAACTGCGGCGGGTACCTCAGCCTTTTCCGGGACCGGTACGAATACACCGGCGGCGCGCACGGCAGCACCGTCCGCTCCGCCGACACCTGGCGGCTGCAGGACGGGCGCAGGCTGCCCCTCCCGTATTTCTTCAGCGACGGGAAGGACTGGAGGGAGCGGGTGCTCTCGCAGATTCTGGAGCAGGCGGACCGGGATATGCGGAAAAATCCCGGCGTCTACTTCGACGATTACCGCGACCGCATCGAGACCTATTTCAACCCGGCCAATTTTTACCTGACTCCGCGCGGGATCGCCGTGTTCTTCCAACAGTACGACATCGCGCCCTATTCCTCCGGAATCGTGGTCTTCACGATCTCCGGCGACGCGACGCCCCGGTGCGGCGGCCGGTGAGCGCGGGCATAAAAATCGGGCAGACCCCCGGAGAAAAGGGTCTGCCCGTTTTTATGGCTTCCGCCCGGCGGAAGGCCGGCCTTCCGGCTCAGTCCTCGGGCTTCCCGCGCGCCAGCACCCGCGCGAATTCCCTGGCCAGAACGCCGTACTCGTTGTGCGCAAGCAGGTATTCTCGGCCGCGGCCGCCCATCGCCTTCCGCTCTTCCTTCGGCAGCGCGGCCAGCTTCAGAACGGCCTGCGCGATGGCGCCGGGGTCCTCCGGCGGGACCGAGATGCCGCAGCGCGCCTCCGCGACCGGGTCGTTCGGCGCGTCGATGGCGAAGATGACCGGCTTCGCGGCCATCATATAGTCCATCAGCTTGTTCGGGCTGACACCGAACCGGAACAGCGGCTGGCGCTGCAGGCCGATATACAGCGCGTCCATCTGGTCCAGCAGCTCCGGCACGCGGCCGCGCTCCACCGGCGGCAGAAAGCGGACGACGTCCTCCAGCCCCAGATCGCGCGCCTTCCGGATCAGGCGCTCCCGCTCGGGGCCGGGGCCGACGGAGAACAGCACCGCCTTTTTCCCCTTCAGCATCTTCCCGGCCTCGACGTAGCTGTCCAGCGCGTTGGCGATGCCGTGCGCCCCGGCGTACCCCACCAGAAAGAAGCCGTCGTCCCGGTATTTTTTCAGGTCTCCGTAATAGACGGGCGGGCTGCGAAAGTCTTTTCCCCATTCGGAGGCCTCGATGCCGTTGGGGATATAGACGAACTTCGACGGCTCCATGCCGTGCTCGACCATATGCCCCTTCGCGTTCGGCAGCAGGGAGACGACAGCGTCGCTGAAGCGGTAGCAGTCGTCCTCCGCCTTCTGCATCACCCGGATATACGGGTGGCGGGGGCTCATGCCGCCCAGCTCGATCGGACTGAGCGGCCAGAGGTCGTGCACCTCGTAGACCAGCGCGGCCCCCGAGTCGCGCGCGATGCGGCGGGCGGGGTAGATGTCCAGCGGATAGGTGGAGGAGGCGATCACCGCGTCCGGCCTGCCGTAGGATTCGATCTTCCCGCGGAAGCGGTACAGCCCCCGCAGGAACGAAAGCATGTTGCGGATGCGGGCCGTCCCGTTGCCGCGGTACCAGTTCCCGGCGATCCAGAAATAGCGGACCCCGCCGACGGTCTCCTCCCGCCACTTTTCCCCGCCGAGGTCGGGGTTCTCCGTGCGCAGGTGGGAGAAAGAGCTCGCGACGACCGTGACGTTGTGGCCCGCCGCCTTCCACCGGCGCGCCATATAATAGGGGCGGAACTCCATGCCGTGCCGCGGGGAGCCGGCGTAGTGGTTGATATAAACGATGTTCACGCGCCCCGCCCCCCGTATTTTGCCAGGGCGGCGGCGATATGCTCGCCGGCGTGCCCGTCCCCGAACGGGCGGCGCTCGCGGGCCGCGGGGTCCGGCGCGGCGCCCGTCGCCTTGCGGAGGATGTCCTCCGTCTCCAGCTTGGCGAGGACGTTCCAGCCGCCCGCGAGCGTCTCGACCCACTCGGTCTCACCGCGCAGCGTCACGCACGGGACGCCCATAAACCACGCCTCTTTCTGCAGGCCGCCGGAGTCGGTCAGCACCTGGCGCGCGTTCCCCGTGAGGAGCAGCATCTCCAGGTAGCCGACGGGCTCGGTCAGGCGGATGTTCCGGTAGCCGCGCTTGGCGACGGCCTCTTCGGCGAGCGGGCGGGTGCGCGGGTGGATCGGGATGACCACGGGCTGGGGCAGCTTCTCGAACGCGTCGAAGATCCTCACGATGGCGCCGAGGCCGCCGTCCGTCGTCTCTGCCCGGTGCAGCGTGGCCAGGCGGTACCCGCCGGGGCGGACGCCCAGCTTCCCGAAGATCGCCGTCCGGCGCGGGTCCTTTTCGGCAAGGCCGCGGAAGTGCAGCACGGCGTCGAGCATCACGTCGCCGGAAACGTCGACCCCGCGCGTCAGGCCCTCTTTCGCCAGGTTCCGGGCGGCGGTCTCGGTCGGGCAGAACAGCCACGCGGAGATATGGTCGGTCAGCACCCGGTTCTGCTCCTCCGGCATGCGCATGTTGTAGGAGCGCAGCCCGGCCTCGACATGCGCGACCGGGATGTGCAGCTTGGAGGCGGCCAGCGCCCCCGCGAGGGTGGAGTTGGTATCGCCGTACACCAGCAGGATGTCCGGCTTCTCCTTAAAAAGAACCTCCTCGATCCGGATCAGCATCTCGCCGGTCTGGCGGCCGTGCGTGCCGGAGCCGACGCCCAGATTGTAGGCCGGGTGCGGGATGTTCAGCTCCTCGAAAAACACGGCGGACATGTTGCGGTCGTAATGCTGCCCCGTGTGGACGATCACCTCGTCGCAGACGGGCTTCAACGCCCGCGAGACGACCGAGGCCTTGATGAACTGCGGGCGCGCGCCGACGACGGTCAGGATCTTCATGCTCCGCCCCCCGTCTCGACGTCGCCGCGGGACATCCCGAGCGTGGAGAAATCCAGCCCGTCGTACCGGACGGCCGTCCCCGTCTTCTGGGACTTGTAGGCCGCGAGGATGATCTTAAGGGCCTTGATTCCCTCCTCGCCGCTTACGAGCGGCTGGGTGTGGGAATCCACCGCCTGCAGAAAGTTGCGGTACAGCGCGTTGTGCCCGCTGCCGTAGACGTCTTTCGGGTCGGTGCCGGTCAGCTTCTCGACCTCCGCGTCCTGCGGGGCGGGCGAAGAGAAGCGCCACGTTTCCACCCGGTTGACCGCCAGGCCGCCGATCACGGCCGCGCCGGTCTCGCCGAACACCGAGAGCGCCTCCTCCAGATTCCTGGGGTACACGCAGGCCGTGCCCTCCACGATGCCGACCGCGCCGTTTTTG
>DAIUFE010000008.1:0-61018 GCA_036844765.1 Caproicibacter sp. | reverse complement strand
GCAGCGTCGGCAGCGGCTTCGACCTGCCGCCGAAAAAATGCCCGGTCTGCGGCGCGGAGTACAACCGCGACGGCCATACCATCCCGTTCGAGACCTTCCTCGGCTTCGACGGAGACAAGACGCCGGATATCGACCTGAACTTCTCGGGGGAGTACCAGTCCAGCGCGCACCGCTACACCGAGATGCTGTTCGGCAAGAGCAGCGTGTTCAAGGCCGGCACCATCGCCACCGTTGCGGATAAGACCGCCATCGGCTTCGTCAAGAAATACGAGGAGGAGCACGGCGTCACCCTGCACCGCGCGGAGGAGCTGCGCCTCGCCGCGGGCTGCACCGGCGTCAAGCGCACGACGGGCCAGCACCCGGGCGGCATGGTCGTGGTCCCGAAGGGGATGGAAATCTACGATTTCTGCCCCGTGCAGCATCCGGCGAACGATCAGGATTCCGACAACATCACCACCCACTTCGATTTCCATTCGATCCACGACACCATCTGCAAGCTGGACGAGCTCGGCCACGATGTGCCCACCATCTACCGCTACCTGGAAAAATACACCGGCATCCCGGTGATGGACGTCTCGATGAGCGACCCCGAGGTGATGTCGCTGTTCCACTCGACCAAGGCCCTCGGCGTCGCCCCGGAGGACATCGATTCCCCCACCGGCACGTTCTCGCTGCCGGAGGTCGGCACCAGCTTCGTCCGCCAGATGCTGATGGATTCCAAGCCGAAGACCTTCTCGGACCTGCTGCAGGTCTCCGGGCTTTCGCACGGCACCGACGTGTGGCTCGGCAACGCGCAGGAGCTGATCAAGAAGGGCACCTGCACCATTTCGGAAGTGATCGGGACGCGCGACAGCATCATGACCTATCTGCTCGGCAAGGGCGTCGAGCCCAAAACGGCGTTCAAGATCATGGAGATCGTCCGCAAGGGCCGGGCGCCCACCAAGCTGACCGGCGATTATATTCAGGCCATGAAGGACCACGGCGTTCCCCAGTGGTATATCGATTCCTGCATGAAGATCAAATACATGTTCCCGAAGGCCCACGCCGCCGCCTATATGATCTCCACCCTGCGGTTGGGCTGGTACAAGGTCCACCGCGCCGTCGAATATTACGCGGCCTATTTCACCGTCCGCGGCGAGGATTTCGACGGCGCGCTCGTGATCCGGGGGCGCGGGGCGGTCCGCCGCCGGATGAACGAGATCGCCATGAAGGGCAAGGAGGCCACCGCCAAGGAAGAGGCCGCCTACGCGACGCTCCAGATCGTCAACGAGATGCTCGCCCGCGGCATCGGGGTCCTCCCGGTGGACCTCTACCGTTCCGACGCCCGGAAGTTTCTGGTGGAGGACGGGAAGATCCGCATGCCCTTCCTCTCGCTCGCCGGCGTGGGTGAGGCGGCGGCCAACAGCCTGGCCGAGGCCAAGGAAAAAGGGCCGTACCTCTCGGTCGAAGACCTGCAGGCGCGGTCGAAAGTGTCGAAATCCGTGATCGAGACGCTCGCGCAGTGCGGCGTGCTCGCGGGTCTGCCGGAAAGCAGTCAGATGACGCTGTTTTAGCCCGGCGGCGGGCGCTTCTGGCTTCGGCGCCTAAAACCGGCGGAATTCCCCGAGAAACCAGACGTCCTTCGCCTCGAACTCTTTTCCGTTCAGATAGCCCAGCATCCCGGCGTCGGTCGTGAACTGAAATTTCAGCTTGTACGAATACAGCGCCTGGTAGGGGAAGCCCGTCTTTTTGTTGACGGCGTTCCGGCCGTATTTTCCGTCGCCGGCCAGCGGGTGCCCGAGGAACGCGAGGTGCGCCCGGATCTGGTGGGTGCGGCCGGTCAGCAGCTCCACCTCCAGCAGCGAGAAGCCCCCGCGTTCCTCCAGCACGCGGTAGCGGGTGCGGATCGTCTTCGCGCCCTCTCCGGGCCGGCGCGAGATGCGGACCCGGTTCTGCTTCTCGTTTTTGACGAGGTACGCCTCGAGCGTGTCCTCGCGCTTTTCCATCGTTCCGCAGACGACGCAGAGGTAGAGCTTTTTCAGCTCTCGCGCCTTGACCTTCGCGTTCATGATGCGAAGGGTCTCGGCGTTTTTGGCCGCCATCACAATGCCGCCGGTGTTGCGGTCGATGCGGTTGATCAGCGCCGGCGCGAAGCTGGCCTCCTCCTCGGGACGGTATTCGCCGCTGCGGTAGAGATGGTGCTGCACGCGCGCGATCAGCGAATCGAAATGGTAGTCCTCGTCCGGGTGGACGATCAGCCCGGGCTGTTTGTCGAGGATCAGGATATTTTGATCTTCATAGAGGATGTTGAGCCGGTCCGGCGCTTTGAGGAAATCGTATTCCTTCGGCTCCGTCTGAAAGAACTCGTCCTTGAGGTACAGGCTCAGCACGTCGCCTTCGCACAGGCGCGTCGAGATCTCGCAGCGTTTCCCGTTGCGCTTGACGTCCTTTTTCCGGATGCTTTTATACATCATCGACTGCGGCAGGTTGGGGAAGGATTTCGTCAGAAACTTGTCCAGGCGCTGCCCGGCGTCGTTCGGTCCGACGGTCACGGTTTTCATGGCTTCACTCCCGTTGCGGAAAAATAGCTTCCGGGCTTTATTATATCATGCGCCGCCCGCGGGGAAAAGGAGGGGACACCTTTTCAAACCGGCGTTTTTAGGGTATAATAGGCTGAAACGCATAAAAAAGGGGTTTTGGGCAAATGACGCAGGAAAGGGCGCTGCAGGTTTTCGACGAAGCGGGCGTTCTGCTGAAGGGACATTTTCTGCTGACCTCCGGCAGGCACAGCGACCGGTACCTTCAGTGCGCGCAGATTTTCCGCGATACGAAGTACAGCGAGGAGCTTTGCGCGGCGCTGGCCGACAACTGGCGCGGCGAAGGGATCGAGGTCGTGATCGGCCCCGCGATGGGGGCCGTGCAGATGGCGTATGAGATCAGCCGGACGCTCCACTGCGAGAATTTCTTCACCGAGCGCGGGGAGAACGGAAAAATGGCCCTGCGGCGCGGCTTCCGGGTGCAGCCCGGCCAGAAGGTGCTGGTGGTGGAGGACGTGGTGACCACGGGCGGCTCCGTCCGCGAGGTGATGGACATCGTCCGGAGCGAGGGCGGCGTCGTCGCCGGCGTGGGCGCGATCGTGGACCGCACGGCGGGGCGGGTCAGCTTCGGCGTGCCGTTCCGGGCGGTCGTTTCGCTCGATCTGCGCTCCTGGGCGCCGGAGGACTGTCCGCTCTGCAAGGCGGGCGCGCCCGCACCGGTCCATCCCGGCAGCCGCAAAATCTGAATCCCGCAGAAAGGGGTCGTGCCGCGTTGAAGGGAAAAGTCGGCCCGGCGGAGAGCGGCCGTCCTGCGCGCCGGCCCGTCCACGGCGGGCACCGGGAGCGCGTCCGGTGCCTCTTTCTCAAGATGGGCCTGGATTCCTTTTCGCCCCACGCCGTGCTGGAACTGCTGCTGTATTACGCGATTCCGCTCAAGGACACCAACCCGATCGCGCACGAGCTGCTGAACCGCTTCGGCTCCCTTTCCGGCGTGTTCGACGCGCCGTTCGAGGAGCTGACGCAGGTGGAGGGGGTGGGGCGTTCCGCCGCCACGCTGCTCAAGCTGATCCCGCAGGTCTGCAGGCGGTACGAGGAGGACCTCGACCGCGGCAAGACCGTGATCTACGATTACGACGAGGCCGGAAAGCAGGTCGCCAAAAAATTCATCGGCAGACGGGACGAGACGGTCGTCCTGATGCTGCTTGACAGCCGCGCCCGGATGCTTTTCTGCGACGTCGTGGACGAGGGCAGCGCCACGGCCGCCAACATCTACATCAAGAAGGTCGTACGGCTGGCCGTGCGGTACGACGCCGTCTACGCCATCCTGGCCCACAACCACCCGAGCGGGAACTGCCTGCCGTCGAAGCAGGACCTGGACACCACGCGCTGGATCTACGAGGCGCTGGGCACGGTCGAGGTCCGGCTGATCGACCATATCATCGTGAGCGGAAACGATTTCGTCTCGCTCGCGAAGAGCAGGGTCCTGCCGGAGCTTTTTAATCCCGAGCTGAACATGGAGCAGGAATGAATTTCAAGCTGATTTCAAAATTTCAACCGACCGGGGACCAGCCGAAGGCCGTGCGGCAGCTCGTGGAAGGGCTGCGCGAAGGCGACCGGGAGCAGACCCTTCTGGGCGTGACCGGCTCCGGCAAAACCTTCACCATGGCGAACGTGATCGCCCGGATGAACCGGCCGACGCTCGTGCTCTCCCACAACAAGACGCTGGCGGCGCAGCTCTGTTCCGAATTCCGCCAGTTTTTCCCCGAGAACGCCGTGGAGTATTTCGTCAGCTATTACGACTACTATCAGCCGGAGGCGTACATCCCCACGACGGACACCTATATCGAGAAGGACTCCGCCATCAACGACGAGATCGACAAGCTGCGCCACTCGGCCACGTCCGCCCTCTCCGAGCGGCGCGACGTGATCATCGTGGCGAGCGTCTCCTGCATCTACAGCCTCGGCGACCCGATCGACTACCGCACGATGGTGATCTCGCTGCGCCCCGGCATGCGGAAAAACCGCGACGAGCTTCTGAAGAAGCTGGTGGAGATCCAGTACGAGCGCAACGACGTAAACTTCGTGCGCAACAAGTTCCGTGTGCGCGGCGACGTCGTGGAGATCTTTCCCGTGCAGTCCAGCGAGGACGCCGTGCGGGTCGAGTTCTTCGGCGACGAGATCGACCGCATCCGCGAGATCAATCCCCTCACGGGCGAGGTCAAGGCCGACCTCAAGCACGTGGCGATCTACCCCGCCTCGCACTATATCGTCCCGAAGGAGAAGATGCAGCGCGCCGTCGGGGAGATCGAGCGCGAGATGGAGGAGCGCGTCCGCTTCTTCCGGAGCAAGAACAAGCTGATCGAGGCGCAACGCATCGAGGAGCGCACGCGTTACGACATGGAGATGCTCACGGAGATCGGCTTCTGCAAGGGGATCGAGAACTACTCGCGCATCCTGTCGGGGCGGGCGCCGGGCAGCTCGCCGTTCACGCTGCTGGACTATTTCCCGAAGGATTTCCTGATGTTCGTGGACGAGTCCCACGTCACGCTGCCGCAGGTGCGCTCGATGTACGCGGGGGACCGCGCCCGCAAGGACACGCTGGTCGATTACGGCTTCCGGCTGCCGTCAGCCTACGACAACCGCCCGCTGAATTTCGACGAGTTCTACCGCCACATCAACCAGGTGGTCTTCGTCAGCGCGACGCCGGGGGATTTCGAGCTGGAAAAATCGGCCCGGGTGGTCGAGCAGGTCATCCGCCCGACGGGCCTGGTGGACCCGGAGATCACGGTCCGGCCCACGGACGGGCAGATCGACGACCTGATCTCCGAGATCAACGTGCGCGCCGCCAGGAAACAGCGCGTGCTGGTCACGACCCTGACAAAGAAGATGGCGGAGGACCTCACGGCCTACCTGCAGGGGATGGGCATCCGCGTCCGCTACATGCACTACGACATCGACACCGTGGAGCGCATGGAGATCATCCGCGACCTGCGCCTCGGCAAGTTCGACGTGCTGGTCGGCATCAACCTGCTGCGCGAGGGCCTCGATATCCCGGAGGTCTCGCTCGTCGCCATTCTCGACGCCGACAAGGAGGGCTTCCTGCGCAGCGAGCGGTCTCTGATCCAGACGGTCGGCCGGGCGGCGCGCAACGCGGAGGGGAAGGTCGTCATGTACGCCGATTCGGTCACGCCGTCCATGGAGGCGGCCATCCGCGAGACGGAGCGCCGCCGAGGCATCCAGGCCGGATACAACAGGGAGCACGGCATCGTCCCGAAGACCATCGTAAAGCCGGTCGCGGACATCATCGAGATCCGCACGCACAAGGACGACGACAAGCCGAAGCGGCGCAAAAAGCTGTCTCCGGAAGAAAAGAAGCTTCTGATCGGGCAGCTGACCCGCGAGATGAAGGACGCGGCGAAGCTGCTGGAGTTTGAGCATGCGGCCTACCTGCGGGACAAGATCCGGCAGCTTGAGGGCAAATAGCGGCCAAAACGGAGGAATCTATGCCAGCAAAAACCATTTTCATCAAAGGGGCCAGGGAGCACAACCTCAAAAACATCGACATCGAGCTGCCCAGGGACAAGCTCATCGTCTTCACGGGCCTTTCCGGCTCGGGGAAGTCCTCCCTCGCGTTCGACACGCTCTACGCCGAGGGCCAGCGCCGCTATGTGGAATCGCTTTCCTCCTACGCCCGCCAATTTCTGGGGCAGGTGGAAAAGCCGGACGTCGACTATATCGACGGGCTTTCCCCGGCGATCTCCATCGACCAGAAGACCACGTCGAAGAACCCGCGCTCCACCGTGGGGACGGTGACCGAAATCTATGATTACCTGCGCCTGCTCTACGCGAGGATCGGCATCCCGCACTGCCCGATCTGCGGCCGGGAGATCCGCCAGCAGACGGTCGACCAGATCGTCGATCAGGTGCTGGCGATGCCGGAGGGGACCAAAATTCTCGTCCTTTCCCCGGTCGTGCGGGGGAGGAAAGGAACCCATGCGAAGGAGCTGGACGCCGCGCGCCGGGGCGGCTTCGCGCGCGTGCGCGCCGACGGGATCCTCTACGACCTCTCGGAGAGCGTCGAGCTGGAAAAGAACAAGAAGCACACCGTCGAGATCGTGGTGGACCGCTTGGTGATCCGCCCGGACATCCGCTCCCGCCTCGCGGATTCGGTCGAGACCGCGTCTTCGCTTTCCGGCGGGCTGATCATCGTGAACGTTCTGGACGGAAAGGACTACCTGTTTTCGCAGAACTACGCCTGCCCCGAGCACGGCGTGAGCGTTGAGGAACTGACGCCGCGCATGTTCTCGTTCAACAGCCCGTTCGGCGCCTGTCCCAAGTGCGCGGGGCTCGGCGTCTTCATGAAGATCAACCCGGACCTGATCTTCCCGGACAAATCCCTCTCCATCAACCGCGGGGGCCTCAAGGCCGGCGGCTGGGCCATGGAGGGGAACACCATCGCGGCCATGTACCTGAAGGGCCTGTCGGAGCATTACCATTTTTCGCTGGATACGCCCATCGGGAAGCTGCCGCCAAAAATCGTCGATATCCTGCTCTACGGCACCAAGGGGGAGAAGATCCGCGTCGAGCGCGAGAACGGCTTCGGCCGCGGCGTCTACGAGACGGAGTTCGAGGGTGTCGTCAACAACCTGGAACGCCGCTTCCGCGATACCCAGAGCAACTGGATCCGGGACGAGATCCAGACCTACATGAGCGCCATTCCGTGCGACGCGTGTCACGGCAAGCGCCTTTCGCCCATCAGTCTGGCCGTGACGGTAGGCGGCATCAACATCGCCGATTTCTGCGAAAAATCCGTCTCCGGCGAGCTGAATTTTCTCGAGCACCTTCAGCTGACCGAGCGCGAGAACACCATCGCGCGCCTGATCCTGAAAGAGATCAGGAGCAGGCTCGGATTCCTGAGAGACGTCGGCCTTGAATACCTGACCCTCTCGCGGCCGGCGGGGACGCTTTCTGGCGGAGAGAGCCAGCGCATCCGCCTCGCGACGCAGATCGGCTCGTCGCTGACCGGCGTGCTGTATATCCTCGACGAGCCGAGCATCGGCCTGCACCAGCGCGACAACGCCAAGCTGCTCGCCACGCTCAAGCATCTGCGCGACCTCGGCAACACGGTCATCGTGGTGGAGCACGACGAGGAGACCATGTGGGCCTCCGACCATATCGTCGACATCGGCCCCGGCGCGGGCGTGCACGGCGGCGAGGTCGTTTTCAGCGGCAAGGTGCAGGACATCGTCCACTGTGAGAAATCCATCACGGGCCAGTACCTGAGCGGAAAGAAACGGGTGGAGGTCCCGGCCGTCCGCCGGAAGGGGAACGGCAAAAAGCTGAAGATCTTCGGCGCCGCGCAGAACAATCTCAAAAATATCGACGTGGAGATCCCGCTCGGGGAATTCGTCTGTGTGACGGGCGTTTCCGGCTCCGGAAAATCCTCCCTGATCAACGAGATCCTGTACCAGTACCTTGCGGCGGAGCTCAACGGTGCGAGGACGCATCCGGGCGCGTTCCGGAAGATCACCGGTCTCGGCGCGCTGGACAAGGTAATCCAGATCGACCAGTCGCCCATCGGCCGCACGCCGCGCTCCAACCCGGCGACCTACACCGGCGTTTTCGCGGACATCCGCGCGCTGTTCGCCTCCACGCAGGACGCCAAGCTGCGCGGATATACGGCGAGCCGCTTTTCCTTCAACGTCCGGGGCGGCCGCTGCGAGGCCTGCCAGGGCGACGGGATCATCAAGATCGAGATGAACTTCCTGCCGGACGTCTATGTGCCGTGCGAGGTCTGCAAGGGCAGGCGGTACAACCGCGAGACGCTCGAGATCAAGTACAAGGGCAAAAACATCTACGACGTGCTCGAGATGACGGTCGAGGAGGGGTGCGCGTTCTTCGCCAACGTCCCCCGCATCGCCCGGCGCCTTCAGACGCTGCAGGACGTCGGCCTCGGCTATATCAAGATCGGCCAGCCGGCGACGACCCTTTCCGGCGGAGAGGCGCAGCGCGTCAAGCTCGCCGCGGAGCTGGGCAAGCGCGCGACCGGCAGAACGATCTATATTCTGGACGAGCCGACGACGGGGCTCCACATCGCGGACGTGCACAAGCTGATCGACGTCCTCCAGAAGCTGGTGGACAGCGGCAACACCGTGATCGTGATCGAGCACAACCTCGATCTGATCAAGACCGCGGACTATATCATCGACCTCGGGCCGGAGGGCGGCGACGCCGGCGGGCGGATCGTCGCGGAAGGCACGCCGGAACAGGTGGCGCGGGTGCCGGAGTCCTATACGGGGCAGTACCTGAAAAAGATGCTGGCGCGGCAGCCGAAGAGGGAGGCCGTCCATGCTTAAAAATGTGATCTTCGACATGGGCAACGTCCTTTCCGTCTACGATCCGCAGAAATATATGCGGAAGCTGACCGGCAACCCGCGGGCCGCCGCCGCGGTGGCGCGGGAACTGTTCGGCGGGCCGGAGTGGCGGCAGCTCGACGCCGGGGCGATCACCGAGGACGACGCCGTCGCCCGGGTGCAGGCGCGGCTCCCGGAATACGCCGAAGAGGTGCGCAGGGCCGTGGACGAATGGCCCGATCACTTCGAGCCGATGCCGGGGATGAAGGAGCTGGTCGCCCGGCTTAAAGCGAAGGGATACGGGCTTTATCTGCTGTCGAACGCCGGGCTGTCCTTCTTTTCCTACTATAAAAAAGCGGAGGTTTTCCGGTATTTCGACGGTTTCGTGATCTCCGCCCGGGAGAAGCTCCTGAAGCCGGACCCCGTGCTGTACCGGCGGCTCCTGAACCGGTACGGCTTGAAAGCGGAGGAGTGCCTTTTCATCGACGACCTGCCGGAAAACGTCGAGGGGGCCGCCCGGGCCGGGATCGCAGGGTACCGGTTCACCGGCGCCGAAGAGCTGAAGAAGTATCTGGAGCGGTCCGGAATCCTATAGAACAGCATAGAAGCGCGGAGGCCGCGGGAAATTCCCGCGGCCTCCGCCGTTTCAGAGCGCCGAAGAACGGGTCAGGCCCGCCCGCGCTCCGCCGCCCTGTATTTTGCGACGATCCGGTTGGCGCACTTGTAGATGTCGCCGCCCCCGAGGGTGAGGATCAGGTCGCCCTCCCGCGCGTTCCGGACCATATAGTCCGCGATCTCTTCGAAGGTTTTGAACCAGACGCAGCCCGGGATCTTCGCGGCGAGGTCCTTCGAGTAGATGTGGTAGGTGTTCGTCTCGCGCACGGCGAGGATCTCGGAGAGGACGACCCGGTCCGCGATCTGCAGCGCCTTGGCAAAATCGTCGAGCAGCAGATAGGTTCGCGAATAGGTGTGCGGCTGGAAGACCGCCCACACGCGCGAAAAGCCCATCTTTTTCGCGGCGGTCAGCGTGGCTTTCAGCTCGGTGGGGTGGTGGGCGAAGTCGTCGGCGACGGTGATCCCGCCGAATTCCCCGAGCATCTCGAAGCGGCGGTGCACGCCGGTGAAGGCGTGCAGGCTCTTCGCGATGCGCGGCGCATCCACGCCCAGCAGCTCCGCGGCGGCGAAAGCGGCGAGCGCGTTGTAGATGTTGTGCTTCCCCGGCACGCTCAGCGTGATCTCCGCCGCCCTCCGGCCGCCTTTGAGGACGGAGAACTGCTCGCGCGCGCGGTAGGTGTCCCGGATATCCGCGGCGGAGTAATCGTTTTTGGCGTCGAAGCCATAGGTGACGATTTTCGCGTTCCGGATGCCCTCCACCGCCTTCATGGCGTTGGCGTTGTCGCCGTTGACGATCACCGTGCCGCTCGTCTGCCCGGCAAACTGATGGAACGAGCGGATGGTGTTCTCCACCGTGCCGAAATAGTCCAGGTGGTCGTTGTCGATGTTCAGGATCACGGAGACGGCCGGATGGAGCTGGAGGAAGGTGTCCACATATTCGCACGCCTCGCAGACGATGATGTCCGACTTCCCGGCGCGGCCGTTCCCGCCGATCAGCGGGAGCTTGCCGCCGATGATCGCGGAGGGATCCTTTCCGGCTTCCAGAAGGATCTGGGTGATCATCGCGGTGGTCGTGGTCTTTCCGTGGGTGCCGGAGACCGCCACGGCCTCCGGAAACCGGCCCGCCACTATCCCCAGCATCACGGACCGCTCCACCGTGGGGATCCCCGCCTTGCGGGCGGCGGCCAGCTCGGGGTTATCCTGCTTGACCGCGGCCGTGTAGACGACCAGCTCCGCGCCGGCCACGTTCTCGGGCCGGTGCCCCATGAAGACCGGGATCCCGTAGCCCCGGATCCGCGCGAGGGTATCGGATTCGTTGATATCGGACCCGGTCAGCCGGTATCCTCTATGGAACAGGATCTCGGCGATCGGGCACATGCCGGACCCGCCGATCCCGACGAAATGGACTCTTTTTACTTTGGACAAAATGTCGCTGTTCATAAGCGCGCTCCTCGGTTGATAAAAGTAAATCCGCGGGTTCTCCGCGGGGAAAGTCTCCAGTAAGTATATTGCCGGACAGATCAATAATAAACATGTTCCGCGGCAATTTCAACCGGAAAAATAAATTCGGCGTTTTTTTTCGTTTATCACAATCGGCTTTTCCTTCCCATATTATGTCGTAATGAATTTATGATGACGGCGATGGAATGGAGGTTCCTATGGCGGATTTGAAAGCGATGGGAGTTGTCGGCGGCGACGGACGGCAGATCGCGCTGGCGGAGTCCCTTGTTTCCGGCGGGTTTGAGGTGTACGCGTGCGGGTTCGACCGCGTGCGGTTTGCGAACGGCGTCCGGAAGGCCTCGCTCGACGAGGTCGCCGAACGGTGCGACGTGGTGATCCTTCCTCTGCCCGTGACGGACGACGGGAAAACCTTGAAAACGGATTACGGCGAGGACAAAATCGTCCTGGACGACGGCTTTGCCGGGAAGATGCGCGGCAAGCGCGTTTTCGGCGGCATGATGCAGCGGCTGTACCGGACGAGCGGCATCTGGCAGGAGATCGAGGCGGACGACTATTACACCCAGGAGGAATTCGTCGTGCGCAACGCCGTCCCTACGGCGGAGGGCGCCATCGGGATCGCCGTGCGGGATTTTCCCGCGACGATCAGCGGCAGCCGCTGCCTGGTGGCCGGGTTCGGCAGGGTCGGGAAGGTCCTCGCGTACATGCTGCGGGGCATCGGCGCGGAGGTGACGGTCAGCGCCCGCAAATCCGCCGATCTCGCCTGGGTCGAGTCGTACGGCTACACGCCGGTCAAAACCGCCGGGATCGGGGAGAAGGAAGAGCGTTTCGACGTGATCTTCAACACGGTGCCGGCCCTGATCTTCACCCGCAGCGTGCTGTCGAAGCTGCGCGGCTGCTCGCTGATCGTCGACCTCGCGTCCGCGCCGGGCGGCGTCGATTTCGACGCCGCGGAAAAAATCGGCATCCGGGCCATCCTCGCGCCGTCCCTTCCGGGCCGGGTGGCGCCCCGGACGGCGGGCGAGATCATCCGGGACACGGTTTGCCATATGATGGGGGAGTGAAGCCGGAATGGAAGAGAAGACTTTGGGATTCGCGCTGTGCGGTTCGTTCTGCACGTTCCGCCAGGCGATCGACGAGCTGCGGCATATCCGCGGGGAAGGGTACCGCGTCCTCCCGATTATGTCGTACAACGCCTTCGGCACGGACACCCGCTTCGGCCGGGCCGAGGATTTCGTCTGGGAGATCGAGGACCTCTGCGGCAGAAAAGTGATCAAAAGCATCGTGGAGGCGGAGCCGATCGGCCCGAAAAAACTGGTGGACCTTATGGTCGTGATGCCCTGCACGGGGAACACCCTCGCAAAGCTCGCCAACGGCGTCACCGATACGCCCGTCACCATGGCGGTGAAATCCAGCCTGCGCATCGGCCTGCCCGTCGTGCTGGCCCCGGCGACGAACGACGCGCTCGCCGCTTCGGCCGCCAATATCGGCAGGCTGATGAACACGAAAAACATCTATTTCGTTCCCATGCGGCAGGATAACCCGGAGAAAAAGCCGTTTTCGCTGGTCGCGGATTTCAGCCTGCTGCTCCCCACGGTGCTCTCCGCGCTGGAGGGGAAGCAGATCGAGCCGGTCCTGCGCTGACGGGAATTTCCCCGGGGCAGGCCTTGCGCCGGGACCCGGAATGTGATAGGATACGAAAAAGAACGGAAGTGAAACGATGCTGTATTGTGCCGACTGCCAGTCCCTGTGCGCCGGTGGGGAACGCTGCCCCTTCTGCGGCAGCGGGCGTCTGCGCCCCGTGCGGCCCGGGGACCCGGTCCTTCTCTGCTCCGCCTCTCAGGAGGAGGAAGGGCCGATCGCCGGTGCCCTCGGGGACGCCGGAATCCCGTATCTGGAAAAGACCGAGGCCGCGGGAGGCGTGACCTCCATCGTCCTCGGGCGCTCCCGAAGCGCGGGCGTGCGCGTTTTCGTGCCGTACGGCGAGCGGGAGCGCGGCCGCGGCATTCTGCGCGGGATCGGCTTTCTGAAAGACGATCCCCCCGCGCGGACGGCCGGCGAAGAAGCGGAAGAAAAACGGACGGACGAGAAAAGCGGCGGCGCGCCCGCGGGCGGAAAGGGGCGGAAGGCCGCGCGCATTTTCTCCATCCTGCTGTTCCTGCTGGCCGTCGCGGCCGTCGCAATTTTGACGGACGCCCTGATCGACCGGCTGCGGTTCTTCTTTCATTGGTAAAAAACGGGGGAACGCTCCTTCGGTTCCCCCTTATTTTTTAACGGGGACCTGGGACAAGCCGGCCGCGGCGCGCGCCGGAAGCCGGAGCTCGGAAAGCACGACGGCGGCGAAGATCAGCGCGAATCCTTCGATCGTCCGGGGAGCGGCGGGTTCGCCGAGGAAAAGGATGCCGCCCAGGCACCCGAAAACGGATTCCAGCGACATGATCAGCGAGGCTTTGCCGGGGGCGACGTATTTCTGCGCGACCATCTGGATCAGGGTCGCGAGCGCCGTGCCGCAGACGGCCAGAAACGCCAGCGACGCGATCGCTTCCGGCGGGACGCGCGCCGGGAGCGTCTCCGTCAGGGCGGCCGCGGGCAGCGCCGCCAGCGCGGTGAAAACACATTGGGTGACGGCCAGCAGTATAGGGTCCCGCGTTTCGGCAACAATACCGATGGCGACGATCTGCACGGCGAAGACGAGGCCGCAGCCCAGCGAGAGAAGGTCCCCGGGGTTCATGGAAAATTTCCCGTGAAGGGAGAGCAGCCCCACCCCCGCCACACAGAGAAAGGCGGAGACGATGTGGGCTGCCGTCGGCCTGCGGCGGCGCACCGCCCAGTACAGGAACGGGACGGCGACGCAGTACACGGCGGTCAGGAAAGCGTTGTTGCCCGCCGTCGTATATTTGACGCCCCAGGTCTGCATTTCGTAGGAGACGAAATTCAGCAGGCCAATCAAAAGGCCCGCCTTCAGATCGGGGGCGCGCAGATTCCGAAGCCTTTTGCGGAAGACCAGGGCCAGCAGCAGGCCGGCGGCTCCGAACCGGACGACGAGGAGGAAGGACGCCGGCATCAGGGTCACGGCGTTCTTCGTGACGACGAAGCCCGCGCCCCAGACGACGGTCACAAAAAGAAGCCCCAGCTCCCCCGCGAGGGCCCGGTTCCGAAAGGGTTTCAATCGACGCACCTCAATTCCGCAAGCCCGGCCATTATATCATTTTTTCCGACTTTCCGCAATCTTCTGCGGCGGGAGATTCGTCCTTTTCTAAAGCGGAGGATTGTGTTATAATGAGGCATAGTTTGACAAATCGCTTCTTTGGAGATGAAAACCAGGATGACGGGAATCGAACAGCGTTCCGTCTGCGACGGCGTCAATTTCAGGAGCATCCGGGACAGCCGCTTCAAGACGGTGCGCATGTCCATCCATTTTCTGCTGCCGCTGGAGCGGCAGACCGCCTCCTCCCATGCGATCCTTCCTTTTCTGCTGACGCGCGCCAGCAGAAAATATCCGGACCTCACCAAACTGAACCGGCACCTCGCGGAGCTTTACGGCGCCCAGCTGGATGCCGACGTGCAGAAGCTGGGCGACGTCCAGGTGCTCTCCGTTTCCGCCTCCGGCATCGCGGACCGCTATTCCCTGCGCGGGGAGAGCGTTTCCGCCGAGCTGTCGCATCTGCTCTGCAGCATCGTGTTCGACCCGCCGTTTGAGAACGGCATGTTTCCGCGGGAGGGGTTCAAGCAGGAAAAGCGCCAGATGGCTGAGCAGATCGATTCGGAGTACAACGACAAGCGCGCCTATGCGATGCGCCGCTGCGAGGAGGTCCTCTGCGAGAAGGAGCCCTACGGCGTCGGCCGGCTCGGGAGCCGCGAGGACGTGCGGCGCCTGGAGCGCGAGCCCCTCACGGCCGCGTGGAACCGCCTGATCCACCATGCCCGGGCGGAGATCATGGTGCTGGGGGACTGCGACCCGGAGCCGGTGTACGCCGATTTTTTCGCGGCATTCCACAACCTGGGGCGGACGGAGACGGAGCCCTGCCGCACGCAGGTCGTGCGCTCCGCGGAACGGGTCCGCGAAGTCACCGAGACGATGGACGTCGCGCAGAGCAAGCTGGTCCTGGGGTTCCGCACCGGCTGCGCGGAGCCGGAGGACACCGTCGCGGCCTGCAAGCTGTTCAGCGCGCTGTACGGCGGCACGCCGAACTCCAAGCTGTTCCTGAACGTCCGCGAGAAGCTGAGCCTCTGCTATTACTGCAGCTCGCTCTATCATCCGCTCAAGGGGATCCTGTTCGTGCAGAGCGGCGTCGAGCGGAAAAACATCGACCGGGCAAAGGAGGAGATCCTCGCGCAGCTCGAAGAGATCAGGAAGGGCAATTTCACCGCCGCCGAACTGGACGCGGCAAAACTGAGCCTGTGCAACAGCTACCGGACGCTTTCCGATTCCCTGGACGGGCTGGAGGCGTGGTATCTTTCCCAGACCTTTTCCAGCCCCATCCGTCCTCCGGAGGAGGAGGCGGCGCTCGTCGGCGCCGTCCGGGACGAAGAGGTCCGGGCGGTTGCGGACGGTGTCACCCTCGACACCGTTTATAAGCTGGTGGGAAAGGTGGGGGCGGCCGAATGAATCCGATCCGGGAAATCCGAAGCGAGAGAACGGGCGATTCCTACTATGAGGTCCGGCACGCATCCGGCCTCAAAATCCTCATTTACCCGAAGCCGAAGAACAGCTCTTCCTACGCCGTGTTCGGCACGAAATACGGTTCGATCGACAACAGCTTCAGGACCTCGCCGGGCGGCGCGCCGCAGCGGGTGCCGAACGGCATCGCCCACTACCTTGAGCACAAGCTGTTCGAGAGCGCCGACGGCGACGCCTTCGCGCGGTACGCGAAGACCGGCGCCTCCGCCAACGCCTACACCTCGTTCGACATGACCTGCTTTTTGTTTTCCTGCACGGCCAACGTCTACGAGTCGCTTGAGATTCTGCTCGACTTCGTGCAGTCCCCGTATTTTACGGAGCAGACCGTTCGGAAGGAGCAGGGCATCATCGGGCAGGAGATCCGGATGTACGACGACGATCCCCAGTGGCGCGTGCTGTTCAACCTGCTGAGCGCGCTCTACCACTCCCATCCGGTCCGAATCGACATCGCCGGCACGGTCGACAGCATCGCCAAGATCACGCCGGAACTGCTCTACCGCTGCTACCGGACGTTCTACAACCTGAACAACATGGTCCTGTGCGTCGCGGGCAACGTGGAGCCGGAGCGCGTGCTCAGCCTCTGCGACAAAATGCTGAAGCCGTCGGAGCCGTCGTATGTGGAGCGCATCTTCGAGCCCGAGCCGGAGCATATCGTGCAGGCGCGGGTGGAGCAGAAGCTGGCGGTGGCGGTGCCGCTGTTCGAACTCGGCTTCAAAGAGCCGTGCGGCGCCGGCAGGGCCACCACGAAGCAGATCGCCGGGACGGACATCCTTCTGGAGGCGCTGGCTTCCGACGCCTCCCCGCTTTTCCGCAGGCTCCTGGACGCCGGCCTGATCAACGAGGCGTCGTTCGGATATGAATATTTCGAGGGGCCGGGATACGCTTCCGTGATCTTTTCCGGGGAGTCGAAAGACCCGGAGGCCGCGGAGGACGAGATCAAGAAGGAGATTGCGGCCGTCCGCGCGCAGGGCTTCGACCCCGCGACGTTCGAGCGCGCGAAAAGGGCGGTCTACGGGCGCAACGTCGCCGCGCTCGACAATGTGGGCAGCATTGCGAATTCGATGGTTTCCCTGGAGTTCGCGGGGCGGGAGCTGTTCACTTATATCGACGAGGTCGCCCAGGCGGAGCCGGAGGACGTGCTGAAGCGGCTGGAGGTCCAGCTTCGGCCGGAATATTCCGCGCTTTCGGTCGTCCGGCCGCTGCGCCCGGCGCCCTGAAGCGGGACGAAAACTCAATCTGCAGGAAGAAACGGTGGTGCGAAGTATGATCTATCATGTCCAGTTCCCCGGATTGGGGCTCAGCTTTACCATTAACCCCGTGGCGTTCCAAATCGGCGGCCATCCGTTCCGGTGGTACGGCGTCATCATTGCGGTCGGTTTTCTGCTGGCGTTCCTGTACGCGATGAAAAGCTGCAAGAAGTTCCGCCTCGACGAGGACAAGTTCATCGACGCCGTGCTGGTCGGCCTGGTGGGCGGCGTCGTGGGGGCGAGGGCGTATTACGTCCTGTTTGACGCCAGCGACCAGTTTGTGAAGAATCCCCTCAGCGCGCTTTATATCTGGGACGGCGGCGTGGGCATCTACGGCGGCATCATCGGCGGCCTGCTCTGCGGCGCGCTGGTGGCGAAGCTGCATAAGATCAGCGTTCCCGCCGTGCTGGACCTGGGTTCGCTCGGTTTCCTGATCGGCCAGTCGATCGGCCGGTGGGGCAACTTCGTCAACCAGGAGGCTTTCGGTTCCGCGACGGACCTGCCGTGGCGCATGAGCAGCGAGAACACGGCGCTGATTGCCTCCACGGGCGTCCACCCGTGCTTTCTCTACGAATCTCTCTGGTGCGCGCTCGGCTTTGTGCTGTTACATATCTTCAGCAGAAAGTTCCGCCGCTACGACGGGCAGGTTTTCCTGCTTTATAGCCTTTGGTACGGCGTGGGGCGCTTCTTCATCGAGGGCCTGCGCACCGACAGCCTGATCACCCCGGTCGTGCCGCTGCGGGTCTCGCAGGTGGTGGCCGCCGCGGCCGTGATCGCGTCGGCGGTGCTGCTGGTGGTGTTCCGCCGGAGGACGGCGCTGACGGGCTGCGGTTCGGCGAAAATCATGGAGCTGAATTCGATCGAGGACGAGATGGAGCCGGCGGCCGCCGAAGACGCGGGGCCGGATTACAGCGACGGAACCAGCACGATCTTCGGCAGCGCGGAAGAGGCCAAGAAGGTCCTCGCGGGGGAATCCGTCCGCGACGAGACCGAGCCGAAGCCGGAGCAACCGAAGGAGACCTCCCCGGAGGATCAAAGCGGAGACGCGGAGGCGGAGGAAAAGAAGTAAATGGCAAAACTGATGGACGGCAGAGCCGCCGCGGCCGCGATCCGGGCGGAAACCGCGCAGGAGACCGCGCGTCTGAAAGGGCTGGGCATCATGCCCGGCCTTGCGGTCGTCCTGGCGGGGAACGACCCGGCTTCCGCAACCTATGTGCGGAGGAAGGAAAAAGCCTGCGCCGAGGTCGGGATCCGCTCCGAAAAGCATGCCCTTCCCGCGGACGCGAAGCAGGAGGAGCTGCTCGGCCTCGTCCGGCGGCTGAATGCGGACAGGGCCGTCAGCGGCATCCTCGTGCAGCTTCCCCTGCCCGCGGGGACGGACCCCCGGCCCGTCCTCGAGGCGATCGACCCGCTCAAGGACGTGGACGCCTTCCACCCGGAGAACGTCGGGCGGATCCTGATCGGGGCCCCGCGCTTTCTTCCCTGCACGCCGGCGGGAATCCTCGAGCTGCTGCGCCGCGAGAAGATTTCGGTGGAAGGGAAGAACTGCGTGGTGGTCGGCCGCAGCAACATCGTGGGCAAGCCGACCGCCGCGCTGCTGCTGCAGGCGAACGGTACCGTCACCGTCTGCCACAGCAGGACCCGCGGACTGGGGCGGATCTGCCGCGGGGCGGACCTGCTCGTCGTCGCCGTCGGGAAGCCGAAGTTCGTGACGGCGGAGATGGTCAAGCCGGGCGCTGTGGTCGTCGACGTCGGCATGGACCGCGACGAGAGCGGCCGGCTCTGCGGGGACGTCGATTTTGCCGGTGTGGAGCCGGTCGCCTCGTACCTCACGCCGGTGCCGGGCGGCGTGGGGCCCATGACGGTCGCCATGCTGCTGAAAAACACGGTCGCGGCGGCGAAGCTGCAGGGCGGGCTCCTTTGCCCTGAAGAACGCTGAGGATGAGATGATGGGCAGCCTGTTGGATACGATCCGTTCGCCGGAAGATCTGAAGGACCTGTCTTCCGGGCAGCTTAAGCAACTCTGCGGCGAGATCCGGGAGACGATCATCCGCACCGTCGCGGCGAACGGCGGGCACCTCGCCTCCAATCTCGGCGTGGTGGAGCTGACGGTGGCCCTGCACCGCGTTTTCGATTCGCCGGACGACCGGATCGTCTGGGACGTCGGCCACCAGGCCTATACGCACAAGATGCTGACCGGCCGGCTCGGGCGGATCTCGACCATCCGCACGAAGGGCGGGCTTTCCGGTTTCCCGAACCGCAGGGAAAGCCCTTACGACCCGTTCACCTCCGGTCACAGCAGCGCGTCGATCTCGGCGGCGCTCGGCCTTGCGAAGGCGAAGGAGCTTTCCGGCGCGAAAGGGCACGTGGTCGCCGTGATCGGCGACGGCGCCCTGACGGGCGGCCTCGCCTACGAGGGCCTCAACAACGCCGGGCGCTTCAAAAAGGGATTCATCGTGGTCCTGAACGACAACAAAATGTCCATCTCCCGCAACGTCGGCTCCATCGCGCGCTATCTCGCGCGCATCCGCACGGAGCCGTCCTATTTCCGCATCAAGGGGCGCGTGGAGGGCGCTCTGGACCGCCTGCCGCTGATCGGCGCGCCGCTGCACCGGGGCCTCACGTCGCTGAAGTCCCTGCTCAAACAGATTCTCTACAACAGCACGTTCTTCGAGGACATGGGCTTCTACTATTACGGCCCGTTCGACGGGCACAACCTCGACAAGCTGATCGAGGTCTTCAACAACGTGAAGACCATCGACCACCCCGTTTTTCTGCACGTCCTGACCAAGAAGGGGAAGGGGTATCCCTTCGCGGAACAGAACCCCGGCGCCTTTCACGGCACCTGCGGGTTCGACGTCGAGACCGGGCAGACGCAGCCCTCCGGATTGAGCTTTTCGCAGGTGTTCGGCGACAGCCTGTGCGAGCTTGCCGGGGAGGACCGGCGCGTCTGCGCGGTGACGGCCGCCATGCAGGCCGGCACGGGCCTTTCGCGCTTCGCGCGGGAGTTCCCGAAGCGGTTCTTCGACACCGGCATCGCCGAGGAGCACGCCGTCACGTTCTGCGGCGGTCTCGCTTCGGGCGGGATGCTTCCCGTTTTCGCCGTCTATTCCTCGTTTCTCCAGCGCGGCTACGACCAGATGATTCACGACGTCGCCCTCCAGCGGGTCAAAATCGTGCTGGCGGTCGACCACGCCGGCATCGTCGGCGAGGACGGCGAGACGCATCAGGGCATTTTCGACACGGCGTATCTGAACACCATCCCCGGCGTCAGCGTGTATTCCCCCGCCTATTACGACGAGCTGAAGCTCTGCCTGCGGGAGGCCCTGTACCGCAGCCCGGGGTTCGCCGCGGTGCGCTATCCGCGCGGGGAGCAGCTGTTCCGCCCGTTCGATTTTCAGCTCAGCGGCCGGCCGTTCGACGTGTACGGCCCGCCGGAGGCTGGCGTCGCCCTCGTGACGTACGGGCGCCTGTTCTCGTTCGCGTGCCTCGCGTGCCGGAGCCTCGGCAAGCGGGGCGTCGCGGTGCGCGTCGTCAAGTTGAACCGCATCAAGCCGGTGGACGGCGAGGCGGTGCGCTGCGCGGCGGACGCTGGGAGGATCTTCTTCTTCGAGGAGGGGATCCGGCTCGGCGGCGTCGGCGAGCATTTCGGCTTTCTGCTGGAGCAGGCGGGCTATTCCGGAAAGTTCTCGCTGCACGCGGTCGAGGGATTCGTCGCCCATGCCTCGATGGAAGAAAGCCTCCATGACCTCGGGCTGGACGAAGCCGGGATGGAGCGGGCGATCCTGACGGAAGGCGGTGCGTGATGGAGAAAAAAAGGCTGGACTGCCTGATTTTTGAGCGCGGCCTCGCCGAAAGCCGTGAAAAAGCGAGGATCGCCGTGATGATGGGCAACGCCTACGTGGACGGGCAGAAGCAGGATAAGCCGGGCACCATGCTCCCGCCGGACGCGAGGATCGAGGTGCGGGGGGAGAAGCTGCGCTACGTCAGCCGCGGCGGGCTCAAGCTCGAGAAGGCGCTGGCCTGCTTCCCGATCGATCTGAAGGGGAAGACCGCGATGGATCTCGGCGCCTCGACCGGCGGCTTTACGGACTGCATGCTGCAGAACGGCGCGCGGAAGGTCTACGCGGTGGACGTCGGCTACGGGCAGCTTGCGTGGAAGCTGCGCACCGATCCCCGCGTCGTCTGCCTGGAGCGCACCAACGCCCACTACCTCACGCCGGAGCAGGTCCCGGAGCCGGTGGATTTCTTCAGCGTCGACGTCGCCTTCATCTCGCTGAAGCTCATCCTGCCGGTCGCCCGGCGCTTCCTGCGCGAAGGGGGCGGGGCGGTCTGCCTGATCAAACCGCAGTTCGAGGCCGGGCGCGAAAAGGTGGGGAAGAAGGGCGTCGTGCGGGACCCCGCGGTCCATGCCGAAGTGGTGCGGGAGATCGTCGGCTTCTGCCTGCAGAACGGCTTTTCCGTCCTCGGCCTGACCTTTTCCCCCGTCAAGGGGCCGGAGGGGAACATCGAGTACCTCGCGTTTCTTAAAAAATCGGACGCCCCGGTGCTGAAAGCCCCGGCGGCGGAGGAAGTCGTGGCGCAGTCGCACAGAGTTTTGAACGGCGGTGAGGCGAAATGAAGATCGCAGTCCTTCCGAACCTCAGCAGAGACCGGGCGCGCTTTCATACGGAGCGCCTGGTCCGCCGGCTGCGCGGCCTCGGCGCGCAGGTGCTGATGTCGGCCGAGCTTCGGGAGGATTTTTCCGGCCTGGGGGTCGAGTTCGCCGGGAATTTTGAGGCGATGATCGGGGCGTGCGACCTGATGGCCGCCGTCGGGGGAGACGGGACCATCATCCACTGCGCCCGGTACGCGGCCGAGGCCGACAAGCCGATCCTCGGCGTCAACGTGGGCCGGCTCGGCTTCGTCGCGGAGCTGGAGACGGACGAGTTCGACCGGCTGGACCGCCTGGTCGCGGGAAAGTACCGGCTGGAAAACCGCATGATGCTCGAGGTGCTTTATACGGAAAACGGAGAAGCGAAGACCTTCAGTGCCCTGAACGAAGCCGTGCTCCTGCGCGGGACGATCGCCCCGATGCCGGATTTCCGGGTCGAGTTCGGGGGCCGGACGGTCTGCGATTACCGCGGCGACGGGCTGATCGTCGCGACGCCGACCGGCTCCACCGCCTATTCCCTTTCCGCCGGCGGGCCCATCATCGACCCCGAGCTTTCCTGTATCCTGCTGTCGCCCGTGTGCTCTCACTCGCTCCTCACGCGGCCGGTCGTCTTCGGGCCGGGCGCCAGGCTGAGCGTGCAGGCCTGTTTCGAGCCCGGGAACGACGTCTTTCTCACCATGGACGGCGAGGTGTCTGTCCGCCTTTGCGATCCGGCGCAGCGGGTGGAGTTCCGCCGCTCGAAAAAGACGGTGAAGATCGTGCGGCTCAAGGACCACAATTTCTACGAGATCGTCAACCGCAAGCTGGGCGACGGGGGGAATCAGAGTTGAAGAAAAAGCGCCATGAGCGCATTCTGGAGCTCATCAACCGCTATTCGATCGACACGCAGGAGGAACTGCTTCACCGCCTGAGGGAATCCGGTTTCGCCGTGACGCAGGCCACGGTTTCCCGAGATATCAAGGAGCTGCGGCTGGTCAAGGTGCTTTCCCCCGACGGAAAATACCGGTATATGTCCGCCGCCGAAAAGGCCAGGGACGGCGACGTGAAGTTCAATTCCCTGTTCCAGGATTCCGCCGTCGCCGTGGACCACGCGCAGAACATCGTGACAATCAAATGCCTGACCGGCATGGCGAACGCCGTGTGCGCCGCCATGGACGCCCTGCGCTGGGACGGCGTGGTCGGCACGCTTTCCGGCGACGACACGATCTTTGTCCTCGTCCGGGACGAAACCGAGGCCGTCCGCCTCGCGGACCGGCTGAAAAGTATGATCGGGTGATTTTCGATGCTGTCGCAGCTCTATATTGAAAATATCGCCGTGATTGAAAAGGCGTCGGTGGATTTCGACGCCGGCTTCAGCGCGCTGACCGGCGAGACCGGAGCGGGGAAATCGATCCTCATCGATTCCATCAGCGCGATCCTCGGCGAAAGGACGTCCCGCGAGCTGATCCGCGCCGGCGCAAAATCCGCCTTTGTCAGCGCGACGTTCACGCGGCCGGGCGGGCGGGCGCTCCGCGCGCTGGAGGAGCTGGGCTACGCGCCCGAGGACGACGGGACGCTGATCGTCCAGCGCGAGATCGGCGCCGACCGGACCGTCTGCCGCATCAACGGCCGCCCGGCGACCGTCTCCGCGCTCAAAAAGGTCGGGCCGCTGCTGGTCAACATCCACGGCCAGCACGAGAGCTACGGCCTGCTTTCCCCCGAAAACCACCTCGGCTATCTCGACAGCATGGGCCTTCCGGAGGACCTTGCCGCGCGGTACCGCCGGGCCTATGCGGAACTGCGGCGTGTCCGCAGGGAACTGGAAAGCTGCCGGATGGACAGCGAGCAGAAGGCGCGGCAGACCGACCTGCTCACCTACCAGATCAACGAGCTGGAAGCCGCGGACCTGCATCCCGGCGAGCAGGAGGAATTGCAGCGGAAAAAGAACCTTTTCCGGAACAGCGAAAGGGTCGCGGGCGCCCTCGCGCAGGCCAAAGAGGCGCTCGCCGGCAGCGAGGAGGCGGGCGGCGCCGTTTCGGCCGTCTCCTCCGCGGCGGAGGCCCTGGCCGGCGCCGCGCGGTATCTGCCGGAGCTGCAGGGCCTCGCGGAGCGCCTGCAGAGCATCTCCTACGATCTGGAGGACTGCGGCGCGGAGCTGCGCAATTACGATTCCAAGCTGGAATACGACCCCGCCGAGCTGGAAAAGATAGAGGCGAGGCTGGACGCGATTTACCGCCTGAGCCTCAAGTACGGCGGCACCGTAGAGAAGATGCTGGCCTTTCTGGACCGGAGCCGCGCGGAGCTGGCGAAGATCAGCCTTTCGGACGAGACGGCCGCCCGGCTGAAGAAAGAGTACCGGGAGGACGCGGAGCTGGCGAAGAAGCTCGCGGGGGAGCTTTCCGCCTGGCGGAAAAAGGCCGCGGAGGAATTCGCCGCGCGGGTCCGGGACGAGCTGCGTTTTTTGAATATGCCGAACGTGGCGTTCGAGGTGCACCGAGAGAGCGTCCCGCTCGGCCCGGCGGGGGGCGACGGCGTCGAGTTCCTGATCTCCGCGAACCCCGGGGAGCCGCCCCGGCCCCTCGCGAAGATCGCCTCGGGGGGCGAGCTTTCCCGCATCATGCTCGCGGTCAAGACCGTTCTCGCCGGGCACGACGATGTCGGCACGCTGATCTTCGACGAGGTGGACACCGGCGTCAGCGGAAACGCGGCCCAGAAGGTGGGTCTGAAGCTGCGCGAGGTCTCCGGGAGCCGGCAGGTGATCTGCGTCACGCATCTGGCCCAGATCGCCGCCCTCGCCGACGCCCAGTACCTGATCGAAAAGCAAGTGCGCGGCGGCAGGACCTTCACGCAGGTTCGCCGGCTGGACGAGGAGGGCCGCAAAAGGGAGCTTGCGCGCATCATCGGCGGGGCGCAGATCACCCCCCTCACGCTCGAAAACGCGGCCGAGATGCTGCGGCTCGCGCGGGGCGGACCGCGGGCGGGGAAATCTTGACATCCCCCGGAAAAACGGCTATACTATAGAAAATCGGTGTCGATGGGAAAAAAGGAACCCCGCCGGAACGGCAAAGAGAATCCGCGGACGGTGGAAGCGGATGCGGCGGCGGGGCGAGCATACCTCCCGGAGCCGCCAGGCCGAACGTCTTTTCAGTAGGCCGGGCCGTGTGCGCACGTTACAGCGCGCGGGTATGGGGCTCCGTACCCTTGAGGCCGCCGCCGCGAGGCTGCGGCGAACTGAGGTGGTACCGCGGTGAATTCCGCCCTCTGCAAGTCTTGGCAGGGGGCTTTTTTCATCCCCCTGCGGAAAATGGAGGATTTTTTATGGGCGTGTTTGAAGAACTGGAAGCGCGCGGGCTGATCGCTCAGACCACGGACCGCGAAAAGGTCCGCGACCTGCTGGACAACCGACGGACGGCCTTTTACATCGGCTTCGATCCGACGGCGGACAGCCTCCACGTGGGGCACTACATCCCGATCATGGTGGCGGCCCACCTGCAGCGGGCGGGGCATACGCCCATCCTGCTGTTCGGCGGCGGGACCGGCATGGTCGGGGACCCTTCGGGCAAGACGGAAATGCGCCGGATGATGTCGGAAAGCGAGATCGAGCACAACATCGGCTGCTTCCGCAGGCAGATGTCGAAGCTGATCGATTTTTCCGAGGGAAAGGTGATCACGGCAAACAACGCCGACTGGCTCCTGCACCTGAACTATGTCGAGTTCCTGCGCGATATCGGCGTCCACTTTTCCGTCAACCGGATGCTGGCGGCGGAATGCTACAAGCAGCGGCTGGAGCGCGGCCTCTCGTTCTTCGAGATGAACTACATGATTATGCAGAGCTACGATTTCCTGGAGCTGTTCCGGCGCTACGGCTGCCGGCTGGAAGTGGGCGGGGACGACCAGTGGAGCAACATCCTCGGCGGCGTCGAACTGATCCGCCGCAAGGAGAATGCGGAGGCCTACGGCATGACGGTGCCCCTGCTGACCAACAGCGAGGGCAAAAAGATGGGCAAGACGGAGAGGGGCGCCGTCTGGCTTGATCCGCAGAAGATGAGCCCGTTCGATTTTTACCAGTACTGGCGCAACGTGGCGGACGCCGACGTCGTCCGGTGCCTCAAGGTCCTGACCTTTGTGCCGATGGGGCAGATCCGGCAGATTTCCGCGCTGAAGGGGCAGGAACTCAACGGGGCGAAAGAGCTGCTCGCCTTTGAGGTGACCCGGCAGATCCACGGCCGGGAAGAGGCTGAAAAAGCCCGCGCCGCCGCGCGCGCCCTGTTCGTCGGGGGCGGCGTCTCCGAGGATATGCCGTCCACGGAGATCACCGATGCGGATTTCACGGACGGGAAGATCGGCATCCTCGACCTGCTGGTCGCGGCGAAGCTGGCTCCCTCGAGAGCGGAGGCGAAGCGCCTGGTGGCCCAGGGCGGGATCTCCGTAAACGACGAAAAGGTAACGCAGCCTTCCTTTGCCCTGACCCCGGAGAATTTTTCCGCCGGAGACTCAGGCGGTGTGATCCTGAAAAAAGGGAAAAAAGTCTACCACAGGGTCTCGCTGAAACGCTGATCCCGGCCGGCTGCGCGCGGACCTGAGAAAAAGGAGGACGCTCCATGTCGAGAAAACATTCCCTGTGGGCGGCGCCCGCGCTCACGGCGGGGGTCCTTCTGTCCGTTTACGCGGCCTACGGCCTGTATCCGTTCGGGACGCGCACCGTCTCCTGGTGCGATATGAATCAGCAGGTCGTCCCGTTTCTGATGGATTTCCGGGATATCCTTTTCGGGAAGACCGGGATGTTTTTGAACCTGCAGAACGCAGGCGGCATGGATTTCTGGGGCGTGTTTCTGTTCTTCGTCAGCAGCCCGTTTTCCTTTCTCGTGGCGTTTGTGGAAAAGGGGAGGATGTACGACTTCGTCAATATTCTTCTGATCCTGAAGCTGATGGCCTGTGCCGCCTGCGCCTGCGCGTTCTTCCTCCGCCGGTTCCGGAAGCTGGATTTTCTCCAGACCGCGGCGCTCGGCGTGATGTACGCCTTCTGCGGGTACGCGATGTTCTACTACCAGAATATCGTGTGGCTCGACGTGATGGCCCTGTTCCCGATCCTGCTGACGGGGCTGGACCGCCTGGTCCGCGAGGGGAAGATCCTGCTCTACACCCTTTCGTTCGCGGCGGTCCTGACCGTGAACTTTTATCTGTGCTATATGGTCTCCGTGTTTTTGGTCCTCGCGTTCGGCGCATATCTGCTGATCTGCGTGGAGCGCGGGGAGCGCCGCGGCAAGATCCTGCTGTTTGGGCTTTCGACCTTTTCCGGCGTGCTGATGACCGGGGCGGTCTGGCTGCCCTCCCTGATGCAATACCTTTCCTCCGCGCGGGCCGGAGATCTGATTTCCAGCCTGCGCTCGGGCGGGTTCCTCGCCAGGCTGGACACCACCGTCCCGGTCGTGCTGTGCACGGGCGCGATCGCCGCGGCGGCCGCCGCCGTGTTCTTTCTGGGCCTGCACCGGAACCCGGAGGTGCGCTGGGCGCTCTTCATGCTGCTGGCCACGCTGGTGCCCGTGCTGATCGAGCCGGTCAACAAGATGTGGCAGACCGGCAGCTATCAGTCGTTCCCGGTGCGGTACGGCTATATCCCCGCTTTCCTCGGCCTGGCGCTGCTGGCCGCCGCGGTCTCCCGCGAGGACGGGGAGACGGCCCTTTCCCCGCCGAGCAACCCCCTGCCCGTCGGCATCGCTTTGTTTTCCGCCGCGATCGTCGCATTTTCCGCCTCGTCCATCCTCCGCCGGGATTTCGCGGACGTGACCGTCTATACCCGGACGCTGTGGGGGGATCAAAAAAGCCTGCGCATCCTGGCGGTTTTCGCCCTGACGGCCGCGCTCGCGTATCTGATCCTGCTGCTCCTGCACCGCTACCGCATGGTGCGGCGGGGCCTGTTTTCCGCTCTGCTCTGCGTTCTCGCCGTGGTCGAGGCGTCGTTCTATTCCTGCGTCTATATCGCCTCCGCCGGGAACAACGCGCAGTATTACGCCCCGATCCTGGACCTCGCGGGGAAAATTGGGGACAGCGGCCTCGCGCGCGTGAAGATGGAAGAAAAATATTTCGACGTGAACCTGGTGGGCGGCATGGGCTACGGTTCCCTGAGCCACTACACCTCGCTGACGGCGAAGGACTATCTGTTTTCGATGAAAAAGCTGGGCTATTCCTCCTACTGGATGGAGGTCAACTCCAACGGCGGGACGGAGTTCACCGACGCGATCCTCGGCAACCGGTACACGATCACGAGGACCGAGGAGCTGCCCGACGGCCGGGACGCGGTTTACGGCAACGGCCTCTATTCGATCGTGGAAAACAAGGACGCCCTGCCCGTGGGGTTCCTGATCAAGCCCGCGGATATCCGCACGCTGGAACATCTGCCGTCTTCCGACCGGCTCCATCTGCAGCAGGTCCTTTTCCAGCGGCTGTTCCACACGGGGCAGGAGCTTTTCCAGTTCTACCAGCCGTCCGAATTCCGGAACGTGACCCTCGCGGGGGAGGCGGAGCGCCGCCTGACGCTGACAAACGCCGGTTCCGAAGGTACCGTCGTCTACCGCATCCCGGTCCGGGGCACCCAGACGCTGTATTTCGACTGCTTCGACCAGGTCTCGAACCGGCTGTACGAGCCGATCAACTCGAGCCTTTCCATCTCGGTCGACGGCGAGATTCTCAGACTGGAATACCCCACCCAGCCGGACAACGGCCTGGTGAACCTCGGCACCTTCACGGACCGGACCGTGACGGTCGAGATCGGCGTGCTGCGGGATCTCTCGGCCCGCTCGTTCGGGATCGCCGGCCTCAGGCGGGACGTCCTCTCGCCGGCCTTGGCCTCCGCCGGGCGCGCGCAGCTCCGGCAGGCCGGCAACTCCATCGTCGGAACGGCGGCGGCGGACGTCGGCGGGGAGTACCTGTTTCTCCCGGTCCAGTACGACGGCGGCTGCACCGCCACGGTCAACGGAAAACGGGCGGAGATTTTCCGCGTGTTCGACACATTCCTGGCCGTCCGGCTGGAGCCGGGCGAAAACCGGATCGATCTCTCGTTCGTCCCGCGCGGATTCCGGGCGGGGCTCGCCCTTTCGGCCGCCGGGCTGCTCGCCCTGCTGCTCCTGCTCCGCGCGCGGAGAACGGGGAGCTACCGGCACCTGCGCTTTCTGGAGCGCCCGGCGGCCGCGGCCTTTTATCTGCTGTTCGCCGCGGTTTTCGCCCTGATCTATCTGTTCCCCGTCGCCGTTTGGCTCGCATAGCCGGCTTTTCCGGAAAAAATGGTTTCACAGGGAATTGACACGGCCCCCCGAAAAGCATAAAATAGAGCGAAAAGACGCAGACCGGGAAAAAATGAAAGATTTGCACGGCGAAAATTCAAGAGGGGGCGTCTGATTTGTCAAAAAATACCAGGCAGGACATCGTCCGAAGGATCAGGGAAGAGGGTGTGCGGTTCATCCGCCTTCAGTTTACGGATATCTTCGGGATGCTGAAGAACGTGGCCGTGACTCCCTCCCAGATCGAGCGGGCGCTGGATAACCAATGCATGTTCGACGGCTCCTCCATCGAGGGCTTCGTCCGCATCGAGGAATCCGACATGTACCTGCACCCGGATCTCGACACCTTCGCCGTTTTCCCGTGGAGCACGCAGAACGGCCGGATCGCGCGGCTGATCTGCGACATCTATAAACCGGACGGCACGCCGTTCGAGGGTGACCCGAGGGAGGTGCTGCGGCGGACGATCCGCCGCGCGTCCCGGCTCGGCTACACTTTCGCCGTGGGGCCGGAGTGCGAGTTCTTCCTGTTCAACACGGACGAGTTCGGCCACCCCACCACGGTGACGCACGACACTGCCGGATATTTCGACCTCGGGCCGTCCGATCTGGGGGAGAACTGCCGCCGCGACATCTGCGTCGCGCTGGAGGACATGGGGTTCGAGATCGAGGCCTCCCACCACGAGGTGGCTTTCGCCCAGCACGAGATCGATTTCAAGTACAGCGAAGCCCTCTCCGCCGCCGATAACCTCGTCACCTTCAAGCTGGTCGTCAAGAACTGCGCCGACGCGAACGGCCTGTGCGCGACCTTCATGCCGAAGCCGATCGAAAACCGCGCGGGGTCCGGCATGCACACCAATATGTCTTTGTTCCGCGGCGGCGAGAACGCCTTTTACGACCCGAAGAGCGAGACGGGCCTGAGCCGCACCTGCCTGAATTTCATCGCCGGCGTCCTCCGGCACGTCAAGGGGATCTGCGCCGTTACGAACCCGCTCGTGAACTCCTACAAGCGCCTGATCCCCGGTTTCGAGGCCCCCTGCAACATCGCGTGGACCATGGGCAACCGCAGCGCGCTGATCCGCGTGCCGACCTCCCGCGGCGCCGGCACCCGGGCCGAGCTTCGCAACCCGGACCCGGCGTGCAACCCGTACCTCGCTTTCGCGCTGCTGCTGGCCGCGGGGCTGGACGGGATCGAGCACGACCTGACGCCGCCGCCGGCCGTTTCCGCCAACATCTACAACATCGGCCGGGAAGAGCGCGCGGCGCAGGGCATCGAGGACCTTCCTCGGGACCTGCACCTCGCCGTCGAGGCCATGCGCGCCGATCCGCTGGTGAAAGAGACGCTCGGCGACCATGTTTTCGGAAAGTATGTGGAGGCGAAGGAGCGGGAATGGCAGGACTATTCCACGACGGTCACGGCGTGGGAGCTGAACCGCTACCTCGATAAATTTTGAGGGAGGCCCGTTCCGCCGGGCTTTTTTTCCCGGAGCCGTCGACATGAGCAGCATTGTGGTCGCCAATTCCAGCCCGGACCGGGCGAAGAGAATCGCCGCCGCGCTCCATTCCGGCGGGCTTTTCGTCAGCTGCGTCTGCACGGCGGGCGCGCAGGTGATCGGCTTCGCGGCCCGGCATTATCACGGCGGAGTCGTCGTCTGCGGCATGAAGCTGAGGGATATGCCCGCGCTCAGCCTGCCGCAGATGGTCGGGGCAAAATACGATTTCGTATTTCTGGTCGGCCCGCAGTTCGGGGGGACGGGAAGCCCGCTGCCGCCCGTCAGCCTGATGCTGCCGGTCCGCCGCAAAAGCCTGGTCGACACCGTCGGCATGCTTCTGAACCTGGCGGACGCGACCCCGCCCGCGGTCGGGCGGGAGATGAGCGGCGAGAACTTCGACGCCCGGGAGGCGGTCTCCCGGGCGAAGGGCTTGCTGATCGAAAGAAACGGCATGACCGAGCGGCAGGCGCACCGGTTCATCCAGAAAAAAAGCATGGATTTCGGCAGAAAGATGGCGGAGACCGCGCTCATCATTCTGCATTCCTGAAGGGAGAGGGCCGGATGAAATTCACTAAAATGCAGGGGATCGGCAACGATTATATCTATGTGAACGGGTTCGAGGAGCGGGTCGGGGACCCCGCGAAGCTCGCCGTCCGCCTGAGCGACCGGCACTTCGGCGTCGGCTCCGACGGGCTGATCCTCATCGAGCCGTCGGAGATCGCGGACTGCCGGATGGATATGTACAACGCGGACGGCTCCCGCAGCGGGATGTGCGGCAACGGCATCCGCTGCGTCGCGAAGTACGTCTACGAGCGCGGGATCGCGCGCAGGGACGTCCTGACGGTCGAGACCCTCAGCGGCGTCAAGACGCTTTCCCTCGAGACGGCGGGCGGAAAAGTAAAATCGGTGGAGGTCGATATGGGGGAGCCCGTCCTCGACCCCGCGAAGATCCCGGTCCGGTTCCCGAAAGGTCCGGTCGTCGCGCAGCCGCTTGCGGTCGGCGGAAAAGAGTACCGCGTGACCTGCGTCTCGGTGGGGAACCCCCACTGCGTACTGTTCGTGGACGACGTCCTGCGCGCTCCGGTCGAAACGGCGGGGCCGCAATTTGAGCGCCATCCGGTTTTTCCGGAGCACGTGAACGCCGAGTTCGTGCAGGTAATAGGCCGGGACGAGCTCCGAATGCGCGTCTGGGAGCGCGGCTCGGGGGAGACCCTGGCCTGCGGGACGGGGGCCTGCGCCTCGGCCGTGGCCGCCGCCCTGAACGGGAAAACCGGGCGGAGCGTCCGGGTCCGCCTGCGGGGCGGGGACCTTTCCATCCGCTGGGACGAAACCTCCGGCCATGTCTTTATGAAAGGACCGGCTGAATTTGTCTTTGACGGATCCGTCGAAATCTGATATAATAACCGTTTAGAATGCGGATTTTTGAAGGACCGCGGAAGGGAATGTGCAGAATTTGCTGAAAATCAACGGAAACTTTGCCAAGCTTCCGGCGAATTATCTGTTTGTCGAGATTGCGGACCGGGTCCGGAAGTTTTCGCAGGCGCATCCCGGCGCCGAAATCCTCCGTCTCGGCATCGGCGACGTCACGCGCCCGCTGCCCGGCGCGGTCGTGGACGCGATGGCCGCCGCCGCGAAGGAAATGGGCCGCGCCGAGACGTTCCGGGGCTACGGCCCGGAGGCGGGCTACCCGTTCCTGAGAGAAGCGATCAGCGGGCACGATTTCAGGGAGCGCGGCGTCGAGATCGCGCCAGACGAAATTTTTGTCAGCGACGGCGCCAAAAGCGACACGGGCAGCATCGGGGAGCTTTTCGACCGGGACAACGTCGTGGCGGTCTGCGACCCGGTTTACCCGGTCTACGTCGACACGAACGTGATGGCGGGCCGCGCGGGGGAATACCGGGAAGGGTCCGGATTCAGCAGGATCGTCTACATGCCCTGCCGGGCGGAAAACGGCTTTCTGCCGGAGCTGCCGGACCGGCGGGCCGACATGATCTACCTCTGTTTCCCGAACAACCCGACCGGCATGGGTATCCGCCGGGACGAGCTGAAGAAATGGGTCGGCTACGCGCTGGAAAACGGCTCGGTGATCCTTTACGACGCGGCCTACGAGGCCTTTATCACCGACCCCGGGATGCCGCACAGCATTTTCGAGATCGACGGCGCGAAAAAATGCGCGATCGAGTTCCGCAGCTTCTCCAAGACGGCGGGCTTCACCGGCGTGCGCTGCGCCTACACGGTGATCCCGAAGGAACTGGAGTTCGGCGGCGTTTCGCTCAACCGCCTGTGGGACCGCCGGCAGTCGACGAAGATGAACGGCGTCTCCTACATCGTGCAGCGCGGCGCAGAGGCGGTTTATACCCCCGAGGGACAGCGCGGCGTGAAGGCGAACCTCGCGTATTACCGGGAGAACGCCGCGGCCATCCTGAACGGCCTCGCGAAGGCCGGGTTCTCGGTGTGGGGCGGCGTCAATTCCCCTTACGTCTGGCTCCGGGTCCCGCAGGGGATGACCTCGTGGCAGTTCTTCGACGCGCTTCTGCAGAGGGCGGGCGTCGTGGGGACGCCGGGCTCGGGCTTCGGGGCATGCGGCGAAGGCTATTTCCGTCTCACGTCGTTCAACACGCGGGAGAATACCCAAAAGGCCGTGGAGCGCATCGTCAAAGCCTTCGCGGGGTGATTCCGCCCGGCTTCATATAGAAATAGGTGGTGGACTGAATTGAAAGCAACGCTGATGCTGGAAAACGGCATGACTTTCGAGGGAACCGGATTCGGCGCGGAAAAGGACGTCGTCTGCGAGGTCGTCTTCAACAGCGCCATGTGCGGCTACAGCGAGCTGCTGACCGACCCTTCCTACGCCGGGCAGGGCGTGGTGATGACCTATCCGCTGATCGGGAATTACGGCGTGTGCCGCGAAGACCTGGAATCCGCGCGCCCGTGGCTTTCCGCTTTTCTCATCCACAGGGTGTCGGACCTTGCGAGCAATTTCCGCAGCGACGTGGATTTGGATACGTTTCTGAAGGACAACCGCATCCCGGGGGTGCAGGGGCTCGACACGCGCGCCCTGACGCGCGTTCTGCGCGAGAGCGGCACCATGCGCGGCATGGTCGCCTACGGCGATTCCCCGGATACGGCGGAGATGAAGCGAAAGATCGCGGCCTTCCGCCCGGAGCCGCCCGTCCCGCTGGTCAGCTGCAAAGAGCCGGCCGTTTACGGCGACGGCCCCGTACGGGTCTCTCTGGTGGATTACGGGGCGAAAAACAGCATCCTCCGCTCGCTGGTTTCCCGGGGGTGCACGGTCAGGCGTTTTCCGCACGGCGCCTCGCTCGAGGAACTTCTCTCGTTTTCACCGGACGGCGTGATGCTGACGAACGGGCCGGGCGACCCGAAGGACTGCGGAAGGGAGATCGGGGAACTGAAGCGCGTTTACGCTTACGGGATCCCGACGTTCGCGATTTGTCTCGGCCATCAGCTGATGGCCCTTGCGGAAGGGTTTGATACTTACAAATTGAAATACGGGCACAGGGGAGTCAATCATCCGGTCAAGGAGCTTGCGAAAAACAAAGTCTATATCACTTCCCAGAACCACGGCTACGTGGTGGATGGGAACACCGTCGATCCTTCAGTCGCCGACATCAGTTTCATCAGTATGAACGATGGCAGCATTGAGGGATTCAATTATAAAAACGGGAAAGTCTTCTCCGTGCAGTTCCATCCCGAAGCTTCGCCCGGCCCGCGCGACACGGGCTTTTTGTTTGACCGCTTCCTTTCGCTGATGGGGGGTGACCGGCTGTGAGCAGGCGCGCGGATATCCGGAAGGTCGTCATCATCGGCTCCGGCCCGATCGTGATCGGGCAGGCGGCGGAGTTCGACTACGCGGGCACGCAGGCGTGCCGCGCGCTGCGCGAGGAGGGGATCGAGGTCGTTCTGATCAACTCCAACCCCGCGACGATCATGACCGACCGGCAGATCGCGGACAAGGTGTATATCGAGCCTTTGACGGCCGAGACCGCCCGGAAGGTCATGCTCAGGGAGAAGCCGGACAGCATCCTCCCCACGCTCGGCGGGCAGAACGCGCTGAACCTCGCCGTGGAGCTGGAGGAATCCGGCTTTCTGAAGGAGCACCACGTGGAGCTGATCGGCACCAGCGCCGACACCATCCGCATGGCGGAAGACCGCGAGCTGTTCAAGGAGGCGATGGCCCGCATCGGCCAGCCGATGGCGCCCAGCAGGGTCGCTGAGAGCATGGACGAGTGCCTGAAGACCGCGGCGGCCATCGGGTACCCGGTCGTCGTGCGCCCGGCGTACACGCTCGGCGGCAGCGGGGGAGGCATCGCGGCCGACGAGCGGGAGCTGCGGGAGATCGCCGCTGTGGGCCTGCACCGCAGCCGTGTGCACCAGGTGCTTATCGAGCGCAGCATCGCCGGCTGGAAAGAGATCGAGTACGAGGTGATGCGCGACCGCAACGACAACTGCATCACCGTCTGCAATATGGAGAACATTGACCCCGTGGGGGTGCATACCGGCGATTCGATCGTCGTGGCGCCGTGCCAGACCCTGGCGGACAAAGAGCTGCAGATGCTGCGCAGCGCCGCGCTCGCCATCATCCGGGAGCTGAAGGTGGAGGGCGGCTGCAACGTGCAGTTCGCCCTGGACCCGCAGAGCTTCCACTACGCGGTGATCGAGGTCAATCCGCGCGTCAGCCGCTCGTCGGCGCTCGCCTCCAAGGCGACGGGGTACCCCATCGCGAAGGTCGCCTCGAAGATCGCGCTCGGCTATACGCTGGATGAGATCCCGAACGCCATCACGAAAAAAACCTACGCCTGCTTCGAGCCGACGCTCGACTACTGCGTCGTGAAGATTCCCCGCTGGCCGTTCGACAAGTTCCTCAGCGCGCGCCGCGTCCTCGGCACCCAGATGAAATCGACCGGCGAGGTGATGGGCATCGCCCCCACCTTCGAGGCGGCCCTGATGAAGTCCATCCGCTGCCTCGAGCAGCACACCTACAGCCTGCTGGACGATTCCCTGAAAGGTCTTTCGGACGAAAAGCTGGACGAAAAGCTCCACGTGGCCGACGACCGCCGCCTCTGGACGGTCGCCGAGGCGCTGCGCCGCGGCGTCACGATAGAACATATCCACGGCGTGACGAAGATCGACCCGTGGTTCCTGAAAAAATATCAAAACATTGTGAAGCTCGAAAAGCAGATCGCCGCCGGCCCGCTGGACGAAAAACTGCTGCGGCGCGCGAAGGAGAGCGGCTTCCTTGACAAAACCGTCTCGAAGCTGAGCGGCGCGGGCGAGGAGAAGATCCGCGCGCTGGAAAAAGAATGGGCGATCCGCCCGGGCTACCGGATGGTGGATACCTGCGCCGCCGAGTTCGAGGCCGAAACCCCGTACTATTATTCCGCCTACGGCGGAAAAAACGAGTCCCGGCCCGGCGCGGGGCGGAAAAAGGTGCTGGTCATCGGCTCGGGGCCGATCCGCATCGGTCAGGGGATCGAATTCGACTTCTGCTCCGTCCACAGCGTCTGGGCGCTCAAGGAGCTGGGCTGCGAGACCATCATCGTCAACAACAACCCCGAAACGGTCAGCACGGATTTCGACGTGGCGGACAAGCTCTATTTCGAGCCGCTGACGGAGGAGGACGTGCGCCGCATCGTCGAGCTTGAAAAACCGGACGGCGCCGTGGTCCAGTTCGGCGGCCAGACGGCCATCCGCCTGGCGGGGGCCATCGAGAAGATGGGGGTGCCCATTCTCGGCAGCTCGTTCGACAGCATCGACGCCGCGGAGGACCGCAAACGCTTCGACGCCATCCTGAACCGGCTGGGGATCCCGCGCGCGGCCGGCCGCACGGTCTTCACCTGCGAAGAGGCCGTCGCCGCCGCGCACGCGCTGGGCTATCCCGTTCTGGTGCGCCCGTCCTACGTCCTCGGCGGGCAGGGGATGCAGATCGCCTATTCCGACGAGGACATCGTCGGGCAGATCGGCATCATCAACCGCGTCGCGCAGGAACACCCCATCCTCGTCGACAAATACATCATGGGCACCGAGGTCGAGGTCGACGCGGTCTGCGACGGCACCGATACCGTGATCCCCGGCATCATGCAGCACATCGAGCGGGCGGGCATCCATTCCGGCGACAGCATCTCGGTCTATCCGCCCGTCGGCGTGAAAAAAGAGATGCAGGACCGGATCGTCGAGGACACGCGCCGCCTCGCCAAGGCCCTGAACGTGCGGGGCCTGCTGAACGTGCAGTATATCGTAAAGGGCGGGGAGGTCTACGTGATTGAGGCGAACCCCCGCTCCTCCCGCACGGTCCCCTATATCAGCAAGGTCACGGGGATTCCCATCGTCCCGCTGGCCGTGGGGACCTTTTTCGGAAAGACGCTGCCGGAGATGGGCTACCGGTACGGTCTGCAGCCCGCGCGCGATCTTGTGGCGGTCAAGATGCCCGTTTTCTCGTTTGAGAAGCTGTACGGGCAGGACGTGAGCCTCGGCCCCGAGATGAAATCGACGGGAGAGGTACTCGGCGTCGCCCCGACCTACGACGAGGCCCTGATCAAGGCGTTTTACGGCGCCGGGATCCACAGGATCGACAGGGGCAACGTGATCCTCACCGTGCAGGACAGCGACAAGCCCGAGATCCTGCCCATCGCCCGGGGCCTCTGCGGCCTGGGCTGGACCATCTTCGCGACGGCCGGCACGTCGGAGTTCCTCAACGCGAGCGGGATCCCGACCGTCCGGCTGCATAAGATCGGGGACGGAAAGCCCGATATCCTCGACCGGATCCTCTCGGGGAAGATCCATCTTGTGATCAACACGCCTTCCCAGAGCGCGGCGCACCGCCGCGACGGCTTCCTGATCCGCCGCAACGCCGTGGAGGCCGGCATTCCGTGCCTGACTTCCCTCGACACCGCCAACGCCTTCCTGACCTGCGCGCGCCATGTGGACACGACGCGGCTTTCGGTCGTGGACATCACGAAAATCTCATCTTCCGTCCGTTTCAACTGAGACAATCGGAGGTCGATTCAAATGGAAAAGAAAGAACAGCTGTACGAAGGCAAAGCCAAAAAAGTGTTCGCGACGGACGACGCGGATTTCTGCATCGTGGACTACAAGGACGACGCCACGGCGTTCAACGGCCTGAAAAAGGGCACGATCGCCGGCAAGGGCGTGGTAAACAACAAAATGTCCAACTATCTGTTCCAGCTGCTGGAGAAAAAGGGGATCCCCACGCATTTCGTCCGGCAGCTCAGCGACCGCGAGACGCTGGTCAAAAAAGTGCAGATCGTCCCGCTGGAGGTGATTGTCCGCAACAAGGCGGCCGGCAGCCTTTCCAAGCGGCTCGGCCTGCCGGAGGGCACCCCGATGAAGAGCCCCGTGCTGGAGTTCTGCTATAAAAGCGACGAGCTGGGCGACCCCATGGTCAACACGACCCATATTCTGGCCCTCGGCCTCGCCACGGAAGAGGAGTTAGACGTCATCCGCAGGATGGCGCTGAAGGTCAACGAGCTCCTGAAGGAATTCTTCCTCTCGGTCGACGTCGAGCTGATCGATTTCAAGCTGGAGTTCGGCCGCTTCCACGGCAAAATTCTTCTCGCGGACGAGATTTCGCCGGACACCTGCCGCTTCTGGGACGTGCATACGCACGAGAAGCTGGATAAGGACCGCTTCCGCCGCGACCTCGGCGGCGTGGAGGACGCCTACCGCGAGATGATGAAAAGGGTCGGCCTGTAATGCGCCCGGGAACCGGTTCCCCGACCGGCGCGCCGGCGGGGGAGGCGCACGTGGGCGAGGAATGCGGCGTGTTCGGAATCTATGCCGGCTCCGACGGTTCCGCCGACGTCGCCTACGCCGCCTACAACGGTCTTCTGGCCCTGCAGCACCGCGGACAGGAAAGCTGCGGCATCGCCGTGAACGACCGCGGCGTGATCTCCTACTCCAAGGGCATGGGCCTCGTCGCCGAGGTGTTCGGCCATGAGACGCTGGACCGCCTGAAGGGTCGGATGGCCGTGGGGCACGTGCGGTACTCGACCTCCGGCGCGAGCGTGCGCGAGAACGCGCAGCCGCTCGTGATGCGCTATATCAAGGGAACCCTCGCCATTGCGCACAACGGCAACCTGACGAACGCCTACGAACTCCACCAGGCTCTCGCCCGGCAGGGCTGCATTTTCCAGACGACGATCGACACCGAGGTCGTCGCCTATCTGATCGCCCGCGAGCGCGTGGAGGCGCCCTCCATTGAGGAAGCCGTGCGCCGCGCCATGCCGAAAATCCACGGCGCCTATTCCATGGTGGTCATGAGCCCGCAGAAGCTGATGGCCGTGCGCGACCCGCACGGATTCCGCCCCCTGTGCATCGGCCGGATGGGCGGTTCCTGGGTGTTCGCGTCCGAAACCTGCGCGCTGGATGCCTGCGGCGCGGAATTCGTCCGCGACGTGCTCCCGGGCGAGATCGTCGTGGCCGGCCCCGACGGCCTGCGCTCCATCCGCGACCCGGTCGCCGTGAAAAAATCCCTGTGCGTGTTCGAGTATATCTATTTCGCCCGGACGGACAGCGTGATCGACGGCGTCAGCGTCTACGAGGCGCGCAAGCGGGCCGGCCGCCTGCTGGCGCGGCAGAAGCCCGTCGAGGCCGACATGGTCGTCGGCGTGCCGGAATCGGGGATCGACGCCGCGATCGGCTACGGCGAGGAATCCGGCATCCCGTTCCAGAAAGGGATCGTCCGGAACGCCTATATCGGCCGCACTTTCATCAAGCCCGATCAGTCCGAGCGCGAAAGAAGCGTGCGCATCAAGCTGAACGCGCTCTCCTCGGCCGTGCGGGGCAAGCGAGTCGTCCTGCTCGACGACTCCATCGTACGCGGGACGACGAGCGCGCGCATCGTCTCCATGCTCAAGGACTGCGGCGCGAAGGAGGTCCACCTGCGCATCAGCTCGCCGCCCTTCCTGTGGCCGTGCTATTTCGGAACGGATATCCCCTCGAAAGAGGATCTGATCGCCTGCCGGCACAGCGTCGAGGAGATCGGCAGATTGAGCTACGCCGATTCCATCGATTTCCTGCGGCTCGAGAATCTCCCCAAGATCCTCGGCAGGGGCTGCGGCGGCTTCTGCGACGCCTGCTTCTCGGGGAAATATCCGGCGGAAATCCCGGATTACCTCGTTGCGCAAAAGGATTATGACTACTGCACGCCGATCCAACGCCTGTGATTTTTGGGAGGCCTGAGAGTTGAAGAACAGCTATGAGTCCCCGCTTTCCTCCCGCTATGCGGACGAGCGGATGAAATACCTTTTTTCGCCGGACAAAAAATTCCGCACCTGGCGCAGGTTGTGGATCGCCCTCGCCGAGGCGGAAAAAGAGCTGGGCCTGCCCATCGCGCAGGAGCAGATCGACGAGATGAAGGCCCACTGTGACGACATCAACTACGGCGTCGCCGAAGAGCGGGAAAAGGTCGTGCGCCACGACGTGATGGCCCACGTCTACGCGTTCGGCGTCCAGTGCCCGAAGGCGGAGCCCATCATCCACCTGGGCGCCACGTCTTGCTACGTCGGCGACAACACCGACATCATCGTGATGACGGAGGCCCTGCGCCTGCTGCGCGGCAAGCTGGTCAACACCGTGCGCGCGCTGGCGGATTTCGCGGAGCGGTACAAAGATCTGCCGACGCTGGCGTTCACGCATTTTCAGCCGGCGCAGCCCACCACGGTTGGCAAGCGCGCCACGCTCTGGATCCAGGACCTGATGATGGACCTCGAGGACCTCGAATACGTGCTTTCGGGCATGAAGCTGCTCGGCTCCAAAGGGACGACCGGCACGCAGGCGAGCTTTCTGGAGCTGTTCGACGGCGACCACGAAAAGGTGCGCCGGCTGGACGGGATCGTCGCGGAAAAAATGGGATACAAAGGGTGCTTCGCCGTTTCCGGCCAGACCTATTCGCGCAAGCTGGACAGCCGCGTGCTCTCCGTGCTGAGCGGCGTCGCCCAGAGCGCCGCCAAATTCTCGAACGACATCCGCCTGCTCCAGCACCTCAAAGAGATCGAGGAGCCGTTCGGGAAAAACCAGATCGGATCGTCCGCCATGGCGTACAAGCGCAACCCGATGCGCTGCGAGCGGATCGCCGCGCTGGCCCGCTATGTGATGGTGGACAGCCTGAACCCCTGCGTCACCGCGGCGTCCCAGTGGCTGGAGCGCACGCTCGACGATTCCGCCAACCGGCGCCTCAGCATCCCGGAGGCGTTCCTCGCCGTCGACGGCATCCTGAACCTCTACGACAATGTGGCCAGCGGCCTCGTCGTCTACCCGAAGGTCATCCGCAGCCATCTGATGAGCGAGCTGCCGTTCATGGCGACGGAGAACATCCTGATGGACGCCGTCAAGCGCGGCGGCGACCGGCAGAAGCTCCACGAGCGCATCCGCGTGCATTCCATGGCCGCCGCCAAAGCCGTGAAGGAGGAGGGCGCGGAAAACGATCTTCTTGACCGGATCGCGGGCGACCCGGCGTTCGGCGTCACGCGCGCCGGGCTGGACCGCATCGCCGACCCGGCGCGGTTCGTGGGGCGCGCCCCGCGGCAGACGGAGGAGTTCCTCGCGGAGGAGGTCCGGCCGCTTCTGAAGCGCTACCGCTCCGTTCCGGAAGAGAAGGCGGAAATCGGCGTCTGACGGCCCGCGGGGAAAAGCATTTGTTTTTCCGGCTTTTTTATGATATGATAAAACAGTTGTTTTCGGCTGCCCAAATTCAGCCGCTGGGCAGTTCCTCTTTCCCGTCGCGGCACGGCGGAGTGTTTTCTGTATGGTAACAGCGATTGTCGGCGCCGATTGGGGCGACGAGGGCAAAGGCAAAATAACGGACGTGAAGGCCTCGGAGTCGGATATCGTGATCCGTTTTCAGGGCGGCTACAACGCCGGCCACACCATCGTGAACCAATACGGCAAATTTGCACTGCATCAGCTCCCTTCCGGCGTGTTTCACAGCCATGTCACCAACGTGATCGGGAACGGCGTGGCGCTGAACCCGGAAAAATTCATCGCGGAGCTCCAGGGCCTTCTCGACCGCGGCGTGCCGAAGCCGAAGCTCCTGGTCTCGGACCGCACGCAGATTTTAATGCCCTATCATGTGCTGCTCGATTCCTACGAGGAAGCCCGGCTTTCTTCGCGCTCCTACGGCTCGACCCGGTCCGGCATCGCGCCGTTTTATTCGGACAAATTCGCCAAGATCGGCTTCCAGGTCAGCGAGCTGTTCGGGGACGAAGCCTACCTGAGGGAGAAGATCGACCACGTCCTCACGTTAAAAAACGTCTATTTCGAGCATCTGTACCACCGGCCGGCGATTTCCGCCGAGGACGTTTACCGCAAGCTGATGGAATACAAGGAGATGCTGGCCCCATACGTGGGGGACGTGTTCAATTTCCTGTACCAAGCGGTGCGAGCGAAAAAAAACATCCTTCTCGAAGGACAGCTCGGCGCGCTGAAGGACCCGGATTTCGGCATTTACCCGATGGTCACCTCCTCCAACACGCTGGCGGCCTACGGCGCGGTCAGCACGGGAATCCCGCCCTATGAGATCAAAAACATCATTGCGGTCGTCAAGGCGTATTCCAGCGCCGTCGGGGCGGGGGAGTTCGTGAGCGAAATCTTCGGCGAAGAGGCCGACGAGCTGCGCCGCAGGGGCGGCGACGGCGGCGAATTCGGCGCCACGACGGGCCGCCCGCGCAGGATGGGCTGGCTGGACCTCGTGGCCTCGCGCTACGGCTGCCGCGTGCAGGGCGCGACCTGCGTGGCCCTCACCGTCCTGGACGCCCTGGGGTACCTCGACGAGATCCCGGTCTGCGTCGCCTATGAGCTGGACGGCAAGCGGATCGACGATTTCCCGACCACGGTGAAGCTGAAGCGGTGCAAGCCGGTGCTGGAAAAGCTGCCGGGATGGAAATGCGATATCCGCGGCATCCGGAAGTTTGAAGATCTGCCGGAAAATGCGCGCCGCTACGTGGAATTTGCCGAAAAGGGCATCGGCGTGCCGATCAGGATCATCTCCAACGGTCCGTCGAGGGACGACATCATCTACCGGTGAATCCGGGCCGCTTTTTCAGAGGCGCTCCGGCCGTCCCGCCGGGCGCCCGTTCCTTATGCCAAGATGGGAGAGGTGTTTTTTGCATGTGTGGTATCGTCGGCTACGCCGGGGGAGACGAGGCGGCCCCCATTCTGCTCAAAGGCCTTGAAAAGCTCGAATACCGCGGGTACGATTCCGCGGGGGTCGCCGTGTACGACGGCACCTCCATCTGTGTGGTGAAGACGAAGGGGAGGCTCAAAAACCTCAGGGAAAAAATTCACGAGGGCCGCGACGTCCGGGGCCGGGTCGGCATCGGCCATACCCGCTGGGCCACGCACGGGAAGCCGTCCGATCTCAACGCCCACCCGCATATGAGCGGATCCGGGCGCTTTGCCGTGGTGCATAACGGCATCATCGAAAATTATCTTCCCCTCCGGGATTTCCTCTCCGAAAAAGGGTACCGTTTCGTGTCCGATACCGATACGGAGGTCGTGGCGCAGCTTCTGGATTACTTCTATCAGGGCGATCTGCTGGACGCGGTCCGGAAGACCCTCGGGAAGATCCGCGGCTCCTACGCGCTCGGCATCCTGTGCCGGGATTTCCCGGACCGCATCCTCGGTGTCCGCAAGGACAGTCCCCTGATTGTCGGCCTCGGGAAGGGCGAGAATTTCATCGCCTCCGATATCCCCGCCATTTTGGCCCGCACGCGGGAAATTTACCGGCTGGAAGAAAATGAGATCGCCGTCGTCCGCCAAGACGGCGTGACGGTCTATTCCCCGGAGGGAGCCCCCGTCGAAAAAAAACGCTGCCATATCGACTGGGATATTTCCGCCGCCGAAAAAGGCGGCTACGACCACTTTATGGCCAAAGAGATCATGGAGCAGCCCAAAGCCGTGCGCGATACCATCGCCCCCCGAATCCGGGACGGGAAGATCGTGCTCGACGATATCCGCCTGACCGCCGAGCAGGTCAAAAACATCAGCCGGATCTTCATTGTGGCGTGCGGCTCGGCCTACCATGTGGGCGTGGTGGCGAAATACATCTTCGAGCAGTACACGCGCATCCCGGTCGAGACGGACGTGGCGTCGGAGTTCCGTTACCGGCACCCGATCATCGACGACAGGGTGCTGGTCCTGGTCATCAGCCAGTCGGGCGAAACGGCCGACACGCTCGCCGCCCTGCGGGAAGCCAAGCGCCTGGGCGCCCGCACGATCTCGATCGTCAACGTGGTGGGCAGCTCCATCGCGGCGGAGTCGGACGATGTGCTCTACACCTGGGCGGGGCCGGAGATCGCCGTGGCGACCACCAAAGCCTACAGCACCCAGCTTGCGGTCGTCTATCTTCTGGCCGTTTATCTCGCCGACAAGCTCGGCCTGCTTTCGTCGGAGGACTATGCGGCCTATCTTGCGGAGCTGAAGGCGCTGCCGGATAAGATCGCCGAAACGCTTTCCACCCGGGAGCACGTCCGGCAGCTCGCGGAGAAATTTTACAACAAGCAGACCATTTTCTTCATCGGCAGAAATCTCGATTACGCGATGTCCCTCGAAGGTTCCCTGAAGCTGAAAGAGATTTCCTATATCCATTCCGAGGCTTACGCGGCGGGCGAGCTCAAGCACGGGACGATTTCTCTGATCGAGGAAGGCACCCTCGTGGTCGCCCTCGCCACGCAGCGGAGGCTGTTCGAGAAAATGATGGGCAACGTGAGGGAGGTCAAGGCGCGCGGGGCGGTCGTCCTCGGCGTGACCACCGACGACAACCGGAAGATCGAAAAAGAGACGGATGAGGCGTTCTATATCCCGAAGGTCTGCGATATGATGCTGCCGTCGCTGGCGGTCGTGCCGCTGCAGGCGTTCGCCTATTATGTCGCCTCCCTCAAGGGATGCGACATCGACAAGCCGCGCAACCTTGCGAAGTCCGTCACGGTCGAATGAAAGGAAACCCTGCATGAACAACAGCGACGCCATTCTGGTCCTTGATTTCGGCGGTCAGTACAGCCGGCTGATTGCGCGGCGCATCCGTGACCTGAACGTTTACAGCGAGATCAAGCCCTACCGGACCGGCGCGGAGCAGATCGCCTCCGCGGGTTATAAAGGGATCGTCCTGTCCGGGGGCCCGAGCAGCGTGTGCAATGAAAACGCGCCGCGCTGCGACGCCGGCGTCTTTTCGCTCGGGATCCCGGTACTCGGCATCTGCTACGGCGCGCAGCTGATGGCGCAGACGCTGGGCGGCGCGGTGGCGGGCAGCCCGGTGCGCGAGTACGGCAAGACCTCCGTGATGTTTTCTTCCGATTCCGCGCTGTTTTCCGGCCTGCCGGAGCGTTCGGACTGCTGGATGAGCCATACCGACCTGATCTCCAAGCTTCCGGAGGGATTCCGTGCCGTTGCCTCCAGCGAGGCGTGCCCCGTGGCGGCCATGGAGGACGGCGCGCGGCGCTTGTTCGCCACCCAGTTCCATCCGGAGGTGGAACATACCCGTCACGGGACGGAGATCCTCCGGAACTTCTTATTCCGTGTCTGCGGCTGCTCGGGCAGCTGGAAGATGGAGTCCTTCGTCGCCTCGACGGTCGGAAAGCTGAAAAAGACCATCGGGGACAAAAAGGTGGTCTGCGCGCTTTCCGGCGGGGTCGATTCCTCCGTCGCGGCCGTCCTGGTCCACCGGGCGGTGGGGAAGAACCTGACGTGCATTTTTGTCGATCACGGCCTTCTGCGCAAGGGCGAGGGCGACGAGGTCGAGCGGGTCTTCCGGCATCAATTCGACATCAACCTGATCCGCGTCGACGCGCGGGACCGCTTCCTGCGCAGGCTTGCCGGGATCACCGAGCCCGAGCGCAAGCGCAAGATCATCGGTGAGGAGTTCATTCGGGTCTTCGAGGAAGAAGCCAAAAAGATCGGGCAGGTGGATTACCTCTGCCAGGGAACGATTTACCCGGACGTCGTGGAAAGCGGGACGGGGGACGCCGCCGTGATCAAAAGCCATCACAACGTCGGCGGGCTGCCGAAGGAGATCGGCTTCACGGGGCTGATCGAGCCTCTCCGCTATCTCTTCAAGGACGAGGTGCGGAAGGTGGGGACGCGGCTCGGCCTTCCGGAATCGCTCGTCTGGCGGCAGCCGTTCCCCGGACCGGGCCTTGCGATCCGGATCCTCGGGGAAGTCACCGGTGAAAAGCTCCGGCTTCTTCAGGACGCCGACGCGGTTTTCCGGGAGGAGATCGCCTCGGCCGGCCTGAGCCGGAAAATCAGCCAGTATTTTGCGGTTCTCACGGGCGTCCGGAGCGTCGGGGTGATGGGCGACGGCCGGACCTACGACCATACCGTGGCCCTGCGCGCGGTGACCACTTCGGACTTCATGACGGCCGACTGGGCCAGAATCCCCCCCGAGGTGCTCGCCCGTGTTTCCGACCGCATCATCAACGAGGTTCCCCACGTCAACCGGGTGGTCTACGACGTCACCTCCAAGCCGCCCGCGACCATCGAGTGGGAATAGCCTATAAAACCCCCGGAACCCGCATTGCTATGCGATTCCGGGGGCCTATTTTTATCTCTGTGATACAGTTATGATACAGTAAATCCGGTGTTTTGACTTTTTTGAAGAGAAAGCGCCTTTGCGGAGTGACTCCCCAGAATAAAATTTAAGACTGAGAAGGCGCATCATCATGCGCTTTTCCTTTTTTCGTGATACAGTCTTGCCGCTTTTCCAGATCTCCGACGATTTTATCCTGAATTGTCGGATAAAGATGCGCATATGTAGACATGACCGTTTCTTCAGTATCTCCCAGCCGCTTCGCCACGGCGCTGATGCTGTAACCCATGTCGATCAACTCGGCAGCGTGGGAGTGCCGAAGATCATGAATCCGGATCCGTGGAAGTCCTGCGGCCTTTGTGATACGATCTAATTCTTTGTTTAAGGTGCCTTTCCCAAAATACAAAATTCGATCTTCCGACTGGAGCCCATAAAGACGGCTGGTATAATCCTCAATATCGGCCAGCAGAAAATCAGGAGCTGTTACAATACGAAAACTATTATCGGTCTTCGGCCCAGTTTTGCTATCCTCTCCATCTTTCCGGACAAAGGTTTTATTCACACGGATACTGCCGTTGCAAATATCGACGGGCCGGAGTGCCAGACATTCGCCGACGCGCAGCCCGCACCAGAACATGATTTTTAGCGCCAGCTTTTTGGCTGGGTTGGTACAATACTCTATGGCCTGATTAAACTGTGCATCAGTCCAAAAGCGCATCTCGTGGGTTCGTTTCTTACCCATACTGCCAGCGGCCACGCAAGGATTGCTACCAAGAGAGTAATATTTTACGGCGTAATTCATGATAGAGGACATTTGAGCGTGTATGGTTCTAAGGTATGGCTGGCTGTATTTTGGTATTTTTTCCCCGTTTTTGTCCGTCTTGGTAGCGGACATTAATTCCGATTGCCATGAACGGATAGCAGCGGGCGAAATTTCGTTGACCGGGAGTTTGCCCATGTAGGGGAGAATGTGGGATTCAAATATCGACTTCTTGGTTTCAATGGTGCTTCCTTTAATCCGGGAAGCCATATCTTTAAAATATAATTCAGAGAGGGCTTTCAGGGACATATCACAGGTTTTGCTTTGCTGGAGGGCAAATCCATGCTCCCACGCTTTGGCGTCTCGTTCCTTCTTGAACCCACGTTTGACCTTGCGCCGTGGCGTTCCGGTCCAGTCCTTATAACAGACGGAGGCATACCATGTTTTCCTTTTCTCGTCTTTATAGACCGGCATACCATTTTCCCCCTCTAAACTTTCGCTCCGCAGTTAGGGCAAAATTTATCGGTTTCCTGGAGCTTTGCTCCGCAATTCAAGCAAAAGTGCTTCTGCGCCTCTGCTGCCGGCGCCGAAGCATCCTCCTGACTCTGCTCTCGGCCAGGAAGAGCGTTTCCAAAGGCCATTTCCCAATCCAAAGCCTTTGATATTAAATACTGATATATTTTTCCGTCATTCGTGGTAATGGTGAGCTTATGGCTTAGTCTGAATTTATCGACTTTGGCGCTTTTTATATCGGCCAAAGGAATTTCATAATCGTAATGGCCCTTTGTTAAATTCACCCAAACGCCTATTGCTAATACTTTAGCAATGCTATGCTTACAGTATATGAAACGCTTATTGGTCAAGACGCAGCGGCTAGGATTCGAGGAAAAACCATGCTTAGATAGTGGGTTTGCGACTCCTTCGATTAAAATTTTTTCTTCCATGTGCCATGCTTCCTTTTATTGATATTGCTGCGTTCACAAATAACGAATTGGTCATATAGCATAACCAAGATATTCCATCTTGAATAAATTAAGCTATAATGTAGGTAGTACACGCGCGTATGAATATTTTTGAGCGGGTGAAACATATGGAAAATGACCCGAAAAAAAAGGAGAAGGAATCTGAAATCCAAAAACTGTTACAACTGACTCAAGGAATGACGGAAGACGAGATCCAGCAGGTCATTCTTTATGCTGGGACTTTACAAACTCGGCATACTTGCGAACTGCTTTAATTTCGTCCACGGATAATCCTGTCACGACATCGAGGAGCTCCTGCTGTGCCGGAGTGAGAGACTGTTCATTTTGAGCAGTCTCTTTTTTTATGTCCGTTTTTCCAGAGAGGTAATCAACAGAGACATTCAGAAGGTGTGCTATCTCAATTATATCCTCTTCGGTTGGAGAAGCTCTGCCCTTTTCCCAATTGATAAGAAGTGAGCGTTGCTTTCCAAGCTTTGAGGCGATGAAGGATTTTGAAATACCCTTTTCTTTAAGTAGCTGATTCAGTCTTTCAATATCCAACAAAATGCACACCACCTTTTTGTATAATACACAGAATAAAACAAATGTAGTACAAATTAGTTGAAATAAAACATTTGTAGTAGTATCATGAAGTTACTTTGATGCCCAATCTTTCGGAAAGGGGGTAACCAATCACTGAGAACCATGTTTTAAGCGCGTCCAAAAGCATGTTCTCCGGGCGCTTGCTACACTCGGACAACAGCTCCACTTTTGTTTACCTATAATGCCTCTGAATCGCCCAAAAATTTTCGGGTTAGAGGTCAAAGACATAACCACACTCCGGCGATTCTGCTCATTAAGCAAGATAGAGCTATGGTAGGCACTCCATCACTTAAGTGGTTGTGATTCCACTATGGCCGCTCTGAGGGCGGCGCCCTTAGCTGATGGAATACAGGTTAATTCACAGCGCTGCGCCATCGTACGTTGGTTGCGCTCCTGTATATAAGGAACGGGAAATCTCAAAATTTTGGTCATGGAAACCACTTCCTTAATTCAGAGATCGCCCGGTTGGGCGCGTTTAAAAGATTGCTCTTATTAAAACAATTAGATGAAAGGGGAGGCGAAGTGATGAAGCATATTAGAGAAGATCCCGTATCCAATCTACTAATTCCGGTAGGAACAAGCGTTCTAGTATATATAATACTGTGGTTGTTATTCCCGACACTACGATAGGAGTTAAATACTTATCTATCCGTCGACGCCTGAGATAAATCTTGTACCTAAGGCCAGTCTCGGTCAGATAGTAAGTATTTCCATACTGAGGCCTTCCCAGACTGTTTACACCGATTGAATTGGGCGCGATCAAACCGTATTGTGCAAGACTGCCTACGCTTTTCTTAATGTGTTCTCGTGGTACTTCGCTATTTGAATGAATACGGGATAACGCCCATCGTTCCCCCATGGTGAGAAGTATATTTTCGAAGTCATTCATTTGTTTACTTCCGGCTTGTCCGTCCGGCCCAGCAGGTAATCAACAGAGCATTCGAGGTAGTCGGCAATAGTCTCTAAAATACTTCCTGATGGAGTGAAATCCCTTTTTTCCATATCATAAATTAGACTTTTCCGAATTTTGCAATCAGAAAGTAATTTTGCGATAGTTATTCCTTTTTCCTTACAAGTCGTCTTAATGATTTGTGCCGTTTGTTGATTATCCATAAAAACCACTCCAAGAAATTATGTAATCGTACAAATTACGTAAAATTACGTAAAATGTATTGAATTACGTGAATTTACGTATTACTATATGAGTGTACCATTTTTGTAGACATGAGAAAGGAGCAATATACATGGCTACACTCATTGAGAAAATTCGAGAGGACAAGTGGTCCAACGATCATCAGATCGCTATGCTGAAAAGCGAAATCGCAAATCAGGAGAATGATATCCGCCAAATTGCTGCGAAAGCCGCTGCAGCAGAACTGATTCGGTTGCTGCCGGACAAGCTCAAAGATTTAGAGGTTCGGCTCCAATGGCTCCATGAGGCGCAGGAGAAGCAGAGCACATTGGCTTACTACCTGAAAGGCGAATAAGATCGCTGCCTTTGAATTTTCCAAACTTATCTTTATTCTATCACATCAAAACACATAAGTGAACTACAAATGTTAAAAAAGGGGAGGTGAGAGAATGACAAAATATGAAGTTCCGGCTTGGGCGAAAGATGTGCGCAAAACGATGATTGACCTCGACATGAGTGTCAAGGAGCTTGCGGAGGGAGTCGGCCGGGACCGGACAAATGTTTCCCGTGTGCTCAATGGCGCGTTGATGAATGATACTTTAAAAAGAGACATTATTTCGTTCATAGAACAAAAGAATAGAAAGGTATCATAATCAACTTTACTATTCTACCGCCGAAGGGGGGAACGCGAAATGGGATATTACCCGACGAAGGCGGCCGACAACATTTATTGCCAGTGCAGAAAGGAAGCCGCAAAATTCAATGACAGCCTCAATAGTAGGGAAGGGGCTGCGGAACAGCTGAACGTCTCGGTTTCAACGCTTTCCGACTATGAACTGGGGATCACAAAGTCTGTGCCGGTCGAAGCGGTGGTGCGGATGGCAGACTTGTATAACGCTCCGGAGCTGAGAAATTATTACTGTACGCATGATTGTCCGATTGGGCGCACCGACGTGCCTCCGGTGCATCTGGAAGAGTTGGACAGGCTGGTCATCTACGTCGGCAGCGGCTGGAACGACAGCGACGGGCCGGTGGACGGATACCGGGCGGTATGCCGCGTCTGCGGCCTGATCTCGTCTACGCCGGCCAATCAGAGCGTCGTACACTCGGCAATCCCCGGTGCGGTATCGCTGATTGAAAACCTGAGCAATACCGACTACGAGGACGCCATAAAGCACGGCATGCTGGCGGTTTCTATGGATGCGTCGGACACGGTGCAGCTGGATTCCCAGGTTACAACGCTTGTCAATCCCGGAGAAGACGACGATGACGGGTGGAAGCATATCCGCCGCCTTGTAACCCGCAATGAAAGCATGGATCGCGTCGACCGCGCTCTTGCTTCATTAAAGGTGAACTGCGACACGGACGGAATCGCCTCTGTCATTCAGGCCGCTCAAAAGGTCCTCGATACGATGGTCGGGGAGAAAAAGATCGCAGCCGGCGCCAGCTTCTACGTTGATCCGGACAAGCCGGCTAAGGTGGACAGCGCGTGGTTTATTGTCGACGAAGACGATATCGACAGCTTGGAGAAGGTTTACCTGCATTATCGTTTCCGCTTCAGTGCTGCGGCATAAAAGGAGGAATAGAACATGAGTCAGACTATCGTTCCGGAAGGCCTCGATCCCCGTAAGGTCATTACCGGCAAGGACGGGCTGCTTCTCGTCGGGGTCGGCGACAACACGCCCATCCCGCTGGCCAACTGCAACACGTTCAAGATCACTCCGAGCTTCAACAATACGGATCTTCAGCCGGTGGGCAGCATCCTTTCTTTCGGCATTCCCACCGGAGTGACGGTGGCGCTTTCCATGACGGAAATCGTCATCAGGGATGATCTGATGATCCAACCGCTTTTGGACGCGCTTCTCGCGGGGCAGATCCCGTGGTACGACTTTCAGGGCAAGTACACCCGGTCGTATGACGGGCAGGAAGAGCGGGTTATCGCCAACTACTGTATCCCGGACGGAGACATCGACCTGATGTCGCTGAGCCCCGGCGATATTGTAACACGCGAATGGAAATTCCGCTGCAATTCGATCCCGAAATACCAGTCCTTGTTTTCGTAAGGAGGAAAAAAGCAAATGGATAAAACAATTCAGGACAAGCCGGTTGAGGAAACCGGCGTTGACGCCGCTGCGGTTGCCTCTCCGGAAGCCGAAACCGATGTCGTTTCGATGTTCCTTTCTGCGGCGGGGTACAGGACCGACGAATCGCTGTTTCGCCCCATCACGCTGAAGCGCGCCGGCAAGCAGGTCCTTCCGACGTTCCGCGTGCGCCCGATCTCCGAGAAAGAGGCGTTCCAGGCGCATAAATCGGCCACGACGTACATGGCCAATCCCACGAATCCCCGCCTGCCCAAGATCGAAAAAGCCACAGACGGGTCACTGAACGACAGCTATATCATCTATACCGCCACGGTGGCGGAGGACCGCCCGAAAACGTGGGACAACCCGAAAGTCATCAGTGCCCTTCAGGCGAAATACCCGGAAATCGCCACAGGGGTGCAGGTGATCGACGCGGTCCTCACCATCGGAGAAAAAGAGGCCATTGTCGAGCAGATTCAGGCCCTCAGCTATCCTGACGACACCGCCAAGGTGACGCCGGAGGAATACGCAAAAAACTGATACACGCCAGCCCGCTCGCGAAAAAGCTCCATTACATATTCCTTTACACCGGCCATCCGGCGCAGGAGGTAATGTCGTGGAGCGAAAATCAGCGGGCTTTCGCGCTGGCCTCGATGGACGTTGCCCTTGAAGAAGGGGAAACACCGCTGACAATTCAGGATTTACCACATAAAGAAAAGCCATAACAAGATTTGGAGGCGATGGTGGGTGGATGGTGGGAATAGCGAAGTCGTAATCGACGTTGTGGCAAAATTCCGCGACATGATGTCGAAAGACGTCAAGCAGGGAGAGCAGACCGTTTCTAAATTTGATGCGACGGTTGCGCGGGCACAGAAAGACACCGCCAAATTTGGCTCTACCCGCGCCCGGCCGCTGATTGATGTTAACGATAAGGCTACCTCAAAGATTCGTGAGGCGACCAGCAGCGGCCAATCTTTTGCCCGGCGTGCATTCACCGCGACATTGAGCGCAACGGACAAGGCAACTAAAACGGTTGACCTGATTCGCGGGAGCTGCAAATCGTTTGCCAGCTCTATTTTCACTGCTACGCTGAAGGTCGCCGACAAGGTCACCGCCCCGCTGCGGTCCGTCGTGAACAATTTGCTTTCTGTGAAAACATTGATCGCCGGATTAGCAACCGGTGCAGCGGCAAAAGCGTTCATCGGCGTTCCTATACAACTGGCGGACAATTTGTCAACTGCTTCAGTCGGATTTGAAACCATGCTCCATTCGGCCTCGAAAGCGCAGCAACTGATGTCGGATATCCAAAAATTTGCTATCAAAACACCTTTCAATACACAGGACTTGGTAAAAGACAGCCAGCAAATGCTCGCTTACGGCTTCAATGCCAAGCAGGTTATCCCAACACTGAACTCAATCGGAAATGCGGAGGCGGCCCTCGGTGGAGGTGCAGAGGGAATCCAACGCACTATTACTGCTCTCGGACAGATGAGGATGAAAGGAAAAGTCAGCGCGGAAGAAATGCTGCAGCTGACGGAAAACGGAATAAATGGCTGGAAATACCTTTCAAAAAGCATTGGGAAAACGGTACCGCAGACACAAGCAATGGTGTCCAAAGGGTTAATACCTGTGGATAAGGCCATTGATTCTATTGTCGAAGGCATGGGCGAATTCAACGGCATGATGGACAAGACGGCTAATCGGACTGCATCAGGGCTTCTATCACAGATCAAAGATACATTCGATGTCGGAATTATCTCAAAGTGGGGGCACGGACTCCAAACTGGCGCGATCAAAGGCCTTACGAAGTTCAATAAATTTCTATCGGATATTGGTCCGACTCTTAGTAAGGCCGGCACAAGTCTTGAGGATTTCGGCGCCGCGCTCAGCACGAAAGTATTCAATGTACTTGGCAATATAGAAGACCGCATGACCAAGGTCTTCAACTCGGATCGCTTCAAAAACGCATCCATCGGCGGAAAAATCAAAATCGCGTGGGACGAGGTTATTGCAAAACCGTTTTCCGATTGGTGGGACAGCACAGGAAAGAAGAAAATCGCAAAGAAGTTATCCGGGATGGGGGAAAGCCTCGGTGCCGGGATAACAGGCGGAATAACGGCGATCCTCGGATTCGGAAGCGGAGATGCACGACAGCAGGGAATAAATCTTGGATCAAGCTTCTTTTCCGGGTTTGTGAAAGGCTTCGACGGCAAAAAGATCGTGAGTGCATTCCAGAATTTCGCTGAAACACACAAAGTGCTCATGGTCGCGCTTGGGCTTAAACTCGGTGCAAGTTTTGTAAAGGGCCTTTCCAACGCAATCACCACGGGCAAAACAATCACGGGAGCCCTGAGCGGCATTTTCGGAAAAGGTAAAAGCAGCAGCGGAAGCGGCGGTTCCGGGATGAATATGCCGAGCGCTTCTACCGTCAGCTCCATGAACGTGCTGGCGGACGTGGTGAATCTGGTCGGGAAATCTTTCGCCGGGGCACCCGGCATCCCGGTAACCGGTTCACGCGCCAGCGGGGCGCCGGCGCTTCCTTCTGGCGAAAAACCGCTGCTCGAATCCGGCGAGGCCGTTGCAGGCGGCAGCCTGCTGCAGAAATTCGGCGCGTCTAAGGCAGGAAGCCTATTTGGAAAAATTGGAACAAAGCTCGGTTCCGGCGCCGCAACTGCTGGCGGTGCGGCGTTGGCCGGTTCTGCTGCGACTGCCGGCGCGATTACGGCCGGGGTCGGCGTGGCCAACGCCGGCAAGGATCTCTATAATGCGAGTAAAATGCCGGCCGGACAAGCCAAACGAGAAAAGCAGTTCCAGGGTGGGACAAAGCTTGGGATGATCGGCGCTGGAGCAGGGACCGGGGCCTTAATTGGCGCGGCTATTCCAATACCAGGTGTCGGCCCTGCTGTCGGCGCGCTGGTCGGCGCCGGCGTAGGCGGTGCAAGTGCCTTGATCGGTGGAAACAAAGCCGGCTCGGCACTCGCAAAATCCACGAATAAGGGCGGCACCCTGAACAACGCCGGTAAAGCGGTCGGAGGCTTTTTCACAAAGACGGTTCCGGACACCGCAGGCAAGATTGGCACCGGTATCGGGACTTTTGTAAGCACAAAAGTCGCTCCAACGGTTTCCAGCGCGGGGAAGGCCATCGGGGATGTCTTCACAAATAAGATCCCCAGCGCCTTCCAGACGGTGGGCGCGGGCCTCGGCACGTTCTTCACGCAGATGGTTCCGCAGGCCGTGCAAACGGTGGGGAGTGGCCTCGGCACGTTTTTCAACAGCACTCTTCCAAACTTCTTTACGCAGCAGTTACCCTTTGCCATAGGTTATGCAACCGGAAAAGCGCAAATATTCTTCACCCAAGACATACCAAACTTTTTTGGAAACCTGTGGAACGGGATCTCGACATTCTTTACCTCCACGCTTCCAACGTGGGCGTCGAATGTCTGGAACAACAATATTACCCCGTTCTTTACACAGAGCATCCCGAATTTCTTCGGAACCCTCTGGAACGGGATCTCGACGTTCTTTACCTCCACACTTCCGACGTGGGTGTCAAACGTCTGGAATAACAACATTTCCCCGTTTTTTACACAAAGCATCCCGACGTTTTTCGGGAACCTGTGGAATGGGATTTCGACGTTCTTCACCTCCACGCTTCCAACGTGGGCGTCGAATGTTTGGAACGGCCGCATCGTCCCGTTCTTTACGCAGAGCATCCCGAATTTCTTCGGAACCCTGTGGAACGGGCTCTCGACGTTCTTTACCTCCACGCTTCCAACGTGGGCGTCGAATGTCTGGAACAACAATATTACCCCGTTCTTTACGAAGACGATCCCCGGATTTTTCTCCAGCCTATGGGGTTCGGTAAATACGTTTTTTACAAATACCCTCCCGGAGCTCGGAACCACCATCTGGAATAGCATCAAAGGATTCTTCACTAATACCCTGCCGAACTTCTTCAAAGACATATGGGGAACGATTACTCATAACTTCAGCGCAGGCTACAGCGCTGCGACAAGCGGATCCACTCAGAGCGCGCACAAGGCGGCCGGCGGCCTCATATCCCGTCCGACAGTGACGCTTCTCGGTGAAGAGGGAACGCCCGAAATGGTGATCCCCCTGAGCAGCCGGAGGCATGATCGTGGTGTGCAGCTCTGGCGGCAGACCGGGAGCGCGCTCGGCCAGAGCATCGACGCCAAAGCCAACGGCGGCTTCGGTGGGAATGTCATTCAGTTCCCGTCGAGTCCTTCGGAAGCTGATACTCCGCATCCGCGTCCGGCGCCCGCTGCGGCCGGGGGCGCTGGCGGCGGCAAACCCCAGGTTGTTATTCAGTCCATCAAAATTGTTGTAGAAGGCGGAAATGGAGATGTGGTACAGCAGATTAAAGACCACAAAGAAGAAATAGCGAACGTTGTCAGCGATGCGATTGCCGAAGGAATTGAAAAGGATCACGACAACACGCCGCTGGAGGAAAGCGCATAATGGACATTTACTTGACTGAAATGACCGGGGATCCGGCGACCGCAAACGGTCGCCGGATCCGCCTGCCGACACTTCCCGCGAAAATCTCAATGGACACGAGCGCGGGATTCCTGTCCTTCGATGTCATGGGACAAGGCGAAATGATTTTGCCGGGTGGAACCGACCTAATCTCCATATCATGGGATTCGGTGTTTTACGGAGCCGCCAGGAAAAATTATCCGTCTGCACTCATGCGGGAGTGGCAGGATCCCGAAACCCTCCGCGCCCTGTTTATCAAATGGAGAGCAAACCACCAGCGGCTTCAGATCAATGTCACGGATACCGCCATTAATTATGATGTCTATATTTCTTCGTTTCTTCCGGTCAATTCCGGCGCATTCGGGGATATCAGCTACAGCATTGAGTTCAAGGAAGCGCTTAACCCGACAATCAGCGTCGTACAGCTTCTTGCTTCCGGGACGATTCCCAAAACACTGGCTCCAAACGGCTCAAGCTTTACCTGTGACACTCATACAACGGTGAAAATCGCTCCGGGTGGAAAATATACGGCTCTTGTCTACTGCTCGGCCGGACGGCCGAACGTCGTCGCCGGTACGGGCGGCGTGGTGGATATCTCCCTCACAAAGCGGAACGGGAGCAACTGGTATTATAGCTGCAACGCGAAAGGCGGATTAGGGACATGCACGGGTGTGTATATCAACGGCAGCGCAAAGCCGGTTTTCCTGTGCCTGATTGATATTCACGGCTTCGGAGCAAAAAGCCAGGCGACCGCGGTGTCAGCGAAAAAAACGTATACCATTACGGCATCCGATACCCTGTGGAGCATCGCCGTAAAAATGTACCGCGACGGAAGCAAATGGACGTCGTTATATAGCGCAAATAAATCGACAATCGAGGCAGCGGCGAAGAAACACGGCCAAAGCAGCTCTCAGAACGGCAAATATGTCTATCCGGGAGAGAAGCTGATAGTCCCATGAGAAGGGAGGCGACGCATGGCCATGTTACCCGCTTCATTCACCCTGTGGTGCGATAAGGGAGGAAAACGGTATCAGATGCGGGGTGCCTGCTCAAAGTGCATCCTGGAAGAACAGGATGGGCAACTGGCGGAATCTCTTTCCATAGAGCTCGCGAATATGCGGGCGGCTGGCACATATATCGGCTCCGCCATCGACCCCGGCGACATCCTCCACCTATCCTGTGACGACGGTGATCGGAAAGGCGAATTGTTCCACGGCCCGATATGGACGCAGGAATACCGGCACGATTCACAATCTCTGGCAATTACCTGCTATGATCCGCTGATCTACATGCAGAACAGCCAAGACGCTCTCTTCTTTCCGGCCGGCAAAACCACACAAAGCATTTTTCAGACGATTTGTTCCAGGTGGAAAGTCCCTCTGCATTACACCTATACCAGCATCTCGCACGGGAAAAAAGCGTGGATGGGAAATCAAATATCGGATATGTTTCTCGAACTGCTCAAGGAAGTCAGGGCGAAAAGCGGCGCGGCATATCGCATGAGGTATGAGAACAATGCGTTCGATGTTGCCTATCGCGGCAATAATTCCATAATCTACAAACTGTGTTCAGGCGAAAATGCCACCGCCGCCTCTTTCGGCCGGTCGATGGAGAACGTCGTCACCCGGGTGTTGATTACCGGGAAAGAAGATAAAAACGGTAATGCTCCGGTGGAAGCCACGCTGGACGGCCAATACGGATATCGATACGGGACGCTCCAGAAAGTCCAGTCGCGGGACTCGAACACCACCTTGGCGGCAGCCAAAGCCACGGCGACACAGCTGCTGTGGGATAACCGTCTTCCCAAGCAGACGTATATGGTGGATGCTGTCGATTGCCCGTTCTTGCGTAAGGGGGACCTGATTTACAACTACACCGGCGCGAATGGGGGACAGGTCAAGGTCGTGGTCGCTTCCGTGGCACACGACCTGGTCAAAGATACGATGTCTTTGGAGCTTGAGACATGAACGACGAGAAAAACGGAATCACCAGATTGGGCAGAGTGCTGGAGTCGAGGTCACATAAGGTGGCCGCGTTCCACAGCCAGAATCACGATTTTTTAGGGACAATCGTTTCGGACGGCCTGAAGCTGGACGTATACCCGGCCGTTATTCCTCACGGGTCCTATCTGGTTTGCCGCTCGCTGTGCCAGCCGACAGACAAATGGACAGTGGTTGCAAGCAATTCCGAGCCCGTTAAGCTGCCGGAAACGCTGCGGCCGCTGCAGATCGGCGACCGCGTTTTGGTCGTCATGACTGGAAGTAAGGAGAGTCCGGAGGTCGTCGTGGTGGACATTGTGGAGGAGGGATAGCATGCCGGACCTATTTCCAGATGCGGTTGTCGAAGATTCCGAGGATGAATCGACGGCAGAAGAGTTTACCGGATATAAATCGGCGCCCTATTTTGACGGGAAAGATTTTAGCCGGGACGGTGCCCATCGGGTCGTTATGGCCAGCGGGGCCACCGCCTGGGGACAGTGGTGCGAAAAGTGCTTGAAAACTCAAAAGGGCGCGAGTCCCTATTATCCTGATTGGTATGGGGTCGATTGGCGGCGCGTGCTTTCATGCGGCGACCGTGATCTCGCGGAGAATATCCTTTCCCGCGAGATCACGGATACGCTGAAATTGGATACATACGGCCGGCTGGACCATATTGAGAGCATCGATTGTTCATGGGGCGACACATCGCTTGACATTGTAGTGGCGGCCGTTGGAATAGACGGCAGCACCGAAATAATAACCGTTTCACAGGGGGTGACGTAAATGGATGACTTTGTGGCCCCTGATTTCTTAACCGAGGACCAAGATACAATTTCAAAGCGGATGCAGGAGTCGTTCCCATCGGATATTGATGCGTCGGACGGAAGCTATGTCGGGGACAGCATACGGCCCTTTGCGTCCGAGGAATCCAGATTTAAGCAATTTATCCTTGTTCAGGCTATGCGGCAGATTCTGCCTCAGTTTTCAGAGGGAGAATGGCTTGATTATCACGCAGAAAATGTTGGGCTTGTGCGGAAAGCCGCAGTCCCGGCCACTGGCAGCGTAACAGTAACGGGGGCGGCGGGGACTTTTATCCCCGCAGGGACGATATTTTCGACAACCAGTGCGAACGATACGCAGTCTTTAGATTTCGCAACTACTTTTGATGCGACAATTCCGGAAGCCGGGACGGTAGACATTGAGGTAATATGCGCCTCGGCCGGCGCAGACGGTAATGTTCAGGCCGGCACGATCATCTTAAAAGGCAGCAATACTGCATCTGGCATAATCGCTGTTACCAATCAGGCCGCATGCGTGGGTGGGACGGATGAAGAAAATGACGAAAGCCTGCGCGCCAGAATCGCCTATTACAACAAAAATCAGATTCGATCTTTTGTCGGCAGCCCATCCGACTATAAACGATGGGCTCTGTCCGTCGCGGGGACGGGGACCGCGACGATCATCTCCTCGCAGGACGATTCCGGGCTCGTGACGATCATCCTCACGGATTCCAACGGGGCTCCTGCTACTACTGATCTATGCAATGCGGTCTATAACTACATCATGCAGCCGGACAACCCCGATCTCCGGCTGGCTCCAATCAATGCTTATCTCGTCGTTTCTCCACCTGAAATGGTGCATATAACGGTGTCAGCCATCATCAAGCTGACGGATGCCGCGACGATAGAAACGGTTAGTTTAGGGTTTCAGGACAGTTTGAAAAATTACTTTACTTCCATCCGTTCTGACGATGCTCAAGAAACTGCCGAGGTTAAATACACCCAGGTTTCCGCTCTACTTTCGTCGGTGGCCGGTTGCGACGATTTCCGAGATCTAAAGGTGAACGGTGCCACGGCAAATATATCGTTGTCAAAATCTCAGTTTCCGGTTCTGGACTCCGTTTCTTTGACGGCCGGGGAGGTATAGCATAATGACAACAGACCTGATGCTGAAAATTCTGAAAAGCCCGGAAGCAAAGGCTATTGTGCAGCGATTATCTCCGGTGTATGGAGAAGCTTATACAGCCCTCTGGATTTTTGAGATCCTGGGCAGAGAATGGGACGACCTTGGGAAATATTCGGACGAAATGCTCCTTCAGGTCGTGCCGCAGACGGCCACCTGGCTGATTCCATATTGGGAAGATACCTATGGCGTCGGACGTAACGCGAACCTTTCAATCGAAGAGCGCCGCCAGCCCGTCCTGAACGTCCTGAGGACCAGAGGGCCGCTTAATCCTTATAGGCTTGAACATATCCTGTCGTCTATTACAGGCCGCCCCTGCACGATCAAAGAGCGTACAGGCAAGAATAAGTTCACTATCTGCATCGATTCGAACCGTGCCCCGGCAAACGTCGGTATGGTATATGCGACAGTTGGATCCATGAAGCCGGCGCATCTCAATTACCAGGTCAATTTTGAGCAGAGCGATCACGTCAGCCTTTATGTGGGATGGTTAGCGCAGGTCTGCAAAAAAATAACTTTGAACCAGGTGAATTAAAATGGCTCTCGAAAATTTTGTCGTCACGGATTCCGGAAAAGCCTTGTTGGCGGAATCGCAGACCGGGGAGAAAATCACTTTTACCAGGGCAGCGGTGGGAGATGGGGAACTTGATGGCCAGGACCCGGAACAGCTTACCGATATTGTTCATAAAGTTCTGGACCTTAGTATTTCTTCATTAAGCAGAGATCAGAATATTGCCACGGTTAAAGTTTTATTCTCAAATGCGAATATGCAGGCTCCGTTTTATTTGAGAGAAATGGCACTCTACGCGAAGGGCGATGATGGAAAGGAAATATTGTATGCTTACAGCAACGCTGGAACAACACCCGATTATATCCCATTATATAGCGTTGCTCCTACAGAGTTCGTCTTTTCCATCAATCTCGTGATTGAGAGATCGGCAAATATTTCAACTGTGATTAACGGAAGCCTTGTATATGCTACCAAGGATGATTTGGTTAAAAAAGCTGATCTTGAGAATGGTTTGGTACCGGAATCAGAACTTCCAAAAGCAAGTACTGGTACGGCGGGGGTGATTAAGTTGTCCCAAGATCTCGTGCTAAATGCAGATGGCACGCTCGCAATCAATAAAAGCAAAGTCGGTGGAACCGGTGCTGTCCCGACCTTGTCCCAAAGTCCGTTGAAATTGAAAGTGACAGCTCCGGGTATAGTCTG